>CAZOGU010000021.1:9984-39865 GCA_964579625.1 uncultured Pseudobdellovibrionaceae bacterium
GCCCGTTCCGCCCGCCCGGCATCAATGTGCGCCATGATGCCGATGTTACGAGTGTAAACTAAGTCTTCAACTTTCTTCGGGTCGGATACACTCATGAATCTCTAACTTTTAATGAATTACCAGTTGTAGTGCGAGAATGCTCTGTTGGCTTCTGCCATTCTGTGTACGTCTTCTTTTTTCTTAATCGCGTTGCCACGATTGTTAAAAGCGTCCATCAGTTCTGCAGCCAAACGAAGAGACATATCTTTTTCACCGCGTTCGCGAGCGTAAGTCACAATCCACGTGATCGCTAGAGCGATACGACGAGACGGACGAACATCCACTGGAACTTGGTATGTCGCTCCACCCACACGGCGTGAGCGAACTTCGAGTTGTGGTTTGCAGTTTTCAACAGCTTTTTTAAATACAGATAATGGCTCTTCGTTCGCCACTTTTCCTTTAAGCTCTTCAAGTGCTGAGTAAACAAGGCCTAAAGCCGTGCTTTTTTTGCCAGACAACATCACTCGATTTACAAACTTAGATACAAGCGTATCGTTGTAAATGGGATCTGCGACAACTTCTCTTTTGTATATGCCCTTTCTGCGTGACATCTATCTTCTCCGATTCAAAATTAAGAGGTTTTCTTTGGACGTTTTGTCCCATATTTCGAGCGACCACGAATCCTGTTTTGCACACCTTGTGTATCCAAAACACCACGAACAATGTGATAACGACAGCCCGGAAGATCCTTCACACGACCACCGCGAATCAAAACCACACTGTGCTCTTGCAAGTTGTGACCGATTCCTGGGATGTATGAAATCACTTCATAGCCGTTGGAAAGACGAACTTTAGCCACTTTACGGAGTGCTGAGTTCGGCTTCTTAGGTGTTGTTGTGTAAACGCGCGTGCAAACTCCACGTCTTTGTGGACAGCTTGTTAAGGCCGGAGATTTACTACGGTACTTTTTATCGCGTCTCTCTTTACGAACTAACTGGTTAATTGTTGGCATCAATTCCTCATTTTACTAAAGGCGGCAAATTTAGCCGCTAATTATTATTCCGTCAAGCTCACAATCAGTGAGCTGGCGTGGTTTGTACGGTTCTCGCTACTAATCCTGGGGTCGTAGATGCCTGTGCGGGCTCATCTACGACGACTTTCCAACGTTTATAGGCAGATAGGCCTGTTCCTGCTGGGATCAATCGACCCATGATGATGTTCTCTTTAAGGCCGCGCAATTGATCCGTTTTAGAATTAATCGCTGCCTCAGTAAGAACTTTTGTTGTTTCTTGGAACGAAGCTGCTGAAATCCAGCTATCTGTGCTCAAAGAAACTTTCGTGATACCTAAAAGAAGCGGTTCTGCCACAGCGGCTTTTCCACCTTCTTTAAGGACTTTGTCGTTCTCAAGATCAAAAGCATATCTTTCAACTTGTTCGCCCGCTAAGAATTGCGTGTCTCCCGATTGAAGAACTAATACTTTTCTCATCATCTGACGAACGATCACTTCGATGTGCTTATCGTTAATCACAACCCCTTGCAGACGATACACTTCTTGAACTTCGTTGACGAGGTAAGCCGCAAGGACTTTTTCGCCAAGAACTTTTAGAATATCGTGAGGATTGGTTGGTCCATCCATTAAAGGTTCACCCGCTTTGACATATTCACCTTCGCGAACAGCCACGTGCTTTCCTTTTGGAATCAGATATTCACTTTGCTCACCAATATCTGGAGTCACGATCACACGTTGTTTTCCTTTAACGTCTTTTCCAAAAGTCACATATCCATCAACTTCGGAAATAATCGCAGCTTCTTTCGGTTTACGAGCTTCGAAAAGCTCGGCCACACGAGGAAGACCCCCGGTGATATCTTTTGTTTTACTTGTTTCTCTGTGAATCTTGGCAACAACATCGCCCGCATGGATTTCTTGCCCATCCGTTACGAGAAGTTGAGCGCCGACCGGAATCACATAACGGACTTCCGCATCGCGGCCGGTGAATTTCTTCAACTGACCTTTATCATCAACGATAGAAACCGTTGGACGTTTTGCGCCACCCTTGCTCTCAGTGATCACTTTTGTCGAGAACCCAGTCACTGGATCGACCTGTTCTGTCACTGTCACACCTTCTTCGATGTCTTCGTATTTTACAAAACCATTTGCATCCGAAAGAATTGGATTGGAATACGGATCCCATTCAGCAAGTGTCTTTGCTTTTTCGACCCGTTGTCCCTCTTTGTAGTTCAAAATCGTTCCGTAAGTGATCGTGAATGTTTCACGCTCACGACCGTTGTCGTCGATAATTGCAATCACACCGTTACGATTCATCACCGTTAATTTTTTATCGCGATTTTCTACGCACACGATGCTCTTAAATTTAATTGTTCCTTCGTGACGAGTGGTGTGAATTGATTTTTCCACAGAACGAGATGCTGTACCACCCAAGTGGAAGGTTCTCATCGTTAACTGTGTTCCTGGCTCCCCAATAGACTGAGCGGCAATAATTCCGACCGTCTCTCCGAGGTTCACAAGATTTCCACGAGCCAAATCACGACCATAACACTTCACGCAAATTCCGCGACGAGTGTTACAAGTGAGCGCCGAGCGGATGACAACTTTGTCCACGCCCAAACGATCGATTCTTTCAACGTCGTTCTCGGTGATCTCTTCACCCGCTTGAACAAGAACCTGGTTGGAGTTTGGATCGATCACGTCTTCGAGAGTGATACGTCCAAGGACGCGATCGCCCACAGGAAGAATCACTTCTCCACCCTCGACAACTGTTTCCACAGTCAAACCGTCTTTAGCTCCGCAATCATGTTCAACCACGATCACGTCTTGAGCCACATCGACAAGTCGGCGTGTTAAGTATCCAGAGTTTGCTGTTTTAAGAGCTGTATCGGCCAAACCTTTACGAGCTCCGTGAGTCGAAATAAAGTATTGAAGAACAGACAGACCTTCACGGAAGTTTGCCGTGATCGGTGTCTCGATAATTTCACCTGATGGTTTCGCCATCAGACCGCGCATTCCGGCAAGCTGTCTCAGCTGAGCCGCAGAACCCCGTGCTCCAGAGTCTGCCATGATGAAAATTGAGTTGAAGGAGTTGCTGATGACTTTTTCGTTACCAACCTGGAATTCTTGTTTTTCCAGACCTGTTAACATCTGTTTTGCAAGTTTATCCGCAGATTGAGCCCAAATATCCACAACTTTGTTGTATCTTTCACCGTCAGTGATCAAGCCTTCATCGTACTGACCTTGAATCTCTTTCACTTGGTTTTCGGCGTCTTGAATCATCTGAACTTTGCTGTCTGGAATTTTCATATCATCCAAACAGATCGAAATTCCCGCTTTTGTGGAGAATTCAAATCCTAAGTTCATCACTTTGTCCGCCATGATGGCTGTCGCTTTTGCTCCAGCTAAACGGAAACAAGTGTCGATCAGTTTTGCGAGTTCTTTTTTAGTCATCACAGTGTTGCAATTTTCAAAAGGAACTTCTTTAGGAACGTAAGCACTTAAGATCGCGCGACCAACGCTGGTTTCGCGAATCTTGCCGGCCATACGAACTTTACAAGCCGCTTGCAGATCAATTGCTCCCGAATCATAGGCGAGGAAAACCTCTTCCACGTCGGAGAACGCGCGACCAGAACCTTTGGCTCCAGGACGGATACGGGTCATCCAGTAAAGTCCAAGAACGATATCTTGAGTTGGGTTAATAATTGGTTTGCCATTCGCTGGGCTGAGAATGTTGTTCGTCGACATCATTAAAACGCGAGCTTCCACTTGCGCTTCGACAGACAACGGAACGTGAACCGCCATCTGATCTCCATCGAAATCCGCGTTGAACGCTGTACATACGAGAGGATGCAACTGAATCGCTTTTCCTTCGTGAAGAACAGGCTCAAATGCTTGAATCCCAAGTCTGTGAAGAGTTGGCGCACGATTGAGAAGAACAGGATGCTCTTTCACCACATCGGCAAGGATATCCCAAACTTCAACGGTTTCCATTTCCACCGTTTTTTTGGCTTGCTTGATTGTGGCTGTGAAGCCTTTTTCTTCGAGTTTGTTATAAATAAATGGTTTAAAAAGCTCGAGAGCCATCTTTTTTGGAAGACCGCACTGGTGCAATTTTAATGTCGGACCCACAACGATCACGGAACGACCGGAGTAATCCACACGCTTTCCAAGAAGATTCTGACGGAAGCGACCTTGTTTCCCTTTGAGCATATCGCTCAAAGAACGAAGTGGGCGTTTATTAGGACCGGTGAAGGTCTTTCCACGACGACCGTTATCAAGAAGAGCATCAACCGCTTCTTGAAGCATGCGCTTTTCGTTACGAATAATAATATCTGGAGCGTTTAATTCCTGAAGGCGCTTGAGACGATTGTTTCTGTTAATGACTCGACGATAAAGATCGTTGAGATCAGACGTCGCAAAACGACCGCCATCAAGAGGAACGAGAGGACGAAGATCTGGTGGAATCACCGGAAGTGCTTCGAGCATCATCCACTCTGGCTTATTTGTAGAATCCTTAAAGGCTTCTACAACTTTTAAACGTTTTACTAATTTTTTAATCGAAGCGTCCGACTTGGCTTCTTTAAGATCCAAGCGAAGTTTTCTTGAAAGATATTCTGGATCCACTTTGCGTAAGATTTCACGAATGGCTTCGCCACCCATGCCACTCTTAAAATTTGGACCAAATTCATCAAGAGCGTTTTGATACGCTTCTTCTGGAAGAACCTGACCTTCAGTAAGTTTTGTCTCCATCGG
This sequence comes from uncultured Pseudobdellovibrionaceae bacterium, assembly GCA_964579625.1. Taxonomy (GTDB): domain Bacteria; phylum Bdellovibrionota; class Bdellovibrionia; order Bdellovibrionales; family JAGQZY01; genus JANPLN01. The sequence continues at coordinate 14,727 of CAZOGU010000021.1, forward strand.
ATCGATCACAATGTAAGCTTCGCAATAAAGAACCTTTTCAAGTTCTTTTAAAGAAAGATCGAGCATGTTGGCAATACGACTTGGAAGAGAACGAAGGAACCAAATATGAGCCACTGGTGAAGCCAGCTCAATGTGACCCATGCGCTCACGACGCACTTTGCTTTGCGTGACTTCCACACCGCACTTTTCGCAGACAACGCCGCGATACTTCATGCGCTTGTATTTGCCGCAAAGACATTCGTAATCCTTGATCGGACCAAAAATCTTGGCACAAAACAAACCATCGCGTTCTGGTTTAAACGTCCGATAGTTGATGGTCTCTGGTTTTTTTACTTCACCGTGAGACCAAGAACGAATCATCTCTGGCGAGGCCAGGGAAATCCGAACAGCGTCAAACGACAGTGGATCTTTCGGTTTGTCAAAAAAGTTTAATAAATCTTTCAAGGTCAGCTCCTTATTGCTCTAAGAATTCATCATCGACAGTGCCTGATTCATTGTCAGAATCAGACAATAAGCCCGATTCTACCAATTCCACATTCAAGCCTAAGCTCTGAAGTTCTTTAACGAGAACGTTAAAGGACTCTGGAAGCCCTGGTTCGAGGACGTTTTCACCTTTTACGATACTTTCATACATGCGCGTTCTTCCCGCAACGTCATCCGACTTCACAGTCAGGAACTCTTGCAGAGAATATGCGGCTCCGTAAGCTTCGATCGCCCAAACTTCCATCTCTCCCAATCTCTGACCACCAAACTGCGCTTTACCGCCGAGTGGTTGTTGAGAAACAAGAGAGTAAGGTCCAATAGAACGTGCGTGAATCTTTTCTTCCACCAAATGGTGAAGCTTCAGCATATACATGATTCCCACAGTCACTGGATTTTCGAACATTTCGCCCGTACGGCCATCAAACAATGTCATTTGACCTGTTGTTGGCACCTGGGCTTTTTCGAGAAGACGTTTTACATCTTTCTCTTGGGCTCCATCGAACACCGGAGTCGCCAAGTGAATTCCGTCCACCATGGATTTAATCATGCGCTTCACGGATTCATCATCGGCCTTTTCGATCTTCTTATTGATATCTTCATCATTTTCGAAAGCACTCTTCAGAGCCGCTTTTGCAGCATCTGCTTTGTAGTTTTCGATGTGGTCTTGCAGTTGAAGACCTAAATTGCGTGCGGCCCAACCCAAATGAACTTCAAGAATTTGTCCGATGTTCATACGAGAAGGAACCCCAAGTGGATTGAGAACCATATCCACCGGTCGGCCGTCTGCCAAATAAGGCATACTTTCAACTGGAAGAATTTTGGACACAACCCCTTTGTTTCCGTGACGACCGGCAAACTTATCACCAACCTGCAAGCGTCTTTTAATGGCGACATAAACTTTCACCATCTTGATCACGCCTGGAGGAAGCTCATCACCTTTTTTGAGGCGATCAATTTTTTCGTCAAAAACAAATTTAACGGCTTCGAGCTGGTTACGAGCACGGTCGATCACTTTCGAAATCTGGAACTCAAGTTCTGATTCGAGAGGAATGTAAGAAAGAAGTTCAAATGGAATCGTTTCGAGATCTTCCGAAGTAATCAATTGAGCTTTTTCGAGAAGTTTTTGCGTTCCATCTTCGTTTAAAAGAGCGCCAGTGGTTTTTTTGCCAATGAGCATCTTTTTAAGCTCTTCGAGAGTGTTGTTTTTAATAACGTTCTGCTCGACTTGGAAATCTTTTTCGATTTTTTTGCGTTTTTCCTGAAGAATGATCTGCAAACGCTCATCTTTATCAGAACCTTCGCGGCTGTAAACCTGAGCATCGATCACTGTTCCAAAAACTCCGCTTGGAACACGAAGTGAGGTGTCTTTCACGTCGCCGGCTTTTTCACCGAAAATCGCGCGTAAAAGTTTTTCCTCGGGAGAAAGTTGAGTTTCGCCTTTCGGAGTCACCTTACCAACAAGAATGTGACCAGGGCGAACTTCCGCACCGATGCGAATAATACCGCTGGTATCCAGGTCTTTGAGGGCTTCTTCACCGACGTTGGCGATATCGCGCGTGATCTCTTCTTTACCGAGCTTCGTATCGCGAGCGACGCACTCGAACTCTTCGATGTGAATCGAAGTGTAGGTGTCTTCGCGAAGAAGTCGTTCAGAAATAAGAATCGAATCTTCGAAGTTGTAACCCATCCACGGCGTAAACGCGACGAGGATGTTTTGACCAAGAGCTAACTCACCAAACTCTGTAGATGGACCATCGGCAATAATGTCGCCTTTTCTGATCGCATCGCCCGATTTTACAATCGGCTTTTGGTTAAAGCAGGTGTTCTGGTTTGTTCTTTGATATTTTGTTAGGTTGTAAATGTCGACGTTCGCACCAAGTTCTCCGCCTTTTGCAAAACGACGAACCACGATTCGAGACGCGTCCACAACTTCGACGATCCCGTCGTTTGTTGCAACAACACTTGTTCCCGAATCTTGCGCCACAAGCTTCTCAACACCCGTTCCCACAAGTGGAGCGCGCGAGCGAAGAAGTGGAACGGCCTGTCTTTGCATGTTCGATCCCATGAGTGCGCGGTTCGCATCATCATGCTCGAGGAACGGAATCAAAGACGCAGCGATCGAAACCAACTGACTTGGCGATACATCCATCAAGGAAACCTTGTCGGCTGCCACGTTGATGTATTCCCCATCGATACGGATTGTGGTGTTTTCTTTTTCAAGAACCTTTCCACCATCGCGAGTTGCTGGAGCAATGTGATGTCCCGCCTCTTCGAGAGCGGATAAATACACAACATCTTGACCGACGTTTTTATTATCTACTTTAAGATAAGGCGTTTCGATAAAACCGTAATTGTTAATGCGAGCGTAAGTGGCCAAAGACGCAATCAAACCGATGTTTGGTCCTTCTGGCGTTTCAATTGGGCAAATACGACCATAATGCGTCGGATGTACGTCACGAACTTCAAACCCTGCGCGATCGCGAGTCAAACCACCAGGTCCGAGGGCCGAAAGGCGGCGTTTGTGCGTAATTTCTGAGAGTGGATTTGTTTGATCCATAAACTGAGAAAGCTGAGAGGAACCAAAGAATTCTTTAACCACAGCGTTCACTGGTTTTGCATTGATCAAATCATGCGGCATCATGGTTTCGACGTCTTGGAGACTCATTCTTTCGCGAATGGCGCGTTCCATACGAACGAGACCGATGCGGTATTGGTTTTCTAAAAGTTCACCCACCGAGCGAACACGACGGTTCCCTAAGTGATCGATGTCATCCACAACACCCTTACCGTTTTTAAGATCCATGAGAGTGCGAACCACTTCCATGATGTCTTTGTTGGTCAACGTGCGGTGAGAAACCGGGCACTCTTCAAATGGTATATTAAATCTGTGATTGATCTTAAGACGACCGACCTCAGAAAGATCGTAGGTCTCTGGATCAAAGAATAATCTTTGGAAGAATCCTTCCGCCGCTTCGATTGTCGGTGGCTCACCCGGGCGAAGACGCTTGTAAATTTCAAGCTTTGCCTCTTCGAGGTTGCTCACTTTATCAACAAGAAGTGTGTTGCGAAGGAATGGTCCAACGGCGATACCATCAAAAAAGATCAGCTTCATCTGCTTTACGCCGGCGAGGACGATTTTTTCGACCATGTCCATCGTCAATTCGGCGTTCACATCGGCGAGAATCTCGCCTGTTTTTTCGTCAACAACTGGTTTAGCAACCACTTTGCCAACGAGGTCTTCTTTGAGAAGTTGGACTTCTTTGATTCCCAACTCTTTCACACGCTTTACAATGGCGCGAGTGATACGACGACCCGCTTTGACAAGCACTTCGCCAGATTTAGGATCAAGAATATCGGAAAGAGCTCTTTGACCAGACATTTTTTCAACGTCGAAATCGCGGAAAATCTCACCTTTTTTAGTAAATTTAACATCATCTAAATCATAGAAATATTCGAGAAGTTGTTCGTCCGTGTAGCCCAGAGCCTTGAGAAGTATTGTGGCTGGGAACTTACGGCGACGATCAATACGAACGTAGATAAGGTCTTTTTGATCATATTCAAAATCAAGCCATGAACCGCGGTAAGGAATAACGCGAGCCGAGTAGAGAAGTTTTCCCGACGTGCTGTTTTTACCGTTGTCGTGATCGAAGAAAATACCAGGAGATCTGTGCAACTGGCTCACAACCACGCGCTCTGTACCATTGATCACAAAAGATCCACTGCGAGTCATCAAAGGGATTTCCCCAAGATAAACCTCTTGCTCCTTCACATCGCGAATGCTGCGCGCACCTGAGCTCTCATCAACATCAAAAACGATCAAACGCAATGTCACCTTGATAGGCGCTGCGAAAGTCATTCCGCGCTGACGACATTCGTCGACATCGTATTTTGCCGGCTCTAGAACGTAGCTGACAAACTCGAGGCTTGCTGTGTTGTTAAAATCGCTGATTGGAAAGACTGATTTAAAAACACCATTGATCCCATCGCCTTCGCGCTTGTCCGGATCTGTGTCTTTCAAAAGAAAACTCTCATAAGATTTTTTTTGAAGCTCAATTAAATTAGGAATTTCAATAGCAACTTTGTTTTTTGCAAAAGATTTTCGAACACGAATATTCGAAGCAGTGATTGGAGTGGTGGCCATTCCGTCCCCTTCATCGTAAAGTCAAAAAGCGTGATCAGCGCCTGACTCGTATTATTAAAATTTGTTAAACAGAAAATTCTAGGGGCAAAAAACCCCTAGAACAATAAAAACTTAGGAATATGACGAGAGATGTTACTTAATCTCTACTTTAGCGCCGGCTTTTTCTAAAAGGTCTTTCATTTTAGCCGCTTCGTCTTTAGTTACGCCTGCTTTAACAGTCTTAGGAGCGCCTTCAACGAGGTCTTTTGCTTCTTTTAAGCCCAAACCTGTCAAAGTACGAACTTCTTTGATCACGTTAATTTTTTGAGCTCCGCCATCCTTAAGGACAACTTCGAACTCAGTTTTTTCTTCGGCTGGAGCTGCTGCTCCTCCACCGCCGGCTGCTGCTGCTGCTACAGGAGCTGCTGCAGAAACGCCCCATTTTTCTTCGAGGTCTTTAACGAGACCAGAGATCTCAAGAACGCTCATGTTTGACAAAAAATCGATTACTTCTTCTTTACTTAAAGCCATTTTAGCCTCCAATAATATTTCTATTAAAAAAAATTAAATTAATTAACTACCTTTAGTATCTTTATATGCGTTCATTACATTGAGGAATCCACGTGGACCAGCGCTCATCACTCTCACCATATTTGTAGCTGGTGTATTGAATAAGCTGAGTAACTGAGCTCGTAGAACATCTTTTGATGGAAGAGTTGCCAGCTGCGTGATTTTTTTCGCATCTAGTTTTTCTCCGTCCATCACGCCTGACTTTAACTTCAGATGTTCAACATCTTTGCTAAACTCAGACAATGCCTTTGCTGAACCAGTAATATCCTCATACGAAAAAACAAATGCATTCGTTCCAATAAGATCGTCGGCGATGGCCTTCTCACTTGCTGGATGATCCTTGAGAGCGCGAATTGCGAGAGTATTTCTCACAACTTGCATTTCGCTCTTCATGGTGCTTAGTTTTTTACGTAAGGATGTGACTTGCTCAACATTCATCCCTTTGTAATCAACGACGAACGTTGCTTTAGAACGGCCCAATTTTGCGGACAAAGAAGCAATTTCTTCGTTCTTTTGGGCGCGAGTTGTCAACATTCGACCTCCTTTCATTCTGCGATCTTTGGAGGTGAATCTTTATCACCGTCTCGATAGGCGTTTTGATTAAGCCCAGAGGGCACCTATGTTCATCGACCGCGCGTAACTTTAAAAACTTTTTAAAAACCTATAAAAAACTTAACCTGCAGTAATAATGTTCTGCGCCTGAGCCACATCCAAAGCGATGCCTGGACCCATGGTTGCAGAAACAGCGAGTTTGCGAAGGTAAATCCCTTTGCTGGTCGCTGGCTTAGCCTTCAATACTGCTGAAAGCAATGAGATGAAATTTTCTTTGAGCTTTTGTGCGCCCATTGATTTTTTTCCAACTCCGGCGTGAACGATTCCCGCCTTATCAATACGAAAGCTTAACTTCCCTTTTTTCTCAGAAGAAACGGCTTCGCCAACATTCATTGTGACAGTTCCCACTTTAGGATTTGGCATAAGGCCTCGAGGCCCTAGAACCTTAGCCACTTTGGAAACGGTAGCCATCATATCAGGAGTGGCGATGGCTTTATCAAATTCCATCCAGCCGCCGTTGATTTTTTCAACGAGATCATCTGCGCCGACAAAGTCAGCACCAGCATCTTTGGCTTCTTTTTCTTTTGGACCTTTAGCGAAAACAACAACGCGAACCGATTTTCCTAAACCATTTGGCAAAGAAACCGCGCCGCGAACTTGTTGGTCACCTTGCTTAGGATCAACACCCAATTGAAAGGCAACGTCCACAGTCTCATCAAATTTGGCTGTCGATGTTTTCATTAAAAGCTCAAAAGCTTCGTCGACAGTGTATTTCTTGCCGACTTGAAGTTGTGTTTTTGCTTGTTTCATTCTTTTGCTCATATTTAACCTCAGTCGATAACTTCTACGCCCATGCTTTTGCATGTCCCAACAACTTGATTGATTGCGCTCTCAACAGTGAGGCAGTTCAAATCAGGAAGTTTGGATTCGGCAATTTTTTTAACATCCGCCATTTTAATTTTTGCCACTTTATCTTTTTGTGGCATTTTTGATCCACTCTTTAACTTCGTCATTTGTTTAATCAGAATCGAAGTCGGAGGAGTTTTTGTAATAAATGTGAAGGAACGATCTTGATAAATCGTAATCACAACAGGGATTACGGTGTCGCCTTCTTTTTGAGTTCGCGCATTGAATTGCTTACAGAACTCCATGATGTTCACACCATGTTGACCGAGTGCCGGACCAACAGGAGGTGCAGGGTTTGCTTTGCCAGCAGGAATTTGTAGTTTGACCATTCCGGTTACTTTTTTTGCCATGGCCTTAGATCTCCGTAAATCAAGTTCTGCGACTTGACCTTAAAGTTAAAAAATGCAGAATCGCAGTATATAATTTAAATAATGGATACGAGCAAGCAATTTGGTGTTTTTTATTGACAAAAAACTGACTTCGCCGCACCCGGTAGCTTGAAGCCCAATGGCTCCAAAAAGGGGCTTTTAGTTCTTATCGACCTGGATAAAATCCAGTTCTACGGGAGTTGGTCGTCCAAAGATGCTCACAGAGACCTTCACTTTGGCTTTTTCTTCGTTGATTTCCTCAACCACGCCGTTGAAATTGCTAAATGGGCCATCAACCACAATCACCGCATCGCCAACAGAGAAAGAGGCTTTAACCTTTGGTTTTTCAGCACCTTGGGCCATTTGCTGACTGACGCGCTGAACTTCGACATCGGGAACGGGCTTAGGAGCCGACCCACCGATAAATCCTGTCACTTTTGAAGAATTTTTTACAAGATGCCAGGTTTTTTCGTTCATGACCATCTGGACAAAAATATATCCCGGGAAAAACTTTTTAGCTCGGGTGGCTTTTTTGCCTTTAACCAGCTCAACAACGTTTTCTGCAGGAATGAGGATCTCGCCAAACAAATCTTGCATGTTTTGCGAAGTAATACGCTCTTGAATCGCTGTTTTTGCGATCGCCTCACAGCTCGTCTGACAATTGACAATGTACCATTTTTTATCACTCACAAATCACCTATCAAAATTGAATGTTCAAAATAAATTCGATGAGCTGGCTAGAAATAATATCAAAGACCCAGAAAATAAGCGCCGCTAACAACACAATCATGCACACAACAATTGTCAATGCACGCGTGTCTTTTACAGAAGGCCATACAATTTTGCTGATTTCTATCGCCACTTCACCGCCCCATGTTCGTATCTTGGGGTTCAAAATCATGTAAAGAAAACAAATCACACCAAATGCAACCGGAACACCGTGGGAGACCAACTGATTATTAGAAATTCGTGCAAAAGTTCCCCAGGCGCTCAGCACTTTAATGAGAGTGCTTGCAACGTATCCAAGTAAAACCGCAGCACAAACGAAACTAACGGTTATAATTTTGTTGTACGACTTTTCCATACTCACCTTTGTAAAATGGCAGGGTAGGAGGGACTCGAACCCCCAACCGATCGATTTGGAGTCGATTACTCTACCAATTGAGCCACTACCCTACAGACGGAACTTAATAAATCCAGAATCTCTTCGTTGCTCAACTCCCTCCCTTGTGCGGCGTACCCTGGGGGTACGCCTCCGCGGTCGGTCGGTCGCGCCTCGATCTTCTGAATTTCTTAAGCTCCTCTTATGAAACCAAACTCATAAATTTTTATTAACAAAAAAAGCGGGAATCACCCGCTTTTTGCTTCACTTATTATTCTACGATTTCTACCACGACGCCGGCGCCGACGGTTCTTCCGCCTTCGCGAATCGCGAAGCGAAGTTCTTTTTCCATCGCAACAGGAGAGATCAACTCCACTGTCATTTCGACGCGATCACCAGGCATAACCATCTCTACACCCTGTTTAAGAGAGCAGATACCAGTAACGTCTGTTGTTCTGAAGTAGAACTGTGGACGATAGTTTCCGAAGAATGGAGTGTGACGTCCGCCTTCTTCTTTTGTAAGGATGTATGCTTCGCATCTGAATTTTTTGTGTGGCTTAATTGTGCCTGGAGCCGCAAGAACTTGTCCGCGCTCAACTTCTTCTTTCTTAGTACCGCGAAGTAAGCAACCACAGTTGTCACCAGCGAGACCTTCATCAAGAAGTTTACGGAACATTTCGATTCCAGTTACAGTTGTTTTTACTGTTGGACGTAGACCTACGATTTCGATCTCTTCGCCCACTTTTACTTTACCGCGCTCGACGCGACCAGTAACCACAGTTCCACGACCAGAGATCGAGAACACATCTTCCACAGGCATAAGGAATGTTTTATCCAAAGCGCGAGGAGGTTGTGGAATGTAAGCATCAACAGCTTCCATCAATTTTCCGATAGCAAGAGCACCGAGTTCGCCTTTATCGCCTTCAAGAGCTTTTAAAGCAGAACCTTTGATGATTGGGATTTCGTCGCCAGGGAATTCGTATTTGTTCAAAAGATCGCGAATTTCAACTTCCACAAGCTCGAGAAGTTCAGCATCGTCAACCATGTCGCATTTGTTGAGGAAAACAACCATCGCAGGAACACCCACTTGGCGAGCCAAAAGAATGTGTTCGCGAGTTTGTGGCATTGGACCATCTGCTGCCGAAACAACAAGAATCGCTCCATCCATCTGTGCTGCACCCGTGATCATGTTTTTCACATAATCCGCGTGTCCTGGGCAATCCACGTGAGCGTAGTGACGATTTTTTGTTTCGTACTCAACGTGAGACGTAGAAATCGTAATACCGCGCTCTTTTTCTTCGGGAGCTTTATCGATCTGATCATACGCCATTGCAGTAGCTCCACCCGTTTCTGCAAGAACCTTTGTGATAGCCGCAGTTAAGCTGGTTTTACCATGATCAACGTGACCGATAGTACCGATGTTTAGATGCGGTTTGTTCCTATTAAATTTCTCTTTTGACATGTTTTCGCCTCCTCAATGGATCGTTTATTTTATTGTTTAAACTAACTAAGCAAATTTCCTAACTCACATCTCGCTCCCGCCACTGGAACCTTGACTTGGTGCCGATGGTGAGAATCGAACTCACGATCTCGCCCTTACCAAGGGCGTGCTCTACCCCTGAGCCACATCGGCTAATTGGAGCGGGAGACGGGTCTCGAACCCGCAACCCTCAGCTTGGAAGGCTGATACTCTAGCCAATTGAGCTACTCCCGCAAATTCACTTAAGCTTCCGATTTTTATTTCTTAATGCGATATTTAGCAACTGAAAGACGCAAAGAAAGAAAATGCCGCTAGATGTCTAGAGGCCTCCGCTTAAGCATTCTCCGGTGGAGAACTACAAAACAAAATGGTGGAGAGAGAAGGATTCGAACCTTCGAAGGCATAAGCCAACAGATTTACAGTCTGTCCCCTTTGGCCACTTGGGTATCCCTCCGCAAAGCTTTTCCAAAAACCAAGAAACACCGAACAAACCAAAAAAACTTTTCAATTTTCAGGATTTTGCTGCTGCGTTCCTTAATTTCCAAAAGAAAAATGGTGCTGAATAAGAGACTCGAACTCCCAACCTACTGATTACAAATCAGTTGCTCTACCAATTGAGCTAATTCAGCACAAATTTCGCTTTCTAAAAAAAGCTCTAGGGTCGATTTTGTAACGGATGACGTGGTTTTAAGTCAATTGAATTAGGGGGCTTGCTGATTTTTTGTGTTGGCAAGATGCTGTCTTTTCAATTCAGCGAGAGAAATCGCCACAGAAACAGACACATTGTAGCTCGCCTGAGCCTCAATCTGCGGAATGCTCAATAATTCATCACACTCGTTAAGGATCGGCAGACGAATGCCTTTTTCCTCGCTGCCAAAGACAAAGGCTGCTTTTGGTGGGAAATCGACTTCGAACAAAGTCTTTTGCGCTTTCTCCGAAAAACCGTAGACCCAGTACCCGTCTTTCTTAAGCGACTTCATCTCGGAGAGAAAGTGCACTTCGCTCACCGGCACATGCTCTGCACCACCCGAGGCCACCTTGCTCGCTGTTGGCGTCATTTTTACGGAGTTTTTTTCGGAGATAAAAATTTGTTCGGTTCCCATCAACCACGCTGTACGCACGATGGCGCCGAGATTGTGAGGATCTTCGACACCATCTAAAAAAAGAGTGGCCGAAGAATTTTCGAAATGACGAATTTGCGGCTCATGAGTTGTAAACAAAGCGACGTTCTGGTGGCCAAACTCTGAAAGCTCTTTAAAAAAAGAAAGCGCTTTTTGCGCGGGCTTGACTCTGACTTTTTGCAGGAGTGGTTGCCATGTCGGACTTTTAGCCGCAGCTAAATCTTGAAAATGAATCTCTTTGATCGCCTCTGGATGGGTGCGAAAACATTCAACACAGGCATGCACACCCACAACCCAACGGCCTTTTTTTCGATCCGCCATTTATAAGCCCTTCGTCAGCGCGCGTGCTGTTCGCGCCACGGTGGTTGCTGCTTCGGTGAGTGGTATTTTTTGCGTTGTTTTTGTTTTTCGATCGGTCATCTCGATATTTCCACCTTCGATGCCTTTTTTACCCAATGTGAGTCGTATCGGAGACCCTAAAAGGTCGGCGTCCTTAAACTTAACTCCTGGGCGCTCTTCGCGATCATCGATGAAATAATCGATGTTCGCCTCATCGAGAGCGGCCGTGATTTGCTGAAGAACTGATAGTATTTTTTCATCCTTGTCCAACAAACAAACATGCACCAAAAATGGCGCAATGGCGGCGGGCCAAATCATTCCGTCGGCGTCGTGAGCTTGTTCGATCGCTGCCTGAATGGTGCGTGTGACGCCGATTCCATAGCAACCCATCTCGACAATTTTATTTTGCCCATCGCGATCAAGGAACTGCACATTCATGGCCTCGGAGTATTTTTTGCCAAGATAAAAAATATGCCCCACTTCGCTGCCACGAACGGCTTTAAGATTTCCACCGCACGATGGACAGATGTCACCGTTTTGTGCGAGGGCGATGTCGGCGATGATGGTCGACTTAAAATCTCTTTCAAGATTGACGTTTTTAAGGTGGAAGCCGTCTTCATTGGCACCGACAACCATGTTTTTCTTAGAGACAAGAGCTTGATCCAATACCACAGGGATATTCATCTTTAAATTCACAGGGCCACAACTGCCTGGTCGAGCGCCACTGATTTTTTGCACCTCTTCGTCGGAGGCCAATTCGGCATCGACGGTTTCACCAGCGGCTTTTTTAAGCTTGATCATGTTGACTTCGCGGTTGCCCGGAATCAGAGCTGCAAAGTATTTTACGTTTTTATCATGGGTGAATTTCACAAAAAATGTTTTAACAAGTTCCGCTTCCGGGGTTTTTAAACTCTTTGCCAAATCGGCAATGGTTTTAAGTCCAGGTGTCGCGAATTTTTCGAGAGTTCCTGCTATTTCGCCGCTCGTTGATTTTGTACCAGCAACCGGAGTGATTTCCTCGTTAGAAGCATATTCACACTTTTCGCAAATAAAGAGCTTATCCATTCCCGATTCGGACAAAACTTGAAACTCATGAGACTGGTTACCTCCAATGGCGCCGGTGTCTGCTTCGACCGCGCGAAAATCAAAGCCCGCTCGTTTAAAAATATTGTGGTAAGCCACGCGCATTTTTTCGTAGCTCTCCTGGGCCTTTTCTTTGGTTTCGTCAAAGGTGTAAGCGTCTTTCATAATAAATTCACGTCCACGCATTAAACCAAAGCGCGGACGAATTTCATCGCGATACTTGGTCTGAATTTGATAGAGACTGATTGGAAGATCTCGGTAGCTTTTAAGATCTTTACGAACAAAATCACTCACCACTTCTTCGTGTGTGGCTCCCAGGCAAAAATCTTGATCGTTTTTATTTTTAAACTTGAGAAGCTCTCCCATAAAGGGCCAACGACCCGACTCATCCCACAGCGAGCGGGGCTGAACCATGGGCATTAAGATTTCATGGCAATTGATTTTAGCCAACTCGTCGCGAATGATATTTTCCAGTTTTCGAATCGCGCGCAAACCGATCTGACTATAAGTAAAAATTCCAGGGGCGACCTTTTTGATGATTCCTCCACGCATAAAAAGCTGATGGCTGACGATCTCTGCGTCGACAGGCGGTTCCTTCATCGTGAATAAAAATGTGTTGGACCATTTCATGGCAGTTGCCCTTTCTAACTGGCTTTTTTCTGTGGCTTGCATCCTGATGGTCCTAGATATACTATGGCTGCATGAAAAGCAAAAGAGCTATTTATGCTGGTAGTTTTGACCCCCTGACCCTGGGGCACCTGTGGGTGATTAAACAAGCGGCGCAATTGTTTGACGAGCTCACCGTGGCCATTGGCGAAAACCCTAACAAGCAGTATTTGTTTTCGGTAAAACTTCGCAAAAAACACGTTGAAGACGCTCTCGCCAATTTAAAAATTGGCAAAAATATTTCCATCGCTATCATCGATAACAAATTTTTAGTAAAGTACGCCGAAGAGATGAAAATTCCGTATCTGGTGCGTGGAATTCGTGGGCCCAACGATTTTAATTACGAATTGGTCATGAATCAGGTGAATCGCGAAATGTCACCCCAAGTAGAAACCATTTATCTCGTCCCGCCGGCAGAGCTTTCGCAGATCAGCTCGAGCATGGTGAAGGGCCTCGTGGGCCCCGAAGGCTGGGAAAAAGCCATTCAGAAGTATATCCCAAAGAATGTTTTGCCCGATCTGAAGAAGCTTTAAAAGGATTGAATAGTTCAATACTTGGTTTAGAGGGTTTAATCTATACGGTTTGTAATCCTTAATGGAATATGATTAAACCTCTGTCGGACAAAGACAAATTTTTGTCCGACTTAATGAAGTGATTGTATATAAAATGAAAATAATTAGGAAACCCTGCCCTGCCCTGAGTTCATATGAAATACAAATGCAAAAGTGGCGTTATCAATTTGAAGATGAGGAAACAGGAGAGTTCCCCCACCCCTCTTTGGTTCAATCTATAACTGATCTTGTTTTTTCAGGAAATAGAGAGGTCGCTTTGCAGCTTTTGAATAAGGCTTGCCCTGAACATCGAGACGGCAAAGATGACTTTTGGCGAAAGTACGTAGAAATCCTTAACTCTTCTCGATTTTATTCTGATTTCGAAGCCTTATTAGAGGACAAATCAATCGACCATTCGAATCTCTGAGAGGGTCTTTAAATCTTATTTCTTAATCAATTGCTTAATTTCCTCAAGGCCTTTCCAAACTGGAGCTAAACGATGCCCCTCTTTGGTTTGAAAGTCGCCGACGTCTTTTTGGGTCAACTGGTAACAAGGAACCGATGGGAACTTTCGACCAAGATATGTGAGATGCGGGCTGAGTGTTTTTTCTGAAAGCTTGCACTCAATAAAACAAAGGGGCTTGGAGTCTTCGGTGATCACAAAGTCCACCTCTCTTTGCTCTCGATCCTTATAAAAGCACAATTGCAAATCACGCCCCTGTGTGTCCTCGAAAAAATGAACCCATTTTAATAAATGGCTCGCCACAAAGTTTTCAAAGCGTGCCCCTTCACTTTTCACGATGGTCCAATCAAAATGATAATGTTTTTGCTCCTTCTTGACCGCTTTAATTCTTGGCGAGCCAAATGCAGACACTTTAAAAAGTGCATAAAATCTCTCGAAAAGGTCGATCCATCTTTTGATTGTTTTAAAATCAACCTGCAAGTCTTCGCGCAAAGAATTCATTGAAAGTGGACTGCCTACTAAATCAGGTAAACGTAAAAGCAACTGCTCAGCCTTTGCTAGATCCTCAATGACCTCAATCGAAGTTATATCGTCTCTTAGTATCCTTTGTCGGTACTCTCTCGACCATCTTTGGGCTTCGATCTTATTTTTTCCAAGAAAAGGTTCTGGAAAACCACCATACTGAAGAAGCTCCCCAACTGTCTTTGCTTTGAATGAATCCAATTCATCCATCGAAATAGGATGAAGTCTTAAATAATGATAGCGTCCCTGAAGAGAATCTCCACCAAAACGGTAAAAATCCAAACGCGCACTGCCCGTGACAAGAATTTTGAGACTGTCTTTATTTTTGTCGTAAAGACCTTTGAGATAGTTTCTCCATGAACGATACTTATGAAGTTCATCAAAGATTAATATTTTTTGTGGAGGTAACTCATTTTTGAGTATTTTTTCTCGATCATGGACGTTATCCCAGTTGAGATAGGAGGACTTGGGAGCCAAAGACTGGGCTAAAGTGGTTTTCCCAACCTGCCTTGGACCACCAATAAAGACCATTTTTTTTTCAAGGTCCTTTAGGACCTGATTGACAAGATAACGCTTCATAGAATCTATTATCCGCAATTCTGGAGTAAAGTCAAATTTTGAGTCATCATTTTTGGATTAAGGTCCAATATTGCAGATTACTCGACGTCCATGCCAAAAGACTTAATCTTGCGATGCAAATAGCTGCGCTCGAGGCCGATGGATTCAGCCGTCTTGCTGATGTTTCCGTCGAACTCTGTGATCTTGTTGAGGATGTATTCTTTTTCGAACTGGGCGCGGGCTTCGCGAAAACTTCCAAACTCTGTGTACGTGGACGTTGATCCCGCCTTGAGGCCGGCAAACTTCATGTCATGCACGTCGACGGTGTCTTCGGGCGTGAGAATGTAAATTCTCTCGATAAAGTTTCTGAGTTCGCGCACGTTGCCTGGCCACTCGTATTTGAGCAACATTTCGAGAGCCTGAGCGGTGAAATTTTTAATATGAAAGCCTCCTGAGGCCGCCACTTTTCCGCTGAAATAGTAAATCAACGCCTCGATATCTTTTTGTCTCTGACGAAGGGGCGGAATTTGCAGTGGCATTAAATTGAGTCGCTCATAAAGATCTTGGTGAAAACGACCTGCCGCTACTTCTTGGCTGAGATTTTTGGTTGTGGCCGCGACAATTCTCACATCCAATTCGATATTTTTAGTTCCACCGCGACGTTGAATCTTATTGGTTTGTAAATAGCGATAGATCTTTTCTTGCACCGCTAAGCTGATGCAATCGATGTCATCCAAAAAGAGTGTTCCGCGATGGGCGAGATCCAGCTTTCCCAAGCGCTCTTCGTGAGAGCCGACAAGACTCCCCTCTTCATAACCAAAAAGTTCGCCTTCCATGAGATCCGCTGGAATCTGGCTGCATTTTACATCAATAAACGAGTACCCTGCTCTTTGACTGAGGTAATGAATGTTGTTCGCGACAAGTTCTTTGCCGGTTCCCACTTCGCCTTGCACGAGAATCCAGTGCGCTGTCGGAGCAATTTTAACGACCAGTTGTTTAATCTGTTTGGATTCCTCGCTGTTACCGACAATTGCGATATTTTCTCGGAGTCGATGAAGTAAATTTCTTTTTTCCTGGCGTTCTTTTTGAAACGCGAGAATGTTTTTAATCAGAATCGAAATTTTATCCAAAGAAATTGGTTTCTCGACAAAATCCCAGGCACCGAGTTTTGTCGCCTGAACGGCCGTTTCGATAGTCCCATGTCCTGACATCACGATAAAATCGCAGGAGGATTGAAGCTCTTTACTGTGTTTTAGAACCGCGATTCCATCATAACGACCTGGCATCCAAACATCGAGCAGAACGACGGCGGGTTTAAATTTTTCGATTTTTTGTAATCCGATTTCTCCGTTTTCGGCGGTTTCGACAACATAACCTTCATCCTTAAGCGCCGCAGAGAGGACTTCGCAAATGGCTTTTTCGTCATCGACAATCAAAATTTTTTCTTCATTTTTATCGTTATACATTTTGATCCTTTGTAGTTACCTTGTATGGCAAATCCATTTTAAAACAAACACCCATTGGCTTATTGGCATACGCCTGAATCATCCCGCCATGATCTTCGATAATCTTACTCACAATCGCCAAACCAAGTCCAGACCCACCCTTTTTGGTGCTAAAATAGGGTTCAAAGAGCTTTGTGTAATTTCCATCTAGCACGCCGCTGCCATTGTCGGCAAATATCAGGGTGAGGGTTTCTTTTTGCGCGTCGGCCGTTGAGGAAATACGAATCTTTGGAGTCTCTACTCCCTCAATCGCAACAAGGGCGTTTTCTATTAAGTTAATCAGCACTCGCTTGATTTGATCTTGATCAAATAAAAAAGGCTCCAAATTCTTTTCAAGATCCAGTTCGAAAGAAACTTTTTTATAGGCTTCCGAATAAAGAGTTACAATATTGCGAAGGAGCGAATTGATATCGTACATCTCTTTTTGTAAAACGGGCATCCTTGCGTATTCCGAAAATTCATTCACCAGTCGTTTCATTTCGTCAGTCTGTTGGATGATCATGTCCGTGCAGGCCTTAAAGGCCTCATCATCGATCGTCATGCCGAACTTTTTTTGCAAGCGCTGCGCCGACAACTTAATCGGCGTCAGTGGATTTTTAATTTCGTGGGCGATCCGACGTGCCACTTCTTTCCAGGCTTCAATCTTCTGAGACTTAAAGACATCCGTAAGATCATCAAAGCCAATCACTGTTCCCAGATTCTTGTCCACTCCCCCAAGACGTGAGATGGTAAATAAACATGGAAAAGACGACTCGTTGAGTTCCATTTCGAGTTGGCGAGTCATCTTATCAAGAGAATATTGCCCCATGTTTAAAACCATTTGTCGGTACAGTCGGTAGTATTTCTCACCGAGGACATCTTTTAGGTTTCGGCCGATATAATCAATGGCTTGGACTTTAAACAAGCTCGCCGCACGATCGTTGATGGTTGTTATGTTATCACTTGGATCCAGAGAAATCACACCCGTGCTCACGTTGGAGAGAACCACTTCGATGTAGCGACTCCGCTCATCAAGTCGGGAGAGAGTTTCTTCGAGCTGCTGGGCCATGGAATTAAAGTTCTCGGCAAGTTCCATAACTTCCGTTTCGCCGCGATCCATTTTGACCGGACGATAATCTCCCTGAGCGATTCGTCGTGTCGCCTGACCCAGCTCTGACAAAGCTCCCGATAGGTGTTGTGCCATATAGAAACCAAACCAGGTCGCACAAAATAAAATAACCAGAGTCATAAGAAGAAGAATAATAATATAAATCGATTTGAGTGGATACTGAATGGGATTGCCACTGCCCTTGAGATCCTCGTAAACAGAGCCAATCGTACTCATCTTATTGAGCAGGGAGAGAGGAACATAAGTGGAGACGATCACAGCCCCCGTTCGCCCCTTGATTGGTACCATCGCACGAATCAAGTTGCCTTTGACGTATTCATGGACCGTACTCGCTTCGTTTTTTTTGCGTAAGCCTTTTTCTAAAAACTCCATGGAGGCTCTGGGAATCTCGGGAATGGTTTGATCTTCGGTCATGACGATTTGGCGGGAACCCAGAACATCATCGTAGTACTCGATGGCGTCGATATTGTAAATCTGCTGCTGTTGGCGCAAAATATATTCAATTTCGCTGCGTGATTGTGCGAGCTGCAATTTTTGCGCGATCATATGTGCTGCATAAAAATTACGCTTTTTAGTATCCATATAAAAGTGCGTAGTCACTTCGAGAGAGCTCTTCATCACCGCTGTGATCTTTTCGCTAAACCATTTGTCAAAACTGGAATTGATATAAATCACCGAAACAAAAAACATCAGCAGCGTTGGAACTGAAGAAAAAATAAAGAAGGTCATCACCAATCGCGAACGAAGAGAACTTCCGGTAACGCCTCGTCGTTTTTCGACAAAGGCTTTAAAGAGATTACGAAATATAAGAAAGAAGAGAAGAAGCAATAGAACGAGGTTAAAGTTCACCAGTCCAAAAAAGAATACGGAGTATTCGAAGGGCAGGTCTTTGCTTGTTAAAAAAACACGAAACTCAAACCAGGCGAGAGCGATAAACAAAAACATCAATCCGATGATTGAAAAAACCTCACGTTTTCGTTTACCAAACTCTTTTTTTGAATTGAGCATTCATTGACCTATCCGAGGAGCTCTTCTTTAAGAGCCAGCATCTCTAGCGCCACAAAGGCCGCTTCTTTTCCTTTATTTCCCTTCGCTCCACCGGCGCGTGCAAGGGCTTGATGACCATCTTCTGTTGTTAACACACCAAAAGCTACAGGTATTCCATACTGCAATTGAAGTTCGGAGCAGCCTCTCTCCACGGAATTACACACAAAATCAAAATGCGATGTTTCGCCACGAATGACAGCACCGAGTGCGATCACGGCATCGCATTTTTTACCATCAATGAGCCATTTAACCGCAAGCGGAATTTCGACCGCTCCCGGAACTTCGACATCAAAGTAGTTGATCCCAAATTCGTTAAGAACTTCGAGGGCACCCTGACGAAGTTTGCTCGTAATGTCTTCGTTAAATTGTGAAGTCACGATTCCAACGACATAATCTTGAGCTGCTTGATGGATGACTTCGATCTTTCCTTTAATCATAAAATTCCCTTTTGCGGCCTATTTTAAAAAACTGGTGAAAAAACTTTCATGCTGACGATCATCTTTGTGCAGTTCAGGGGCATCCAAGGATACAACCTTTTCGATCTCGAGACCAAATCCTTTAAGACCCACGACCTTGGCACTTTGCTGACTCCCTAAGAGATGAATCTGACGAATCCCGAGTTCTCTTAAAATCTGTGCGCCAATTCCATACTCACGCGGATCCATTTTGCGATTGTCAGCGGTCTTCGCTTTGCCTGTCCACTGTGCGATGGAGGATTGTGTTCCCTCTTTGCGAAGATAAACAAGCACGGCACAATCGGCCTCACTCATCAGTTCGAGGGCTTTTTGATACGGCATTCCCGTTTGAAGTTCGGGAGATAAAAGAAGATCGTTGAGAGAATTTTCGACATGCACTCTGACGAGAGTGGGACGATCCTCGCGAATGATGCCTTTTTGTAAAACAAAACTGTGTGATTGATCGAGACCATTTTTAAAAACACGAGCTTGAAAAAGACCAAACTGTGTTTCAATGGGACCCGCGGAGATTTCTTCGATGAGTGTTTCGTTTTCAAGACGATAACGGATCAACTCTTCGATCGTTCCGATTTTGAGCTGATGAGTTTTTGCAAACTCCACTAAGTCCGGTAAACGAGCCATTGTGCCATCGGCTTTCATCACTTCACAGATGACAGCCGCAGGTGTAAGACCTGCAAGTCGGGCCAAGTCGACGCTGGCCTCGGTATGACCAGCGCGTTTAAGAACTCCCCCCTGCTGAGCACGAATTGGAAATACATGACCCGGCATGATCACATCTTGTGGGCGTGCTTTGGGATGAGATGCCACACGAATGGTGTGGGCGCGATCGGAGGCGGAAATTCCAGTGGAAACTCCATCAGCAGCTTCGATACTAACTGTGAATGCTGTTTTATTAGGTGAGTGATTTTTTTCGTCGCCGACCATCAAAGGTAAACCGAGGCGGTCGATCTGTTGCGGTTCGAGGGAAAGACAGATCAAACCTTTTGCTTGGGAGGCCATAAAGTTAATGGCATCGGGAGTGACAAAATCGGCAGCGAGAATCAGATCCCCTTCGTTTTCGCGATCTTCGTCATCAATCAAGATGACCATTTTGCCATTGCGGATGTCATCGACGATTTCCTGAATTGAATTCATTTTCATAAAGAGGCCTCTCTTTGTTCCTGAAAATGGACAAAAGCTTTTGCCCAGGTGTCGTACTCAACATTGATGGAGTCGCCCACTTTCAGGTTTTGTAAATTGGTGCGTAAAAGAGTTTCCGGAATTAAGCAGACACTCAAAGAAGTGGCAGTGACTTCGTTGATTGTCAGGCTCACACCCTGAAGGGCCACGCTTCCCTTGGACCATATCATTTTGGAATTAAGAGACTCTTTAGAGACTTTCACAATCCAACTTTCGCCTTTTTCGAGGGCCAAAACTTTCGTCACAGCATCGACGTGGCCACTGACAAAATGTCCGTGCATGCGATCGCCGAAGCGCAAAGATCTTTCGAGGTTCACACTTTGCGTGAGGAGCTGTGAAGAATTCCATCCGGTGACCTTTAAAGTTTCCGCACCAAGTGTGAATTGGATTTGCACCGCCGAAAATGTTTCGACAGTAAGACAAACACCGTTAACGGCTATGCTATCGCCTTCTTTGATGTCATCAAAAGGAGTCGGACGTTGAACCTGGATGGTGAGTAAATCTCCGCGAGGTTCAACCGATAAAATAGGGGCGCAAGCCTCAATGATTCCAGAAAACATGAGGCCACAAACTAACCCTTGTGATTCGTTATGTCAACACGGTCAAGCATATGAAATTACTGAACTTTATTCACAAAATTCAATCCCAAATCAGTCGCTTCCACATCCCATCGCGAACCGGGTGGCGTTTCGCCGGACAAAATTTTCTTCGAGAGCGGATTCAAAAGGTGATCTTGAATCGCTCTTTTAAGCGGTCGCGCTCCATAAACCGGGTCGTAGCCTTTCTTGGCTAAAAAATCGAGAGCCGCGGTAGAAACACTCATCTGAATCTTTTTTTCTTTGAGGCGATCCACCACTTTTTGCACCTGAATACCGACGATGTTGTGTAATTGCTCTCGTCCCAATTGACCAAAAGTGATTGTCTCGTCAACACGATTTAAAAATTCTGGCTTGAAGTGATTGCTCAATTGCGAACGAATTTTTTGATCGCGCTGATCATCGGTGAGTTTTTCGTCGACGATAAATTCTGAAGCGATATTTGATGTCATCACAATCACCGTGTTCTTAAAGTCCACCGTACGTCCTTGACCGTCGGTCAAATGACCTTCATCAAAAACCTGCAAGAGAACATTAAACACATCAGGGTGTGCTTTTTCGACTTCGTCAAAGAGAACCACGCTGTACGGACGACGACGAACCTGCTCGGTGAGCTGTCCCCCCTCGTCGTAGCCCACATAACCTGGAGGGGCGCCAATCAAACGAGAGACGGAATGTTTTTCCATATACTCGCTCATGTCGATGCGGACGATGTTCTCTTCGCTATCGAATAAAAATTCGGCGAGCGCTTTTACCGTTTCCGTTTTTCCAACACCCGTTGGGCCTAAGAATAAGAAAGTCCCGATGGGGCGATTGGGATCGCCGATTTCTGCTCGTGATCGACGAATGGCATCGGCCACTGCACGGAGAGCAGGCTCTTGCCCCACCACTCGTCGCGACAAAAGTTTTTCCATGTGTAATAATTTATCGGTCTCGCTTTGGACCATTTTCTCGACGGGAATACCGGTCCACTTGGCCACCACTTCCGCAATAACTTCGGGAGTGACTTCCTCGCGCAAGAGTTTTTTATGATCAGACTTCGAATCATCAGCTGCACTATTGAGTTCTTTGAGCTTTTTTTCGAGAGCCGGCAATTCACCATATTTAAGTCGAGCCGCACGCTCCAACTGGCTATCGCGCTCTGCCATTTCGATCTGCTGTAAGACCTGTTCAATTTGTCCCTTGGTTTCTTTAAGGGAAACGATCTCGCGTTTTTCTTGTTCCCACTGTTGGGTGAGGACTCCTACTTTTCCTTGGAGATCTTTTAAAGTTGAATCGATTTCTTTAAGACGAGGATCCTCTTTTTTATCCTGCTGAAGCGCATTCTTTTCGATTTGCAATTGCATGATCTTGCGATTGAGTTCATCAACTTCGGCGGGAACGCTGTTGATTTCGATACTCAGTTTGCTGGCCGCTTCGTCGATAAGATCGATGGCTTTATCGGGTAAGAATCGATTGCTGATATAACGATGAGACAATTTGGCTGCCGAAATAATGGCATCGTCTGTGATTCGCACTCCGTGATGCACTTCGTATTTATTTTTAAGGCCGCGCAGGATGGTGATGGTGTCTTCCACCGAGGGCTCATCGACGAGAACGGTTTGAAAGCGTCGCTCAAGGGCTTTGTCTTTTTCGATGTATTGACGATACTCATCAAGAGTGGTGGCGCCGATACAGCGCAGTTCACCGCGCGCCAGAGCGGGCTTGAGGAGCTGACCTGCATCCATCGCCCCATCGGATTTTCCAGCTCCTACAAGAGTGTGCAATTCGTCAATAAACAAAATGATATGGCCTTCACTTTTACTGACCTCTTTGATCACCGCCTTGAGGCGTTCTTCAAATTCACCGCGATATTTGGCGCCCGCAATGAGTGCTCCCATGTCGAGACTGACAATTTTTTTATCAAAAAGAACTTCGGGCACATCGCGATTGATAATGCGAATAGCCAGGCCTTCGGCGATGGCTGTTTTTCCAACACCAGGATCACCAATAAGAACAGGATTGTTTTTCTTACGACGCGCGAGAACCTGAACTGTACGGCGAATTTCTTCGTCTCGGCCAATGACCGGATCGAGCTTTCCCTCTTGAGCCATCTCGGTCAGATCGCGTGAGTACTTTTGAAGGGCGTTGTACTGACTGTCTGCTTCTTCGGAATTGAGTTTTTCTCCACCACGCATTTTTTCGAGCTCCTGCCGAAAAGCTTCGGCTGAAATTTTTGTTTTTTGCAAAGCTGTTTTAAGAGCACCAGCCGTCTCTAAGGCTGCCAGATAAAAATGCTCTAAACCGATAAACTGATCGCCCATTTGGTGAGCGATTTTTTCTGCCGTCTGGAAAAACTCCACGAACCTTGAACTCGCGACCACTTTGCTTTGACCAGAGACTTGCGGAAAACGATCCAACTCTTCTTTAAGAGACCTCTTGAGTGCACTCAGGGCTTCTTTGTTGAGGCGATTGAAAATATCAAACACCACACTGTCTGTTGCATCGATAGCCGCCCAGAGGACATGCTCTGGCTCTACCGCAGGGTGCTTTTGGCTCTCTGCAAATTGCGCTGCTGCTTGCATCGCCTCTCTTGCTTTTAGTGTCATTTTTTCTATGTCGTTCACAATGGCTCCTAAAAAGAGTATATCATCTCTGTTAAAGATGAGGGCCCCCTATTAAATGTCAATATCCAACAAACAAACCCCAAAAAAATTGCGCAAAAGTATTAAATTGGACCGTGTGTCTCCTGAGGAGTTTCTTCATCGCAATCCCATCTTTTGCTGCGAACAGTGCAGTCATTATGACCCAGTCTCCGATTCTTGCACCCTAGGGTATCAAGTAAAGCTTCATAAAAAAGAAATCCAACTGCAGAGATTTTATCTCCATGGTCATATGGCCTTTTGCCGCTTTACAGAAATTGATTGAGCCTTATGTGGATTGAAGGTCTTCCCTTTATTATTGCTCTCTTATTTATGGGTCTGTTTTTATGGCGGGCGCAAGCCAGTTTTGAGCCTTTTACGGAATGGTCCCCTCAGACTCCCACTCAGTTTGCTGAATTTTCTTACGGAAAGATTGGGTTCTATGACAATGGGGAAGACCCAACGCGCTCTGGTTGCGAAAATCCGCCTTGGGTTTTTCTTCATAGTATTGGCTCCTCGATGTATTCCTGGCGCTATCAATTGGATGCATTTTCGGGTCAACAAAGAGTCATTGCGTTTGATCTCTTGGGTTTTGGGAAAAGCGATAAGCCCGCACAGGAGGATTATTCCTTGGATGCAACATGCGCGCGGATTGTGCAGTTCCTCGACGAAAGGCAGATTCAAAAATGTCATTTGATTGGCTGCTCGTTAGGGGGCGCACTGGCTTTGTGGCTTAAGTTCAAATATCCCGAGCGTTTTCTCAAGATTGTGGTGATTGCGCCGGCAGCCACGGCCTCTGTGGTGCCTTTTTTAAAGATCCCTCATGATAAATTAGCTCTTTTTGGTAAAAAGATCATCTCTCGATCCCTGATCAAAGCGGCCCTGCATGGTGGGCTTGCCTACCGCGATCGAATTTCGCGAGATGTGGTGGAAAATTACTTTTTGCCGTTCCTCAATCCAGAGGCCGTCACTTGTTTTCTTAAAACAGTTTCTCTTATTAAAGACCCCAGATTGTTCTCGGCCCTGCCGCAAATCCAACCCCCTGTCCTTATACTATGGGGAGAACGGGACCGTGTGATCCCGCGCTGGGCTTTGCAAAAAATCCTGCAGCAAATACCCCACGCATTGCATAAAACCCACCCCGGAGGTGGCCATCACTTGATGGAAGATGAGCCCGAATGGACCAACTCCGCCCTCTCCGACTTCCTTTCTTCGCCCTCAAAAGGTTCACTCGACTCTTAGCTATGACATTTTTATGACGAGAAAACCTCGACTTTGGCTTTGAAAACAAGCCCTTTCTCCTAAGACCAAAGGATAAAAAACGAGCCTTTTGCACGAATCTCTACTCAGGTCCTGTCAAGATCCTACGGTTCTCTCCGAACAGTGAGATGTTCAATTTATAAAAGGAGAAACACATGAGTATGAGAGTGAACACAAATATTTCGTCAGTGAATGCAATGAGAAATTTATATACGAATGATCGTAATATAAATTCGAACTTCGAAAAAATGGCAAGCGGCAGCCGTATTAATAAAGCGGCCGACGATGCAGCGGGACTCGCGATCTCTGAGAACTTAAAAGCTCAGATCAGATCTGCAAGTCAAGCGTCACGCAACGCGAACGATGGGGTTTCCCTCGTCCAAACGGCAGAAGGCGGTTTGAATGAAATGGGTAACATTATTATCCGTATGCGTGAACTTGGGATCCAAGCGGCTTCTGATAC
>CAZOGU010000021.1:39965-45975 GCA_964579625.1 uncultured Pseudobdellovibrionaceae bacterium
TCGAAAGAAGGCGCAGCAGGAGCTCTTGAACTCCTTGATGCTGGGCAGGTCGAACTGAATCGAATTCGCTCAAACCTCGGTGCCCTCCAGAACCGATTGGTATCAACAATCAACAACCTTGGTATTCAAACAGAGACTCTTTCTGCTGCCAATAGTCGCATCCGTGATGCGGACATGGCCGAAGTGACTGCCGATTTGACTAAAAATCAGATCTTAATGCAGGCCAACACGTCGACTCTAGCTCAGGCTAACCAGAAGAATACGTTATCTCTGAAACTATTAGGTTAATATACAAGCAAGCTTTTGAAAGTGTGTTCACTCCCGGGGTCGAAAGACCCCTTTTTGTGATCGACTTTCCCTCTAAATTAATTTGACATAGAGCCCATCTTGAATTTCTTCTATGCTAAAGCGTAGCGATAAGCTAAATTGGCTCGGATTGCGAAATTAACGGAGGATTTATGGCAAAGAAAAAACCTGCTAAAAAGAAAAAGGCCGCTAAAAAAGCAGCCCCTAAAAAGAAGAAAAGTTCGGCTAAAAAGGCGGCCCCGAAGAAGAAAGCTGCAAAAAAAGCAGCCAAAAAAGCGGCACCCAAGAAAAAAGCCACTGCTAAAAAAGCAGCCCCTAAAAAAGTCACTGCAAAAAAAGCGGCACCAAAGGTCACTGCTAAAGTTGCTAAAAAAGAAGCCAAGACTCCTACAAGCGCAGTCGCTTCTCTCAACGATATGTACAAAAATAAACAGACTTCATTTGAAACAGAAGATCTTATTATGGAAGACGAGTTTGCAACAGATGATCTGGATGTGGATGCCGCAGCTCCAGTGAGTGAAGAAGAAGAAGATGTTTTCGACGATCCAGACTTAACTTCGTACAATGAGTTCGAAGACGACGAAGAGGATGAAGAAGAGTCAGACGACGGTAGCTACTTCTAGATTTTAACAATTTTCTCTTTTTGAGATTGTTGCAAGGGCCCTGACATGGGCCCTTTGTTTTTTAAGCCCCCTTTCTTGCTATTGCTGTCTCAATTTGAGACCATCTTTATAAAGGTCTTTATTTTTTTTGCGTGTTTACCGACAAGACCTTAGTCAGGGGGAACAAATGGGACTCATTTCTAATAAGTCAAAATTCGTATTCGGGTTTATTCTGGCACTGGGCACTTCGCTTGTGGCCTATACAAATTGCTCAAATAAAACATTCAGTGTTTCTAATGAGACTGTGCAAAGACAGCTCAGCCAAGGCTCGAGTGTTTACATTAACAATGATGATACCTACACCAACAATTCGGTAGTGAATCTAACCATCGAAAATAATAGCGCCGAAGAAATGTATGTCACAAACTCCAAAGATTGTGAAGGCGGTGGTCAATGGGAACCTTATTCCACTTCCAAGGTTTGGACGCTGGGACAAAAAAATATAAGAACCAAAGCGTATATTAAATTTCGTGAAGTGGTTGGTGGCCCTGAATCCACTTGTACATGGGACAGTATCATTCATGATGACATTGCGCCCACACTCGCTATCGTAACTCCCGCCCCGGCCATCACCAACAGCACTTCCTTGAGTTTTCAATTTTCATCTTCTGATGCACTCTCTGGAGTGAAAGGGCACGCTTGTAAAGATCAAAGCGGACAAACGCTCACGTCGTGCCAACCCTCGATGTCGGTTGCGAATCTCAGCGAAGGCACGGGGTCCGTCACTGTAACTGCTGAAGACAAGGCTGGAAACGTTTCTGTGCCAATCGTGCAAACTTGGCTTGCGGATTTTACCGCGCCTCGGGTTATTATCAATGCCGGCCCGTCTTCTCCCTCAAATCAAAGTACTGGCACATTTCTATTTTCGGGAACTGATAATTTTTCGAGTGCCTTGGTTTATGAATGCCGAGTCAACGGCGCCACTTTTGCGACTTGCGTATCTCCATATAACTTTAATCTTGCAGCTGGCACGCACATCTTTGAAGTTCGTGCAAAAGATGCAGCAGGAAATACATCTACACCTGCTTCATACAATTGGATTATTGACCTCTCGGCTCCAACAGTGACAATCCGAAGTGGTCCGGCCTTTTTCTCAAATACAACAAATGCACAATTTGTATTTGATGGTGTTGACCAAGGGACACCCATTACACGCTTTGATTGTAGAATGGATGCTGGCGCATTCGTCAGTTGCAATAGCCCTTCTGCTCAATCGGCTCTCGCGGCGGGGGCTCATATCTTCCAAGTTCGTGGGTACGATTCGGCGGGGAACATGTCGGCTCCAGCTTCTTACAGTTGGACCATTGATCTACGTCCTCCGCAAGTACAGATTACGTCCACTCCCGCAAAAGAAACTCGCCAAACTTCAGCGACATTTCAGTTTGTGGCTTCGGATGCGGAATCCAGTGTTCAGTCTACAGAATGTCGTATCGACAGCGGTACTTTTCAGGCTTGCAATAACTCCGTCGTGTACAATAATTTAGCCGAAGGAAACCACACTTTTGAAGTACGCGCCACTGACGTTGCAGGAAACATTTCGTCACCGGCCACTTACACTTGGTTTGTTGATCTCACAGCGCCCTCACTTAGCTTTGTACGCACGCCGACCAATCCAACCAAAAATCCACTAGCAAACTTTGAAATGCAGGTTTCGGACAATTCCACGGGTGCGATCACGCTGGAGTGCTTGCTCGACAACGCGACGATGTTCACCCCGTGCTCGAGGGTGCAGGCTATCAATATTCCAGCTGATGGAATTCATTCCTTCTCAGTGCGTGCAACAGATAATGCTGGCAACACTTCACCCACGATCTCATACTCTTGGTTGCTTGATAGCACGGGTCCTGCCATTAACTTTACAACGATTCCAAGCCCAATCGTAGGAATACTTGAAAATCCAGTGGTGAGCTTTAATGTGACGGATGCCTACTCAAATGTTGCCAGTGTACAGTGTGGCCTTCAGGGTCAGATGGCTTCGTGTCCAGTAACCTCGAGCTTCACATACACAACACTCAGTGCGGGCTCGTACAGGTTTACTGTTGACGCCGTTGATGCTTTAGGAAATGCAACGACCAACTCGATCCAGTGGACGGTTTCGTTTAATATTAGACAGGTCAGTCAGACTTTTTCTGTCACACAAAATAATAAAGCAGATATTTTGATCGTGATTGATAATTCTGGATCGATGAGAACAGAGCAGGCCAATATGGCCACTCGCTTTGCGACCTTTCTCGATCAATTGAAGGATTTAAACTGGCGAGTTGCCATTGTGACCACAGATGTCAGCTCCGATGCTTACAAAAAAGATGGACGTTTCTTGCTCTTTGATAAGACGGCGTTCAACACTATCGACAAAAACGGACAGACCGTCATACCTCCGGACTTTTATTACATTGATTCTTCGATGAACTTGGTAAAGGCCAAGGATTCTTTCGGTAAAACGATTCAGCGTCCGGCCAATGAGGGAAGTGGCAATGAGCAAGGGATCGCCGCTTCGTTACGTGCCATCCGGCGCAGTCAAGATCCAGTTTCCGTGTCGGAGAGTCAGCCCAATCGTGATTTCTTCCGTAGCGATGCTGTTCTCAGTGTCCTCGTTGTCACTGATGCCAATGAAACAAATCCGAACGGAACTCAGATACAAAATACTCCACAAAACTGGATCAGCTCCGTGCAAACAATTTGGCCGTCAAAGCCATTTGTTTACAACTCGATCGTTGTGAAAAGTGGGGATAGCGCTTGCGTCGCTATCAACGGTAACGAAGATTATGGAACTTCTTACGAAACTCTTTCGGGCCTCACAGGTGGTATCATTGGAACCGTCTGCGCTTCGGACTACGGATCGCAACTCACTCAGATGGGACAAGCTGTGGTGAATCTACGCCGTGTTGTTAACCTGAGCTGTGCGCCAGTGAATGAAAATAAAAATTCCACACTGTTGGATGACGTGATCGTCACATTGCAATCAGGTGCGAATGCAGCAGTGGCCGCGGTCACGGGGCAAGCCATCACCATGGCGAACGACTTACCGACTGGAACACATCAAGTGGATTACTGGTGTCTGCAATAAAAATAATTGTGAACATTGTAGAAACAAAAAAGGCCGCTTTCGCGGCCTTTTTTTTTAAGTTCCTTTTTTTGGAACTTTCATGTGAATGGCAAAGTTTTCGAACTCGCCGTACTCATGCAGTTTGTTATACAGAGTCTTGATGGTAATCCCTAAAGCGTTTGCCGCTTGAGTTTTGTTTCCATCAAAGTGTTTTAAAGCTTCGACGATGTAACGTCTTTCGAGTTCATGCAAAGTCAAAGTTGGATCGTACTGACCAATCACCAGTTTGTTCTCTGGTTTGAGAATGGTGTCTGGAAGATCCGAAACCTGAATCGTGTGTCCGTCTGCTAAAATTTGCAAACGTTCGCAAAGATTCTGAAGTTCACGAATGTTTCCTGGCCAATCATACTTGACCAAAGCTTGCATCGCTTCGGGGCTCATCTCTTGTCCTCTATTAAGAACACGAGAATTTCCGCGAGCTAAGAAGTACTCCACAAGCATTGGAATATCTTCTTTGCGACGACGAAGTGGCGGCGAATGAATTGTGATCGTATTAATACGATAGTACAAATCTTCGCGGAACGTTCCTTTAAGAACTTCCGAATCCAATTCGCGATTGGTTGCACTGATCAAACGAATGTTCACCTTAATGGGTTCTTTTCCACCCACGCGATAAACTTCGCCTTCTTGAATAAAACGTAAAAGCTTCGCCTGAATCCCAGGGCTCAACTCACCGATCTCATCCAAGAAAAGAGTTCCGCCCGAAGCCGCTTCCGCAAGACCAATCTTACGGTTGTAAGCGCCCGTGAAAGCTCCCTTTTCGTGACCGAAGAGTTCTGACTCTAAAAGAGTTTCTCTGAGCGCCCCGCAATTGATCGCAACAAAAGGCTTATCAGCTCTTTGACTCTTTTCGTGAACAGCGCGAGCAATCAGCTCTTTCCCTGTTCCGCTTTCGCCCAGAATTAATACTGGAGCTCCAGAAGGGGCCACTCGATCTACCATTTTCAACACCTGGTGCATGACATCGGACTTGTAGATGATGGAGGGTTTTCTTAAATCGGATGAAAGTATAGATTTTTGCAAATCGGTGTCTTTCATTTGTGACATACGTACCGCCTCTCAATTACTCTATTTCATAATGCCTCAAAATGAGGCAACATTGAGTGGTAAGGAATATAATGCACCGCTGAATAATTTTCAAGAAGAATTTTCAGCTACGCGTCATTTGCATTAAAAAACTTAATAAATACGGTAACTTAAAAATGCTAAATTTTACAGAAATTATCGTAAAATTTTTAGAAAAACTCGATTTTGAAGAAAAGAAGTCCCGCCATACAATAGTTGCCTACTCCAACGACCTTTTGCAAACCTTTGCGAACTTGGGCCCCAACAGCGTGATGGGACCTAAAATTGATGGGTCCGAGACCTATCATTTTCACTGCCAGTCCAAGAGCCCCATCAACGCCGAAGAGTTACAAGCACATGTGACAAACCACCTCCGCTCCATCGCCTCCTTGGAGCCATCATCGCGAGGTCGCAAAGTGGCCACGCTTAAAAAGTTCTACCAGTATCTAAAGGAAGAGGGGCTCGTTACAGATTCACACCCACTCCTTATCACCCCCAAAAAAGGTCACCGCCTCCCCCACTTTTTGACTGTGGATGAAGCTCTTGCTGTTTTGAAAACTTTTGATCGTGTCGTACCTAACGAGCAAAAGGAGCGCCTCTTGCGCCGACATGTTTTATTTCTACTTTTGTATGGGGCCGGATTGCGTGTGAGTGAGGCGTGTCAGCTCGAGTGGCGCTCTGTGAATCTCACGCGACGTGAATTGCGAATTCTGGGGAAGGGTCAAAAAGAGCGAGTCATTTCGTTTCCAAAGCTATTGTTAAATAAATTGGCGAGTCTCCGTGAGACTCAACATCAAAAATACATTTGGGGAGATCACCCACTCGGCACCCGCACCGCCTACAACGATATCCGAGAGTGTGGTCGCCTTGC
>CAZOGU010000022.1:0-18468 GCA_964579625.1 uncultured Pseudobdellovibrionaceae bacterium
ATATCGAAAAATTATCGCAAAAAATTTATAGGGCCATCAATGTGCATAAGCCGGAATTTTAATTAAGGCTGCTCGACAACCACGTTCGGTTGATAAGCCTTACGACACGTGTTGATCAGATACGAAGAGATCTGAATCTGATACGGATCAAGTGGCGCATTTAAGTTGAGGCAGTAGTAAATATCCACGAGCGAGTTTGCAACACCTGCGTACGGCAAGTGAACAGTATTTGTCGTGCCACTGTAGCCATGGCTGCGAATGGTTCCATCCACTTTCGCCTGGATTGTACTCGCATCCACGTTTTTATACTTTAAAATAAAATCATAGCGAAGACTTAAACGAGGAGACGTCATGCTACCCATAGTAGATAAACCATTTGAGATCGAGCTTGAAGTAATATCGATAATACTTCCACTGGCGAGGTTTGTGATCAGGTTGTAACCAAGACCGACACCATTTTCGAGGCCGGCTGGGATGTTGTTTTTGTTGTTATAAATAATCGACGACACATAGAGTGGCAGAGACTGTCGAACCACTTGCAGTCTTTGTAATACCTTTTGTGCTGTCATACCTGCACAATATTTTGCGTTGAACAAAGCCTCAAGACCATCGGCATCAGCGACAGAAGGGTCAAGATAGCAGATATCGTTTTCGTCAGAAATAAAGATCACAGCTAAAGCAGCATCGTTACGGAAAAAGTTTCTCTCGCCGGGCATTGCCGAAGAAAGTGTTTGCAGAGATTCATAACGGCTTGGCGAAGTAGAGTATGGGCGAATCGCTTCGTACGCACTAAACAAACCAGCTTCTCCACCATCAGCATCGTAATCTGTTGGCAGATTGCGAATCGCTTGGCCAGAGATGGGGGTTTTGTCGTCATTCCAGGCACGAACAGCATAATCATTTTGTCTGTAAAGAAGCTTACGTCGTAACCAGTACTGAATATCTGAATTGCTGTATTGGCTTGAACTGATGACATACTTTTCATTAGGATCTTTAAAATCAGACTTATAGAGTCTTCCCGAAAACCAACTCGTCGGTCCGTGGGCAAGAGTGACAGCAAATTGAACATCTGTGCCAGCTGGCATTTTAGAAATATAGTTTGTAATTCCGTTTGCGAGTTGCTCGCGCTCTTGATCCATTGAAGATGAAGAATCTGTAATAATCCAAACATCGAGTTTACGAGTGATGATTGCGCCCGGTTGTTGATACTTTTCGATGATGCAATATTTATTGTCGTGATCGCAACCAGGTTCAAACGGAGTACAGCCACCCGAAGTACCACCTGTTGTTGTTCCGCCGGAAGTCATTCCACCAGTCGTTGTTCCACCCGAAGTCGTGCCGCCGGTTGTAGTCCCACCAGAAGTTGTTCCTCCTGTTGTAGTCCCGCCCGTCGTCGTCCCACCTGTAGTACAGCCAGTTGTGCAGCCGGTAGTAGAACCACCAGTGGTTGTACCGCCAGAAGTAGTTCCACCAGTTGTAGATCCTCCAGAGGTTGTACCACTCGTTGTCGATCCGCCCGTCGAAGAACCACCATTCATATAACCAGAAGTGTTGCCGCCGGATGAACCACCCGTTGCAGTTCCACCAGTGTCACCAGAGCTTTGCCCGTCGACATCATCTGTTTTTACAGCTTCGAAACTTTTTTTCGAACAAGCCTGTGTGCTCACGAGAACAAAACTAAGCAACATCAGATAGACGAGTTTCATTTTGAATGTATTCATATCCCACCTCTATGGTTTCTCAGCACAACTATCGGCAGCTTCGACCAAGAAATTGACAATCGGTGCTCCGTACACCCACAATTCTATCCTATTGTCGGTAAAAAAAAAGCTGTCTCAATATGAGAATCCAGACTCTGTTTTAAAAAAAATAGCCGATAGTCCAGTATGGGATTTTTTAAAGGTGTATTTATTCTTACGATCGTCCTTGTCTTTGCAATGCAGATGTTTCTGCAAATCTACTAAGAAATCAATGTGGCTAAAAGTCTTGCGAGTAGCCCGCGTAGAATGTGCGTCCGAGGAGTGTTTCCGAAGCAGGGAGTAAAAACCCTGGACCTCCACGGTTGAGTTCATTATAAACCTTGCGATCAAACAAATTCCGAATGCCTGCGGTGATGACACCATTCCAGGCGCCGTAATATTCATAGTGAATATCATATTCAGAGTAGACTGGGATTGTACCTTTGCCGACGGACGTGGGGCTTCGCGTTTCATCCTTGTCGCGTGCCGAAAATGTTCGTGCTCGCAAACTTGTAAGATGAGCTCCTTTAGAAAGATTGACCGAAAAAATATTTCGCCAATTGAGATCCAATTGTTTTTCGTAATTTGCAAAAAAGAAGGGCTGGGAGCCCGAAGACAAAGTGTGGGAGTGGTCCATGCGAACGGTGTAATTGAGAGAGCCCAATAAAGAGGTGCGCATCATTCCTGTATGTTTGATATCAAGGTCGATCCCATTCATATTATAGCGTCCAGAGTTTCCTTTGAGCGGGAGAAGAACGTACTGAATGATCTGTGTCGTTGGATCGCGCTGAATCGTGACGCCAAGATCACTTAAAACGCCCGTACCAAATTTTTGTTCGGCCTGAGTCAGACGACTTAAATCGATGTTGGTTAAAGCCTCAGTTCCTTTGGCGCGCCAGTGATCCAAAGAGAGCGTCCAATTTTTTTTAGGTTTGAGCTGAAATCCAAAATTCCAGTGCTGACCTTTTTCTGCATCAAGGTTGGGATTTCCGCGTGAGGTTGTCGAAAAAAGATTATTACAATTGGCATCGCTGCTGCCATTAGCTGCACAAATCACTTCATCGCGAAAGCGCTGAGGGCGCGTGACATCGCCTTGATAAAGGGCGCGCAAATCGGGAGCTTTAAAGCCAGTTCCAAAAGAACCCCTCGCCGAAAGTTTGTCAGTGATTTTATAAGCCGCCGCCAATTTGGGATTGAGAGTGGATCCAAAGTCAGAATATTTATCAAAGCGAAGTGCGGCTTGCAGTTGGAGCGCCGAAATCGGATTTTGCGTAAACTCTAAAAAGTAGGAGTGAACATTGCGATCGCCATCTTGGTTGGAATACAAACCGGTGAGAGGAATGTTTTGCAAAGAGAGTTCGTCCGCACGAAAACGATATTTTTGCAGCTGACCTTCTGACCCAAAAGCGGCATACACGGAGCGCGCCCCAAAATCCAGAACAGCGCCCGAGGCCACCACACGTGCATTCCAAATGTCGGCAGAGTTCGTGTTCCAGGTATCAACCATCGCATCACTGAGATCATCTTTACTTCCAGGCGGTTTAAAGGGATTCCACTCTCCATTTGTTAATTTATCGTGGAGAATATCCATCCGAGCGTTGCCTTCGTAAACTTCTTCCTTAAACGAGGTGACCCCGTAACCCACAGAAAAATCCCAATCAAAAGACTCGGACTCGCGCCCGATTTTAAATTGAGCGGTACC
Organism: uncultured Pseudobdellovibrionaceae bacterium; assembly: GCA_964579625.1. Classification (GTDB taxonomy): domain Bacteria; phylum Bdellovibrionota; class Bdellovibrionia; order Bdellovibrionales; family JAGQZY01; genus JANPLN01. The sequence continues at coordinate 3,442 of CAZOGU010000022.1, forward strand.
GTTATTGAGAGTTTGTTTGGAGCGTTCGATCCCGAGCTCCTGATCCGCACTGTAAAGCAGTTTCAATTTGTCGCCGTTAACAAAGACGGGATTGCCTTCGAGATCCCCCGAAAACTGATTGGCCTCGTTGTGATCAAGAGAGTAGTCGGGCCCGCCACCAGCACTCAGATCGTCAAAATTAATAATCTTGGGTGTGTTCACCGCCATGGTTCGTTGGTGGGCAACTAGGATGGAACCTTCCATGCGAAGGTTATTGGGAAGATCATACCCACCACTCACCAAAAGATTGTAGTAGTCGCGTTCGTTGGTGAGAGGCAAAGTGTTGTAGTAATCGTAGCGACATCCGCCGTTGAGGCCAATTTGCGGAGCTGTGCAATCGGCCGCGCGATAATAAGTTCCGCCTTTTTGAAGATTTCCAGGGTTGCTCGTTAAACTTCCTGCAGTTTTAAGATCAACAATCCCGTAATCCGTGTCGCGATACATACTCGGCGTGTTTTTTCTCATCTGGACTACGGCGAGGAGATTTCCATTTTTAAAATCTTTGCCGTAGGTACCAATCAAATTGGTCTCATTGCCAACACCAATCTGCGGAGTGGTCTGGCGAACGGAAAGATTTATGCCGTCGTATTCTTTTTTTGTAATGATGTTCACCACACCAGCGAGTGCTTCTGAACCATAGAGCGCGGAGGCGCCGTCTTTTAAAATCTCAATGCGTTCAATGGCACTTGCAGGAATAAAATCGATGTTCACGGCTTCGCCGCCCGCAGGTTTGGGTAAACGCAAACCGTTGAGAAGCACAAGATTGTTAGCGGAACCTTGGCCGTGGAAAGACACATTTGTTCCGCCACTGGAGTTCGGAGTGCTTGTGCTATTGTTGGGACTCGAGTTTGTCATTAATGCATTGTCACGGATGGCGCCACCCGCTGAAAAACTTCCCGCTTCCTGAACTTTATTGTTGTCGATCACAGAAACAGGTGAGGGGGCACCATCATCCACAGTGCGACGAATGTACGAACCTGTAACAACAATTTTTTTGAGGACTTTTGGGGCTTCATCTTCTTTGGCAATGTCAGGCTGATTTTCTTGAGCATGGACGCGAAAAAAAATAACTAACAAACCAGCAACAAGGATCCATTTTTTCACGCGCAAACTCCCAGCCCAAAAGTGAAGTTGGATTTAACACGCTTACAGGTGAGAGCCAATAAAAAAGGCCTCTCGAGGAGGCCTTAACAAAATCCTAAATGAATGCAAAATTAAAATGCGAAGTAAACAGCAATCGACGGAATGATCACTTCGTCGTGGCGACTAACGTCATCTGCAAGACCCGAAATCTCTTCGTCTTTAAAGGACACTTTGCGGTAAGTGAGTTCAGGTCCAAGGTAAACATCTTCCATCAGTGGCAAGCGATATCCAAACGTCAACTGCATGCCATGCGCGCCGGAGTATTTCACTCCACCCGAAGTCATGTCCTGATCACCGTTAATGATATAGCCAGCCAAGCCGTAAAGACCATGATACTCGTATCCGGCTTGTACGCCGACGTAGTAGTCACTAGAATCCACCAGATATTTTTGCGAAGCCAAATTGTAGAAGCCACCCAGATACAAACCAAAATCAAATTTGTAACCGACGCGCAACTCAAGCTGCGACATGCTGTTTTCGCGATCCGTTTTGTAAACACCGTACGAAGGGTTCAGCGCAAAACCTGCGAGCGATATTTGTGGGAGTAATATTAAAGTTGTGATTAGATACTTAAACATTGTTATCTCCTAGAAGTAGAGCCACAGGCCAAAGTAAGGGGTTAATTCTTTAATCTCGTCGTTCGTGAGGCCACCAGTGCCATCTTCGAGATCAATATTTCTGTAGGTCAACTGTGGACCAAACTTGACGCTCTCGCTGACTTTCATTGGATAGCCTAAATCAATTTGATAACCAGTTGCTTTTTCGTATTTTCCAGAACCTGTGATGTTTGTCGATCCAGCAACATGATAAGTGGCTGATAAAAAGAGCCCGGTGAGTGAGCAGCTATAACCAATAGTTGGACCGGCAAGATACGATGTTGTATCCGCATCTTGCGTCGAAGCAGCGGCGCTAAAACTTCCCGTCGCGTAATTTAATTGCGCACCCGCAAAGAGACCAAAATCAAATACATATCCAACCTTTGTATCAAGGCGTGCTTCACGCATTTTACCTTGTGGCTGGCTTTCCTGCTCCAATTTACGGCTGGCCAATGTGAAGTTGGGATTGATCACAAACCCTGTCTTCATCGGCTCTTTGGCAGGTTCGGCTTCTTCTTGTGTTTCAACAGCGGCTGGCTGAGCGGCAACTGGTTCTGCCGGAGTTGCTGTTGGTGCCGTAGTCGCTGCCGGTGTGGCAGCCGTGGCTTTTGAATCCTGCGCGTAAGATAATTGATTCAAGAGCAGGACTGTAAAGATTATCAAAGCTCTCATAGAGACCCTCCCATATAGAGCGCATGGTGTCTCGCATCTTGGTGAGTGATGTCAATAAATTAACGGCCTTAGGTTAATGATTAAGCGCACAATATTTTTTTGTATTAATGACATTAGTCTTGATTAAATTGCCAGAAAACAATACCTATTTGTGTGGGTGGATCTAATCCTAGGGGGATAAATGCAAGTTATATTACTATTAGTCCTAAGTTTGCTTTCTGTTTTTGCTGTGGCGCAAGAAGCTGTTGAAGAGACAGCTGCCGAAGTTAAAACGTTGAAAAAAATCGAAGTGACAGGTTCTTACATTAAAAGGGTGGATGAAGAAGCCCCCAATCCAGTACAAACAATTTCAAGTGAGACATTAAAGAAGTCGGGTTACAACTCTGTCGCCGATGTGCTCCGCGACAATGCGATTACAAGTGGTGGTCAACGCGAAAGCGCGAATTCGGGAAATCCTGGTGTTGCAACAACAGGGATTGGACCTTTTGGATCTGACTCTATTTTAGTTCTTTTAGATGGCAATCGCCTCCCCAAAATTGGTGGCGAAAATTCCGTAGATCTAAATTTGATTCCAACAGCCGCGATTGAAAGAGTGGAAATTTTAAAAGATGGCGCCTCTGCCACATATGGTTCGGATGCCATCGGTGGAGTTATTAATTTCATTACGAAAAAAGATTATGATGGTGGTGCAGTCTCCCTGGGACAGTCTGTTTCTCAAGCCGGTGGAGCGAATCGCACAGACTTTTCAGGGACTTTCGGAAAGACCTTTAAGAAAGGTTCGATTTCTGGAATTGTTCAATATAGAAATAACGCAGAACTTGCTAGTGCGGATCGACCGTTTACTCAGGTTACAAATTTAGCCCAGCAAGGAAGTTTTACGAGCCAAGTGGGTCAATGGACCGATACAGCTGGAAACAACCAGTTCTTAGCTGGAAGTTGCCCGGCGGATCAACTCGTAAAAGACGGCGGACAGACTTACTGTATGTTTGACTACTCCAAGTACTCTTGGGAAATGCCAAAAATAAGTCAGTATTCAACGATGTTAAACGCGCAATATAAGATTACAAAGAGTATTCGTTCAAAAACACAAGCCAACATATCTTATAGAGATGTGCAAACCAGAATGGCGCCGGCTCCAGGAACAATTCGGCTCACTCCAGCTCAAGCGACTGCTATCGGTATTACCAATGCGGAAACAATTCAAAATCCTGCGAATCCCAACGATCCGACAGACCAACTTGTTGACGTTAATTATCGAATTCTGGATGGTGGTACGCGGGACACGGTCGATAGCACTTTTGCTTATAACGTGGCACAAACATTTGAAGGGAAGGTTGCAGGCTCTTGGACTTGGGATTTAACGGGCTCGTATGCAGATTCTAGACGACGTAATGATGGCCAAGGGTTTGCCAATCGAGAAATTTTAAACCAAATGGTAGCAAATGGTGATTACAAAATTCTTAATCCTCCGGGGCAGCAAGGAAACATCGCTCCTGCTTTATTTAATCCTTACGAGGTGATGCAATCCCGCCAAGCTGAAGTACGAGCTTTAACGACAGGCCAGGTGACGGACAGTTCCTCGGTTGCAATCGGAACATCTTCTGGATGGCAAATGTATAGTACAGAGGTTGATGACATCACAGCCTCAAATAATTCTTTTGGGGGTAACGGCGGAAATGGTCAAGGGTCTCGAAGCAATCAAGCTGTATTCGTGGAAGGTGCCGTTTTTCCAGTTGAAACTGTAGAACTGGGTGTGGCAGCTCGTTACGATAACTACAGCGACTTCGGAAATACGTTTAACCCGAAGCTTTCTCTCAGCTGGCAGGCCAATGATCAATTGATGTTTCGTACGTCTGTTGGAACTGGGTTTAGAGCGCCAAATTTATCAGATCTCTACAATGGTGGATCTCTAGGATATCCTTACTTCTTTGATTCCACAGGTTGTAACGATGCTGGCGGAAATGGTCCTAGCTGTTCAACAAGACAATACGAAGTTTCGATGAGAGCAAACTCGAATTTGACTCAAGAGAGATCACTTTTTTATAACGCAGGTTTCTTACTTCAACCTAAGAAAAACTGGAACATTGAATCCAATCTTTTTATTGCACGAATTGAGGATTCTGTTGGTGCGTTAAACATGTCGCAAGTGATGCGTGCAGCTAGCGTTTTCGGGGAAGACTTTTTGCGAGACAATTACAACATTGATATTCAACGTAACGGTGCGGGTCAGATCACTCGTGTCGACATGTTGTCGGCATACAATATTTCGAGCTCAACAAGTCAAGGGATTGATTTTACGATTCGCAACCAGTCCAAAGCTAATATTGGAGGCTCATTTCCGATTGATGTAATGGTGGACATGACACACCTTCAATTTCTTAAAATTGAAGGCGAAGCTTTTCCTGGATTGGGAGTCCAAAACGCGCAAGACAATTATTTCAAGAATACCGTCAATGTTACAGGCTCACATAAAACTCACAGTTTGCGTGGTACTTGGCGTACAATCTCCGGTGGAGATGTTCAAAAAAATTACGGACGTGTAGGAACAGTCGGTTTTGGCTCCCTTCGCACACATACAGAGTTTGATGTTAACTACACAAAGAAAAACATTTTCAAAAAAATGAATCTTAATTTTGGTGTAAAGAATCTCTTCGACACAGACAGACCCTTGGACAGCACGGCCCAAGTTGCTTTAAACACGAGCGTGTACGACCCAATTGGACGCTACTATTTCACCACGCTCGATTACACTTTCTAATTCGGTATTAATCACCGCTTGGATACGATTCGTCACTCAAAACCCACTCCAAAAGAGTGGGTTTTTTATTTTATGACCGAAGGCGCAGTTCGTGATTCGAACAAAGTTTATTGCTAATCTGTTCTTTTCCATCTGACAGTGAGGTGAGCTTTGCAGACAACCAAAAACAAAACGAAAAAAACAATTAAAAAAGTCGTTTTGAAAGGTCACAAAGTGCAGCCACCCAAAAAATCAAAAGACATTCCAGTGACAGTGGAGCATCTCGAAGCTCTCGAGAGCAAGCTGTCTAACCAAATCACCACGGTTTTTTTAAAAACAGTCACCAACAATGAAGACATTCGCCATCTCAACAAAAGAATGGATTCGCTCAAGTCCGAAATCTCCTCGAAGTTCGCCAAAGTAGATTTACGCTTTGATAAAGTCGAAAACCGGATCGATAAGTTGGAAGTACGGATGGACTCGCTAGAAAAGCGCATGGATCGTTTGGAAGAACGCATGGATGGCCTTGAACAGCGGATGGATCGTTTAGAGTCGGAAATGAAAAAAGGATTCGCCGATCTCAAGCAACTGATTCAGTCGTTAATGCCGTCGATTCATTACCAAAAAGCTCTTTACGAAGAACAAACAGCTCGAAACCTCTACGTTTTAGATGGCTACGCCCAAATTTACGACGAACAAAAGAAGATCAATGCTCGCCTCGAGCGCCTTGAAGCGACTGCCAAAGGTTAAATTAAGTCCCACATTTAGGCATTTATAAATTTATGAGTTATTCTTTTGACAAAAGAGTGCCATATATGGCACTACAAGAGTGGGTAAATGGAGGGCTTAAAAATGACCAAAAAAAAGATATCAAAAAAGCGAGGGTTCTCCTTGAGCGATATGCCCAAGGTTCATTTGAAAAACCGTAAGGACATTTTAGACTTTGACCCAGATGTACGACTTCAAAAGCCTGAGGTGATAGCGCATGCCTTATGGGAGTGCCTTATCGCAAATGATATTCAAGCGTTTAAAGAAATTTTACGCAGTCACTTGGAGGTTGTAAATAAAGACACGCTTGCAAAAAAGGCAGGCATCCCAAGGAGAACTCTCTTTAGAATGCTTTCACCGGAAGGAAATCCAACTCTTGAAAACCTTGGTAAAATTATTCATCAGCTTTGCGCATAAAGAAATAAAGGAGCTATAATTTATGGAAAAATCATCGAACTTATTTGATAAAAAATTTTATGATCAAATGAAGAGTACTTCGGAGCGTCTCGATAGGCTTATGGAGCAGAACGAGCTGGATAGGCCGCGATGGGAAGAATTTAAGAAACAAATTGAGAGTTTACGGCAAAAAAATATGTCTAATCAGGCTTCAGAGAAACAAAAGAAAATCGACGCACATCTCGAGCACCTCGAAACTGGTGATAAACTCTAAAACCATGTCTCCATCTGACTTCGCCCTAAGCAACATCTAGCTGCACTTTGAATTTCAAGCCAGATTTTGAAAGTTCATCTTGTAATGAAAGTCTAACAAACTGAATCGGAGAATATCCAAGAGCGTTTGCAAACTCAACGGCACGAGATGGGCTTACAAGTTTTCTACCTTTTTCAATATCGCAAAGGTGAGATCTAGAAATTTTTATTTTTTTTGCGAATTCGACCTGGCTCATGTCTTCGCCAAGACGGATAGACTCAAGAAATGAGCCAAGAGAAAGAGATTTTCCAGATATTTTTTCTAAATATTTCATCGCAGATATTTTAGTATTCATGCTTATTTACCTCCAGAACTTCTACAAATTCTATTTTCTGCGATTTAATAACATAAATCGCACGATAGGAACGACTTAACCTAATTGATCTTTGCCCTGCACGCTGACCTCGAAGTGGTTCATCATGAAAGCCAGGAATCTTTCTCACCTCTTCGAGCCCATCTGTATTAACAGACTCAATCCATGCCATAAGTTTAACAACAATATAACTCGGCAACTTCGGGATCTGCTTCTGTGCTGCTTTACTAAGATGTACGTCGAAGATCGTTACTGATGATTGTACACCAATGTGGTGAACAAATGCAACTAAAATATAGAGGAAACGCATTAGTGCCAACAAAAAAAGGCTCCTTGTGGAGCCTTTTTTCAATCAATAAATGTCTGTTTGGGACGGACGATTATTTAACTTCTTTATGAAGCGTGTGCTTCTTAAGATTTGGATTGTATTTCTTTTTCTCTAAACGCTCTGGATGTGTTTGAGAGTTTTTCTGTGTGACATAACGAGAAGGAGGTACGCCCTCTTTACGAGCTTCTGTGCACTCCAGCGTAATCACTCTGATTTTACCTTTTTTAGCCATGGGAACCTCACTTCAATAACAAATGAACTCAGTTTTATAGCCTCGTCCCTTGGCTTTTTCAAGCGTTTAAAGCTATAAATAAGTCGTTTATGCGCGAAAAAATTGAAAAAATCACCATTCAGGCCGGCGATATCCTACTGAGTTTCTTTAAAAAGCCAGATCTTAAGATCATTCGCAAGGACGATGGAAGCCCCGTCACTGAGGCCGATTATGCCTCCAACGACCACCTGATTGCTCAACTGGAGCCGCTGGGAATCCCTGTGGTGACAGAAGAACGCCAGCTAGAGTCGATTCCGCGGGGGGATTTTTTTATTATCGATCCCTTGGATGGAACTCAGTACTTTATCGATCAAGCGCCTCATTTTGCCGTGCTGATTGCCCTGATTTCGGGCGGACGACCTGTGATGGGAATCTCTTACTTTCCGGTGACGGGCTTGATGTTTAGCGCAGAGCTTGGGAAAGGAAGTTTTCTCAATGGCCAAAAAATTAAAAACGAACAAACGCGAAACGCACTGATTGCCTATTCTTCGGGCTTCCATCTGAAGCCCCAAGCACAACCTTTAATGGAAGCTCTTAATATCACAACCGTCTTAAACCAAGAGTCGATCCTTAAAATGTGCAACATGGCTCGCGGCGAGGCGGATTTTTACCCACGTTTTGGAAAAACCTACGAGTGGGATACGGGTTCTGGACAAATTTTATTGGAAGAGGCGGGTTGTGGCGTGGTGGATATCCGCACTTTGGAACCCTTAAAGTATGGAAAGCCAGATTATCTCAATCACGGTTTTATTTGCTATCGAAACGACTTGGAAAAACAAGTGCAATCATTGTTTAAAGACTTTTCTTGGAAGAGGGAGCCCCATGGACCGCGACACAAAGATTGAGGATATTAAAAATATCATTCGTCAGTTTTGCGAAGAGCGCGACTGGGACCAATTTCATGGGATTAAAGATCTCGCGATTGGTGCTGCCACCGAAAGCGCTGAGCTTTTGGAAATATTTCGTTTTAAATCCGAAGAGCAAATCAAAACACTTCTCAAAGATCCTCAACAGCGCGAAGCCATCGCGGACGAGTTGGCCGACGTGTTCTTTTTTGTTTTACGAATCGCCCAAAAATTTGATTTTGATATGACTTCGGCCGTTGATCACAAAATGAAGAAAAATCGGCAAAAATATCCCATCGAAAAAGCCAAAGGGCAAAACACCAAATACGATCAGTACTGATTCCTTCGCCTGCGAACGTCGGCAAAGGTTTCCAAATCTGTCGCTTGCGAGTGTCCAAGCGCTGTTTTAAGCGTGGGATCGTCCCAACGCAAGAAGGGGCTCAGTTCTTTTTGCTCTTTAAGTAAAAACGGCACAGTCGGTAGTTTTTGTTGTCGAACGAGGCGAAGTTCCTGATCTCTTTTATGAAGAGCTTTGTTCGTTGGCTCTAAGTTGATACAAAAATCCAGATTGCTCAACGTGTACTCGTGCGCACAGTAAACGGTGGTGTCATCCGGCAGCGCACGCAGTTTTTGCAAAGTATGCAACATCATCTCGGGCGTGCCTTCAAAAAGTCGACCACAACCAAAACGAAAAATAACATCGCCACAAAAAAGATATTTTTGTTTGTCGAAGTAATAGGAGATATGACCTAGCGTGTGCCCGGGCGTCTCAAAAACTTGAACGGAGTGGGCGCCATAAAAAAGAGTGTCCGCGTCTTTGACGAAGTCCGTAATGCCAGAAATTCGATAAGCATCTTTCTGAAATCCGTAAACGAGGCAGTTGTGTTTCTCTTTTAGTTTTAAAATCGCATTGATATGATCTTCATGATGATGTGTTACAAGAATGGCGGAAAGTCGCTTTTTTTGGTTTTCGCAAAAAGCATCGATTTTTTCAAAATCCGTCGCATCGATAGCCACACAATGGTCGAGGTTTGGGTCGTTAAGAACATAGATATAATTGTCTTTGCGTACCGGGATTTGATGGACGTTCATAGGTGCTCTTGATAACATAATCCCATGGAAAAGACACTCGCCAACGCCACTCTCAAAACCGCGAAAATTATCTTTTTTGGCATCTTTTTCCAGGCCACAGTGTTTTCTTTTTGGGGAATGCAGTATTTTATCACTCAACCAGGGCCGGCCAAAGCTCCACTGGCTGTCTATGTGGTCTTTACGCTGATGGCTTTTGTGAGTTTTATCTACGGTCTGCGATTTTTTCAAAATTACATCAAGGTCAAAGGTGCAAGTTTTGCTAAATACGAAGGAAAAAAATTAAAAGAAGCGCTCCTTTTGATTTACGCCATTCACATCCTTTTGCTGGAATTTGTGGCCATCATCGGAATAATGATTGCGATTTTTACGCAAACAACGTGGTTGATTTACCCCTTTTATTTTTTATTCCTCGTGGGAATGTGGTTTTCCTATCCACAACTTTTTTGGTTTGCTCCGCACTTTGAAAAGGCGGGAGAAAAAATATGAAACAATCATTCCAAGCCGAAATCCTCGGCGGCGATAGCGTCAGCATTACGATTGAAATAGAAAATCAGCAAATCACAAAAACTCAGTGGAAGGTTGTGGGGCGAGAAGAGCTGTATCAAGCAGTGCAGGCGCTCCAAATACAAATCAAAGGCGATCTCAAAAAACTTCCTGTTCCAAACGGCAAAACACCAGAGCAATTATTATTGCGACAACTCATCCTTAAAATACGCGGAGAGTGGGGCGATGAACCTTCCGATCCAGAACTCTGTCACTGTCGCAAAATCCCCCAAACCCACGTCGAACGTGCCATCATCCTCGGCGCCCACACTATCGAAAAAGTGCGCCAACGAAGCTCCGCCAACACCGGCTGCGGCACCTGCATGCCCGAAGTAGAAGCCCTGCTGCAAAAATATTTAGGTTAACGGTTGAACTTGGAGAAGTGATCGACGATTTGTTTTTTGAGCTCGGCGGCGGGCATTTTGACTGAGGCACCGGCGGAAAAAACGTGGCCGCCACCGCCCAAGGATTCAGCGAGGGCATTCACTTCGAAATGGCCTTTACTGCGGATGCTGACTTTAAAAAATCCAGCCTCGTCTTCACGAATCACAATGGCAATTTCGACGGTTTCGATATTCATCATCATGTCGACCAAATCGCGGCTGTCTTCGGCGCTAAGGCCGTACTTGGAAAGCTCTTCACTGGTGATATGCAAAAACACCAGGCGATCTTTGTAAAAAAATTCCATTTCCGAAAGCACTTTGGATAAGTACTTTAGCTTTAATGCAGTAAAATTCCCAAAGACGTGTTTGTGAATAATGCTCGGCTCAGTTTCGTAGCGTAGAAGTTCGGCCGCGATCTCGTGGGAGCGATAGGAGTTGCGCACAAAACGAAAAAGTTGCGTGTCAAAAGCAATGCTCGTGTAAACAGCGCGCGCGATATCGCGATTGATCGGGACTTTGAGAGCTTTGATGATATCAAACACCATCTCACCAGTGCTTGCGGCTTTGATATTAATCACCGAACCTTTTGTGGGCTCCGGACCTGTTTTTAAAACAGGGTGGTGATCGACAAATAAAATATGCTCACATTTTTTCTCAATTTCTGCGTAGAGAGGTTCAAGCAGTCGGTAATCGTTGGTATCAAACACAATTGCCAAATCTGTTTTTTGAATGGGGTCATGGTGACTATCAAAATACTGTATGTAAGAATCCGGAGTGAGAAAGCGATATTTGATCGGCGTAGCATCCACATTGAGCACGCGAACCTCTTTGCCAAGTGAACGAAGCGCGTGATACATCCCGAGTTCAGCTCCTAATCCATCTCCATCACACTGCCGGTGCGTTGTTAAAAGGATTGTCTTTGCTTTTAAAATGGCTTGCGTAATCTGTTCATACATAATTCGAGTATCCTTTATTTTCTAAGACGAGGCAAAGAGCTTCATCGCTAAAGTCGCCAGACCTAAGAACGAAAAAAAGCCAAAAATATCTGTAATCACTGTCACAAGCACACCACTGCCAACGGCTGGGTCGCGATTGAGCTTCTTAAGAAGAAAGGGAACACCAGCTCCCGCCGCAGCACCCACCACAGATGTGGACAACATCGAGATAAACATCACTGAGCCCACCAGCACGCTGCGAGCATCGTTCCACATAAAGAAGTACAAAAACAGTCCCGAAAACAGACCCATGATCGCCCCGATGATCGAACCCACAATAAACTCGCGCCAAAATGCTTTCGCGTAGGAAATAAATTGAAAGTCATTGGTCGCAATCCCGCGTGTTACCACGGTCAGACATTGAATCGCCGTATTGCCACTTGTGCTTGCCACAATATTTTTTGTTACAGCAAGAATCACAAGCTCTTGCAAAATATCTTCAAAGCGCGAAACCACTATACTTGCCACGGCAGAAAGCCCCAAGTTCAACATCATCCACGGAACACGATTGCGAACTTTTTCAAACACATTCGAGTACACACGATCATCTTCTTGAAGACCCGCGCGGGCGTAAATCTTCGCAAGCGCTTGTTCCTGAATCAAATCGACCACGTCGTCGACCGTTACGATTCCAACCATTTCTTCTTTGTGATTCACAACGGGAACCGCGATAAAATCATAATGGCTTACAATTTGTGCAACCTGCTCCGAGGGTGTTTCGGTTTTAACCGTGACAACATCCTTCTTGGCTAATTTTTCAATGGGCGTTGCCGGAGGAGCTGTCACAAGAACGCGTAAAGACACCACGCCAACAAGTTTGTGCTCTTCGTTTGTGCAGTAGATATAATACAAAGACTCTTCTTGAGCCCGTTGTCGCAACAGATCCAATCCTTCCTGCGCAGAAATATGGCTCGGCACCGAAAAAAAGTGTGACGTCATCATTCGACCGGCCGAGTCCTCGGGGAAGTTAAGAAATTGCAACAAGCGCTCTTTTTGCGAAAAAGGCAGTTCATTGAGAAGGGCTTCACGTTTCTCTTCGTCGGTGTGATTGAGTAAAAAAGCATTATCATGAATCGCGGATGATTGAATGATTTGTGAGTAAGTATGAGTGTCGACGCTTGCTAAAACTTCACGCAGTTGATTCTCTGGAATCTGCGTCAGCACGGAGCCCACTTTTTTAATGCTAATGAGATTTTCAATCAGAGTTTTTCGCTCTGTCGAGTGAAGTTGTGTGATTAAAGAAGCTAAGTCGACACTTTCGATGCGTTTTAATAGCGAGCGGAGTGGGCGGCTAGGACGGCCCGTCAAGAGTCTGCGCACGATGTTCGTCGAGGATGAGTTTAGCTTCATGGGCACCTAGGTTTAGACTATGATGTCTTTATGTCAATTCGGCAGAATTTCAAGCAACTTGAGCCATTTTTTCGCACTGAATTGACTTTCACGAAACTTCCTAGGTATAACGTCGTTTTTGTTTGATTTTAGCTGTTTTTGACCGACTTGAGTCGGGTCTAATGAGGAGGCATTCATGTCTGATAAATTACCACTGACCGTTCGTGGGAAGAAACTTCTTGAGGAAGAATTGAGACGTTTACTTCACGAAGAGCGTCCCTCCGTCATTCGCTCCATCGAAGAAGCCCGTTCCCATGGCGACATCAGCGAAAACGCTGAGTACGATTCTGCCAAGGAACGCCAGGCCCTTGTGGAGGGTCGTATCCAAGAAGTTCAAGCAAAATTAGCAGGCGCCGAAGTGATTGATACTTCTAAAATCGTCAGTGATCGCATTGTCTTTGGAGCCCTTGTGACTGTTCTCGATCGCGACAGCGACGAAGAATCCACTTACCAAATTGTTGGAGTGGATGAGGCCGATGTAAAACAAGGTTTTATTTCTATTTTATCTCCCCTCGCGCGCGCATTGATCGGCAAGAAAAAAGGTGATGAAGTGTTAGTAAAAAGTCCTAAAGGTGATAAAGAGTACGAAGTCGTTAAATTTACATTTAAGTAAAGAATTTTTTTGCCATGGACAACACCGTCGAAGCCGCAAAAGCCTTTCGAAAATTTTTCTTTCTTGTTCTTTTTTGTGTTTTTTTAGGAAATATTTTGAGTCGGGTCGCGCAACGATTTCTCGACGAAAAGTGGACATCCTTTTCTCGCTCTTTGCACGAAAAAAAAATCGAAGCGAGTCGACCACAAATCATTTTTTCGCGTTTTGGAGTGCCAACACTTGGTGCTCTGATCGAAAACTTAACCTACGAAACAGAGACAAATTGTTTTAAATATCGTGTTCGAGCCGAAAATCTTTTTTTGCCGCTGAAACTCTCGAAGCTGCTTCTTTTAAAACCCGAATTTGGTCCGCTCAATGTCGAAAAAACTCGGTTTGAATTTCACGAATCCATCGACTGCTCCGAAACCTCTCGCACGACAGAAGTGTCAACTTCGGGAGATGGATTTGAAGACGTTGTTGCAAAAGTTCCCCTTCTTCGCGATGAAAAAAAGTCTGTCGAGATCCCGCCCCAATGGTTTAAACATCTTTCGGATTGGTTTTTGGTTCATCATCCGCGTCTGCATCGCATGCCTATTCAAAAATTTCGCCTCCAGTCTTTGGAAGTTCAAGGCGAAACCCTCAAAGAAAAGCGCATCAACGGACTCGGATCATTATCTGTCAATTTGGACACAGATCTCTCGGCTGAACTTCATTTCGAGAAACTCATCCTTGGAAAAACAACTCGTTCTGTGGCAACCCAATTTAAAGCGGAATTGAAAGCCAATTCCGAGGAGATTCGTATTGTCGGCGATTGGGCCTATTACGAAGGGCATTTGATTGCCGATCTCCAATTCAACCGACGGCAGGCGGTGAATCTTCGTCTGACGAGTCAAAATCTTCCGCTCAGTGTTCTCAATCGCTGGTTTGACACCCCATGGACCTTTCAGTTTTTATGGTTCAATTGTGGTTTTCGATTAAATGCGGTCAAACACAAATGGTCACAAAGTCCGTGGGCAATTGAAAACTGTGCGGTCTCGGGACCTCACGGTGAGATTGTCTTTTCGTCAGAAAAAACGACATCGCTTGAAAAATTTGATCATCTTCAGGCTCAAATCATCAATCTCCAGTTGGACCGTATTTTTAAAGGCAAAGAACAACTTCCTCTCTCGGGTGTCTGGAAAGACTTTGGTGTTCTCCGTGGCACGTTCACCGCTCGCGGAGATCAAATCGAGAGCGATTGGAATGTTCAGAATTCATCGGTCATTTTTTCTCGCAAAAACAAACGTCTTTTGCAGGAAGTAGATTCACTTTCGGGACGTTTTGAATACAGCAAAGGGCTTTATTCTTTTGCAATTCTCAAAGCAAAAATTCTCGATGGTTTGTTTAAAGGGCGAATCGATGTTGCCTATGATAAAAAACAAAAAAACATCCGCGGAACTGTTGCTGTGGATGAACTTTTATTTTCACCGCCAATTCAGCAGCTGATGTTGGCAGGTGAGGTGTCTCCGGTGAAAGTGAATGGGGATGTGTCCGGGCAGCTGGAGTCCTCGCAGTGGGTTGGTAAAATGCAGTTTGCCCTCCAAAACTATAAAAACTCGTATCTTCAGGCTCA
>CAZOGU010000022.1:18568-44873 GCA_964579625.1 uncultured Pseudobdellovibrionaceae bacterium
CACTTGGATCCCGCAGACCAAGGAAATGCGAGAATGGCTGTCGACTCACGACGATTTTATGGCCGAATACCCTTTTATTCGTTAAAAGACGCGAGGCACTAAGTATAAGCAGTTCTTATGGTAAAAAGGACCACTGTAAAAATTCTATCTCCCAGTGACAATTCTTGTTTTTTTTGGACGAAATTGGGGTTTTTCTTGCTATGAAATAGCTCTTATTGGAGTCTACGGGAATGATTCTTGCGTAGGATATGTACGGAGGCTTTTGTTTGGTTAAACATATAAGCAGTTTCTTGGTTAGTTTGATCTTACTTTGGGGGCACCCTGTTTGGGGGGCGTCCTTCGATCCCTATTTTGATCTTTCGGTTTTGGGTGATTTTTATCCCACAAAAACAGCCAGTGATTTTAACAATGCTCAGCTTCACGGACGCTTTAAACTCCTCAGTCAAAAAGAGTATTCAAAAATTTACTTGGATCTAGGCGCCGGCGGACTCGTTGGTGAGAAGGCAGAAAACTATTTTATCCTTCCGCAGTCTTATGTCAGTTACCAGAAGAACGATGAATTCGAACTGACCATTGGCCGCGTGGTTAAGAACTATTCGCAAATGGATAGCTACTGGATGCTTGGAGATATTTTACCCTTGTTTCGTTGGGATGCCGCTCGCCCCGAAGCGCAAGGCTTGGCCGGGTTATTTATGACTCTCAAGCCTTCTAAAAACATTCAGTTTGATCTTTTTGGAAGTTATTTATACCTACCCACCCAAGGCCCTTCGTTTAGCATCATTGACGGCAAACTCACTTCCGGTAACCCTTGGTTTTCAAAACCCGTCGATGCACTCTCACTTTCGGGAACGCCCTTTGATCTCAACTACTCAGTCAATACCCCAAATATCTCAGATATTATTTTTAAGCCAGCGGGAGGGATTTCTGTTCTGTTGCAAACGGCGGATGAATCGTTGTGGATGCGCACAGGTTATTTTTTAAAACAACGAAACGACCTCATCACACCCTTTGAAGGCACGCTTTTGATTGCAGGTCAGACGGGCGACATCGAAGTTTATCCGGTGGTTGCGAATCACAAAATCACGACTTTGGATCTTGGAGTTAAGGGTGAAAGTTGGAATTTTACACTTTCTGGAATTTATGAAAGTGATGTCAAATTTGAAACGGAAGCAACATGGATTTATCCCCATTATTCCGATCAGTACAAGGTGGGTTTTAATGCTCTCGTTAAAATCAATTCCTTTCAGTCCCTGGAAATGGGTGGTTTAAGAACTTTTGACAATCGTGTCTCCGTTCGCGGCCTCGCCGGCGCAGAGACGATTGATATTTACTCTTTCCGTAACCAGTATGACAACGCGGTGGATCTGCGTCTCACTTCGGTGTTTTTTCCAAGACAGCAAGGCTTTTTAATTAAAACAAAAGCACGTGCAGCTTATGATTACAAAGCCGAAACAACGCTCGCTTCTCTAGAAGCGATCTATTCTCCGCTGATAGACATCAGCGGTTTTGTGCGCGCCGATTTTTTTGGTGGCAAGCGCCTCACAACAGAAGCTTATAATAACCTTTTGATTAATTATTTGAACAAGGATCGTATTCAAGTGGGGGTTAAATATGTCTTTTAGACGAATGATTGTCTTTGGACTTCTTTTAAGTGTTACGGTGTCGTGCTCTTACTTTTTAAAAGAAGAGCCCGAAAAGTCCAATGTTTATAATTTAAAGCTCAGCGAAAAAGAAGGCGTTTCTTGCGTCAAAGATAACAACCAGCTGTTGAGTGACTATTTTGATCTTCAGCGCGATGACCAACAAATTGCGACTGATTTGAGAAAAATGAAGAAGTGTTTGCAAGACGCTATCAATTTATTCACTCGTCACGTTAAAGGGTCGCAACAGAATTTTTATTCGGCTCAAGAAATTCATGATTTTTTAAATATTGCTTTTGATGGCTACGACTTTCCGCTGGATTTTATGCAAGAGGCTTTTCTTCTTAAAAATTCTCTTCTTGGTGGGCGTGTCGATGTTGTCTCTAAAGAAGAAATCAAACAATTGCCGATTTATATTGATTACATTTATGAAAGTTTAGCAGAGCTTGCTCCAGAGCGACACTTTCTTTTTTCAAGAGCAAAAAGTAAGGACATAGCTGGCTTTGAAAAAGCCGTATCCAAGTTTGAAAAGGTGTTGGATCAATTTAAAAAGTTACCGCGAAAAACATCTGGATATTTTGATTATGATGGTGCCGTTCGATTGGTCAAATACTTCTTGGCAGATGATGTTGATATGGACAAGTGGGATAAGACTTTTGATCTTGTCAATTCGCTACAATCCCTACTTTCTGTAGGTAAGTTGGGTGCGGTGCAGTCGCAAAAACTACCGCAAGTGATTTCTAATTTAAGCCAGCTATACATGGCGCATATGCAGTTTTTTAAATTTGTTGAAGATGAATACGTTTTTAAAGATCTCTCCACGATTTTTACATTTCCCGGTTTGGTGATGAGACTGGTGGATCACCCCAATATCTTCACTGATGAAAAATTGCAAGCACTAGCGAGCACTCAAAAAAGGCTTCTTGGAGGCGTCCGTAAAGCGGCCCAGCAGGCCCCTCATGGTAAGATCCCATTGAGTTATGTTTCTGATTTGGTTTTAACATTAAGTCGTATTGGTTCAATTCCAGACTATATACAGGCTGAAACACTTCAAGAGATGATTCCTCAGCTTTTTGATCGCTGGTTGCGATTTAAAGAATGCGGCAACAGCAGTTGTTACGTCCAATCTTTAACCGCCGAAAACGTAGATGTTTTACAGAAGTACATTGATGAATGGAATGAAAGACAAACATGGATCAATCAGTCTGGCTTAGATTCAGGAAGTCCTAAAACACGAAAGTATTTTGTTCGCACTTTACAAAGAATGCGTGCGCAGAGAAGTTCAAATGTGGATTCATTTCTTCAGGTGCTTTCGCAAGTTTCTCACGTGCATTGGGAAAAATATGTGGTGATTGGCGATAATAAACTGACATATAAAGATCTTGTCCTTTTTAATAAGCTGTACACTTTGGCGCATCTTTTTATTCGCCCTTTCAATAACAACAGTAATAAAGCGAGCCTGACAGATTACTATTTAAATTCTCAGCAAGCTCAAGACTTTTACAAATGGCTACGCCCCCTCGCCTTGGATTTAAAATTGGGTGATCCTCGTAGTTTAAATGCGGGTAAAAATGCTTTGATTGAGATCAACCTGTTTGGTTCCAATTCGACAGATCCGGACAAACTGAACTTCTCCGAAGCGATTGAGTATTTTGAAATTGCAATTTCTACGGGATTAAAATCGGTTGATATTATGAAGAACCATTTTGTGGAATGTCGTCGTAAAGACCTCCCGTTGGATATTTTTGAATACGAACGTTTCGATGCCCTTTGTTACCGTCCACTTTTTTATCAGAAGCATGAAGACTTAGTATTATCATCAATGCCCAAACTAGTTCAGTACTTAAATAATCACTCTAAGGCCGATCGAAAAGTGTATCTCAATTATCTCGAAAGAGCGGCGCGACAAGGAATGATTGTTGACGAACCTTTTGATACGGATGCATTTCGGATGATGGGTTCCATTAGCCAATATGCTGAAAGTTTGTTTTTGCGCTTTGATGAAGACAAAAATGATATCTTGGCAACCGAAGAAATTACAGCGGGTCTTAAACACATTGTGCCCAATATCAAAGAGCTCATTCGAACTTCGACGTTAACTCCAACTGAAATCAGTCAGCTCTATAAAGCCTTTCCCGATTTTGAAGAAAATCTGATCCTCTTTATTTTTAAAAATAAACAAGTTCCCGGCCTTTTAACGGCGGTGGACAGCTTTTCGTCTACGGCTGGCGTGGCTCAGCTTAAAGTTTTCAAAGCCGAAACGTATCTATTGCCAAGCACTCTAAAGCGTCTTCAGGCGACCCGCGAAGATGTTTTGTTGGTGATCAGTGCACTTTCCGGATTCAATCGTGCCAATCGAATTAAGTCTTTTAGTAAATTCTTTTTTGAGAATGAATTAGAGTTCGACAAAGGTGTCAAAGATGAGAAAGATCCAACTGTTGATAAATTGAGTCGCCTAGCTCAGTGCAGTGAGAATGTAACTGGCCCACTCCGACAATGGATTGTCGACAATCAAGATAAGTTTTGGAAAGATGCTTTAGTGGTTGCAGAAATTAAAACTAGTCGAGTTAAAATTTTTGGTTGGCAAGTTTTTGATGGTGACGCCAAAGTGGATAAAAGCGATACTCCAAGACTCAAAGAAGATGGCATTTTTGGTGGTTGGCAAGGTTCGGTGACTAAAAAATTTGTTGAGTTGCTACTTAAAGAGCCAACTTTCTCAGCTGTTTGTACGCTGCCATACCTCGAAGAGGTTCATGATGTCAGCGAATATCAGGATGTTTATAGCTATGAAGCGCGCGGAAAAATGGTGATCCGTATGCAGAGAAGAGACCCTTACTAGTTGAGACTTCATTGATATCCTGCTAAAGTTAATCCTAATGTGGAATTACACTGAAAATCAATGGAAACAGGAAGTTCTTTCTTCTTTAAAAAAAACAGAACTTCCGTTATTTGCGAAGCAGATCCTATCGGACACTGCGATTTCTCCATTTGCGCTAGGATCCCGTGAGCAACCATTCCAGTTGAAAAGTGAATCCAATTCCTTTTTAGCCATCCAAAACTTCGAAGAACTCACCAATTCAGGGATGAAAGAATGGATTGAGCATCCCGATGTGGGATTTCGCTTTCGTCAGCTCAATGACATCCATGTTGATAAAATTCCACCCAACAAAACCTTTTTTTTATCTCAACCCTTTCCATTTTCTCCAAACTCCGAACAGCGAACTCACATCGAGCGTCTTACCCAAGAGGGGCATCGATTGCATCTTGGCTGGAGCCCGTTGTCTTTTGGGTTAACTCGAGGAGAGATCCTTAAAAAACCTTTTAAGGGGTGGGAGAATATCTTTAATACGCCGGCCTTAAATCACCATTCATTAACTTGGTTCTATCTCAGCTCGGCACCGTATCAGTGGGCTGGGGCAGAGCCGCATATGGAGTTAGGGATCTTATTGTCCCTGGTCTATTCAACACTGACCGAGCTTGATGCCGTCGGGGTCTCGACAGAGAAGGCCTTTCGGCAATTTTCGTTTGGTTTGGCGCTCGGGACAGATGTGTTAGTTGAGAGTTCTAAAATTTGTGCATTAAAAATTCTTTGGAAGAGACTTTTTGAGCTTGTTAACGAAGACTCAGCAGAGGCTCCCGTGGCGGAAGTGTATGCTCTGCCATCGCTTCGTTACTTTTCGGGTAGAGATACGCTCAATAATCTCCTACGAACAACGTTGATGTCTCTCGCGGCAGGCATCGGGGGAGCGGGTGGTTTTAAATGTATCCCGTATGATGTGTTGAGTAAGCAAAAGAACTCCGAGGCCCTTCGAGTCTCAACAAATATTCCATTGATCTTAAAGCAAGAGGGACAGATCACACAAGTGGCGCAAGCCCTTGATGGATCGCCACTCTTTACGGAGACGACGAATAAAATTTGCGAAAAGGCATGGATGTTCTTCCAAGAGATAGAGCGCAAGGGCGGGATCTTTGAGGTGGTTCGCTCGGGCTGGTTACAGATGGAGCTGAAAAGACATGAAGAGTTCTCAAAAAATCAGCTATGCTATTTTCAAAAAGAATTTGTCGGAGTGAATAAATATGTGGCTCGCAATATCGAGTCATCGCCGACCGATCCGGGCTCGTTATTACGTCTGAGCGATATTATTGACCCTTTATTTTTAACAAAATCTCCTGATGATTATTTAACGGTCGAACCACTGATTGTTCACTCTGTCTGTTATGACTGGGATGTTGTTCAGATTCATAGTGATCGTTATTTTAAGAAAATGGGTCATTACCCCAAAGTGAAAGTGATTAAAGGCGGCGGGCCGGTGGCAGAAAAAAAACTGACGTGGTTACTGCAAGTGTTTTCGATTGCCGGAATTGCAGCTGATATTTCTGGGGCAGAAGATTTGCTTCAGTTGACCGGAGAGCTTCCATTGCTTGTTATGATTCCGAGCCAAGATGAAATGGAAGAGTCTTTGTTTGCAAAAATTCGCCCGCAAATGCGCGGACGAATTTGGTCCTTTTCTACGCCCAAAGATCCTTCCAAAATTGATAAGTTTTTGCAAATGGATGTGAATGCTCTTGAGTTGATCAAAGAGATTCAAACCCTCGTTGTGGAGGGCGTATGAAAAAAATAGATATCACACAAGAGACGTGGGTTTTCCCAACCATATCAAATGGACCAGTTTCTAAAGCCCACTCTCGTGTTTCGGCGGAAGGTTTTCCCATCCAAGAAACATATGATGCTAAAGATATTCAAAATATTCCATTTGTTCAGTCTTATCCGGGGCTCGCACCGTTTGCGAAGGGTCCTTACCCAACGATGTATTTAACGGCACCGTGGACGATTCGACAGTATGCGGGTTTTTCGACGGCCGAAGAGAGTAACGCGTTTTATCGTCGTAATTTAGCGGCCGGTCAAAAAGGCCTTTCGATTGCTTTTGATCTGGCCACCCATCGTGGTTACGATTCCGATCACCCGCGTGTGATGGGAGATGTGGGGATGGCAGGCGTGGCCGTGGATTCCATCTTAGACATGCGCGTTTTATTTCGCGATATCCCGCTCGATCAAATGAGTGTCTCCATGACCATGAACGGAGCCGTTCTTCCGATATTAGCCCTTTATATTGTTGCTGCCGAAGAACAAGGTGTGCCCCCAGAAAAACTCACCGGCACGATTCAGAACGACATTCTCAAAGAGTTTATGGTGCGAAACACCTATATTTATCCACCGCGCTCTTCGATGAAAATCATCGCAGATATTTTTAAATACACTTCGCAAAAAATGCCCAAGTTCAATAGCATTAGTATTTCGGGATACCATATGCATGAAGCGGGGGCGACAGCGGATTTGGAGCTTGCCTACACTTTGGCTGATGGCTTGGAGTACGTCAAAACGGGATTGGCCGCCGGTTTAAAAATTGATGATTTTGCTCCGCGCGTTTCATTTTTTTGGGCCATCGGGATGAACTTCTTTATGGAAGTGGCAAAACTTCGCGCGGGTAGAATCTTATGGGCAGAAATGATGCAAACATTTAACCCACAAAATCCAAAAACTTTAATGCTAAGAGCTCACTGCCAAACGTCAGGATGGAGTTTAACTGCTCAGGATGTTTACAACAATCTCACGCGCACGTGTTTAGAGGCGACAGCTTCGGTCGTTGGTCAGACACAGTCCCTCCATACAAATTCTTTTGATGAGGCGCTTGCGTTACCAACAGACTTTAGTGCACGCCTTGCAAGAAACACTCAGCTTCTTTTGCAAAAAGAATCAGGCCTCACCGAGGTCGTTGATCTTTTTGGAGGAAGTTACTTCGTCGAAAAATTAACCGCGGATCTTATCGAGCGATCAAGAACACATTTAAAAGAAATCGAAGAGTGCGGAGGAATGGCTCGTGCCATTGAGCAAGGACTTCCTAAGATTCGAATCGAAGAGTCAGCAGCAAAAATCCAGGCGCGCATTGATTCCGGTGCGCAAGTTCTTGTTGGTGTAAATCGTTTTGTAAGTCCAGCGACGGAATCGATTGATGTTCTTAAAGTGGATAATACGTCTGTTCGCGATCAACAAATTCAACGTTTGCAAAAACTGCGTGCCGAAAGAAACGAAGCCGAATTGCAAACACGTCTTGAGGCTTTAACCAAATGCTGCGAAGATGAAAAAGGCAACTTGTTAGATTTAGCCGTCCACGCCGTTCGCGCGGGAGCCACTGTCGGCGAGATCAGCTTTTCGCTTGAAAAAGTTTTTGGCCGACATAAAGCCACTATTCATAATATCAGTGGGGTCTACGGAGCAGAGATGTCTAAGAACAAAACAGAATTCAATGCGCTCAAAGAGAAAGTCACACACCTTCGCAAAAAAATGGGACGAGCACCGCGAATCTTAATTGCGAAAATGGGGCAGGACGGGCACGATCGCGGTCAAAAAGTAATTGCCACAGCTTTTTCGGATTTTGGTTTTGATGTCGACATAGGACCGCTTTTTCAGACTCCCAAAGAAGTAGCCAAACAAGCCATCGAAAATGATGTTCATATTGTTGGCGTGAGCAGTTTAGCCGCAGGCCACTTGACGCTTGTCCCTGAACTACTCAAAGAACTTAAAAATCTAGGACGAAATGATTTACTCATTGTTGTCGGTGGAGTGATTCCCTCAGCCGATTACGATCTTCTTTATAAAATGGGAGTGCACGAGATTTTTGGTCCTGGCACCGTCTTAACGACAGCGGCTCTAAAATTGCTCGAGCGGATTGAAAAAATATGACATCGACTGATAAAGATCTCCTGGTTCAACTTAAAAAAGGTCAGCGATTGGCCCTAGCGCAAACAATTACTCTCTTGGAAAGTGATCGCAGAGAAGATCAAGCTCGGATTGATGATGTCATGTCTGTGATCACGAAGGGTGTTGAGTCTCTTAAAACACTGCGCTTAGGAATCACTGGCGCTCCGGGAGCGGGAAAAAGCTCTCTTATCGAAAAAGTAGGAATGAATTTTATCCAGCAAGGTTATAAAGTCGCCGTGCTTGCGATAGATCCTTCGAGTGAGCTGACTCGAGGCAGTGTTTTGGGCGATAAAACACGAATGGAAGAATTGGCGGCATCGGAATCCGCATTTATTCGTCCATCACCAAGTCGTGGACATCTTGGAGGGGTGAACGTGGCCACCCACGATGCGATCAAGGCTTGTGAGTATGCTGGCTATGAAGTGGTGATTGTCGAAACCGTAGGTGTTGGGCAATCGGAGTCACAAGTGGCTGAGCTCGTTGATCTTTATGCACTTGTTGCATTGCCCGGTGCAGGAGACGAACTGCAAGGGATTAAACGGGGCATTTTAGAAAAAATAGACTGTGTACTTGTTAATAAGTTTGATGGTGAAAATAAAATTGCGGCACAACTTGCCGAAAAGCAACTGAAGTCCTCGCTTCATATTCTTCGCCAAAAAGAGATTCCATTGTTTTTAACAAGTGCTATGTACGGTCAGGGCATTTCCGAATTTTGTAAGTACGCCATTGATTTTTGGAAAAAGTCTTCGGCCGAAATTGCCGAAAAAAGGCGTATTCAGGAGTCGCGATGGACGTCTTACTACATCGAACAGTTCGTACGTCGGGAGGTGGAGCATCTGATTGAAACTAACAAAGGTCTGGCTCAAAACATCGAATCCGTCCTTAAAGGACAAAAAAGTCCTCGACAAGTCGCCAGAGAATTTGTGAAAAGCCTCTTTACCTCCTAGCACTAAGTAGGTGTTCTCCTTCGACAGCTCTGGTTTGTTTGCTTCGCTCGATGGGGCTCGATAAAATAAATCAATGAGTCTCGATCGCTGGTTCTCAAAGAAAAGAACGTTTGTTCAATGTCTACTTATTATGAGCATGGCTCTAAGTCTCACAGTTTCCTGTACAACGGGTGAGTCTGACAGTGCCGATGGTTTTGAAGACGAAGCCAGCACAGAAGATATGGAAGGTGCCGAAGATGCGACGGCTGCCGCAGAAGAAACTGATGAAGCCACGGAAGAAGCAGATGAGGCCGACGAATCATCTCAGGCGAAAAAAGAAGAGTCCAAAGAGAGTGATGAGGACAGTGAAGACGATGAGTTTTTAGCGGAGGATTCCACATCGCCCGCAGCTCCACCCAAAGAAAATCTTGAAGAGAAAGATCTCCAAAACGAACTTGAAAAAGAAAAAGTCGCAGACGCCGCAGACCCAGCGACACCCACTCTCGAAGAATCAGCTCCTCCCGCTGCGCCGGTTGCCGCAGGCACTGTGACACCCAATGAAATTGAAGATCCCATGATCGAGGAAGAGATGGCTCAGCCCAATTCGGCGGCCGTTGCTGCAGCCTCATCGTCGAAAGCCGATACGGTCACTGCCGATGGCTTTGAAGTGATCAATCCTCCCGTTCCGCAAGAAGATTTAGGGGTTTCGGATCCCTTAGTGGCCGAAGTGGATCCACCACTTCCATCCTTGAAAGCAGCGCAAGAGATTGTGCCTCTCTCGAAGATGAGCAAAGATCCTTTTTTTCGTAACGAACGACTGATGAATACTGTTTATATCGTTCGTCCGAACGACGATCTTGCCATCATCAGTCAGAAAATATTTAACGAAGATAAAACAAGCATTTTGTTTGCCGATAATCCCCATTTATCCAAGGGAATCGAAACGGGTGATAAAATTTATTACAACTCTCCCAATCGTCCCGAAGATAAAAAAGCGATTCTTACTTTTTACGAAGATAACAAAATGTCTCCGCAATACTATGTCACTCGCAAAGGTGATGATATTAAAAAAATTGGTCGCGAAGTTCTCGGCAACGAAGAAGGTTGGAAAGAGATCTGGTCCACCAACGAGGCCTTACAAACACAAGCGCTGCTCCCAGCCGGATTAAAAATTCGTTATTGGAGTGGTAGTGAGCCAAAAGCATATGAAGAACCAGCTGTGGCTAACAACGAGTCCACGGCCGCTGTCGGTGCCACAGAAACGCCGTCACCGCCTCCGGCAGAAACACTGACTGAAATGCCGCCACCATCACCTGAGCCTGCGACAATTGCGACAGAAGATCCAGGAATGTCGCAAGCACCACTCCCGACAGAATCGCTCTCCGCAATGCCTTCGACAGATTTACCATCTGTTAAAGCTCCTGAGGAGGGCTCCGATCTGATGACTGTTGCGGCCATTGCAATGATTGCGATGGCGGGGTTAGGGATTGTGGCCATTCAAATTAAAAATCGCAAGCGAGATGATGGTGGAATGCCACCGAGCCTCGAATTCACAAAAGTTTAAATTTCAATTTCTTAAAATGGGGTTTTATTTGAAACTCTCTTTTTAGGACGCGCCCGTCCGGGGCTCAACTTGCAGGGCTCAACATCCTGTTGACAAGAGGTCCTAAAAAGAGAGTTTCAAATAAAACCCCATTTTAAGAAATTGAAATTTAAACTTTTGGAATCTGAAAGCGGAGTTCGTTGCCCTTTTTTTCGAGGGTGGGGAGCGTGATAGGTTCTCCGCGTTGCCAGTCTGGGGTTTTGCCGCTTTTGTGGAGCCATGAGAGGAACTCGCGTTCTGAGTTTCGGCAGTAGAGCCAGCGGGTTTTTCCTTTTTCGTTCAGTGGGTCTCCGACGATGCGGCCTTCGTCTTTCGTTCGTTGTACGGGTGTTTGGCTGGCGAGCAGATAAGAAAATGTGAGTGTTTGGTTTTTGATCGGGAGATGACTTTCAATTTTTTGATACCAACTCGGTTGAACCCAGTGAACACGGTCATGACACCAGTCTTTTTTGGATTGGGTCAACAACGGGCAGGCGTCGTGGTGGGTGCAAGGGGCCCAAATGGAATATCCTTTTTCGATCAGCTGAGTTCTAAGCTCCATCAGCTTTCGGCCCTTGTCTTGAGTGGACGGCTCGAGAATTATGATATCTTTAAGCTTAAAGAACCAATCGGGAAGTTGTGAGAGCTCGTTCAGAGAGTACGAAAACACGGCGCGGGTTTTGTTTGCAAGGTGGGGAGACCATGAGGTGTTGAGGCGGTTGTCACAGAAAAATTTTTGCAAAAGTTCGATTGATTTTGGCGAGCGATCCGTCACAAAACGATTCTCTGCCACGGGATAACCCACCTCATTCGCGGCCCACTGGCTGGGGCCAAGGCCCACTCCAAAATCAAGATGGTGAGTGGCATCCAAGGAAAAACCCCGCTTTTGGGCTTCGTCGAACACCTTGCAGTTGCGAATGTAATTCAGCGGCAAATAGTAGGCTATGCTCGCAGCCAAAAGCTCGTTATTGTCCCAGGGGGTTTGTTGGCTCTTTTGCTGGTAATGATCGGAGAGGCGCAAAATGGCTTTGGCTAATTTTTGTGGCTGATCGAATGAAAAACCAATGCTTTTAAGGGCTTCTTGAATTTTCTCTTGAAATTTTTCGGGTAAGGTATATTTTTTGACCACACAAGTATCTATCTCTGAAAGGTTTTTATGCCAACAAAAAATGGAACTAAAAAAGCAACAAAAGCGGTCGCGGAAAAACCAAGTGATTTGATCGGAAAAAAAATCAGCGCTTTTAAGTTACCCGTGACTGGAGATGGCACTCTTGCGGCATCGGATCTTAAGGGTAAAACAGCGGTATTGTATTTTTATCCAAAAGACAACACGAGTGGTTGCACAGCCGAGGGTGAAAACTTCCGTGATGAATACATTAAGTTTAAAAAGAGCGATGTTTTGATTTATGGAGTTTCCAGAGACTCCCTTAAGTCCCATGAAGGCTTTAAAGCCAAGTTTCGCTTTCAGTTTGAACTCATCAGCGATCCCGATGAAGTGCTTTGCAAAATGTTTGATGTGATGAAAATGAAAAGCATGTATGGAAGAAAATACCTTGGTGTGGAGCGTAGCACATTTGTTGTTCAAGACGGAAAAGTCATCAAAGAATGGCGAAACGTCAAAGTTCCAGGCCATGTGGCGGAAGTCCTCGAGTTCGTGCAGTCCCTCTAGTACGAAAGAACGACTTAATTATTTAAGTTGCAGGGTTGATTCGACCCAATGGGTTTTGTAGGCCCACTTGGATTCGGTTTTATTGACCAACTCGATAGAGGCAATGGAGTTTTTGCCGACCACGAATGAGAAATAATTTCCTTGATCAGCATTACCAACAGAAATCTTCACAAAGTTTTTAAATTCGTAATAAGTGGCCTTTGAGTAGCTGTGTCCGTTTACAGTTACATTTTGATCGGCTTCGTATTGCACAAGACTCTCGCCTTCGTATTGAGTATTGAGCGAGATCAGAGGACCGAAGACAACATCTTTTACTTTTGGAGTGTAGATGTTTTTAAGTTCTTCGGGGTCAGTGCTCAGTGTGCACTGAACAAACTGGAGTTTTGAAGTGCAAGAGTAACCTTCTTGGCGAAGCTCTTCGATACGTTCTTTTCCTGCTATTGAACTGGGGTAAACGGTTTCTTTGCGGACGGTGGAAAGGGTTTGCATATCTCCTCGGAAGACGTAGTGGCCTTCGATGGCCCATGCCGTTGCAAACAAAAGAAGAAGACTGCTGATCATAAATTCCCCCTCAGATCCGTTGACGGGTCCCCAAACCCAGTCCTCATTCCATTCAAAAAGAGGTCTTTGGTCAAGCTCTTTGTCAAGATTGTGTCACGATATGCCCAAAAGTTGGGCTGTCAAATGTCATTAACGCTCAATACTGAAAGCACAGCTTTTTCTTAAGATCCTCGGGCAGTTCTGGGAGCTGAGATTTAGGAATCAAAAATGTGCTCAGGTTAAAGAGATCCGTAAAAATCTTATGCTTGTCGGCAGCGGCAGCTAAATATTTGTGCCCTGCTGAACCACCGGTTCCCATTTTTGCCCCCAACATACGATGCGCCATCTGTGCATGTCGCTGGCGCCACTGGGTAAAGTTTTCGTCGATGTTTTGCAGGCATGTGATCAAATGAAATGGCAGTTGGAGCAGAGGTTCATCGCGATACAGTTGCACAAACAGAGCGGCTTGGAGGGCTTTGTGGCTCAGACGCCAAAGTCCATTTTCCTGCATTTTTTTATATTCTGTTTCCGTAAAAATGGATTGAAAGCTTTCGCGCGAGGATTGAATTCCTGCTAGATGCTGCTCTTCGCTGGCCTTATCAAGGCCCGCTTGTTTAATGGATTGTTCGCTCTCGTCAAACATGGCGTTCACTTTTTCTCGATAGCTTTTCCAAAAGTTAAATGTGTCGGTGGTGATAAATGGCGTTCGCTCAAGCCACTTTTCGAGACAATCAAAAAGATTGGGCGACACTTCGGCGGCGGCAACTACAGGCTTTTCGTTTTCTGCTAAAAAGTTTTTGTAGTCTTGATTGTTAAATTTTAAGCGGCGGATCAGGCCCATTTTGTTTTCGAGAAGGCGGAACTGATGGCTTTGAAATCCAGAGGCCGGGAAAAGAAAATCACGGAACTCTAAAAAATCCATCGGGGTCATGGTTTCGAGTACAGTCACTTGGTCGATCAATAGCTTTTGAATTTCGATCACCCGTTGAAACCGACTAACCATTTTAAGCATATGGCTTTCTTCGATCTTCGGTTGAGAGAACATGGTCAGTGCGCTATCGATCTCCCATAGAATTTGTTTAAACCACAATTCGTAAACCTGATGAACGATGATAAAAAGCATTTCATCGTGAGCTGGCTTGCCATACTCCGTGCTCTTTGGTGATTGCAGACCTAGAATTTGTTCGACTTTTAAGTAGTCGGCGTAGTTCACCTTGGGATAGGGCTTTTTCATCAGAAACCTCGCTTAGGGTAGATTCTTAACTATGCTTTTAAGCTTTGTTACAAACTGGTCAATCTCTTCTTGAGTTGTACAGAAAGATGTCATGAGGCGGCATTCGAAGGTTTTCTCATTCCATACGTAAAAGAAAAACTCTTCTCGAAGAGGCTTAATCCAGGATTGCGGCAGATTGCAAAACACCGCATTGGACTCCACTGGGTAGTTGGGCGCGATGTCAGTCTCTTTTTGAATACATTTCGCAAGAGAGGTGGCCAGCTCGCAGGAGTGTTTGGCTATTTCGGTCCATAAGCCAGTTGTAAGATAGGTTAAAAAAGAGCTCGCTAAAAAACGGGTTTTTGAAGGCAGCTGCATCGCTTGCTTGCGGCGAAATCGAAAATTTTCGTTAAGTTCGGGGCGGTTGATAATAACGAGTTCGCCAAACAGAAGTCCGTTTTTAGTGCCACCTACGGACGCCACGTCAGCAAATTTTAAAATGGCGCCAAAATCACAGCCCAATTTATAACACGCATTTGCGAGGCGGGCGCCATCGATATGAAGATAAAGTTTTTCGCGATCGCAAAATTCGCGCAGTTGTTGGAGCTCCTCGAGACTATAAACCGTTCCAAGCTCCGTCGGTTGAGTGACTGATACCATTTTGATTTGACTAAAGTGCTGATCACCTCGCCGAATGAGAGCAGATTTTAAATCCTCAACAGAGAGTTTTCCGTTGAGGTGCGGGAGGGGAAGAAGTTTTGCGCCAATAAATTTTTCGGGCGCTCCGCATTCGTCCACGTTGAGGTGAGAAATATCTGTACACAAAACAGCATGGTACGATTCGATAGCCGCGGAGATCGCAAGAACATTTGCCGCTGTGCCATTAAAAACCAAATGCGAGTCTACGGCTTTCCAGTTTTTTTGAATCCAGCTTTTGAGTTCGAGCGAAGTGGGATCTGTGTCGTAGCTGGGGGCGTATTTTTCCGAAATCTCAGTCAGTCCTTTTAAAATCTGCGGATGTACACCCGAATGATTATCACTTCCAAGACTGATGAGAGACTGCGCTTTAGGCATGAATCACGTGATGAAGAATTTGCGCCGCCAACTTGCTGGTGCGATCATCGGTATCGAGGGGCGGGGAGACTTCGTAAATTCCCACGCATCGAATATCGAGACGCTTTTTGAGGAGAGTGAGAAAAAGTAAAAACGAATTTGCATCCAAGCCTGCCGCCCAACTTTGACTGCAGCCGGGTGCAATAGCGCTCGAGAAGCCATCGATGTCGATGCTGATGTAGGTAGGACGTTTATGAACAAGTAGGGGAGCCATTTTTGCAAAAAGGGATTGGGCCCAGTTTCCTTCGAGAAGCAGCTCATCAAGTTCAAACACGTAAGGTGTTTTTTCTTTGAGCCATTCTTTATGGGCGGGGCTGTTGCACTGTTTTTGAATTCCGATTTCGACAAAGTCAAATGCAGGCAGTTCCGAATCCGTAAGAAGGCGGTAAAAGGGAGTTCCGCTGGAGAGTCCTTGATCTGTGGGGCGCACATCCAGATGAGCATCAAAATTAATAACGAGCGGTTTGTATTTACTCTTTATGCAGCTTTTTAAAAAACCGGCGCCATCGGGATACCCGTAGTCGTGACCACCGCCAAGACCGATCCAGATTTTATTTTTTTCAAGATTTTGCAGGACCGTTTGTTTCACAGAATCGTGTCGCTCCGCCAATGTTCCAGAAATTTTAAGATTGCCGAGGTCTTCAATTTGATAAGCGGGATTTTTTTCGATGGGCGTTGTTTTGTAAAAATAGTTGCGAATCACATCGGGTGCTTTCTTGGCCCCTAAGCGTCCGCCATTGATCTGAATGCCTTCATCGTCGGGATAACCGGCGATCACAAAAGTGGTCTCGGCGGTTGTGGACGTGTTTACAAACTCACCAAGCCGGGCGTCGCCGGTCTTGGTGGATTTAAAAAAGAGGGCTTTGTCTGCGGGCTCAAAAAAACTCATCAATTACTTCATCTGTTTATTGACGAAGTCCCAATTGACGAGCTTCCAAAAAGCTTCGATGTAAGTGGGGCGAGCATTGCGGTAATCAATGTAGTAAGCGTGCTCCCAAACGTCGCAAGTTAACAGCGGAGTTTGATTTTTTGTCAGCGGACAGCCAGCGTTTGCGGTTTGCTCGATAGCGAGCGTGCCATCGCTGTTTTGCACAAGCCACGCCCAACCACTGCCAAACTGAGTTTGAGCGGCGGCTGTGAATTTTTCTTTGAACGTCGCAAATGAGCCAAAGGTTTTTGTAATGGCATCCGCTGCTTTTCCAGTGGGTTCGCCGCCGCCTTTAGGTTTGAGGCAGTTCCAATAAAAAGTATGATTGAATACTTGTGCGGCGTTATTAAAAATTCCACCTTGTGATTTTTTGATGATGTCTTCAAGGCTCATGTTTTCGAATTCGGTGCCTTTGATCAGATTGTTGAGGTTGGTTACATAAGCGTTATGATGTTTGCCGTAATGGTACTCAATGGTTTCGGGGGAGATGATGGGAGCAAGCGCATCTTTTGAGTAAGGAAGTTCGGGGAGTGTAAAAGCCATGGGGCCTCCTAGGGGTTTAGGTTTAATTAGCCACCTAATATAAAACGAACTTTTCCATGAGACAACGATCCTCAATAAGAGGTGTGGGACCGGGACATGATCGTTGTTGAAAGAGAGTTGAATAACAATTAAAAGGTAAATATATTATCGATCTTAACTATATGATTTTTAATAGCTTAATGTAAATCTGTGAGCCATTTTCTTGCCGATGGTTGCATTGTGGAACCACTCGGGGGTATAGAGTTGATAGCGTTATGCGCTAGAAGATGGGGGAAGAGATGGTTAAATTTTTAATAGTTCTTATGTTTACGGTTTCTGCAGGAACAGTTCAGGCCAAAATAGATGGTGATAAATTGGCGGCGGGAATTATCGGTTTTATTCTCGGAAAAATTCACGAAAAAAATAAACACAAAAATCCTGATCAGGGCTTTGTTTGGGATCAAGAAGAAAATGTGATTTTGAAAGATATGGGCCGAAAAATTGTGATGGGAACTGTTGTTCTTGTCCCGCGCGGAGGAACGGATGCCGTTCGTTTTCCATCGTGCGATCTGCCAAAAGCAAGAAACAAGCGCGTGAATGCGCTACGATTTCGTGTGGATCGTGCCGACGCTTATGTGCGTAATATTCAGATCTCTTACTTCAATGGTCAGCGTGAAAATGTTCGCGTGAATGATGAGTTTGGTAGTAACCAAGCTTCTGGTTGGTTTTATGTCCGTGGTGGAAATCGTTGCATCAAGCAAATCACTGTAACAGGTGAAGCGTTAACTGCCTCTGGATTTGGTTCGAATGCGCGTTACTCTGCGTTGACCTTCGTTGGAGCAAAATCAAACGGCTTCTAATTTTTTAAATACATTTTAAACAAACAGAAGGCTCCAGTCGGGGCCTTCTGTTTTTGTACTTATGGCCTAAAGTCGAGTTCCCGTCGAGGTTTTCGGGATCAAGGTTGCACTTCATCATCTGCAGGTCTGAAGTAGACAGAGGGGTTTATTTTGTAAAGGGGTGATCTATGGTTTTCAATGGGCTGATAACTCTGTTGTGTCTTTTTTCGCAATCTGCTTTTGCTTCGTCGATCTGGATGGAAATCGAAGCGCACAACCAACCAGAAAGAACGCAATTGGCTTCGATGGGTTTTGATATCGTTGCGGTGGAGCCAGATCGCGTGATTGTTTTAGGTACCGAAGAGCAACTCTCTCAGGCACAGACGTTTAAAAAAGTATTTGCACAGTATCCTGCTGGATTGTCACCCTTTGATTTTCCTCAGAAGGACGAAAAGTTTCACAATTACAAAGAGATGGTCGACAAACTACAGACACTGGCGCAAAACAACGCTGAAGTGGTGTCTCTTGTTTCTATTGGTCAAAGTGCAGAACAGCGAGACATTTGGATGATGCGTTTGTCAGCGGACGAATCTGCAAAACCCGCCGCGGTTTTTATGGGGGGACATCATGCGCGCGAGCATGTGTCGGTGGAAATTCCGCTGCGCTTGGTTGGTTATCTGCTCGATGAGTATAAAAAGCAAAATCCGCGAATTGTTTCTCTGTTTAATTCCTACGAAATTTTTATTGCTCCTCTCATTAATCCTGACGGAAAAGAATTTGATGTGGCTTCTGGCAATTACCGTCAGTGGCGTAAGAACAGAACAAAAAATTCTGATAATTCCTATGGCGTGGATCTCAATCGCAATTATGGCTATGGCTGGGGAGGTGCAGGAGCCAGTACGTCAACGTATAGTGAAACGTATCGTGGCCCGAATGCCTTTAGTGAGTTGGAAACACAGGCCATTAAGGGCTGGATTGAAGATCATCCACAGGTCACTATGTTGCTCAGTTATCACACGTTTTCGAAGTTAGTCATGTGGCCATGGGGTCATTTGGACGAAGCAATTTCCAATCAAGATGATTTGTTGATTTTTGAAAACATGGGAAAACAAATGGCTCAGTGGACGGGATACAAACCAATGAAGTCTGGAGATCTCTATCTCGCAAGTGGTGACACCTGCGATTGGGCCTACGGCGAGCATGGAATTTTTGCTTTCACATTCGAGCTTGATCCCGGTTCACCATGGGAGGGCGGCTTTTATCCTGGCTACGGCGTTGTCGATGCCGTCTTCAAAAAGAACATCGAGTCGGCACTGTATTTAATTGAGTCCGCTGACAATCCAGCCAAGCGTAAATAGTCAGTAGTAAAAATTATCATATGGCAGGATAACTAATAATTTTTACTTCTTTAAAATCTATTTTAACTTTTCTCTAAACAAAAATGGCTTAAACGCCGGGGAGAGAATATGAAAAAGATTTTATTGGTAACCATTCTTTTATTGAATCAATCTGTGTTTGCAGTTTCTCAAGAGACATCGCAAAAATTATTTGCAAGCCTCACAGCATTTAATGTCGGACACGAGTCTATTCAAGGAACCAACGTTGGTGAAGTTCTCATCGATCTTCAAAAAAAGCAGATTGCTTTGAATCTTATCGTTACACCAAGCTGCGGAGCAGGAATGGTTTGCGCCATGATTCTACCAGAACCCACTGTGATTGAAGTTCCACTTGTGAGTGTTACAAATGATGGCTGCGGAGTTAAATACACAGCAGAATTGGATAAGACTCCAGTTGATGGCCTTGCTGAAAAAATTGAAGTTGTCGATTACTCGACATCAGTATGTCTTTTTGTTCGTCCAATGGATACTTGGATCACATATGAATCCTATAACCCATGGACTCAAACACAAGAAGTTTCTACTTTCGAAGCGCAAGCACTTAGAATGCTTCCTGATCTGCACTAAGTTCTCAATCTAGGTTTTATTTTGCGAGGCTGCATTTATATGCAGCCTTTTTTTTAGATAAAGAGGTTGTGGTCTCTGATGTAGGAGGCGATGACGGGGGGGACAAACTTTTCCCAGTCTTTCTTTTTACTTTTGATCATCTGTTGCAAATCGGAATCGCTGATCAAAAGTGCCGGATCGCAGTGATGGTCTTTGATGTCTTCGAGGTAGCCGTCGATAAGTAGATGCTGGAAGAGGTGCTGGTTTTTGCTCGAGGCCAAATAATTGTTCAGCGTAAAATAAGGCTGTTTTTTATCTTTCACATACTGTGGATCGATGTGTTGCGTGGGCGTTGGGTAAAAGTACATTCGCGTTTGATCTTTAAAAATTCTCGCAAGGGCCTCAAATGAGGCAAAGTGATTTTTTTCGAAAATATCGATCAGCTTTTTTGAGGGATAAACAAAATGAATATGATCGCGGGTGAATTTTTCGAGATAGTCCATCAACTGAAAAGTGTCTCTAAACTGAGAGATCAAAATGTTTTGTTTGGCCAGAAGGAGCATGCGAATGCGATGAAGCAGTTGTGAAGTCGTGGATTCTGTCATTGTCTCTGGGTACAATTCGCTGAGGAGAAATGGCGCGCACTCGCCTTCGGTTTTTGAATTGCAATAATGATCGCGGGCGCTCAAGAGCATATCCATATCGGATGAGGTCATCGGATTGAATTCGGCTCGATGAATTAATACCTGCTTAAGGTAAAGCTCTTCGGCCAAGTGGCTTACCACCCCGTCAGCGCGAATCAGAACAGCTGGTGTGAGGCCAAGCTCGAGAGGGATAAGATTCGCGGCATAAACATCCACTTTTTTAAACTCAGGTCCTTTAAAGCGCAACGTATTGATCTCGATGCTTTCCTTGAGGTCGCCATCCGCGAGGCAGGCAACGAGTTTTCGAAGATCGTGAGGATAGGTTATCGCGGCATAAAGGAGGTTTACGCCGAGCACGCCCAGGGTCTCTTGTTGCTGCAGGTTTGTTGAGTCGAGCATGCGAATATGCACAATGATTTCGTGAGCTTCGCCGCCAGGCTTTAACTGATACTTGAGGCCGAGCCAGCCGTGACAGTCCCCTTTGTATTTGGGGGACTTAGCGGCAACTGTATTTGCTAAAGCAAAAAGTGCGCGGCCTTTTTGAATTTCGGGTTTACTTCGGTTCAGGAGAAGATCGTATTCGTAATCGATCATTTTTTGCACGCGGCTTTCCACCACGTAACGGCCGCTGGGTTCGGCTCCATAGATCGCATCACTGAAGGCCATATCGTAAGCAGAAATGGCTTTGGCCACGGTGCCCGAGGCCCCGCCCACTTTAAAAAACCAGCGGGAGATTTCCTGCCCAGCACCGATTTCGGCGATAGTCCCGAAATGGGCTTTGCTCATGTTTATAGAACGGGCTTTTTCGTTGGTCGAGAGATTGAGAGATGCCATAAAACAAGAATGCCAGGAGTCGTCCTCACTGGCAATCTTGTTTTTAAATAGGAACTAACAAACGGACGTTTACTTTTCTTTCATCGAAAGAAGGTTCACTTGTGTATTGTTCACTTGCGATGTTTGAACACTCAAGCGATTCAACACTGTTTTTCCGGCAAGGAAGGCACAGTTGTCACAAGCAATGGCTTCAACATTTGTTAAGTTCCATGCACCAAACATCACGTTCGGGATAATCACGCGCGTTCCAGTCAACTGTTGTCCATTGTTGGCAGTCACTGTGATTTGTCCTTTGGATTGGTGTGGAATGTTATTGTTCTTAAGATACTGCGCATCCACTGTTGTATAAACAGACTCTGGGTTCACAATAAACAATTGTGTTTCCAAAGCACCGTTCATCATCGCAGGGGCAAAGAAATAGTTTCCAAGTTTAGAAATAGTCATTTCTTTGATCGAGTATTTTTCTTGATACTGTTTAAAATCCGCTTTGATTTTAAGCGCGAGATTGTGCCAAATTTTTTGAGTCTTTGGAACAGTCATATTAAAGTGACCCACGATACTTAAAGCTTCACCAAACTGATTGGAGCGAGTGAGCATGGTCATCATCGACTCTGCCAACTGTAAGTTTTCAGGTTGAGCTTTAACAGCTTTATAGTACCACTCTTTAGCGTCTGTATAATACTCACGTTGAGCAAGGCTTTCTCCATACTGAGCCATGTGGCGCGGAGTTCCCTCGTTCAGTGTAAAAAACTTTTGATAGGTGAGAATCGCTTGATCGTGTTTTCCAGATTCAGTCAATGCAATTGCATATTCACCAACAATCGTGGTGTTTTCTGGAGACTTTTTAAAGGCCTTAGCGAGCGCCATTTCTTTACAGTTTTGCTTTTGGAGTTTATGACAGATCACTGCCATGCGGAATTCATTCTGTGCAGAATTAAGCTTTACGGTGTCTTTTACTAAATAGAAGGCTCTTTCGGCAACATGCCCCTTCCATTCCTTTACGCCGTAGCTAAAACCCAAAACACCCACAGTTAAAGCGGCGATGTTCATCATTGTCTTGGATGACATTTTTTTACTGGATTTGAAGCTTGGCTTCTTAAAGAAAGAAAACGAAGATCTCTTTGATTTTTTAGGGCTGTTGAGCGAACCGCTCCAACCACAGTTGCAAATTGCTGTTTCGCCAATGATCTGGTGGGATTCAATGGCACTTTGACATCTTGGACAGTTCGAATACATAAAGCCTCCTATAAAACAGACCTCTTGTGCAATCCCTAGACCCAGGTGAAAAGTGTTTTATTTTGAGATAGCCAAAAAACAGGAGCCTTTTTCAGCCGAAAGTGATTTGAAAGGCTCTAAAATGTCACTCTTTCCAAAGGGTTCTGATGGGATTTCAATCTTCTTATTCTTGAAACTGACCAAACTTTGGACAGCTGCTGACTCAATTTTCAACGTCGCATTCCAGGATGCAATAGGAAGGCTTTTAGGTTGGCACTCCCCTTGCTCTATCTACAGGTAACGGGGGAATTTATGAAAATGTTAATAATGGTTCTAACAGTTGTTGTGTCACAAAACGTATTTGCTTTAGAGATGGCTGATGCTTTGTCAGAAGCGATTCGATTGTCTGATACTGAAAAGTCGCAAACCAAGGTGGCTTTATTAGTGACGGAAGATCATATCGAAAAGGCGACTTTTAAAAGAGGTCAAAAAAAGCAAGTAATCAAGGAAGTATCGACTGTTTTGGGTGACAATACTTACAGTGTTCCACAAGAACAAAAGGTTGCGAACTTGAACGAAGAAAACCTTGGCATTGAAGCTCTTGAAAAAGAACTCAGTGACAAAAAATAACAGATATTGATATGATCCGTAAATGATGTCATTTACGGATCAAGTTGAAACTCTTGTCGCTAAAAACCAAACTTTTCTTTGTGTTGGTTTAGATCCAGACCGCCAAAAGATTCCGCAGGAATTTCTTAAAAAATCGAAACCTATTTTTGAGTTTAACAAAACCATTATCGACGCCACCAAAGATCTTGTGTGCGCCTACAAACCACAAATTGCGTATTATGCAGCTTATGGAGCCGAAGACGAGCTCACCGAGACGATACGCTATCTGCAAAAGTTAAAAATTCCGGTGATCTTAGACTCCAAACGGGGAGACATCGGTGACACGGCCGAAAAGTACGCCGAGGAGGCCTTTGTTCGCTACGGTGCGGACGCTGTGACCGTTAATCCCTACATGGGCTGGGAGACCTTAGCACCCTTCTTTAAGCATCCAGGCAAAGGCGTGATTGTTTTATGTAAGACCTCAAATCCCGGCAGTGGTGATCTTCAGGACCTGAAGGTGGAAGGGGATCAATATTTGTACGAAGTTGTTGCCGAAAAAGCGCAAGCTCAATGGCAACAGAATAAAAATGTCCTGCTTGTTGTCGGGGCGACCCATCTTGAGCCTCTTCAAAACATTCGCAAGCGCGCTCCGAGTGTAACCCTTCTTGTTCCTGGAGTTGGCGCGCAAGGGGGAGATCTGCCTGCGGTCTTAAAAGCCGGTCTCACCAAAGACAAGCTTGGTTTGATTATTAATTCGTCTCGAGCCATTCTCTATAGTTCCGATGGCGGGAGCACCTCCGAAGCGGCGTACAATGCGGCCTTAAAAACAGTGAAAGAGATGAGATCGTTTTCGTGAGTGGGATGATTGTCTTTTTTTTAAGTTGGTCGTGGGCGACGCCGCTTTTTTCTGAAAAACAGATTGAACAGTTTGTTGTTGAAATAAAAAATCAAAAAAAAATTCCCGATCTGGCGGTAGATAAAATTTTTGATTTTTATAAAAACAATCGCGCCTCCACAGGGGGTCTCAAGGATACATCTTGCTTTGCGGAAAAGGGTTACAAAATTCGCTGGCAAGACGGGAAGATGAATTTTAATTATTTAAAAACCGGAATTGAAAATGAATCTTGCCTTTGTGTTGTGGACTACACAAAACCCAAAAGCGAAGAGCGTGGGCATTGCATATTTTTAGAAGCCAACAAGCCTCCCGTGATTGAAAGTTTTTTGACCGCTCATGGAAAGGGATCCGTGGAAGTGGATGGCAAGCCAACAACGCACACCAATTCTTTGAAGCCCTCCGGGACGACGTTGACGGGATTATTTTTAACCGCGAAAGAGACCTACCGTTTTCAGGGCGAGGCGCTGGGCAAATACACATCGACGGGACTTGGGTTGTACGGTGTCGAAAAAACAAATTGGACGGCGGCCCCAGTGGGAAAAGTGACTCACGGTGCACCTTATGTCGTTGATGACCCACAGAAAAAAAATGTTGGCAATTCTTTGGGGTGCCCAGCAATGCCAATGGAAACTGCAAAACGCATCTTACCGCGATGTCGTGGAAAAGCCGCATGGCTCAACTTTACAGAAGAGATTAAAAACTCCTCTGTTCTAAAACCGCAAAGCTGCATGACAAAAGATCTTTCGCGACCTCAGTAAGCCCAAGCGCTATAGAATATCGATTTTAACGACTCTATCGCCAACTGATCCCATTGAAGGTTGTATTGCTTTCCGGCGGTGGCGCGAGGATAGATTGTGATATTCGGTGGGAACGCCGCTTGAAATGTTTTAAGCGATCGATGCATATGCAGGCGTGAGGTAATTAAAATCAAATCCTGGCACTTAAGAGCTTCCACAAGGGGAAGTGTTTGCTGAGCATTGCCGTAGGTGGTCTTCGAATTTTTCTCGAGAATGATGTCTTCTTTTTGCAGTTCTCCGTAAAAAACCAAATGTGGAAAAATCTCTTCGAGATGTGAGCTAGGATTCACACCAGAGATGATTAATTTTTTCACTTTGTTTTGATACAAAAGATCTAAGCCCTCATCCAAGCGATTGCGCTCACCAGTGAGAACAATGGCACAATCGGCCTGCTGCGGATCGGTCCAAGCATTGACTGGTTGTTCCGAGACGACGGCCATTTCGATAAGCCACCACCTGGCGGCAGCAAAAGTAGCGCCGATCATTAAGAAGACAGAAAGAAAAAAAGGAAGTCGTCGCATCAACCTTTACAGGCGATCACTTCGATTTCCACATTCACGCCTTTGGGTAAACCAGAAACCTGAACTGTGGAACGAGCCGGTGGAAGTTCGCTAAACGCTTCGCCGTAGATCGCGTTTACTTTTGGAAAGTCTTTCATGTCGGTGAGAAAGATGGTGGTTTTTACTATTTGATTCCAATTGTAGCCTGCTTGATCGAGGACAGCTTTGATATTTTTCATCACTTGGCGAGTTTGTGTTTCCACATCGCTCGTGAGAACTTCGTCGGTGGCGGGAACAATCGCAATTTGGCCTGAGCAAAAGAGAAGATTGCCAACTTCGATGGCCTGAGAGTAGGGGCCGACGGGTTTAGGGGCGTTATTTGTTTGAATCACTTTTTTCATAAAAACTCCTTTAATCTAAAAATATTCCGAGTGTTAAAAATAGAAAATAATTCCGGCACTAAATAAATCATCACCAATGGTGCGAAAGCGCGAACCTCCATCGCCGGTGATGATTCCGATGCCCGTTTCGAAAGTAAAAGCCAAGCTATCAAGGCCTGTCAGAAAAAACTCACCGCCGACGATGGCCGAAAACTCAAAGTTGGATTTGTCTTCGTAAACGACTCCCACTTGTTCTTCATGAGTCGAGAAGCCAGAGGCGGCACCCATATAAAAGTTCATTTGATTTTCCATAAAAATCATACGGCGAATTTTAACTAAGGCACCAAATTTAGAATCATCTTTTTTGGTATCAATTCCAAGCGCTGCAGAGATTGCAAATCGTTGATTGGGATAATAGTGAGCAGTGATCATGGGGATATCGACAGCGCCCATTTGCTGAGAAAAACCAAGTCCTAAGCGGTTGGTCAGGTCGACGCCATAGACTTGTGAGGCTGAGCTCAAAACGAGTAAAAATAGTAATGATTTAATGGACTTCATTGACATCCCCCGATGCAAAAAACGTTGAAAGCAGATTTAATCTGTTTTTCCCGGGAGATTCAATGAAAAATCTTGATTTTGAGGGTTAAACTCGTTAAGTCATTAGGGAATTCTGTTTTTGTGGGCCTGTAGCTCAGCTGGGAGAGCACGAGCATGGCATGTTCGGGGTCGCAGGTTCAATCCCTGTCAGGTCCACCA
>CAZOGU010000023.1:0-43822 GCA_964579625.1 uncultured Pseudobdellovibrionaceae bacterium
TTGCTTTAAATCATAGGTAGAATTTTTTTAAAGAAAATGAATCGGGGGTCCAATTTGAGAACCAAGGAAAGTTGGTGTTAGTTTGAAAGACCTTCGTTCTAAGACCGGCCCGTCTTAGAAAGGGATTTCCGAAAACCCCCGATTCATTTTCTTTAAAAAAAGTTCAACAGAGTGGTTAAAACAGATCAAGTATTCTACCAACGAAGGAAAAGTATAATGAAACAGTTAGCGTTGTTAAAAAAACCAAAGACGGAATTTGGAGGATCTTTAGAATCTAAAGGTCGACGAAAGACAGAGCGTCCGTTAGATCGAAATAAACCTATGCATTTTGTTTTAAAGTCCAATAAGGCTATCCTTCTTATTCGGAATCAGAGGAGTTTAAGGAAGATTCTTAGTAAACAAGCTGGGACCTTTGGAGTTAGGATTTATTCCGAAACGGTTCAAAAGGATCATTGGCATATTGTTTTGAGAGTTACGAATCGTCGTTTGTATCGAGGGTTTATTCGTGCGCTTACTGGGCTTGTTGCGAGACTGCTTGGGAAAGGCGTTTGGCGACTTCGCCCCTTTTCACGGTTGGTTCACTGGGGAAGAGATTTTGGGCAGGTGAGTGACTATCTTTTATTGAATGAATGCGAGGTGGCTGGGATTGTGCCTTATGCGATTCGAAAGAAATATCCTTTCTGGCACGGGCTTCGAATATAGGTAAGTATGATGCTCCGGAAGCGGCTAAATTTTTGACATAAAATCTTTACACTCTCGATACTAGCTACTTTTGTGGTAGAAGTTGCTCTTCTTATCAAGGAGATTATGATGCGTTTGTTTGTCGCTTTTTTTATCCTACTTTCAATTCCATTTGTTCAAGCGGAAGACTCTCCGACAGCGAACTGCAACGACTCGAGACGAATTTATAAAATTTGTTCCGATCAAGGTAAAATCTTTAAGCAGGCGTCTGCCGAAGCGCTTTCTAAAGATCAATTCGTCGTTGTAGTTTTTGGAGCTGATTGGTGTCCGTGGTGCCATTCACTCAACAAACTTTTTGCAAAAGAAGAGTTTATGAAGAAAAGTGCAGATGCATTTACAGTCGTCGAAATTGGAGTTTATCAGCCAGAATCCGTTGATACTGTTCCGTCAGGGATCGCTGTTTTAGAAGATTTATTAATTAAAAATAAAGTCGATGCCTCCGTATTCAGTGGAGTTCCCCTATTGGCTGTTGTAGATCCTGCAACCAAAAAAACTGTGTTTATTCAGACAGGTGATTTAGAAGATAATTCCAACGGCGAAGGGCATGATGCGACCAAGGTTTTAAATGCCTTGAATGAGGCCATGGCTACTTTATAAGTTCAGGCTAAATAAACTCAATCTTTTCGATGCAGACGACTTCTTTGCCGCCCGGCTTTTTGATAACGACGTCGTCGCCTTCTTTTTTGCCGAGG
The DNA here is from genome assembly GCA_964579625.1 of uncultured Pseudobdellovibrionaceae bacterium. GTDB lineage: Bacteria > Bdellovibrionota > Bdellovibrionia > Bdellovibrionales > JAGQZY01 > JANPLN01. Next base: position 1,434 of record CAZOGU010000023.1, read on the forward strand.
AGAGCGGCTGCCACGGGCGATTTCCATGAGATTTTGTTATTCTTAATATCAAATTCGTCTTGGCCGACAATTTGGTAAACGGATTGTTTTCCATCTTCGTCTGAGATGGTGACTGTTGCGCCAAAAATAACTTTATCACCGCTGAGAGTTTTAGGATCGACGACGACCGCACGTTCCAGTTTGCCTTGCAAAAAGTGAAGACGAGAGTCGATTTCTCTCAGGCGACGCTTGCCATAGATGTAATCGGCGTTTTCGCTGCGATCGCCATTGCTTGCCGCCCACGCCACTGTTTCGACGAGTTTCGGGCGCTCGACATTGAGAAGCTGTGAGTATTCATCCCTTAGCTTTTCGAAGCCGGGTGGGGTGATATAGTTTTTGTCATTTGCCATTTTGAACCCTAATGCTCGCGCGCAAAAAGCTGGTGACCGCGCTTTTCGATGTAATAATCCCACGTTCCTTCGACAACGGTCAGATGATTTTTATCAAGTTCAAAAACCTTGGTGGTGATGGCACGTAAAAAGTGTCTATCGTGACTTACAATCATGACGGTACCAGTAAAACGTTTTATGGCATCAAGGAGGACTTCACGAGAAGCGATATCCAAATGGTTTGTGGGCTCATCGAGAACTAAGAAGTTGACGGAGCGGGCTAGGATGGTCGCAAGGACCACTCGACTTTTTTCACCACCCGATAAAATGGAAATGCGTTTATCCACTTCGTCGCCTGAAAATTTAAGAGATCCCAAAAGCGTTCGAATATGTCCAACAGTGGCTTGTGGAATGCGGTTGGCGATCTCATCAAAAATAGTCAGTTCGGGATTGAGAATATCGATCGAATTTTGACTAAAATAACCCACTTCGATGCTGGCACCGACGTGATAGGTTCCGCTTGTCGGCTCGGCTTGACCGGTGACAATTTTCATGAGGGTCGATTTACCAGCGCCGTTGACACCAACCACCGCCACTCGATCTTGTCTTTTGACAAGGGCGGAAGCGCCTTGGAAAACAAGTTTGTCTTTTCCGTCATGAGTTTTCCAAATTTTTGTGAGGTTTTCGAATTTAAGAACCTCATCTCCTCCGCGCGGAGTGTTGGGCCATTCGAAACGAATGGATTCTTCTTCTTCGGGGATTTCGATAATATCGATTTTATCAATTTTCTTTACGCGCGATTGAACTTGGGCGGCATGGGAAGCGCGGGCCGCAAAACGAGCAATAAATTCTTTCTCTTTGGCGAGCATGTCCTCTTGGCGGCGAGCGGCGGCGAGCAATTGTTCGAGACGTAAGACTTTTTCTTTTTCATAAAAGTCGTAATTGCCGGAGTAAACGGTGATGCTTTGGTGAGCGACTTCGACAATTTTGGAAACAATGCGATTCATAAATTCGCGATCATGGCTTGTCATAAGAATAGCGCCCTTAAAATTGACGAGCCACTGTTCGAGCCACAAAATCGATTCGATATCCAAGTGGTTCGTCGGCTCATCCATCAACAGTACATCTGGCTGCAGGACGAGGATTTTTGCCAGAGCAATTCGCATCTTCCAACCACCGCTAAAAGTCGACGTATCGCGGGATTGATCGTCCACGCCGATTCCAAGGCCCGTGAGGACTTCTTTGGCGCGAGCTTCGGCCTCGTAGCCCCCTTGGCTTTCGAATTCACCCTGCAATTCACCGTACTCCTCGAGGACTTTGGCCATGACATCCTCTTCGAGAGGTTCGCACAGTTGAGCTTCGAGGTGCTTAAGGCGAGCCTCAATTTTAGGGAGATTGCCGTTAGCTGAAAGAACTTCTTCCAAAACAGTGCGCCCACTCATGGCTTCGATGTCTTGAGAAAAATAACCAACCACTGTTTTTTGCGGTTTTGAAATCTGTCCATCATCAGGTGATTCTTCACCGGTGATCATGCGAAAAATAGTGGATTTGCCAGCCCCATTGGGGCCAACGAGTCCCATTTTTTCTCCGGGATTGATTTGGAAATGGCCGTTTTTGTAAAGAACTTTATTGCCATACCGCTTGCTGATATTGGATAAGTGAATCATGAAAATACATGTATCCCATATTCTAGTGACTTACCAGTATGAAGCCGAGGATTTGTTAAAAAAAATAGCCGACGGAGAGCCCTTTTCCGAGCTCGCTCAGCGCTATTCAACATGCCCCTCGGGCAAACAAGGTGGAGATTTGGGGCCCGTGGACAGTCGGCGTTTGGATGAGGATTTTGCGAGCGCTGCGATCAAGCTGTCTGTGGGCGAGGTGTCTCCCATTGTGCGCACGCGGTTTGGTTATCATTTGATTCAAAAAATGGCGGAGCTTTAGCTTTTTAAAAAGCTGTGAGCAGCAACAAGTACGAACCCATTCCCACGCAGGTTGCAAGCAGGACTGAGGGTTTAAGGCGAATGGTGATCACCGTCAGAACGCCCGCGAGGATCATAGCGTAATCCAAAGGTTTTCCTTGAGCATTTTGAAAATGAAAAAAAGATGGTGCAATAAGAGACGCAAAAATCAAAGCAGGAAGTGTTTGTAAGCCGTCGAGCAAATGAGGATGTTTGTCAAAAAAACGCCCAGAAAAAACCGGTAAAAAGCGAATGAGAAATGTTCCTATTCCGATTAAAAAAATAGTGATCCAGTCGCTCATGGAGATTCCTTTTTAAGCAACAGACGATGGCCCACAAAGCCGATCATTAAGCCAATGATAATATTAATTTTAAACGGTAAAAAACTTGTAAGGACGCTGATCAGAGCCGCAAGCAGTGCCGCGAGGAAAGTCCCGCGATTTTGAATTTGCAGAGTGAGAATTGCGAGGAAAAGAAAATCAATCGTTTTATCGAGATGGAGGTTTTGCGGTAAAACGTTACCGAGGACATATCCTAAAGTCGTGGAAAGATTCCATATAAACCAAAGAGTAAAACCGGCACCAAAATAAATAGAAAAGTTTAAAGGCTCTTTTTTTTCGATTTCATGGACAGCGGCAAAACATTCGTCTGTGAGGAGGTAGGTCGCAATGATTTGCTGACCCAAAGGGAGCTTTTTAAAAAAGGGCACAAGCTTGAGGGAATAAAAAACATGACGAAGATTTGTTGCTAGAGCTGTAAAAACAACAGCCGCCATCGGTGCACCGACTGCCATCATTTGCAAAGTCAGAAATTGGGAGGCGCCCGCAAAAATAATAAAAGATGTGGCGGCTCCAAGCAGAAAAGAGATATTCCAGCTGGTTAACGAAGCGCCAAGAATCAGTCCAAAAGGAATAGCTGTGATCGCGATAGGGAGCTCTTGGCGAGCTCCCTTGAGAAAGTCGTGCATTAATTGAGTTTTGTTTTAATTTTATAAGTGGCTTTGGATGAGCAGACGCGACCAGCGGCATCGCTTGTGCAGTCTTCTTTTCCACAGCTGATGTTGATGATTTTGTTTTCTTTATTGTCATTACGGAATTCTTTTTTCCAATCTTCGCAAGCCTTTTTCCAAGACTCTTTGGCTTCTTTCAGCATCAATTGAGCATCGCCAGTGACATCTGTTGAGCCGTCAGCAATTTCCCAAATGGCTTCAGCAGTTGTCTTCTTTTTTCCCTTGCTGATTTCGATGGTGGTGTTTTCGTTATCAGCAGTATCGAGGTCTTTGACATCCACTTTTTGTGCAAAAACAAGTGATGGAAGTAAAGCCAATGTGAATAAAATTGATTTCATTTTTCCTCCTTAAAGGTTACCTCACGATCCTGCTCAAACAGACGGAATTGAGCAAGTGTTTCGCTAGCTGACACCTTGCATTTAAGACCCTTTTCTCCTTCAGTCACACCCACCGGTTGAATTCATAAACTCAGTGGTCGATTCAGCGAAAAAGAGAAGACAATCCTTAGATCGCAGCCTATACTTTTTTCATGAATAAAGTTCAGGATCTTCAATTTGTATGGTTCTTTTCGCAAGTTGGATTGATCCAAGAAACGAGCTTTTTTGCCGAATTCACTCGAAGACTCCAAGAGAGTTGGTTGCCATCCCTTCGTGGTTCACAAGATGTGATTCAATATCTTGAGGAGCGTTTTGATTCTCCGGAAGACTCTCAACTGAAAACACTGCCGACGCTTTTTAAAGAAGCCGATGAATTTCTTGAGCCACACCTGTTTGAAGCCTGTCATATTCTTTTACTGAGAGTCGCTGGACTTGGTTTAGATCCCGTGATTGCGCGCAAACTTTTAAATCGCAAAGATCTGGTCGATGTTTTTTTAAAACTGGGACTTTACACTCCGGGCGATCAAGCTGTGCAAACAGAACTTCAAAAAGTACGAGATGTTTTGGCTTATATTCGCAGTTTGCATGAAGAGCAAGGCACCTCGGTGAGTTTGACTTATAAGCTTTTCGTGATCGAAGAGCTTCTCGAAAGGCTCGATCTCCTCTGTGATTTGCTCTCGGCCATGCATAAAGAGGGTTTTTTAGAGATGTTCAGTGATGCCATCCGTACTGTTTGGCAACAAAAGCGCGAATCTTTGAAATTGCGTGATTTTTTAGTTCGCAACGTGGAAATGCTCGCCTATCAAGTGACCATCATCACTGGCGCAACCGGCGAGCATTACATCAGCAACACGCGACGAGAGCTTCGCCAAATGTGGTGGAAGGCGATCAAGGGGGCGATGGTTGTTGCGGTCTTGGCCTTTTTAAAAGTGATTGCCTCGAAGTTGTCCTATCCTCCGCTCCTTCAGTTTTTTATTTTTGGATCTATTTATGCGGCGGGATTTGTGGTGATTCATCTTGTTGGGGGAGTGTTGGCGACAAAACAACCGGCCATGACCGCCTCGACCATTGCAGCGGCCATCGGTTCCGTGAACGAGACGGAAGAGTCTTTTAAAAAAGTAACCGAAACAATTGTTCGCCTATTACGCACACAGATTGCAGCTCTTTTTGGCAACTATCTTTTTGCCTTTCCGCTCGCGATTCTTTTGGTTTTTCCATTTTTAGTGGGAGAGCTACCTTTGGCAGGTTTTGATAAAGCAAAAATTTTAGTTGAAGATCTTCATCCTTTTTGGAGCCTTTCCTTTTTATACGCGGGTATTGCGGGGGTCTGTTTGTTTTTAGCGGGCCTTATCGCCGGGCTCGCTGACAACTGGTTTTCTTACCAGAGCATTTCGTTGCGACTCGCACGTTTTATTGGTGGTGTGCGCGGCAAGATGATTGCCCGTTGGACGAAAGCGAACTTTGGGATTATTACAGGAAATGTGGTTTTGGGATTTATGCTTGGCGGAATGCCCTCCATTGGAAGGGTGATTGGGATCCCTTTAGATATTCGCCACGTGACTTTTGCATCGGCGGCTTTTGGAATTGGCTGGATTCACCAACCTGTCCGCATGCCATGGGCCGATTTTACAGTGATTGCTGTGAGTATTTTTATTATGGGTTTGGTCAACTTGGCAGTGAGCTTTTCTCTGTCTTTGACGGTGGCCATGCAATCGCGGAAACTTAAATTCTCACAAGGGCGACGATTGGTGTGGAGTGTAACGAAACATTTTTTACGACGACCACAGGATTTATTTTTTGATCCGGTACGAGGAGACAAAGCGTGACAGATCACAGTGCATTCATGGTGTTTTTGGGTGGTGTGGCCATTTTTATTTTTGGACTCAACACGGTCAGTGAAAATTTGCAAAGTCTCTCGGCAGAGCGGATTCGCGATACGATTCGGATTCTTTCAAAAAAACCATATTGGGGTGTCTTTCTTGGAATGGGTTTAACCATGATTTTTCAGAGCTCCGGAGCGGTGACATCGATGCTCGTCGGACTGGGAGCGGCCAAGGTGATCAACCTGGCGCAAGTGATGAGTTTGATTTTAGGAACGGCCATTGGATCTACTTTTACTGTGCAGGTCTTGAGTTTTAATATTAGCAAGTACGGCCTTACTATTTTTGTCATCGGGTTTTTTGTTCAGTTTTTAACCAAACGACGTGTTCTTAAGGAAACCATGCTCGCACTGATGGGCGTGGGAATGTTGTTTTGGGGGCTGGATCTGATTCGAATGAGCACACAGAATTTGGCAGGGAACGACGCGTTTAAAATGCTCTTGGACTCATTGGTTGAAACTCCGGCACTTGCCATCCTAGTGACGAGCGTATTTACCGCGGTCGTGCACTCCAGTGCAGTGACAATCGGTTTGGCTATGACTTTAACCGGGCATGGGTTGATTCCCATCGAGGATAGTATTTATTGGATTTTTGGCGCCAACATCGGAACGACGGCCACAGCTCTACTTGCATCGGCAGGATCGAATACCATTGGTCGACAGGTCGCATGGGCGCATTGTTTTTATAAACTTGTGGGAGTTCTGCTTTTTATTCCGATCGCACGACCCATGGCCGAGTGGATTGCGGTGGGAGAACCTTTACGAGACGTGGCCAACATCAATACCTTTTACAACTGTGTTGCCGCGATTTTATTTTATCCATGGATTGATAAGGGCGCCGAGTACATTCAAAAATTATTTCCGCCGACCGATGAAGAAAAAGAGTTTTCGGCTCAGTTTTTGAAAAAAACGGATTGGGAATCTCCTTCCGTGGTGGTCGCCCATGCGGAACGCGAGATTTTGCGCATGTCCGATATTGTTTCGAGCATGATTCATGATTCGCTCAAATTGGTGAAAAAATCAGATCCCGATTTGGTTGCGAGCATTCGCAAGCGCGACGATCAAACCGACATGTTATCACGCGAACTCAATCTCTACCTCGCTCGACAGTTGGAGCAGGCGCCGGCTTCGATACAGCTCGATATGATTCGTTTGATGAATTACTCTGCAGATCTTGAGGCCGCAGCGGATGTGGTCGACAATCAGATCATCGAGCTTGCCAATAAAACGCACCATCTGAAAGTGGTGTTTCCAGAAGAAGGTTGGCAAGATCTTTGCGAGATGTCCGACATGGCCACACGAATTGCCAGTATGTCGATTGCGTGTTTTCAGACACGCGATAAGGATTTAGCGGCCAAAGTGATTTACTTTAAGCGCGATGCTCGTAAGATGGAGCAAAAAATGCGCGAGTCTCACATCAATCGGTTGGTGAAGGGAAGCCAAGAGTCCATTAATACCTCGTCGATTCACTTGGATCTGCTGGGAGAATACCGCCGCATTGTCGGTTTGATGTCGAATCATGTGTACTCTCTTTTAAAAGATTCTGACCCTTACAATCTTCTTCCGAGAAAAGTATAAATGAGTGAGATTCCCTCTGATAAACCCAAACGTCGGGTTCGTTACAAGGGGACTCACCCCAAAAAGTTTCATGAGAAGTATAAAGAGCTCAATCCCGAAAAATATTCCAGCGACATCGAAAAAGTTAAATCCCGCGGGATGACCCCGGTGGGTACCCATGTGCCTATTTGTTTACACGAAATCATTGAGATTCTAAAACCTCAACCGGGACTGTGTTTTGTGGATGCCACTTTGGGCTATGGTGGGCACTCGTTGGAGCTTCTTCAGAAACTCCTTCCTGGTGGGCGATTGCTGGCATTTGATCAAGATCCCATCGAGAGAATCAAAACGGAGACGCGATTGCGGCAAAAGATCGACGATTTGGGGGCGGACCAGAGTTGTTTTGAAGTGGGTGCGATTAATTTTTCCCAGGCCTGGAATTATCTTCGTCAGAAAGGGATTAACAAGGTCGACGGTGTTTTGGCAGATTTGGGTTTGTCTTCGATGCAAATCGACACTCCCGAAAGAGGATTTTCGTTTAAGGTTGAGGCGCCTTTGGATTTACGAATGAATCCGCAGGTGGGTCAACCAGTTCGAGACTGCTGGCAGAGATGGGATGTGGAGGAGCTCGAAGCGCTCCTTCGTGAGCATGCGGATGAGCCTCGTGCTCGGCAAATGGCCGAACGCCTGCTGAAGGACTCTCCACAGACGACCACGCAGCTTGCGGAGAGCGTCCGCGCGGTGATGAAAAAAACCAGTGCCAAAATTCAAGAGCAAGAGGGAGATGCGCCCATTCGCCGCGTTTTTCAAGCTTTACGAATCGAAGTGAACCAAGAGTTTACAGTTTTAGAAACGTTTTTGGCAGACGTTCCCAAGTATTTAAAGCCAGGTGCACGTCTCGCGATTTTAACCTTTCACTCGGGGGAAGATCGTCGAGTGAAGAAGTCTTTTCTTGAAGCGTATCGTAACGGAGTGTATTCCTCCATCAGCGAAGAACCGCTTCGTCCAAGTTTTGAGGAGCAAAATCGCAATCCGCGCTCCAAGTCGGCAAAACTGCGCTGGGCCCAGCGCGGGTAAAAATAATCTTTGCGTCACGTTCTAAACTCATGCAAATATAAACCATGGAAAAAAAGAAATTTCTCTTTGTTTCGCTCTCGGGTTTAATTGGCGACATTGCATGGCAAGTGGCTAAAGAAGGTCACGAGGTTTTGTACTACATCAAGGCTCAAACCGAGCAAGACATTGCCGACGGCTTTGTTAAAAAGTCGACAGACTGGGAAAAAGACGCGGACTGGGCGGATGTGATTGTTTTTGACGATGTCTTAGGTCAGGGAGAAAAGGCGCAAGCTTTACGCGCCAAGGGCAAACTGGTCATCGGTGGCTCAGCTTATACCGATAAGCTCGAGGACGATCGTTCTTTTGGCCAAGAAGAGCTTAAAAAAGCGGGTGTGAATATCATTCCTTACAAAGATTTTTTTAGTTTTGATGAAGCTATCGCTCACGTAAAGCAAAATCCAGGTCAATATGTGATCAAGCCCAGCGGAGAGGCACAAAACATTAAACGCTTGCTCTTCGTTGGTGAAGACGAAGATGGCGACGATGTGATTCGAATGTTAGAGGCCTATAAGAAAGCCTTCTTTAAAGAAATCAAACAGTTTCAGTTGCAACGCCGAATGACAGGTGTCGAAGTGGCTGTGGGTGCGTTTTTTAATGGCAAAGAGTTTGTTTTTCCGATCAATATTAATTTTGAACACAAAAAACTTTTTCCGGGCAACCTCGGCCCACCAACAGGAGAGATGGGCACGTCCATGTTTTGGAGCGGCCCCAATAAACTCTTTAATTTGACTCTCAAAAAAATGGAGTCCAAATTTCGCGAAGAGGGTTACGTGGGCTACATGGATCTTAACTGTATTGTGAACCATAACGGAGTTTACCCGCTGGAGTTTACGGCGCGTTTTGGTTATCCAACAATCAGCATTCAGCAAGAGGGAATATTAAATCCCATCGGTGAGTTTTTTTACGAGCTTGCAGCAGGTAAAAGCATCAAGCTGCGCGTGCGCAGTGGCTTTCAGATTGGTGTTCGTATCGTTGTGCCGCCGTTTCCGTTTGAAGACGAGCACACCTTCGATTCCTATTCTCGAAACGCCACAATTATTTTTAAAAAACCAGTGACGGAAAACATTCATATCGAAGATGTGAAGCAGGTGGACGGCCAGTGGTTGGTGGCAGGCACTTCGGGTGTTGTCTTGGTTGTTGTGGGACTTGGACAAACAATGAAGCAAGCACAAGCCCAGGCGTATTCGAAGATTAAAAATATTTTGATTCCCAACATGTACTATCGCACAGACATCGGTGACCGTTGGGCCGAAGACAGCGATAAGCTGCACAATTGGGGATATCTACGCGAGATTTAACTACATCGGTAATCTACTTTTTGAGAACCCAATCCTGGCCTAAATAAACTTTGCCATTCACTTGAATCTCTACACGATGAGGGCCGGGATAGTACTTGCGAGTCGTGACGGGCTTTAAAGAGTGTTTCTTTTGTATTGCTAGAGACTCTTTGGCTCCCAGTTCAAAGGTTTTCAATTTAAAAACCTTGGGCGAAGTTTTCCCACCGGATTTTTGATGGTGAATGATGTAATCAATGATTACTTTTTGTTTTTGTGTACCCGTTGATTGAATTTTAAATTCAAACGAAAGCGCACTGCCGATGCGCAAGGATTTAGCCGAAAGTGAAAGTGCAGAGAGCTTCACTTTGGCGGAGGTCGAAACTCCCATCAGTTTTAAAGCATCGCTGTTGCCATTTTTAATGAGAGTACGCAAAGCCTGCTTGGTGATCCACACTATTTTGTCCCGATGCTGCCGAGGAGCTTCTTTGTTCCAACGTCGAAGAGTTTCAAGAACAACCTTTGCATTGTCCTTCGCGATGTCATTGAGATGATTGGCCACACTTTTCCGAACATAAAGCTCATCATCGTACTTGAGCACTTCGAGGATCGGTAGGGTGAGTTTAGGATTGGCAATAAAGGGATCAAGCCGCTCCCCCCAAGGCAATCGTGGACGCGAACCTTCGGAGCTCCAGCGCCGAACATGAACATTCGCGTCGTGCGCACAGTTGAGCAAAAACGCCAAACTCTCATGAGTGTATTGTTTTAAAAAAGGTCGCACTGCAAATTCGCTCGTAAACAACTGAGTGAGCTCATAAAGTGCCTGTAACGATTTTTGTGAATGTTCTAAACCATAGGTTTGCACAAACTCTGTGTAGGGCCAAAGATCAAAGCCTTTGAGTTTTTTATGCTCGAGAGACCGAAGAAGCGCGTCCACAGCCTGGGGAAAACTGTTAGGAAGATGTTGATAAAGAGACTCGCTCAAAAGCCTAACGCGTGCTTTGAGCTCCAGCGGCGCCAGCCTTTGCGAAACTTTCCGAAACTCCTTCGCATTAAAACTCGAATTCACCAAAGCCAACGACTCCGCCATCCGATTGACAAGGTCAGCATTGATCCAATGTTTAAAGGCACTCGGTTTTTCTTGATTTTGTTTCTGCGGCATAGCGAGAACAAGTAACATAGAAATCTTCAAATATCATAAACATCCGGCGTCAAATTCCATACAAATCACCCCTACAATTAAAGGCATTCTTTTTCTTCTCAAAGTCTTTTTTGGGTTTATTAAAAAGGGGTTTAGATAGGACCTCCGTTGAGCGTGACGCGATCGTGAGCGAAGCGAACGACAACGGCAGAGCCAGGGAGGGACAGAGAGTGCAACTCGTTTGCGAGCTTAGCTCGCAACTGTCCCGCACGAGCGTGTCCTATCTAAACCCCTTTTTAATAAACCCAAAAAAGACTTTGAGAAGAAAAATTTAGAGGAAGTAGTGAGCCAGCAGGGCGTAAAAACCACATCCTGTGATAATCAGAGTGGCAATTCGCTGTTGTTGAGGCTGGCTTTTTCGCAAACGATCCCGCATCAACCACGAAGACCCAACAAGCGCTGGCAAGCTACTCATCCAGAGCAAAAACATGACAAGCCCACCACTCCAAGCACTTTGCGTGGCCGCGGCCGCAAAAAGAAAATAAAAGAGCCAACCACACGGCAAAAAAACACTGAGCAGGCCCAAGAGAAAGCGCGAGCGCGTTTGAAGACGCATGATTTTTTGCCAAACAGATTTCGCAAACTGCGGAGTTTTTTGTCGATAGAGATCAATGGAGAGCCAGAGAAAGCCCAATGCTAAAAAAAGCAGACCGATTTTTTGTACAAGTGGATTTTGATGCCACAATAAACGCTGTCCAAGAGATCCAGCAACAGCACCCATCGCCGTGTAACTGATGGCACGTCCTAAATGGTAAGCCCACAAAGAACCACGAGTGGAAAGAGAAAGACACAAAGGTCCACACATGATTGCACAGTGCCAACTTCCTAAAAAAGCCGCAAGCAAGATACTGAGAATCAGAGGTGATGAGTTAGAGAGTTCCATCAGGCCCTATCAATGGGACGTGCACAGTGTGCACTTCGGTCGTGCTGTCTTGATTGATCAGAGTCAACTGTACCAGTTGTTTTTGGACGTTATGGCTTTTTTCTTTAGGGAATTGCAAAAAAACATGCACCTCTTGGCTGGCTTGAGCAGGGAGTGAAATAGGATTTTGTGCAACAGTCATCTGCATCCAAGGTTCAGCTTTCAGTTCGAGTCGATAGACCACTGGTGCAGGGTTTTGATTTTTAAGATGGAGTCGAAAGTGATTGAGAATCACATCTTCGCCCATTTGATTTTTGGTGAGTGAGTAGGGGCTCTCTTTGGCTCGAACCAGTGTGACGTGAAGAGAACTGCGTTGGGCGACATTCCAAATCAAAGTCCCGGTAAAAACCGCTATCAATGTGAGGTAAATCAGAGATCGTGGTTTCCAAAACAAGGCTCGTTGTCCATCTTGAGTAGCGTAGCGAATCAAACCTTCGGGCTTTTTAATTTTGCGCATGATTTCGTCACACGCATCGATACAAGCTGTGCAAGCGATGCATTCCATTTGTAAACCGTTACGAATATCGATGCGAGTGGGGCAAACCTGCACACAGCGATTGCAGGAAACGCAATCGCCTTGTGCTGTGGTCTCATTCACAGGTAAACCTTTACGAGGCTCGCCACGTTTAACATCGTAAAAAACAGTCATCGACTTTTCGTCGAGAAGAACACTCTGAAAGCGTCCGTAAGGGCACATGATGATGCAAAACTGTTCACGAAACCAACCAAAGTTAAAGAGCAAAAGAGAGGTCATCGCAAAAACCAGTAAAAAGTAATCCCAGTGTTCGTAGGGTGAGGCTCCCATCATCGCAAAGAGTTCTCGCGCCCCAACAAAATAGGCCAAAAAGCTATGGCTGATAGCTGCAGAAACAAGGAAGAATAAAAACCATTTCGTCATTTTTATTCGAAATTTTTTCAGAGAAAGATCTGCAGACGCCAGAGCTCTTCGTTGGAGGTGGGTGCCTTCGATCCATTTTTCGATACGGCGATAAACAGTGTCTATAAATACGGTTTGTGGACAGGCCCAGCCACACCATACTCGGCCCCAAACTGACGTCACAAAAGCTAAGCCAATCGTACAAATGGCTAAAAGAAAAAAGACCAACGGTGCATCATGAGCAAAAAAAGTAAGACCAAAAAAGACAAACTCTCTTCGACTCAAATGCAAAAGCAAAGTCTGTTGGCCATTGATGGTTGTCCACGGGAGTATTAAGAATACAAAAATCAAAACTAATTGCGTCCAATCGCGGTGCCGTCGCCAAAATCCCATGACTTCAGCCACAAAAAAATCAGCACGGTGACCTTCTTCATCCAGACTTTGCAATCGTTCGTAATCAGGAGTCATTTACTGCACCAATTCCCCTTGAGGGACTTTGGCGTTGGCCGGCTGAGTTCCTTTTTTAGAAAGCACAAAGGCCGTGACCGCAATCATATCCTGAGGTGTGAGAACAGCTTCCCAGGCGGGCATTCCCTTATCGAGAACACCTTTTTTAACCATATCAAGGATATCTTTGGATTTGCCTTGTCCGTGAATCCAAAAGTTATCGACCAAATTGGGACCGATCATGCCTTGCAATTCTTTACCGTGGCAAGGAACACAATTGTTGCCATAAATTTTTGCGCCGGTTTCAAGCATTTTTGGATCTTTCACCAAAGTTTCAAGATCGGCTTCTGTGACGGCCGCGAGAGGCTGGGTGCTTTTTAACTTTTCAATCTCAGTCAAAGCGGCTTTGAGTTCTTGCTCTTGCGTTTGGCCTCCGCCAAATTCGTAGTGTAAAAAATAAATAAAGGCAAAAATGATGGTGCCAAAGAAAGTCATCAGCCACCAACTGGGGAGAGGGTTGTCGTACTCTTTGATTCCATCGTACTCGTGATTTTGTATTTCTTGATCGTTGATTTCATCCATGGTTATTCTCCATCCTCAAAAGGTCGATTTTGCAATTGTTGATAGGTTTGTGCGGTGGATTTACGAGAAACCCACCAAAGGACAGCACAAAAGTAGACGAAAAAAATCATCAGACCAATGGCCGTGAGATGAATATTTTGGAATTGCGAGAGAGCTAAGGATTTCATTTTTTTCCTTTCTGCCCTAATGCCTGAAGATAAGCAATCAGCGCCACAATTTCTTTGTCTTCGAGACCTTGCGGTGCTCCTTCGGAAACCAACTGTGTGGCAATCAGTTGCGCTTGTTTTTGGGCGACGATATCGGCATTGGCCACAGTTTCCTCATCGTAAGGGACATTGAGCATCTTCATCACCGAGAGTTTTTTACGAAGGCTGACAAAATCGACCTTTTTATCAATCAGCCAGGGGTAGTTTGGCATAATTGAATTTGCCGAAATGGTTCGAGGATCCATCATATGGCGATAGTGCCACAAATCAGGATATTTTCTACCAATGCGTGAGAGATCGGGGCCTGTTCTTTTTGATCCCCACTGGAAGGGATGATCGTACATGGACTCTTCAATGGTTGAGGCGGGTCCATAGCGCAAGACTTCGGCAACAAGAGGTCGAATCTGTTGCGTGTGACAAACATAACAACCTTCCTTGATATAGACATCACGACCTGCCAACTCCAATGGAGTGTAAGGATCGATGATTTGATTGGGTTGAATGTATTTATGCAACGACAACGTTGGGTAAATCTCGATCACACTGCCAACGAGAATGGCGATCACGGCAAGGATGGTAAAGACGGTGGCCATCCCTTCGAGCTGGCGATGGCCGTCTTCGACGCCATGGGAGTCTTTAGAGTTGTCGGTCACCATCACAGCGTTTTGTTCCTGATTGGCCGGGGCCGATTGAATGGTTTTAATCATGTTGTAGACCATGATGAAAAAACCAATGATAAAAAGAAGACCCCCAAAAGCACGCACCCAATAAAGAGGAACAATGCGGGTGACCGTTTCGATAAAGTCTGGGTACATTAAGTGACCTTGGCCGTCGATGGCTCTCCACATCAAGCCTTGAGTGATGCCAGCCGCCCACATGGAGATGTAGTAAAGAAGAATTCCCAATAACGAAATCCAAAAGTGTTTCGTCGCGAGAGAAACACTATAGAGTTCGGTTTTCCACATTCGAGGAACAAGATAATACATCATTCCAAAGGTGAGCATTCCGTTCCAGCCAAGTGCGCCGCCATGAACGTGGCCGATGATCCAATCCGTATTGTGTGCAAGCGCACTCACTGATTTGATCGATAGAAGTGGCCCCTCAAAAGTTGTCATTCCATAAAATGTAACAGCCGTTACCAAAAACTTAACAATGGGATCTGTTCTTAATAAATGCCAAGAGCCGCGCAAGGTGAGAAGTCCATTGATCATTCCTCCCCAGCTTGGAGCCCATAACATCAAACTAAAAATCACGCCCAGAGTTTGCGCCCAACTTGGTAAAGATGTGTAGAGAAGATGGTGCGGACCTGCCCAGATATAAATAAAGACGAGGGCCCAAAAGTGAATGATTGATAATCGATAAGAGTAGATCGGTCGATGAACGGCCTTAGGAATGTAGTAGTACATCAAACCTAAAAATGGAGTTGTTAAAAAGAAGGCAACAGCGTTATGTCCGTACCACCACTGAACCATGGCATCCTGAATTCCCGCATATACAGGATAGCTTTTTAAAAAACCCACTGGAATTTCGATGGAATTCACAATATGGAGCACGGCCACAGTCACGATGGTGGCAATGTAAAACCAAAGGGCCACATACATATGCTTTTCACGTCGTTTTGCCAGTGTTCCAAAAAAGTTCACGGCAAAGACCACCCAGATCAGAGCGATTGCGATATCGATGGGCCACTCAAGCTCCGCGTACTCTTTGGACTGGGTGTATCCAAGAGGAAGGGTGATTGCGGCAGCAACAATAATCAACTGCCAACCCCAAAAATGAATGCGACTTAAGGTGTCCGAAAACATTCTCGCTTTCAGCAATCTTTGCGAAGAGTGGTAGATTCCAGCAAAAATTGCGTTTCCTGCAAACGCAAAAATCGCTGCATTTGTATGCAAAGGACGAAGTCGACCAAACGTGATCCACTCTAAGTTGAGATTCATCGGCCAGTAAGCCAATTGAAGAGCGGCGATCAAGCCAAACAGAAAGGCGGCGCCTCCCCAGATCATCGTAACGAGTAAAAACTTTTTTACGATGTCATCATCGTAGTAAATCTTGCTGTTCATGTTTTGTGTTTCCTTTCCTCTGTTTCGTCAATCAACATTCTCTGAGCGGGTGTTTCGAGATCACTAAATTGATCTCCATTGGCAGCAAAGAAGAACGCTGCCAAAAAGCCAAATCCTAAAATCAAGGCCATAGGAATCATAAGTACAATAATATTCATGACCATCCCTCCATCGTGGATAGAAGAAGTAAAAGTGAGCTGAGGGGCATAAGTACAGCGGCAATGAAAGGATTGATCCAGCCGAGGAGAGCACACACACCAGCGACGGTATTGTAAGTGATGGCCAAAATAAAATTTCTTTTTAGAATCATTTGGTATCGTCGACTGATTTTAAAAAAAGAAATAATAGGACTCAGGCCTTTTTTAAGAAGGTAGATATCTGCCACTCGAAAACTCATTTCGAGACTCCCATGGGAGGCCACACTCACCAAAGCTTCTTGGAGAGCGGCCGCATCGTTAGCGCCGTCGCCCATCATCAGGCACTGTGGGTGCTCTTTGATTTTTTGCCATTTTTGCAATGGGGAATGGGCACCCCAAACTCTTTGCGCTGGGATATGTAAATCTTGAGCCAGAGATTCCACACGATCCAATCGATCGCCAGAAAGAATCCCACATAAATATTTTTGTTCGAGTTTTTGCAAAGTATTTTGAGTGTCTGGAAACAGTTCGTCTTTAAATTCGAATTCAGCGATAGATTTTGTATTTTCCAAAAGTTCAATGGTCAAATTTTTACTTTTGGAAGGGCGGCTTTGCAGAACATACATTTTACCGTTGAGCAGCCCATAAACTTTTTCACCAATTTTTTCATAAATGTCTGTCATTTGTAATTGCAGATGTGGACCATCGCTCCAGGCTTTGCGAAAAGCAAAGGCCACAGGATGGTGTGAGTTTTTTTCGAGTTCAAGGATGATATCCTTAGAGAGTTGCGGCAAAGGCGAAGGGTAGGTGTTCATCAGCTCCAATTGCCCTGTCGTCAGTGTGCCTGTTTTGTCGAAGATCAGCTCTCGAACTGATTTTGCTTTTTCGAAAACGTCTGGATTTTTAATCAAGAGTCCTTCTTTTCGAGCTTCGTACAAAGCCTTGTAGAGGGTGAGTGGAGCGGCAAAGGCCAAAGCGCAAGGGCAAGCAACAATCCAAAGAGCCAATGTGCGCTGAAAAGCGTCCTCAATATTGATCAATGAGTACACACCAAAAAAGAACAAACCACACACAAAGACAGTCATGAGTAAACGCTGTGACCAAACATCCATTTTGAGTACAAAACGACTTTTATTTAAGGACTGTTGCGAGATCAATTGAAGCATTTGTTGGAATTCACTTTTTTCCTGAGTCTCAACAACTTCAAGATAAGCTTCTTCACTTAAGAGGCGATATCCGGCATGAAGTTTAAGTCCACGACTAAAAAAACGAGGTAGAACTTCACCAGTCATCATCGAGCTATCCCATTCACTTTGAGAGCTTAAAATAACGGCATCGCAGGGAAGAAGTTGATTTCTTTTTAAAAGAATTTCGTCTCCACGTGCGAGAAGAGGAGCTAACGTCGCTTCCCAGCCTGAGAGGTGTTTTTTTAAATAGCTAGTTTCCCAAAAATGATCTTGTTTTTGCAGATTCAGAATTGTTTGACGTTGAACTTTTTTGACAAAATAACGACTGATAAGAATTAAAAACAAAAAGCTCGCTGTTGAATCGTAGTAGATGTTCTCAGAGCCACGAATGAGATTCGAAGTTGACAATACAAAACCACCCCAAAGAGCGATCGTGAGAGCGAGGTCCGTGTTGAGTGTTCTCGTCTTAAGGGCTCGCCAAGCTCCCGTGTAAATAGATTGAGCCGAATAAATAAGAATTGGTAAAAATAAAATAAAACTGAGCCACAAAAAAACACTCCGATATGGTTCGGTGACACCAGAATAAATAGGCACAACAAACATCATAATGTTTCCCGTGCAAGCACCGGCGACAGCGATCTCCTTGAGCCATTTTTTGGAATCGTTTTGCCAGCTGACCTGAGCCGATTCCCCTTTTTTGAGGAGATGGGCGGTATAACCCATTTCCTCAATGAGGGAAAAGAGATCGGAAAGAGAGGTTTCCTTTTTGCATGCAATAATAAGTTCCGAGCTTCCAAAGAGGATCTCTGCTTTTAAAACAAAAGAATTCATCTCGGGAATTTTTTCTAAGAGATGGACACAGGAGGCACACTGAATTCCTTCGATGTAAAAACGAAACGAATCACTTTTTTCTGTGGATTGAAAGCGATAGATCTCGCGAACGGACGTCGAATCGTAAGCCGACCATTTTTCCTTCTTTTTTTGTTGAGCTCGCTGACTGAGAAGTTGAAATTGTCCTTGATGCAAAATTTCGCAAGCATGACAACAAAAAGTCATATGAGCAGGTGAAGGAGATTGGCAATAAAGACAGGATCCCATGTCCTTAATCTAAGGGTGGGACTAAACTCTCTCTATGACGGCTGTCATGTTTGTGCTTTTTCTTTGATCTTTTCTTTGTTTAAGATCAGGATCGATCGTCCTAAGGTAGAGATCCAGCCATTTTTTTCAAACTGAGACAGTGTTCGCATCACAGTTTCGGGGGTCGTCCCGGCCCATTCTGCAATTTCACGCCGAGTCCAGTCCTGTCCCGAAAAGTGATCTTGGAGGAAGAGCAAGGCTTCGGCCACACGCTCTGGTGCTTCTTTATCGATTTGATAGACCCATTTTTCTTCGGCCATGCGAAGATCTTTTGCTAAGTAGCTCATGAGGTTGAGAGCCACTTGGGGATTGGTTTTTGCCAAATTTAAAAGTCCTTCTTTAGGTAGAAAACAAAGTTCACTGTCTTCGACGGCAATCGCGCTGGCATGGTAAGGTTCACCGGCAAAAAGAGAGCGGTAGCCCAAAATGGATCCAGGACCCATAAGACGAAGAGTGTGAGCCGTTCCTTTGGCAGAGATCACTTCGAGCTTCACGAGTCCACTTTGCATACTAAAAACACCCAAAGGTGCATTGCCAGCATAAAAAATAGTTTGATTGGCTTTGTAACGACTTGTGGTTCGAATTTTTGAAATTAAAGCAAGAGCCTCATCGGATGAGCAAATGGGATTCTGCGCGCGCGTAGCACAATGTGCGCAGTCTTGGGGGTTGTGAGAACAGTCTTTGATCGCCATTTGAGCCTTTTCATGAAGGTACCAGTTGAGAACAGGCTTGTCTAGGAAAGCTGCTTATGAAAACAGCAAGGATTTCATCGAAATGGAAGAATTCTCAATTCCATCGTAAATAATCTGTGCCGATTCTTCTTTATCGGCGGCCCCAAGCGCGGTTAAAAACGGATACCAGTGTTCCCATGTTGGAATACTGAGTTTTCCTTCGTCACTGAGTTTTGCATCAGTGACAAGTGACATAAAATCCTTTTGATCCATTTTTGTTTGTATCCACTGATTGAACTGTTCCGCCCAAGGAAAAGCAGGCGCCTTGGAATCAAAATTGATCTGACGAAGATTATGAACCACATTTCCGCTACCAAGAATGAGAATGCCCAACTTTTTAAGCTGCGTCAGCTTTTGCCCAACGTTGAACTGATACTCACTGTTTTTTTGAATCGCAATGCTCAACTGTAAAACGGGAATGTCTGCTTTTGGATAAATATGTTTGAGTACACTCCACGCTCCATGATCGAGACCCCAGGATTGATCCAAACCAATAGAGAGTTCCGGTATCAGCTGTTGAATCTCAAGCGCAATCTCAGGAGAGCCTGGTGCTGGGTATTGCACATCAAATAACTCTTTGGGAAACCCATAAAAATCATGAATTGTTTTTGGCTGAGGCATCGCCGTAATCATGAGTTCCGTAGTTAGCCAATGAGCCGAAATGCACAGGATCGCTCGCGGTCGTGGGAGTTGCTGTCCCAACTGGTTCAGTGTGGAACTGTAGTTATTATCAGCAAGAGCATTCATCGGATTGCCGTGGCCAATAAAGAGAACGGGAAGAGAGGTTTGCATTTTTTTAAAAAATCATCTGCAGCAGTTGCAGAGCACCGACGAGAAGAGCGATAACGATAACGAAAAGAGTCAAGTTGACCGAGTGTTTAACCACTTTGTACCAAAAAGGATTGGTCTGCTTTAAGCTTTTTGTTTTTTGTAAAAGCGGAGAGAGTGAAGAAAACACAGTGTTTACAAAACCGCGTGAGTCGCCGTCCATGTTAGGAACGACGGTCATCTTCATCAAGCCTTTGTAAAAAAAGTTAATAAAGCTGCCAATAAAGTACATAGGGCGTTCCACATCACACATTAAAATAAGTCGATACTGTTCAGAATCATTTTTTGCAAAATGCAAAAAAGTTTCGTCAAAAATAAAAGGTTCACCATCGCGCCACGAGTAATTTTGGCCATCGACATTAATATAACAAGTGTCTGCATTGGGAGTGACAAGGCCTAAATGATAACGAAGAGAACAAGCCACTGGATCCAAGTGACGTGTAAGCTGAGATCCAACCGGCAAAAGTGAAAACATGGCCCCATTGACAGTGGGAACTTGTTTTAAAATTTCAATCGTTTTGGGACATAGTTTTTGCGCCGATTCGTGAGTGTGTCCGTACCAGGTGAGGTAGAACTTGCTCCAGCCGTATTTAAAAAAAGTGCGAAAACCAATATCATAGGAAGCTTGAGAGCCAGTTTCTTTGGTTTTTTCGAAGTACTGATGTTTGTAAAGTTGGATGGCTTCGTCGCGAATCGTTTGCCAATTGTTATGAATGAGTGCGAGTTCGGGAAAGTCAGCAGGATTTATAATCGCTTTTTTTGCACGGGCCTGAGTAAAAAGATAAAGCAAACAATTGAAAGGGGTAAATATGGGCCAACCCTTGCGTACATATTCCGTAAAGTTTTCCCAACGTGTTTGTCCCCGGTAGCGGTAGGCGTAGGTGAGAGAGCCCATCGAAAAACCAAAAATTGTAAGAAGACCAATCGGTAATAACATGGGGGATAAATTAGTGCGAAGTCGATGAGCAGGCAATAGAAAAATGAATACGAAGGGCTGACATTTTCTTGAAAAGAGGTTACGCATACAGAATGGAAGCTCTTTTAAATTCGTTCTTATTGGTAGCGGCCACTGAGATGGGGGATAAAACTCAACTCCTGGCGTTTTTGCTCGTGGCTCGTTTTCGAAAGCCCTGGGCCATTCTTGCCGGCATTTTGGTGGCCACGGTGCTCAATCACGTGCTTGCAGCCTCTGTTGGCGAATGGCTTTCATTGCAGGTTTCTCCAACGACACTTCGCTGGATATTGGCTGTCATTTTTTTTAGTTTTGCCATTTGGGTCTTGATTCCCGATAAAGAAGAGGACCCCAAAGCCTCCGGAAAATGGGGTGCTTTTACAACCACGCTGGTCGCATTTTTCCTTGCAGAAATGGGCGACAAAACGCAACTCTCGACAGTGGCACTCGCTGCAAAATATCAGAATTTATTTCTTGTCACAGTGGGGACAACGCTCGGTATGATTTTTTCGGATGGCTTGGCAGTATTTTTTGGAGAAAAAATCACGCGTCTCGTTTCTATGAAACACGTGCGATGGTTTTCGGCGATGCTTTTCGTGCTATTTGGAATAGGCCTAGTTATTGGTTACTAAGTAATATGCAAACTACTTATTCAGCTTTTTGCCACAGTCGTAACAAAAGACATTGCGGTTTTTGCGGAGCGAAGCGTGTTTTGTTTCATCACAGCCTTTTTTAACATTGGCATTGAGTAAAACACCGCATGTTGGACAAAATCGAATGCTAATTTGCGAACGCGAATGGTTCATGTTCGTACAGCGAGTTTTGGCTTCCATCTTATTTGTGTCTTAGGAGAATAAGACCATGTGACGGATCGTACGGGGAAACACCAACGGTGACTCGGTCACCCATCACCACACGAATTCGAAAGCGTTGCATTTTTCCGCACAGTTTTGCGGTGATCATAATTCCATTTTCAAGAGTGATTTGATAAGCGCCGCCACCAACAAGTTTTGAAACAGTGCCTTGAACGGAGGCGAGATCGTCTTTTGACATTAAATCTCCAGCGAAGAGCAGCAGTGGAGACGAGAACGAAATGCTCAAGAGACCAGATGATGCGTTTTCCTTAAAGTAACAGTTCCCAGGCCAAATAGATACACTTTTCCCGGGAACGAATTCACAGGATTTGGCACAATCTAGACTCGGCGAATGTCGGTTAAGATCGCGTAATTAATGCCTTATTTTGACACATTCTTCTTAAGAATTCGTTAATAAAGCCGATAAGTAAGAGTTGAATATGCTGAAAATTCATAACCTTCGCCGCAGTCTGTACGTTTGCTCGAGCGCGATTCTTCTTATGATGAGTTTCGCGTCGCAATCTTATGCGGCGTGTGGAACAACGATCACTTGGGAAGCCAATGCCAATACCACGGCTTGGAATACAACAACAAATTGGAATCCAAACAACGTACCAAATACAAATGCAGAAACGGCATTTATTCGTGCGGATTGGCAGATTCCTACACTGCCCAATGCGAATCGAACATTAAGTTGCCTTGAAATAAACTCCGGATCCATGACCGCACCAGCTGCAAGCATACTGACAATTAATAATGATTACTTTCGCAACCTGAATGCAGGTTCACTGATTGTTCCAGGTGGAAGCACATGGCAGGTGACCATGGCAGGAGCGACAACGCAATCCTTTGAAAACGTTGACACAATTCCGCGACTCAACATCAATAACTCTTCGACGGTGAACCTTACGCAGTCTTTTGTTATTTCAGATACATTCACAATCACGGCTGGCAGCGGAAACGTCAACATCCAGGGAAATCTCGAAACACAACAGACAACAGCGATTACAATTCCAGCGTCTGCAACAGTCACCGTCGAGACCGGCGTCGAATGGAAGGTCAACGGGGGTTTGACGATCGCAGGAATTTTAAAACTGATGCCCGGTGCGAGTCTAAAAATTGCCAACGGAAGAACTCTATCGGTGAGTGCTGGTGGGACCTTGCAGATCGCAGGAGCCTCAGGAAATGCGGCGATTGTCGATTCTTATAACTCGAGCTCCACATTCACCTTCAATGTGATCGGAAATCTGGATGCAGAGTATTTTTCGGTCAGTCGCATGACGGCTGCGGGAATCAATGTCACAGGACAGATTCTCGATTTATCCAATGGTACCATTAATTATATTCCTAACGGTGGATATGGGCTCACCTTGGGTGCAGCAGCCACATCGTTAACGACGATTACTGGCGTTGGTTTTTACGGTCAAAGCGCGATAACACCACTCAACGTCAACGCGACAGCCTATGTTGGCAGTGCGATCACCTTTAATAATTATTCTGGCATCGGTGGCGCCGCCAATGAAACAGATCCCGGAGGTAGAATCAACTGGGGGACGACCGCGCCAGTTGAACTTTTATTGACGAACAACTCACCGACCGGTGCCCCTCCGACAACAATCGCTGCAAGTTCTGCCTACACTTATTTTGCAACGTTTTCGTTTGCTCTCTCCTCGGCGTCGACGGCCTCAGATATCACGTCGATTAAATTTACCTTGGCTGGAAATAATAATAGCTCTGATGTTGCGGGAGTACGTGTTTACCGCGACGACAATAACAACTGTGTTTATAACGCTGGCGTGGATACACAAGTTGGTGGGACGTATACACCCGTTGGATCTCCAGCAACTTTCACGGCGACTTTTGCGGCCAGCGATATTCAAGTGAACAATACAACACCCAAGTGTGTTCACGTTTTACTAGCGACCTCTGCAACAGCACAAACCAGTAATACAATTGGTCTTAAAATTTCTTCAACGGACGATATTGTTAACTCGCAAAGCTATGCACTTTCGTCAACAAGCGGTCCGCCAGTGAGTGCAAATACTTCGACGATTACAGGATTGGCGGTCTTGCGTTGGGCCGGTGGTAACGGAACCGTGATGAATCAAGCGAACAATTGGTCTCCTGCCACCATTCCATCTAACACCCGAGATTGCCAGATCGGAAATGGTTACAGTGTCCCAATCATGGCCGCCACATTTTCTTGTCTCAACACAGAATTTATTAGTGGGGGAACACTCAACTGGAACAACACGGCCAATATTTTTCAAGTTTACGGTGCCTTTGAAACTACAACTGGATTTACATTTCAAAATACAACGACAACCGCCATTTTACGTTTGATAGGAACTGCCACTCAATCGGTGAATTTATCTGGGCATACATTCCCTGGAAGTGTTCAGGTCAACAATGCAACAGGACCGGTTATATTTGAAAGCAGTGGAACCATCAGCGGATCTCTCACTCTCAATGGAGGAACCACACGAATTGCTTCAGGCACAACATTGGCTGTGAATGGTGGAATTACCGTTAATACAGGTGCAACCCTCGATATAGAGCCCGGTGCCACATTGGTTTTGGCCAATGGAACAACAATGACTGTTGCTTTGGGCGGGACTCTTGAGATGGTTGGAACCACTTCAAGCAATGCGAGTGTCCAAGCGACAAACAATGCGAGCGCCTATCTGGTCAATGTTAGTGGGACTATCAGCGCTCGTTATTATTCCTTTAAAAATTTAGGTTTAACAGGTCTTACGATCAATGCCGGTGCGACAATCAATGCAACAAATCAGTTACAAAACGGAAGCTACACATATCCCGGAGCCAACAATGCCTTCTTTTTGAGGCTTCTGCGGCAAGTTCCAGGGAATACTTTAGATTCAATGACGTTTGATTCTTCGGGCTCAGCCGCAACCGGCGCAAGAAGTATTTCTACAAATACCACCGCGGGAACATTAACGGTGAGTAATTACTCTGGCGATATGACCGGGGCGTCGTTTTCTACGTCAGTCAATTACAATGTTGCTTGGGGTGTTGCTTCGAACACACTTGATTTAACACAAGAAGCGGTGGCACCGGCTTCGAGCAATCAAGGTGATGTCGTCAACATGGGACGTTTTGGCTTTCAACAAACAAGTGGCGGAGCTTTTTCTGACACGGACATTACTTATATGCGTCTGACGTTAACCGGAACGGGGTCTGCTTCGGATGTTAATAACGTCAATCTCTACTATGATTCTGCCTGCACCGGAACTGGCGGCACGTTGATTGGAACTCAAACATTTAGTGGCAACCCCGCAAGAGCTGATTTTAACAGCATTTCCGGTGCGACAGTGCAAGCCCACGCCACAACACCTCCGAAGCGTTGTTTTTATGTAACGTACTCCTTGAGCTCAACGGCCACCAATGGAGCCACTGTTGGGGTTGAAATTCAATCGTCAGCTCACGTTACAAATTCACAAAGTTATGCGTTTAATGGCTCATTTGCTCCCCCAGTCTCATTAGGGACCACGACGATTGTTGGAACCACGACTTACTGGACCGGAGCGACAAGCACGGCATGGGCTGTCGCAGGAAATTGGAATGGTGGATTGCCCACCAGCGCGTTAAATTGCGTGATTAACAATGTGGCCAATGATCCGATTATTTCCGCAGGAACGCAGTCTTGTAAATCGATTACAATCGGTACAGGAATACTCACAATGACTGGCGGTTCTCTTGAAGTTTATGGGTCTTTCGAAAATACAGGAACCTTTACTCAAGGTGGATTTCCATTGGTGATACGCGATAATGGTGTCACTTCAACATCTCAGACTGTCAGCAATTCGGGAACCTTTACCGGCCTTCAGTTTAACAAGACGGCGGGCGGAACCGTCGAAGTGGGAAGCGCGACACTGACCGTCTCCAGTCTTATCAATATGACAGCAGGGAACAATTTCACCCTGAACGTTCCGAACAGTAAAACATTGATTGCTCCCGCGGGGATCACAGTCACGGCGGGGACATTGAGTGTCGCATCTGGGGGAACAGTCCAGTTTGGCAGTGGTCAAACTCTCACCTTAAATGGCGGTACAATAGCGACAACAGGCACAAACGACTCGTACCCACAATCTTTATCAAACAAGGGAACTTTTACTCGCCAATCGGCAGGAACCTGGAATTTTACCGCGACTTCAGGAACACTGAACTTGGTGGGCTTTGTTTTTGAGTGGCTTGGTACCAGTGGTCTTAATATCGGTGGTACAACCAATGTGACGCAAATCAATGGCGGCCAGTTGCGAAGTCTCCCAAATACAGCGGGAATGCGAGCCATTCAATTAAATACAACGGGATCTTTACCAACCACAATTAGTAATTTTGGTTGGTACTGGGGGACTGGAAACACTGTTCCTGCAGAGGGAACAAGCTACTTTTTAGGTTATTCTTCTGGTTGTAGTAATCGCACTGTTTCTTTTGATCAATGGTTTGGAGATTTTTGGCCTTACGCCTCGACAAACACAGATGCTAAAATTTCCGAAACAAATTGTAATATCGTTATTGATAGAGCGAATTCACCCGTATCACTGACGGAATTTACGGCCGCACCTTACAACGGGACGGTGGTTCTTGCATGGACCACTGGACTTGAGTGGTATCATAAGGGATTTAACGTCTTTCGTAGTTTATCGCCTTCGAGTGGTTATACCCAAATCAATTCCGAATTGATTCGAAACGATCTCTTTAATACAAACATGCATGGTTCTTACGCCTTTATTGATAGTGATGTCGATAACGACGTCACTTACTACTACAAACTCGAAGACATTTCTTCGACAGAAGAAAGAACACTGCACGGCCCGGTGACTGCCACGCCAACGTTAAGTTTGGGTGCGGCACCTCCGCCACTGGCAAGCACCATTGTTTCGAACAATCCTTCGGGGAGCCAGAGTTCTGGTGGTAGTGCCAGCACAGATGCGACTCCTGGACTCGTGGAGCTAGAGCCCCATATTACACTGCTTGCAAAGACGCAAAATTCGTATCGCTTAAAAATCACGATTCCAAATTATCAACTGACGGCTCATACCACACATCCAGCTTACCAGCGACTTAGCTTACCTCTTTACTCACACACCACAGTGGCCGGTGATCCAGAGTTATTACAGAGAACGGTCATGCTAAAAATAGATGCCGCCACCACGGCTCAGCTTGCAATGGTTTCTGAAGTGTCTGCGATATCGGGGCCACTCTTAGTTGCGCCGGCACCACTTTGGACACTCAGTGGAGCCAATTACGTCGAACAATGGCTTCTGAATAATGCGTCTTACGCTAGCAATAATTATTTACCAGCACAGCCCGTTTCTTTGGGAAATATCATTCAAAATCAAGGACAGCACTATTTACCAATAGTCATTTCGCCAGTGGCCTACCAAGCAGCCTCACAAAATCTTAAAAGGTACAGTGAACTTGTTTTGGATGTCTTTCTCGACAATCAAACCACCTGGACTCCGTCGCAACCGGTAAGCAGTCAAGAGGCGTGGTCTCTTCCAGGAGCGCTCAAGATAGGTGTTCAGGAAGACGGAGTTCATGAACTCACTTACGATCAAATGGCAGCGGCAGGTGTTATTGCGCCCTTTGATCAAGCACAAGTTTCGCAATTTAAAATGTATTTTCTCAATCAAGAGCATGCCATCGAAATACAAAGTGTTTCAGGACTGTTTTCTTCAGGTGATAAAATTCGCTTTTTTGCCCCTCACACAGAAACAGTGGAGAGTGCACTGAGCTACATGATTTTAGTCAACGATGTGTTTTCGCCAACTCCAGGTTTACGTATGAGCACTGTGGATGTGAGCGGTTTTTCTGGAAGTGGATCCGCGTTGAACTCTTTTGCAACACGTGTTCATCTCGAAGAAAATAATGTGGCCGTGTTCAATGAACCTTACGATCAAGACATGGATCTGTTTGTTTGGGGACTTTATTATGGCATTTCTGGAGGGGTCAAAGTGGGACTAACCACAGATGTAACACTCCCTTACTTGGATTATTCAAAAAATGTTCTTGTTCAAGTTCTTGTCAAAAGTCGCATGACCACGGCTACAAATTATACAAATCATCTCGAACTTTCTGTGAATAATCGGGTTGTTGTAGAATCCTCCTTTAGCGGATCACAAGTGCAAGTCGTAAACTTAAATGTGCCTGCAAACTACTTTGTACCAGGACTCAACCAAATTAAGTTAGAGCCAACGGGATCACAACTGATCAGTGGCGAATACGATATGATCTATATTGATTCTATCGATATTTCTTATCACCAAAATTGGTCTGCAGATCAGGACCAAGTTCTTTTAATGAATCATCAAACCGATACAGATCTTATTGTGGACGGTTTTTCGCAGAATACACTTGTGACTTACGATCTTAGTGTGTTTGGTGAAGCTCGACGTTGGATCAATGCTGCTGTAGGAGCGGCTAACAATGGTTTTGCGATTCAGTTCAATACACCAACATCCTCTCAAGAGGGGCGACGCATTTGGATTTCGACAGAAACTCGCCTTTTAGAGCCGGTGAGCTTAGCGCTCAACTATGGAAGTGATCTAAAGAACATCAATAATCAAGCCGATGTGCTTTATGTAGGTAATGAAGAATTACTAGAAGCCGTTGGAGCACTTGCTTCGCTCCGCGAACAGCAGGGATATCTCACTCAACGTATTACTTTGGAAAGTATTTACAATGAATTTGGCCAAGGTCTTGTGACAGCGGAAGCTATTCGTGAGTTCTTTATTTATACTCAGACTCATTGGAATAAAAAGCCGCAGTATTATATTCTTTTAGGTGATGGTACATATGATCCAAAAGCCTATCAAAATCCAGAGTTGCGAAATCGATTCCCTATCAAATTGATAAAGGGCATTTCTTTTAACTATGCGTCGGACCACTGGTTTGTGACTGAAGACAGTCAAACAGTCCCTTTTGCAGTTGTCGCCAGAATTCCTGCAAAAACCCCAGAACAGATGCATGATTATGTTCAAAAAGTTTTAGCTTATGAGTCGGGAGAAACAAAGCCAAAGCAGTCGCGCATGTCTCTCTTTACAGATAAGCCTCTCTATCAGGGAGAAAATTTTGATCAATTTTCTCAAGAGCTGGTTGCCGATATTGCGGTTTGGAATGATCGAATGAAGGTGCATAAAGTGAGTCGTAGCCAGATGAACGACAATGGATTTAAAAATCAAATCAAAGCGAGTTTTAAAAACTCCTCGATTGTCCACTACATGGGACACGGCGCCGAAAATATGTGGGCGGATGCAAGTGTTTTTAGCAATAACGATATTGATCTTTTAGATAACAAATCAACGCCAGTTGTGGCGGCGATGAATTGTTTAAATGCTGCTTTTTATGATCCGAGCAGTGATGGTTTTGCTGAAAAACTTGTGATGAAAAAAGAGGGAGGAGCTATTGCATTTTGGGGCTCCACTTCGATCACTCCACCGAGTGTTCAGCATGTGTACCAAAAAGCCTTTTACGAACGTTTACTCTCAGATTCTTCTCAAGAGTTAGGTGAGGCTGTTAAATTATCTAAAATTCAAGCCAATCAACAGTCACCCTTTGAAGAGGTGATGATGTCTTGGACGATTCTTGGAGATCCAATGATTCAACCAGTGGTGGCGAAAAAATCTTTACAAGAAGAAGTTCCTGTTCAACCAAGTGGCGGCGGATCGAGTGGATGTTCGGCGAATGCATTCTATGGCAATGGAGCAAATCCACCGGCATGGGATTTGATTTTTGCACTTTTGATAGAATCTCTATTAGCTTGGTTTGTGATCAGAAGTTTAAAAAAGACACTTTTAAGATAAAAGTTTACCACTGTTGCAAAAATTGGGAGCACCCGTACTTTGCTTACGGCCTCCTGAGATGACGCCATTGCACAGCGCGCCAAAAGTCATTAGATTTTCTGTTTTTTTTGAAGGCTTTTCGTACTTCTTTTTATGCTTGGCCTGAGGATCTACTTTATTACTATCCATGACTTAAGATATCGCATCCTTTTGATGATAGCAAAGGTGTTGCGGGTAACTAGACCTTCTCTAAGAGGCATTAGACCCAGCTTTAAATTCTGCTTACAATAAAGAGGTATGCAAAAAGTATCGCACAACCTTCTGCAAAAAAAATCATTGATTGAAAATCAGCAATCATCTGCTGGTTTATTTCCACTCACGGTCTATTTGTCCATTCATGATGTTCCATTGTGTTTTCATTTGAAGTCCGAAGATGTTGTGCGTGATCTTTACGATCACTATCCTCTCGCATGGTTTAAAAAAGGCACTTCTGAAGTCATAGATATTTTTTGGACGGACAGTCGGCAATTGGATTGGTCTGATGAAGATTGGGAGAACGAGACCAGTCCTGAGTGCCTCATGTTTGACCAAGCTGATGGAAAAATTGTTGTGCAAAGAGATTTTGCAGCGAATCTCCAAGGGAATAGCTGTGATTTGATTTGTCCTTATCATTTATCAGATGGATTTTATAATTTTTTAAGATGGCTCTTACCATTGAGGTTAATCAAAGAAGGCAAGATGCTGATGCATAGCTCTTGTATTTTAGATGATCATGGTATGGCATATTTTTCATTAGGTGCTTCTGGAGCCGGGAAAAGCACTATCTCGATGTTTCGCCCGAGAAAAAAAATTCTTGGTGATGATATGAATATTCTTAAAGTCGAAGATGGTAAATGTTGGGCACAAGCAGGTGCTCTTGGGCAAGCCATTTTAAATCCTATTGAGTACGCTCGTTGGTATCCGGTGCGAGCTTTGTTTTGGCTAAAAAAAGCAGAAACTATTGAAATTCGAACTTTAAGTCGTGCCACTCAGTTACTTTGCCTGAATTCCTCCGTAGCTAATGTGTTTTGGGATCAACTTGCAGAAAACAAAGTGCGTGAAATTTTTCAAAACACCATTAACGTCTTAAATCATATTTCGATTTATGAACTCTCTTTTCCAAAAAAAGAAAAGATCTGGGACGAAATATTTTCTTTAATGATAGATAAAGAAGGGCGCATTGGTGTCCACTGATATTTCGATTTTAGATAAATTTCGGAATATAAGCAGTCGTCAATTTATTCCAATGCAAGCGTCCCTCGAACTTACAAATCGTTGCAATGAGCGGTGCACACATTGTTACATCGAAGAGTTTAAAGATGATCCCAAAAAAGTATTAACTCTCGAGCAATGGAACACTGTTCTAGAGCAGCTGAGAAAAGCCGGAACTTTATTTTTAATTCTGATGGGCGGAGAAGCAATGCTCAACCCGTTGTTTTGGGATATTTTACGCAAGTCCAATGAGCTTTCGTTCCATACGTCTATGATCACCAATGGATTAAAAATCCAGTCCGTTGAGGTCGCTCAAAAACTCAAAGAGCATGGACTCAAAAATGCGACGATCAGTCTCTACAGCCTCAATTCGCTGACGCATGATAAAATGACACGTGTTCGAGGCTCGCAACAAAAGACTCTGAATGCGATAGAACTTTGTCGTACTCAAGGCATTGATGTGACACTCAATTGCCTTCTGACCAAGGAAAATATCGAAGACATCTTTCAACTCGAAGACTGGGCGTTGGAGAAAGATCTATCCCTAAAGGTCGATCCTATGATCACACCCAAGTTGAATGGAAATCTTGAGCCCACTAAGTACAGAGCTTCGGCCCAACAACTCAAGTCGTACTATCAGGAAAAAATGCGTCGTTGGCCTAACGGCAAGCCGAAGGCTTCTGGGGATTCAGTGGAAGACTACACTTGCAATGCAGGCAAAGGGAAATGTGCAGTGAATGCTTACGGAGATTTATTTCCGTGCATCGAAATTCGAGATTCACTGGGTAATCTTCTCGAAAAACCATTTCAGGAGCTTTGGCATGGTGAAAAAGTGCAACCCTGGCGTGAAATGCGTTGGAAGCAAGTGAAAAATGTGGACCAGGATACAGTCTCCTTCTGTGATCATTGCCCTGGCATGGCCAAAAACGAAACTGGTGATCCACTGCAAACAACATGTTTTTCTAAGCAAGTTGCGCAAATAAAAAAAGAACTTTCTGTATGATGAATTCGTGGACCCAAGTTCCCTTTAAAGGCACAAGTATGGAGCCCTCTTTTTGTGGAATAGAGAGTGTGTGGGTGGATTTTTCCAAAAAGCAACAGCCACAAATTGGTGATGTTTTAATCTATCGTGATCAAAGTTTAGAGTGGATTTGTCATCGTTTTATTTTTAATGATAAAAACCAATTGTGGGTGATGGGGGATGCCAGCACCAGCGTGGAATTTGTAACGCAAGACTGTGTTTGGGGCATCGCACGAGCCATCGAGAATAGAAGGACGTCTCGCCTTTTAAAAAAGACCCTATTTACGAAATGGATCTGTTATTTTCAGTATCAGCAAGTGTGTTCGAATTCTTTTATTATAAAAAAGTTTTATAGACTCTTATCAAAAATATTTTTGTATTTTGAAAAATGGTTTTCCATTCGATCTTTTAGCCATAAAAAGTCATAAGAGAATCCATCCCAAAAAGTCTCTTTTAAATAGTGCTTTAGCAAAAGATAGATAACTCTATTGTGCGGTAAAAAGAGCAGATTCTGAGGACTCATAAGCCTCGAGAAAAGGGGAGACTGTTGCTTCCAGGAGATGTGTTGAGCGATATCTATTTTAAAATTGAGTTCTAGAGCCCATGCGGCGGCCATCAAAGACTTTGTGATTTGCAATTGATGAGCTCTTTGCCAAAGGTCTTTACTAAAGTGATGAGGATGTTTGCGAATATAAAAATACAAATCAAACAGCCAAAAAAGTTTAAGACAAGTGTGCTGTTGAGCCCAGTGGGCAACGAGATAAAGAAACTCATCCTCGCTTTTAAGGTGCCCATCACTCAGTATATTCCATTGCCAATGTTGATCTTGAGGTAAAAGTTGCGTATGGACTTCCAATGTAAAATCCAAGGTCGCTGTTTTTTTAATAAAAACCCATTTATGTTTATTAAAATACCATTTTTTTTCTTTTTGAAGTTCATACTCCTGCATTTGAAAAAATGGAATAAACAGATCTGGAGATGTTGAAGTATAGATATCCATATCCGTCATCGGACGATCGCCGATGGCATAAAGATTTTGCAGGAGAGAGAGACCTTTAAGCGGTGTCAGATAAGTGCCAATTTTTAGATAGAACTCTTTGTTTATTTTTTTAAATTCATCAAGGAAGAGAATGTTTTTGAGAAGTTGTTGCTGATAGGTCTTTAAAAAGAGGTCTTGTGTCTCTCGCTCTCCAAAGTAGTTGTTGGAGTGAGAAAGCAAGCCCCCGATGCCATGTTCTGTTGCCAACAAGCGAAGCTCCGATTCGGGTAAGTCGAGAAGCTGTTCAATCAGTGGTGCGGTCTGAGCTGACAGAGGAGGCATAGAGTGCATACAGCTATTGTATTCGATGCTGTGGTTATACACACTGGCCTAAAGGCCGAGTTTAGTGTGTGTTTCTCATTTATTTAAATAAAAGACCAACACCGCTGAGGAAAACAAAAATGGTGACGATTTTAAGAAAGAGTTCTTGCGGAATCTGTTTAATCAGTCGATGTCCGATTTTTGCACCACCCCATGCAGAAACTCCCAGCAGGGGAATATAATACCACTGCGTCCAATCCATAAAACCTTGCGAAATATAAATGACCAAACGCAGAAGGTCGCCGCCCAAATCAACAGACGAAGACAGAGCAATAAAAAGATTCTTTTCAATATGCAAAGATGCCAGTGCTAAACCACGAATGGCGCCGCCAGTGCCGAGGAGGCCGGTTAAAAATCCAGAAAGGCCTAACAGAGGAACACTCAAATGAGAGAGCTTTGAGGGGCGTGTGCCCTTTTTTTTAAAGAAATAAAGAGTCGAGATAAGAACGAGTGCAGAGCCTAAGAGTCGAATGAGAATAGCGGTTGGGACATAGGATGTTAAAAGTGCGCCAGCGCCTGACAAAAGAATCGATGGAGTTGCATATTTAATAAATAAATCTTTTTTGAGATACTCGCGAAAATAATAGATGCGCGACAGATTTCCAAAAGAGTGCAGTAGTGCTGTCAGCACCAAAACCAAATGAAAACTTTCGAGGAGTTGAGCGATGGGCACAAAAAAAGTGGAAGATCCAAAGCCACTGAGTGTGCCAAGGATCTCGCTAATAAAGCCAGTTAAAATAAATAGAATATCATGCCAACTCATTCAAACTGAGACTGGCCATCGCCGACTTTTTCACCATTGACGATCACCGTATAATAAATAGGACAGGCCTTTGCGATCATTGCGCTGACTCCACAAAATTTGGTTTGTGAGAGGCGAACGGATTCAAGCGCGATAGCAGGATCAATTTCCCCTTTGAGATCAAACTGAATTTGCACTTTTTCAAAAGTGATAGGGTGTTTTCCGGTTGTGGGCTCAACGTTCACATCCAATTTAAAGTGAGTCACGGTTTGTTTGTGCTTTTTTAAAAGAGCGATCACGTCCATCGCCGTACAGCCACCAAGGCCAACAGCGACAAGTTCTTTAGGCGTCATTCCTTGTTCTTTGCCAAGTGGGGCTTTGGCGTCCATTCCTACATGAAGAGGGCCGTTATCAGCATCAAAGAACATGCCTTCTTTCCAATTCAGTGTCGCTTTCATCTTGACCTCCGATATAACATTATCATATTATAATTATGTAATATGTCAAGGAGGGCTTTTTGCTCACTGAGTTATCACTTAAAAAAATAAAAAGATCCTGTGAAGAGGTGGCGCAGATCTTAAAGGCACTTTCTCATCCGCAAAGACTTCTCATTTTAGGGCACCTTCTTCATGGAGAAAAGACAGTGGGGGAATTGGAGGATATTGGCGACATCTCTCAATCCCAGCTTTCACAGTTTTTAGTAAGAATGAAATTGGAAGGACTGATCAATAGTCGTAAAGAAGGCCGATTTCAGTATTATTTTGTGGCCGATGATCGCCTCAAACACTTAATGGCTGTTATTCAACAAGAGTATTGTAAATAAAGGAGAGTTTATGCAACAGGAAATCATTTTCTTTCAGCTTTTTGAACCAGAAAGTTCAACATACACCTATTTGATCGCGGACAAAGCAAGCAAAGAAGCAGCGATCATCGATCCCGTGCTCGAAACTGTTGAGCGAGATCTAAAGTGGATTGAAGAAGCTGGACTCAAACTCAAATATGTTCTTGATACGCATGTTCATGCCGATCATGTCACTGGTGCCGGTAAAATCAGAGAACAGCTCAAAGTCAAAACGGGTTTGAGTCGACACGCCGGTGTGGATTGTGCGGATTTATCGCTTAAAGAGGGAGATGAATTGCTTTTAGGGGACCAAAAAATAAAAGTTCTTGAGACACCAGGACACACCAATTCTTGTTTAAGTTATGTTTTCAATGACATGATTTTTACAGGTGATGCCCTCTTAATTCGTGGCAGTGGCCGGACTGATTTTCAACAAGGTTCTTCGGAAAAACTTTACGAAAGTGTTCACCACAAAATATTCAGTCTGCCTCCACAAACAAAAATCTATCCTGGTCATGACTACAAAGGTCTGACCTCTTCGACCGTTGAAATGGAAAAAAAGTTCAATCCCCGTCTAGGAATGGGAAGAACGATGGCCGAATTTGCTCAGATCATGGCTGATTTGAAATTGGCCCACCCCAAAAAGATCCAAGAAGCGTTGCCGGCCAATTTGGCCTGCGGACAAATTAAAGTTTCGAGCAACGAAGGAGGCGTTTAATGCAAGACTGGATGATGTCACTGTTTGGTGGCGTGTGCATTGGGATTGCTGTTTCGATGATGTTGTTTCTCAATGGGAGAGTGACAGGGATTAGTGGAATTGTGAATGGTGTATTAACTCCACAAAAAGGAGACACTCTGTGGAGAGTTCTATTTGTCGTTGGATTGGTCTCTGGTGGTTTAGTGCTTTCTGTCGTACGTCCAGAATCTTTTTTTGATTCGACTCAAATGTCTTGGTCTCGAGTTATCATTGCTGGGTTGTTCGTAGGTTTTGGTACCATTATGGGAAGTGGCTGCACAAGTGGGCACGGAATCTGTGGAATCAGTCGCATGTCTGTGAGATCTCTGGTGGCCACAGCCGTTTTTATAGGTGC
Organism: uncultured Pseudobdellovibrionaceae bacterium; assembly: GCA_964579625.1. Taxonomy (GTDB): domain Bacteria; phylum Bdellovibrionota; class Bdellovibrionia; order Bdellovibrionales; family JAGQZY01; genus JANPLN01. The sequence goes on from CAZOGU010000023.1 coordinate 37,207, forward strand.
AGGCATTTTGTCTGTTCTTTTGTTTAAAAATATTTTGGGAGGCTTCTAATGAAAAACGCAATCACCGCTTTTTGGGTGGGAGTTTTATTTGCTCTCGGTTTAGGTCTATCGGGAATGACTCAGCCTCAGAAAGTCCTTGGATTTTTAGATCTCTTTGGCTCATGGGATCCCTCATTGCTCTTCGTGATGGGTGGCGCCGTTGGAGTTCATTTTATTGCCTATCGATGGTCGCTTCAGAGAACGTCACCTCTGTTCTCTGCCAAATGGCATGTGCCGGCTAAAAAAGAAATTACATCATCGCTTGTCGTGGGTTCATTTCTTTTTGGAATCGGCTGGGGTTTGGCAGGGTATTGTCCGGGCCCAGCTCTAACATCACTCGGGAGCTTTCAACTGAAACCCCTTGTTTTTGTTTTAAGTATGATTTCTGGAATGTATTTATTTAAAGTGTTTGATCGTATGTGGACTTTGCCAAGGTAAGAATGAAATGATTTTAGGAATTGCTGCTTTTTTATTGATGGGAATCACCTTGGGTTTAATTGGTGGTGGGGGCTCAATCCTCACAGTTCCCATTCTTGTTTATATCTATGGAATGTCTGCGCAAGAGGCCACAGGATCTTCGCTTTTTATTGTTGGTGCGACGGCACTTGTGGGTGCCGTGATTGCCTACTTTCGAAATGAAATTAATCTATCGAAAAGTTTGCCTTTTGCGATTCCCAGTTTGATAGGAGTTTTTCTCGCACGGACTTTTTTAGTGCCATGGACTCCGGACCCGGTGATCAACCTTGATTCGTTTCTAGTTACAAAAGATATGCTGTTACTGATTCTTTTTGCAATTCTCATGGTTGTGGCGTCGTTTAAAATGATCAGAGGAACTCTCAAAATCGAAACAGTGCCCAACGCCACCGTGTTTACAATCGCTCGGCAAGGCGCAACAGTTGGAATGATTACAGGTTTTGTAGGCGCAGGAGGGGGTTTTTTAATTATTCCAGCCCTTGTCTTTTTATTAAGACTCACAATGCGCCAAGCGGCAGGAACATCGTTGATGATCATTGCCATCAATTCTTCCATTGGTTTTATAGGAGATCTTCTTCATGATTCAAATAAAAACTGGTTTTTGCTTCTGACCTCTTTGATTGTAGCTATTATTGGACTTATGATCGGTCGATTGATCTCACCGTCGTTTTCGGAAAAATCTCTCAAGAAAATATTTGGTTGGTTTATATTGGTTTTGGGTTCAGTCATTCTTATCGAGCAGCTCGTTTAATTGATTTTATCGGATGAGAGATTTGCGGGTCTCTGAGATAATTTTCTCGGCCACAAACTTGAGCCGTGCTGATGAATTTGTAGCAAGCGGTGAGACCAAAGACGCGACAGCACCTGGATGTTGCCAATCGGGTAAAACGTAGACAAGCTTCTTTTCTTCGATCGGTCGATGGCACAAAAAAGTGGGAACAAGGGCAACGCCCCCATCGGCGATTGCCATTTGCAACAGGCTCGTCATTTGGTTGCAAACCACACGGGGAGTGATTTTCACAAAGCAAGAGCCCTTCTTGGATTGCAACTGCCAACGTTGTTGAGTGGCGTAGGCTTTCATACTCAGGCACTGGTGATTTTCCAAATCTTGGGGATGACGAAGCCGAGAATGTCTTTTGAGATATTCTTGAGAGGCTACAAGACTTAATGAAACTTCGCCAATTGTTTTTGCTTTTAATCGACTCTCGCGAAGCTTTCCAATGCGCACCGCGAGATCAAATCCATCGCGAGCCAGATCTAATATTTCGTCTGTATAGTGGAGATCGAATGACAGAGCCGGGTGAGTCTTCATCAATTCGGCGATGACCGGGGCAATGATCTCTGTGCCCAAATCTTCCGGGGCCGTCAGACGAATCAGTCCAGAGACGATACTATCATGACCTTGAAGTGATTTATGAGCCTCTTCCAGTTTTTGCAATGGTTCGAGGCAGGCTTCAAAAAAAACTCTTCCGGCGGCGGTCAATCTGAGACTTCGGGTGGTGCGCACTAGAAGAATGGTGTTGGATTGCTTTTCCAGTTTACTAACGGCCTTACTTAAGGTCGATTTGGGAACTTGCAGATGATCGGCCGCTTTTGAAAAGCTCCCAAATTGCACAACACTGACAAAAAAGCGAACAAGTTCAATCATATTGTTTCCTATTAGAAACAGTATTATTCAATATTTGCATCTAATCAACAATCAAAAAATCGTCGATACTCGTCTTAACAACAAGGGAGTTGATATGTCACAAGAAACAGTCCTAGTGGTCGGCGCAACGGGTACCGTAGGCCGAGACATTGTTAAAGAACTCAAGAAGAAGGGTTTTCGAACCAAAGAAGCCACTTCTAAAAAATCAAATCAAAAAGAACAGGTCACTTTAAACTTAGTGACTGGCGAAGGCATCCATGAGGCTTTTGAAGGAGTCGAGCGCGCCTTTTTATTGAGCCCGCCTGGGTTTACCAATCAGTACGAGCTTTTGTCGCCGCTGATCCAGGAAAGCAAACGTCGCGGTTTAAAAAAAGTTGTGCTGATGACGGCCATGGGGGCGAATGCGGATAGCAGTACACCCTTTCGCCGCGCCGAGATTGAGCTGGAAAAGTCTGGGCTCGATTACAACATCATCCGTCCCAATTGGTTTTATCAAAACTTTAATACGTTTTGGATCGAAGGAATTTTAAAACAAAATAAAATTTTACTTCCCGCAGGACAAGCGAAAGTGAGTTTTATAGATGCCCGGGATATTGCCGAAGTCGCTGTAAAACTTTTGACGACGGATCAGGATAAAAACAAGGATTTTGATCTCACCGGACCGCAGGCCGTGGATCATCATCAAGTCGCAAAAGCTTTATCTGATGTGACGGGTAAAGAGATTAAGTATGAAGAGATCTCATCGGAACAGTTGCTGCAATCGCTCCTTCTGGCGGGCTTGCCAAAAGATTACAGCGAGTTTTTGCTGATGATTCTTGGTTATTTACGCGAAGGTTATAATGAGCGCAAAACCGATTCGGTTTATAAAATTTTAGGAAGTTCGCCGCGTTCTTTAGATCAATATGTATTGGATTATAAACAAAATTGGCTTTAATAAAAAAGGAGTTGGTATGATTAAAAAAATAGTTGAGACTCAAAATGACATCGTCCTCACTGTGCTGCGCTTGACCTTGGGAATTGTGATGTTCCCGCACGGAGCACAAAAAGTTCTTGGTTGGTTCGGTGGTTATGGATTTAGCGGAACCATGGGATTTTTTACCGAACAAATGGGGATCCCAGCCATTTTCGCTTTTTTAGCCATCATGGCGGAATTCGCTGGTTCCTTGGGACTTCTTGTCGGTCTCGGAACGCGTGTCGCAGCGTTTGGTATCGGTTCAGTCATGGCTGTCGCCATTTTTATGGGACATTTGCAAAATGGCTTTTTTATGAATTGGTACGGCAATCAAAAGGGTGAAGGTTTTGAATACCACTTGCTTGCCATTGGAATTGCAATCGTCCTTGTCCTTCGTGGTGGTGGTTGGTTGTCATTTGACCGAAAACTACAAGGTCGCTTTTAATTTTCACTGACTCAGGTGAAATCGAATCTGAATTAAATCTTTCACCTTAGCCACTAAAATAGAAGGGTCTGGAATATCCAGGCCCTTCAAACTAAGATCTGCTTGACCCGAAATGATTTGCTCCGAAACTTCACCGACCTCGATTTGAATGGGATAGGTTTTTCCGCGCACTGTGATTTCGGCTGCGACCTTAAATGGTGCAGTAACCTTCGAAATTTCTGGAATTTTAAGAACAATTTGTGAATGTTTTTCTGTTTCGAGGCACAACGACCACATTTTCTCATTGCGACCGCTGATATTGGTGTCAAGATCTCGCCCCAGGAACGACACAGCGATATTTTTATAAGCTGTGGGGGATTCTTCGTAATCAATTTTTGCGTTCTTTACAAAACCTGTAAAGGACGTCGTAATTAAACCTATTTTTGTGCTCTTCATGTCAAAACGAATAAAGTTTGCCGATTTTTCTGCTATTTCATAAGAACTATTTTGCAGGGTAAGTGTTTTTGCAAAGGTGTGGTTTGAAAAACCAAGACACAAAAGTAATATGATAAAAAACTTCATAAAATCTCCTCTAAATAAATATTAATTTAAGGAAAGCTTCCCAAGGTCTATAGATATTGCCAATCAATCCAATAAAAACATCAGACTTTGTACTTTTACTAGAAAGGTAGGTAGCAACAAGCTCCACAAGCTTTGGTCGACGAATCAGCCACTGAAAGCCACGATTGAGATTGGCTTTATCTTTAAGTTGTTGTGCTCGTTGATGGCTGTAGTTTCTGAGTGCGGAAGACCAGTCATTGGTAGCGTAGCTTTTTTCGATAGCGAGTTCATTTGCAAGGATTTCGGCAGTCAGCAGGGCATTGTAAATTCCCTCGCCAGTGAGTGGATCAATAAAACCACTGGCATCTCCAATCAGCGCCCAATCCGCTCCGACGATATGTTTGACTTGATTATGAATGGGGGTCACAGCAGAGATCTTAACGGACTCTGGAATAAGGCCAAAACGATCCATTAAATTTTTTGAGGCCTGAATGTGCTGATTAAAGATGGCGTGATGAGATCCCGCAGCGAGAACTTGTTTTGCATCACAGACCAAAGAGAAATTGATTTGCTCCGTGTGAATCGGGTCGATTCCAATATAGTTTCCATTGCCAAAGAGATGCATTTCACCTTGGCGAGACTGGTGATTGTTTGCCTGAAGAAAACAATGAAATGCAACCCGATGGATGTCATGTTTCTTTTGTTGTGCGAGCTGTTTTGCGACGATGGATTTTCTGCCATCGGCACCAATAAGTAATCGTGTTCGAAAAACATCCCCTTGATGTATTTCGATTTCCCAAAAGTCACTTTGATGTGTAAGGCGACTGACTTTTTTATCAAATAAAAATTGAGCGCCAGCTTTTTGCGCCCATTGCACAAGAAAGCCATCAAAAATATCACGTTGAAGAGACAGTCCGAGTTGAACTTGGTTTTTCATAGGAAAATGGGAAACAATCTTCTTTCCGCTGGGCGAAAAAAGATCCATGCCTGTTACTGGTAAAAATTTTTTTGATAAATCATCATAAAGCCCATGTCGTTTTAACAAGGCGACACCTTGAGGGCAGAGGTACTCACCACAGACTTTTCTTTTAATTTGCGAGGAGTATTCAAGCACGGTGACATCAAATCCAGCCTCTGCCATTTTTCGAGCGGCAAAAGCTCCGGCGGGACCAGCACCAATGATTAAAATATCATAAATTTTTGGTGTTATCGTCATCATTCATTAACTCCATTCAAAAAGGAGACTCAGTGCCATAAACCCCGGTCCAAATGCGAGCATATAGCCCTTGTCTCCCTTGGGGATTTGTTTCTTCATAAATTTTTCTAAGATATAAATCACCGTGCTGCTCGACATATTGCCGTGATCGCGCAGAACTTCTTTAGAATCCGAGATGTCTTTGCCAATGGTTTGCATATAAGCTTCTGTGCGATTGATAATTTTTTTGCCACCGGGATGAAACAGATAGTGTTTTATGTCCTGTGGAGCCAAATTATTTTTTTTAAGAAAAGGAAGAAGAATGTTTGGAAAATGTTCTTGAATTTGATCAGGAACATCGCGATCGAGAACAATTTTAAGTCCTGAGTTTTGTAACTGGTAGCCCATAAGATAAGTTGCGTTGGGAAAATGGTAAGCATTTGTATCAATAATTTCCGGTCCCGATTGCTCAGAGCCTCCAAGAATAACGCACGAGGAACCATCGGCGAAAATTCCTGTGCTCACAAAGTTTTCCATGGATAAATCTTCGCGCTGAAATGTGAGACTGGGAGTTTCAACTGAAACAACGGCCACCTTCCAGTCGGGATGTGCTTTGACAAATTGATGGGCATAAATCAGTCCAGCGGTTCCTCCCGCACAACCCATTTCAGTGACAGGAAGTCTTAAGATATTTTGTCGCAGTTTAAGATCGTTGATAATGTATGCATCCATTGAGGGGATCATAAACCCTGTACAGCTGACAGTGATGATGGCGTCCAGTTCTTCGGGCTTGAGTCCAGCTTGGTTAAGCGCCTTTTCGAGAACGGCACGCCCCATCTCAACCGTGGCCTTGGCGTAGAGATTGTTTTTCTCTTCAAAACCCAGATTACTAAAAACGGTTTCGAGGGGGACGACAGACCCTCTGGATTCGATTTCCGAGGCCCTCAGAATATGAAGGGCGGTTCTGCGATGAGTGGCGTCTATTTTTGATAACCAGACTCGATCCATGTACTCGATGATTTCCGGTGTCTTATATTGATACGCTGCTTGATGGGTGGCGACACTGATAATTTTAGACATAATTTTGTCTCCAGACGCCTTCAGTATCGTCCATTGCATGTAAAAGAGAATACGGGAAATGTGCTATATGCATCTCTGTTGTGCACACAGCCCAAGTACAATATTTGTTATACACAGAGAGGGCACTAAATTGAACTATTGCATGCTGGTTTGTCGATTTCTGAGACCGTCTCGTTTGTTAAGAGGATATTTAACCCGAGTTTCAACTTAACAAAATCCCTGTAAGGCAATCTGCTCTTGGTT
>CAZOGU010000024.1:0-42999 GCA_964579625.1 uncultured Pseudobdellovibrionaceae bacterium
CCGATAAATGGCTTATATGAAAAGCCAAAAACAAGAATATTTTTTACCGAAAACTTTGAACCCGGCCTCTGCATTGGATCGCATTGCAGCTCATCTCATAGATATCATTTTGCTGATTCTGTGTTCTTTTGCGATCTCGCTTTATGCAGGAACCTATGGGCTCATCATTTCTTCGAGCTTATTTTTCGTTTACTTTCTGATTTGTCACCTACTGTGGGGGCAAACGCTCGGTAAAAAAATCATCGGCATTCGATTGATCAGTGTTGGGGCGCAGTCACTCACTTTGTGGCGAGTTCTTTCGCGCGAAACTTTGGGACGTGTTTTTTGTGTGGGGTCTTTATTTTTAGGCTATGTGCGAGTTTTATTTTCTAAAGATCGTCGTGGAGTGCATGATCTTCTTTCTGGCAGTGCTGTGATTTCGGACAAGCACTATCAAACCTCTTTTGCACATTTCGCGGCGATTGTATTTACAGTTTTACTCACTTTGAGTTTCTCAACTTATTTTCTTTTCTTTAAAACCACCTTTATCGCCAAAGCGGTATTGACAGTTTTACAGCATCAAGGTGTTCAGGTGAGCAGCCTGTCTGGAAACATGGCAAAAGGTTGGCATATCGACTCCTTTGCTGGTGGCAACAACATGGTCAGTTACAACCTGAAGGGAATTCACATCAAACACAGCCCGGCGGGATTTTATTCCAACGGAACTTGGAGAGTGCAGGACTTGATGGTGGATGAACTGTCGTTTCGTGTGGATCCTCAACTTCTAAATTTAAACTATATCCAAAGAAAATCATCGTCCGTGAGTTTTAAGGCTGCTACTTCGGCAGAGCTCCAATTTGCTATGTATAAACTCAAAGGCTTGGTCGATGCCTTGCGAATTGGAAAATTAAAAGTCACCGATGGAGATAAGTTAAATCTTGTATTCGATAATATCCAAGGTGATAAAATCAGTTACGCCGATGGTGTACTGAGTATCGCAGGTTTAAAAACAGCCGAAGCGTCTCCTGCCAAAATAGATGTTGGTTTCCTTACATTTAAACCGCTTGATCAAAGTCTTCAATTAAAGATGAAAATGTTAGCAAAAAAAGAGATGCATCAATCCTTAAAAAAGGATTTAAATCTCGTCTTTAACTGGAGCGGATCATTAAGCGCGCCAGAACGTTTTAAAGTTGTCGCTTTTGAAAATCGTTTTCAAATGAATTACGATAAAGGTCACTTGAGTGTGATGGTCAATAATTTAACTCCGTCACAGCACCTTCAATCTTCGATCAGTTTTCGCGATATCAATGCAAAACTCAAACACACGAATTGCGAAAGCACAGCGTGTGTACAGAGCTTACAAGGGAGCGGTTCGTTTTTGATTCAAAATCGCAAAGTTGATTTTAAAAACACGATGGCCTGGTTGGATGGCAGCGAGACAGAAGTCCTTCGTTTTAGTTACAATGATTTGGTTTTAGCTCTCTTTGAGACGCAGCCTGTCCTTAAGGTGATCTCGGATGAGTCGTTACAAGATTTTATCGCCCAGTTCTATTTTCAAAAGCCAGTGCATCTTCTCTCTGCGGTGGAGCAGTCCTTGGTGCAACGAGATCAGGGCTATTTTAAAGTGATGAAAGAGCGTTTCGACCCGAATAAGCCGAAACACATCGATACTTTTTTATTACGCAGTCCTTCGGAATTGTCCGAATCCAAATAACAGTTGGTTTTTGGGTGTCGCCTAAAAAGGCTTAAACACAACAGTGTAAACAGCCAAGGTGAGAACGAGAGCGAGTCCATAGAGCGCCATTTTTTGTGGAATCCACTTTTTGTAAAGAAAAAGAGGATACACGCCTAAAAGCAACCAGCATAAAATCTTTACATAGATCCATGGCGATGCGGAAAACTGAAAACCAGCGCGAGCCATTAAACCAAAACCTGCAACAAAAGCGACCAACAGAGCAATCCCATGAACCATGGAGAGAGTTTTGCGACTTTTGAGATTTTCTTTCGTTCCACCGCTATAAATATGCATTGCTGTTATAGCCAGGCTCATTGTGATCACTAAAACAGAGACTATGTGCAAAAAAGAATAAAAACTATAGCTCATTCAATCCTCCTAAGAATAATGTGACGATAACCCGGCTCACGACGAATTGGCATCAAAAAGATCGGTGCGGCTCCTCTTTTTTAGATTTACTCTTGCGCAGAGACATCTTAGTCTTGGGAGATGACTCATCTCGAACTTTGGGAACTTGCAAGTTATATCGTCACCGTGATCGGTTTGCCGTTTGCGATTGTTGTTTTTATGCTCGAGCAAAAAAAAGAGCGACTCAACGAAGACGAAGAGATTTATCAACGTCTTTCTGATGAATATGCAGATTTCTTAAAACTCCTTCTCGAAAATGCAGATCTCAAATTGATGTCGGCAGACTCCGATATGATGGCCTTGAGCGACGAGCAAGCTGAAAGAAAGCGTATTATTTTTGATATTTTAATTTCCCTGTTCGAAAGAGCTTTTATTTTGGTTTACGAAGACAAGATGTCACCGCAAACAAAACGTTTGTGGTCCAGTTGGGATGATTACATTCATTCTTGGTGTAAACGACGAGACTTTCGCGCGTCCTTACAGACTCTTTTACAAGGGGAAGATCCCGATTTCGAAAACTATATGCGTAAAGTTGTACAAAAATACGCGAATTCTCAAGGTTGATTTTTTAAAAATTTTTGCAATTGCTTACGAATTTCGGGCAGCTGGATAAGCGCCGCTTTGGTTTTTAAATAATCCTGCAACGGCTGTAGTGGAAAGCCGCCATACTGTCCTGGCTTATCAATGCTCTTTGTCACTCCCGCCATCCCCGAAATCTGTACATTGTCGGTAATTTTAACGTGTCCCGTGACGGACGCTTTACCGCCACTCACAAAGTTATTACCAATGGTCGAAGACCCAGCCATGCCAAACTGAGCGGTGATAAGACAGTTTTTTCCAATGACTGAGTTGTGAGCAAGGTGGCACTGATTGTCGATTTTTGTCCCTTGTCCAATCAAGGTGTCGCCGATCGTGCCGCGATCAATCGTACAGCAAGCGCCAATGTGGACATCATCTTCTATGACCACATAGCCCGAGTGAGGGATGCGATAGTGATTCCATTTTTCATCATGGGCATAACCATAACCTTCGCTGGCAATGGTTGTGTTTGACATGATTTCGCATTGATTTCCAATGATCGTGGAGTGGCCGATGTAAACCAAAGGGTGAATGGTGGTGTCGGCACCAATCTTCACATTTCTTTCAATCACCGTGTTGGCGCCGATAAAGCAGCGCGGACCGATTTCCACTCCGGCATTGATAACAACCCCAGGACCAATTTCGGCTGTTTCGTCAATCTGTGTCGCTTGGTCGATATGGGCCGAAGGATGGATGGAGTGAATGTTGGCGGCGCGATAGGGTGTTTTGTAGAAGAATTCGTTTTTAATAAAACGCATGGCCAGTTCTGGATTAGGTGAGAGGAGCCATGTTTTGCTTTTATTGAGTTTTTCTTTATTGGTGTTGAGCGGAAGTAAAACCACCGAAGCGTTCGATTTGAGGACTTCTGGAAGATGTTTTTCGTGATTGATAAAAACCAACGACTGTTTGCGGATGTTTTCTAAGGAAGAAATATAGGTAAAAACCACCGCAGGATCACCGTGGATCTCTTTGATGTATTGGGGAAACGTTTCCTGGGCCCGAGCCGCGCTGATGGAATTCATAGTTTCAGTAATAGACCACAGAATGCTTGTGAATGAAAATAGGGAATTTGCCGCAATGCTTAAAGCGGTGAAGGTGGCGAAGTCACTTGACTCTGAGGCGCTCCGACTGAAAATTGTGGGTTTTAAAACGGAGTCATTTTCTATGTTAAAAACATTCGAAGCGTATCTCAAAACAAAAATGCCTCAATTGGCTTGGAAGTCGGCCAAGGCCGTTTTGGAACTAAAAACGGAGGGGGCGACAATTCCGTTTATTGCCCGCTACCGCAAAGAGCGCACGGGAAATTTGGACGAAGTTCAGGTTCGCGATGTGATCGATCATGAAACCGAATACAACGAAATTGTTCAACGCAAAGAATTTGTTCTTAAAGAAGTCGCCGAGCAAGGAAACTTAACCGACGAGCTTAAGAATCGCATCGAAGCTTCTTGGGCTCTCGCCGAAATCGAAGAGCTCTATCGTCCGTATAAAAAGAAAAAGAAAACCAAAGCAACACTGGCTCGCGAAGCAGGTTTAGAGCCTTTTGCCAATTGGATTTGGGATTTGGGACAAGGACAAAGCAATAACGGCGTCACACTCGAAGTAAAAGCCAAAGAGTTTATCAATGTCGAAAAACTTTTTGCTACCTACGAGGAAGTTCTCCGCGGCGCTACAAATATCATCATCGAAAAAATCTCCAACAATCCAGAGCTCCGCAGTCTGGTGCGAAGCGAGTTTAGCGAAAAAGGGAAGCTGGTCTCAAAGCCTGGTAAGAAGGTCAAGCTTCACTCCAAATTCAATATGTACTTCGACTACAACGAGCCCATCTCGTCCCTTCGTCAAAAGAAGAACTCTCACCGATACCTAGCAATGCGTCGTGGTTGGAACGAAGAAGAACTCGCGATCACGATGGTGGCCGATGAAGAAATGCTTATGAACGCCTTTCAAAAATGGGCGTGCCCAAGCAGAGATTCTATTGCGCGCGGTTTTTTAGATCTCGCCGCCAAATCAGCGTTAACGATTCACGTTGTTCCGTCCATCACCAACGAAATTCATGGGGAGCTGAAAGACGCCGCAGATCTTCATGCCATCGAAGTTTTTGCAAGCAATGTGCGCAAGGTGTTGCTCGGCAGTCCGTATGGTTCGCGTTGTGTTCTTGGAGTTGATCCAGGCGTTCGCACGGGTTGTAAATTGGCCTTGGTGGACAAAAAAGGCCATTTTATCTCGCACACAGTTTTACACATCCAAGGCGATGAATCTTACGAAAAAGCCAAAAAACTTTTTGCCGAAGTGATCAAACAAATTCAAATTGAAGCCATCGCAGTGGGTAATGGAACTGGCGGACGTGAAGCTGAAGTGTTTTTGCGCAAAGTTCTTAAAGAACTCGGCAGCGAGATCCCAGTGATACTTGTCAGTGAAGCTGGGGCCAGTATTTACTCCGCATCCGAAGTGGCGCGCGAAGAGTTCCCGGAACTCGATCTCACCATTCGCGGCGCGATTTCGATCGCTAGACGTTTACAAGATCCACTGGCTGAGCTTGTAAAGATTGAGCCGAAGAGCATTGGTGTTGGACAGTATCAACACGATGTTTCGCAACCGATCCTTAAGAAAAAACTCGATGAAGTTGTTGAGACCTGCGTGAACAGCGTGGGCGTCGACGTGAACACGGCTTCCGAAAAACTTTTGCAATACGTTTCGGGCATTGGCCCTGCTACGGCAAAAAATATTGTTAAATTTCGCCAGGAAAAGGGTCTTTTTAAAAGACGAGATGATCTTAATAAAGTTCCAAATTTTGGAGCGAAAGTTTTTGAACAGGCGGCGGGCTTCTTGCGCATTCGCGACGGCGAAGTGCCATTGGATTCGACAGCCGTACATCCCGAGCGGTACACTGCGGTCAAGGACATGGCCACGGAACTCGGTGTTTCCATGAGTGAACTTATGGGTGCAGGGGCCGAAAAAGTTCTCGCGCTTCGCACGAAGTGGGTGGGGCTCATTGGCGAATACACATTTCAGGATATTTACGAAGAACTCAAGCGCCCGGGGCGCGATCCGCGTTCGGACTTCCAGGTTTTTCAATTTCGCGATGATATTTTTGAGTTGAAAGATGTGAAAGAAGGCATGATCTGTAACGGGATTGTCACAAACGTGACTAATTTTGGAGCCTTTGTTGATATTGGCGTTCATCAAGACGGACTGGTTCATATTTCCGAACTTTCCAATACCTTTGTGAACGACGCTCAAAAAGTGGCAAGCCCCGGTGACAAAGTCACCGTGAAGGTCAAGGCCGTTGATGTTGAAAAGAAGCAGATTTCGTTAACCATGAAAATGGGTGAGCCCGTTGCAAGAATGCCACGACCCGAGAGAGCAGAAGGCGATTCGCGCCGACGAGATTCTGGGCCGCGCGCACCACGTGATGGTCAAAACGAAGGATTCCGCAAAGACGCACGCGGCGGGGATCGCAAAGGCCCACCAGGGGGCCAACGTCCGCAGCAAGGAGCAAGACCGCAGGGCGGAAAAGGTCCGCGCGATGATCGAGGTCGTGACAACCGAGGCGGGGACAATCGCAATAATAACGATCGTCAACAAAAGCGCGGCGGATCTCCATTCAACAACCCATTTGCAGCCCTTCAGGATTTAAAGAAGTAGCGATTTTTCCCATCGATCTGAGCCGGGCGGGGGATTAAAAAATGAAGTCAGTAACAGTAGCGGTAGCAGATACAGTTTCTGTTCTGTTTCAGTCCAGTCATGATCACTCAATCAAAAACTGAGCTGAAACTCCATCTGATACTGATGCCGCTGCTGATTTGAGCTTCAGAACTTTCGCTTCGCTTAGGGTGACGGGCTATTTTACTTTAACAAATGGCGAGCGAGCTCTACAAAGCCCGCACCGTTTTTTTGCGTGCAAATAAACTGGGGTGGACTTTTGAGTTGATCTTTAAACTCCACCACATTGGCAACGCCAACAGAGTTTTCAAATTTTGCAAAAAGAGGCTCATCATTGGGTGAATCGCCTGCAAAAACACACAAAGATGTGTCCTTCGCGAGATCGACCTTCCACTCTTTTGACAAATAAGTTTTGCACATGCTGAGTTTGTCATGATCCCCAAACCACCCATTGACATGGATCGAGCTGACTTTAGCGGTGGCCCCATGTTTTTCAAAAACAGAAACAATTTTTTGCACGTCGCTTTTTGCTAGAGCTAGAACGTCTTCACAAAAATCAATCGCCAAATCAAACAACCGAGAAAACTGATCCGCCGAAACCCGACAACCAGGCACCGTCTGTAAAACTTCTTTCTCTATGACTTGAAGCTTGAGTTGGTATTGAAGGCGAAGTTCATCCCCATAAGCCCACTCACGATGCATTTTTTTAGAGGCCTCATCATATTTAAAATAAAAAGCCCCATTTTCGCCAATCACAGCGTGAACAGGCCAAAACCGCGCCACCATATCACACCACCCGGCAGGCCGCCCGGTCACAGGAACAACCACAAAGCCCTTGGCATGGAGATCCCAAAGCGCCTGATAAGAAGCCGCAGGCAACTTCCCATCGGTGGTCAAAGTGTCGTCAATGTCGGTAAAAACAAATTTAATCTTCGGCGTTTTAAGCTCAGTCAACGGTCGCATTGCAAAAACATTACGCGCATTTAAAACCCCAATCAACGAGAAAGCGAAAAACCCAAAGCCTCATCTTCCTCTCCACTTACCAACCGCCAAAGGTTTCCTAAAAAATAAACAATCGATTCTCGGGATTTTTGGAATTTTCCAAATTAGACATCCGTTGAGCGTGACGCGATCGCCGAAGGCGACAACGGCATAAACAAGGACGTTGTGTCTGATTTGGAAGATTCCAAAAATCCCGAGAATTGATTGTTTATTTTTTACGCATAACCGCGTAATGATGCCGTGTTTCAGATAATCCCCTTGATCACAGCCCAATTCAGGCTCATTGTGAAAAATAGTTCTATCTATATTATATGTGCTCCCTCGGGGCATTGGAGTTGATGACAAAATGGCTGCTGATAAAATACTTGTGATTGTTGAGTCTCCGACCAAAGCCAAAACTATTAAAAAATTTCTCGGACCCGAATACATTGTCGAATCCTGCATGGGACACGTGCGCGATCTTCCACAATCGGCGAAAGATATTCCCGAAAAGTACAAAAAAGAAAAATGGTCCCATCTCGGTGTGAATGTGGATGAGGAGTTTGAACCCATCTATTGCATCCCCAAAGATAAAACCAAAGTGGTTAAAAACCTCAAAGATAAAATGGTCGGAGTGGGAGAAGTGCTTCTCGCAACCGATGAAGACCGCGAAGGGGAGAGCATTAGCTGGCATCTTTTAGAGGTGCTCAAGCCCAAGGTTCCGGTGAAACGCATGGTGTTCCACGAGATCACTAAAAAAGCGATTCAAGAGTCGTTGGTCAATTTTCGTAAAATCGATGACAACTTAGTGCGCGCCCAAGAAGCGCGTCGCATTCTCGATCGTTTAGTGGGCTATACAATTTCTCCGCTGTTGTGGAAAAAGGTCGCCTACGGGCTTTCCGCAGGGCGTGTGCAATCCGTTGCTGTGAGAATGATTGTCGAGCGTGAACAAGCGCGCATTCGTTTTAAAAAAGCCAAGTACTTCGGCGTGTACGCTCAAAACAGCAAATCGGGGACAAGCTTTGAGAGTCGCCTGCATTCTTACAAAAATAAACGAATCGTTACTGGAAAAGATTTTGATCCCGACACCGGAAAAATTTTGGATGGTAAAGACAAGGATTTGATCCTTATCGATGAGGAAAAATCCAAAGATGTATTAAAAAATATCAAAGGCCAAAGCTGGAAAGTGACCAGCGTGGAAGAGAAACCCGTTGTTCGTCGCCCGGCGCCGCCATTTATCACCTCAACGCTTCAGCAGGAGGCCAACCGTAAGTTAGGCCTTGGCGCCAAAGAGGCTATGCGCGTAGCCCAGAAGCTCTACGAAGAAGGTTTTATCACCTACATGAGAACGGATTCGACCTTTCTTTCCGAACAGGCGCTGCTTGCCAGTCGCGAAAAAATCGAAGATCTGTACGGAAAAAATTATTTACCACCTCAAGCTCGCACCTATCAGGGCAAAAAGGTCAAAGGCGCGCAAGAGGCCCACGAAGCCATTCGCCCGGCGGGGACAGAGATGCTTTCTCCCGAGCAGACCAACCTTAAAGGTGTTCAACTCGATCTGTACGAACTGATTTGGAAGCGCACAGTGGCCAGCCAAATGAAGGATGCGGAGCTGTTGCAAGTTGGAGTGAAAATCAATGTTGGTGATTGTATTTTTAATGCCTCAGGACAGGTGATTGTCTTCCCAGGATTTTTGAAAGTGTATTCAGAAAATACGGACGAAGAGGAAAACACCGACGAAGAAACCAAACTCCCGGCTTTAAAGGCTGGAGACGTGGTGGATCTGAAAGAAGTGACTTCCAAAGAGCACGAAACCAAACCACCATCGCGTTTTACAGAAGCCTCGCTTGTGCAAACGATGGAAAAAGAAGGTATTGGTCGACCGTCAACGTACGCGGCGGTTATCGGAACGATTATTGATCGCGGATACATTCACAAAATGGGCGGAGCGCTGGTTCCAACATTTACGGCGATGATAGTTTCAAAACTCTTAGGTGATCATTTGCCGACGTATGTGGATTTGGGTTTTACATCGGATATGGAAAAATCTCTCGATGATATCGCGACGGGTGATTTGGATTCTCTGTCGTATTTAAAATCCATTTACTTTGGCAATCAGGGGCTGTTGGAGCAGGTTAAAAAACAGGAAAAGAAAATTGATCCTGAAACTTCGCGTGAAATTCACTTTGATGGTCTTAAAGGTTTAAGCTTTCGCGTGGGCCGCTATGGCGCTTATGTTTGCCGCACGGTTGACGGCGCCGAACAGTGCGCGTCTTTACAAGACAGCGTGGCACCAGCGGATATCACTGTCGAAGACGCCAATAAATTGATCGATCAAAAAATATCGGGCGCCGATGCTCTTGGCAAACATCCCGATACAGGTTTACCGATTTATGTTCTCACAGGTCGCTACGGACCCTATGTGCAAATGGGTGATGATGAACCAAAACGCACATCGATCCCTGCGAGCCTCTCAATGGATGACATTGATATGCCAAAAGCTTTATTTCTTTTATCGTTACCAAAAGATCTCGGAACTCATCCCGGAATTGGTAAACCCGTCAAGTTAGGCATTGGTCGCTTTGGGCCGTATGTCGTGTGCGATGGCGACTTCCGTTCGATTCCTAAAACGCAACCGATTTTTGACGTGGATTTTGATTTTGCCATGCAACTTCTCTCGCAAGAGAAAAAGGGCCGAGGCTCAGCCGCTCCGCTCAAGGAGTTTGGCGAGCACCCAGAGTCGGGCGACAAGATTCAATTGCTCAATGGCAAATACGGCCCGTACATCAAGTGCGGCAAGGTGAATGCCTCATTGCCTGAGGATATGACTGTCGAAGCCGTCACCAAAGAAAAAGCCATCGAATTGATCGAAGCTCGCGGTGGGGTTAAAAAAGTCAAAGGTGGCGGTAAAAAAGCCAAGAAGGAATCCGGCACGACTAAAAAAGCGTCTGCGAAAAAGGCGGCTGAAGACGTCGAAGAAAAAACCCCGGTCAAGAAGGCGGCGCCCGCTAAAAAAGCCACTGCCTCCAAATCCGTCCCACCGGTGAAGTCAACGGCACCCGGAAAAGTGGCAGCTAAGACGGTCATTCGAAAGAAGAAATAGCCAAACCAATCAGGTATTGATCAATGCCTGAATTTGCCCTATAAATAGGCAATGGTCAGGCAACAAGAGCTTCCGATTCCGCGCGAAAAACAGCCCGATCGCAATGCGGCCTTAGGGGGAAAAAGTTTCTACTTTTTTGATCTCGACGAGAATGTGTTTCACGTCGAGTCTGCCCATTACATTTTTCATAAAAAAACCAACGAAAAAAAAGAAATCCCCGGAAAAGTCTTTTGGGAAGAGATCGAAAGCATCGGTAAAAAAGGTTTTTATAAAGATTTCGAAATTCGCCCCAACGATCTCGACGGAAGTTTTCAGCGTTTCCGCGATTTAGAAAATCAACCTTTCGAAAAACAACCGTTCTACGAAGATCTCGAGCGCGCCCTGAAGCTCGGGGATTGGATGGGCCCGTCGTGGAACGAGTTCCATCATGCGGTGACCAACCAACGCGCTCTCGCCGTGATCACAGCCCGTGGCCATCACCCCGAAACCATCAAAGCGGGGCTGTCCTTGTTCACCCAAAGAAAGATTCTCGAAGCTCAACCAAACTACCTGTCGGTGCTTCCAGTGTCACATCCCGAAATTCAGCAAACTTTGGGCGGTGGAACGGTGCCCGAGCTCAAGCGAAAAGCCCTCCGTCACGTCGTTGAATTGGCTTTCAAGGACTACGGCTATAACGACCACCATCGTTTTGGTATGTCCGATGACGATCCAAAAAACGTGCAAAAAATTATTGAAGAGTTCACCATCCTTAAAAAAGACTACCCAAAAGTTTCCTTCTTCGTCATCGAAACCACCAAAGGCCGCAGCCACAAATGGGAAGTCTTTGTCGATCACACAGAAAAGCAATTACTCACTCGCCAAGAGCAGTTGAGTTTGTTTTAAGTTGAGTTGGCCTGCCGTAAGCCTAGTTCCATCTCAAGACTCTTTGTTTCGTCTCGCATTGAGACAAATACAGGCAGATGGCACCGCTTGTCATAAGTCAGACCCCACTGAGTTGACTGTCTTGATAGTCCAGGTGGGTTTTTATTTCCATTCTAAATCTAGACTGTTAATATCTATAACTGACATGCGTCTGGTTTTTGTTGAGTGGCTCGATTCGAATCTCTAAAAAGCCGAAAAGATTGCAAACGTTTTTCACAAAAGGATGTGTCTATCATGTTGATCTCGAAACTCTTTTTAACAGTCGCTTTTTTGCTGCCCGCTTTTTCGAGCTTTGCGCAGTTTGACCCAGGCTCGTCACCCTTTAAAGCACAGCTTTCTTGCAATAATGTGAAGGACATTCAGCGTGGATATTTACTCGCGCACATTCTTTACAACGAAAACTCGCCGATGCTCGAAAAGCGCACCATCGAGCGCTATGTCAAATGGCTCGATAGCGCCAAGATGCTTTTTACAAAAACCGAAGTGGATAAGATCACAAAAGACATGACAGGTATTTTTGCCGATCTCGAAGCTCGCAAGTGCAACAAGCTTCAAGATATTCATGCGCTGTATCTTAAAAAACTCAACGATCGCTCGGCCTTTGCTAAAAAAGTTTTAACCAAAGACTTTAAGCTCGATAAAAAAACCAAACTTATTTTAGATCCGAAAAAGCGTGAGTACGCCAAGGACGAAAAAGAATTGCAAGAGCTTCAGAAGAAGTATCTTCATTTCCAAGTTTCAAACTACATCCTGACTGACGAAAAACTTCCTGACGCTGTTGAGAAAATCAAAAAGAACTACGATCGCGTTGTTAAGAAAATGTCGGAGCGCAAAGAACAAGACATTTACACAGACTATCTCAATGCTTTTGGTCATGCTCTCGATTCTCACACCTCTTACTTTTCGGCAGACTCTCTCGAAGATTTCGAAATTTCGATGAGACTTTCATTGCAAGGAATCGGTGCCACTCTTTCTTCTGAAGACGGATACACAGTGGTTGAATCGCTTGTTAAAGGTGGAGCGGCTCAGCGTTCGGGTCTCGTAAAAGAAAAAGACAAAATCATTGCCGTCGGACAAATCGATGCTAGTGGTAAAGAAAAGTCCATGGAAGATGTCGTCGAGTGGGATTTGCGCGATGTCGTGAGCCGCATTCGCGGAAATAAAGGCACAAAAGTTCGCCTTAAAATTCTTCGCCGTGACGAAGGAAAAACATCGACACAAACAATCACTCTGACTCGTGATGAAGTGAAGCTCGAAGACGAAGCCGCAGCCCTTAGCTTTCTCGAAAAAGACAACAACGGTGTCAAACGCAAAGTCGCTGTGATCAACCTTCCTTCCTTCTACGCAGATTCTCGTCGTGGCGGCCGTTCGTGTGCCAAAGATGTGGCAAAGCTGATCGAAGACGCTAAAGCGCAAAAAGCCGACACTCTTGTTCTTGATGTTTCGATGAACGGTGGCGGAAGCTTAAGTGACGCTGTTGATTTAGCAGGTTTGTTTTTTGGAACAGGCAACGTGGTAAAACAGTCGTCTCGTCATCCGCAAATGAAAGCGATGGCCTTAAAAGATACCGATTCAAAAGTGAACTGGAGCGGACCTCTGGTTATCCTCACGAGCCGTATCAGCGCCTCGGCTTCCGAAATTTTAGCTGGCGCCCTTAAAGATTACAACCGTGCAGTCATCGTTGGAGCAGATCACACGTTTGGTAAAGGGACCGTTCAACAAGTGATCCCACTTGCCCCAGGACTTGGCGCCCTTAAAGTAACGATTGGAATGTTCTTCACTCCAGGTGGATTTTCAACTCAACATCGCGGGGTAGCTTCGCATGTGATTCTCCCGAGCGAATTTGATGCAGACGAAGAAGAGTACGGCGAAAAGATGCTCGATTACTCTCTCCCGCCAAAACAAATGGACGCGTTTATCTCAGACTCTGCGTTTGTTACAAAAGGCCCAGAAAAATGGGATAAGATCGACGATAAACTCGTTGAGACTCTCAAAAAGCGTTCTGAAGAGCGCGTGAGTAAAAACAAAGAGTTTAATGAAATTAAGCAAAAAATTGCAAAACGCAAAACAGAATCCAAAGAGATCGTGCTTGAAGATTCTTTTAAGGATCTTAAAGAGCGCAAAGATGAAAGCGATAAAAAGAAAAAGCTTTCAGAATCTGAAAAGAAAGCGGACTACTTAAAACGTGCAGATTTAAGCGAAGCCATCAATGTGGCCGTCGATGTTGTTGATCTTCAGAACAAAGTGCCTTTAAAAGTCATTGCACAAACGACACCATCTTCAACGGCGGACAATCGTTTGATTCAATCTGCGAAGAAGAAGCCTTTTGCCGATGTCGATGGCACTCCTGGATCAGGAATTGATCGCGGCGAAGGCAGCGGTGCTATCCTTCATGAAAAGAAGCAAGGGACTCTTTAATAGAGCCCCATAAACCCCCTAATTTATGGGGGTTTATGCCTTTAAGGGCCGAATCTTGAATTGACATTTAAACTCCACTCACCTAGTTTGCTTTCATTATGGGTGAGACTCGATTAACGACTAAAAAATCAGCAACTTTGAACCGTATGAAAAGCAAAAAACCGGCGCAAAAAATCAAGTCCATCTCCAAATCCTCGGCGAAGTCAGCGTCTTCAAAAAGTCTTCTTCTTCCCAAAGACCTTATGGTTAAGATGTACGACCTCATGGTTCGCTCACGCATTCTCGAAGAGCGCATGATCCAAGTGTATCGCCGTGGCGATGCTTACTTTTGGATTGGCGGCCCTGGCGAAGAGGCCTTTGGCGTTGCCCTTGGGTTGCATGTGAAAAAAGGCCAAGGGCCCGATTATGACTTCCTCCATCTTCACTATCGCTGCACACCTACACTCTTAGCTCTAGGCATGAAAGACGAAGATGCTCTTCGCTTGATTATGAATAAAGCCACAGATCCTTGCACGGGTGGACGCAATTTTTCCAACCACTACTGCTTTCCGGAGTGGAATGTGGCCCCTGTCTCATCTCCCATTGGCATTCAATACGGAATCGCCATCGGAACAGCCATCGCGCAAAAACGCCGTGGTAAAAATGCAGTGAGCATTGTAACTGGCGGGGACGCGGGTTCGGCGGAAAGCGATTTTGCAAGCAGCCTGATTTGGTCGAGCCGTCCAGGCTCTGAACTTCCGATGTATCTCACTGTGCAAAATAACAAGTGGGGCATTTCGACAGACTACGATTCTCAGCATGGCGAAAAGCATGTGTCGGATCGTGGAAAGCCGTTTGGCATTCGCACGGGTGTTTACAATGGCAACGACCCCATCGAAGCCTATATCGCCATTCAAAGTGATCTCGAATACATTCGTAAGACGGGAAAGCCGGTGCTTTCCGAATTTAGCGTATCACGACTTTACGGCCACTCGTCTGCGTCGGGAGCCAATCGCGATAACGGACAGACCTGTTGCATAGAAACTTTCGAAAAGAAATTGGTCGATAGCAAAATTCTAACTCTCAAAGACTGTCAAAAGATCAAAGACGATCACTTCGAAGCGATTCGCGAAAAATCCGAAATGATTCGCGAAGAGCCGTCACCCCAAGTGGAAACACTGTGGGATCACACTTTTGTGAATAACGAAAACGCGGACTGGAGGAAGTTCTAATGGCGAATATGGCACAGGCTATTCGCATGGCGCTCCACTATGCGGAAAAAAATCTCGAACTCAAAGACGTTTTTGGCCAAGATGTGGGTGAACCTTTGGGTGGCGTTTTTACGGCGACTCAAGGTTTAAAAACGTCATGGAACACGCCGCTGGATGAGCGTGGAATTATCAATACAGCCATCGGTTTGGCCTTGGCGGGCGATCGTTGTGTGGCTGAGATTCAGTTTTGCGATTATATTTTTAATACCATCGATCTTTTAAAATACGCTGGTAACTTGGCTTGGTCTTGCAACGGAAACTATCATTTGCCCATGGTAGTAATGACTCCTGTTGGCGCCGGTATTCGCGGTTCTATTTATCACAGTCACAGTTTTGATGCGTGGGCGACCCGCATTCCGGGCTGGAAAGTGGTGATGCCATCGACTCCGCTGGATGCGTATGGGATGCTTCTTTCTGCCATTCAAGATCCCAATCCTGTTCTCTTTTTAAAGCCCAAAGCGCTGATGCGTGTGAAGGGGGAAGAACTGATTCCGGGGGAGCCAGGCGACGAGCGGGAACTGAAAAACAGAATCGATGCTCCTCTTGGCGATCGCTCCAAGTGGAAGCCACAATGGCCCGAGTTGCAAGAGTATATGGTTCCTTTTGGCAAAGCGAAAACCATTCAAGAAGGAACAGACGTCACGATTGTGACTTACGGTCGGCATGTGCAAGTGGCTCAAGAGGCCATTGCCAAGATCAGAGATCAATACTCCGTGGAGTTGATCGACCTGCGTTCTCTTTATCCTTACGATTGGCAAGCCATCAAACAATCGGTTCTTAAAACAAAGAGAGTCATCTTTTTAAACGAAGATACCGAAGTCACGAATTTTGGAGAGCATTTGGCCTATTGTGTGTCACAGGAACTCTTTTACCATATCTATGCGCCACCTAAGGTGCTGGCGGGTAAAAACCTTCCAGGCATTGGCTTGCACACAGTGCTCGAAGAAAATTCGGTCCCACAGATCGAAGACGTTATTCATGCGATTCAAGAGATCGTTACTGTTGAACCCTGAAAGATTTTCTGAATAGGATAATTTGCAATCTTCGCAGATGGTTTTTTGCTATGTTTCTTTTGAAAAACAGACCGTTGAGCGTAGCCATTGTTGAGAGTTGGTAATCTATGAAGTTCTATAAGTACGAGTATTACACCAAAGCGGTTCAATCTTCTGATAACGATGTTCGCTTCCTTAAAAAAGTGTATCGCCAAACCCATGGCAAAGATCCAAAAACACTGCGCGAAGACTTCTGCGGAACCTTTTTGCTTTGCGAAGAGTGGATCAAAATGCACAAAGAGAATCGAGCTGTTGGCATCGATTTGGATTGCGAACCGGTGGATTACGGAAAAAATCGAATTCAAAAAAGCCTGACGCCAGAGCAAAGAGATCGCCTTCAGATTCAGTTGCAAAACGTTCTCGATGAAAACTTGCCGTCGGCAGACATCATTATTGCACTTAATTTTTCCTACTATATTTTTAAACAACGCCAGGACCTTAAAAGATATTTTTCGCAAATCTTTAAAGCCCTCAAAGCCGATGGCCTTTTGGTGATTGATACCTTCGGTGGTAGCGATTGTTACGAAGGGCACGAAGAAAAAACCCGTCATCCCGGGTTCACTTACTTTTGGGATCAAAAAAACTACGAGCCGCTCACGAATGAAGCCAAGTTTGAAATTCACTTCCACCTCAAGGGCGAAAAACGCCGTCGTCGCAAGGTTTTTACCTACGACTGGCGCATGTGGTCCATCGCGGAGCTTCGCGATATCCTCAATGAAGTCGGTTTTAGCAGTGTAGTGGTTTACTGGGAAGGCACCACCAAAAAAGGTGAGGGCGATAACAACTTTAAGCCGGTCACCAAAGGTGAAGAGTGTCAGTCTTGGATTGCCTATTTGGCATGTTCAAAATAAAATAAGGTCTTGAAAGCCAGTGAACTATTGAATAGTCTTTTCTTTGGAGGGCTTTCTCTGACCGATCTCAAAAAAAAATCTCTTTTTAGCGTTATCGCGTTTTATTTATCGCTGTTAGGTCTAACAGTCGTTAGTTATTATTTTATCAATCAGTACGGAAATCAAATATTCTCCTCACAGATTACGGCTCAGATAAAACCGACTCTAGATGCGGATCATTTTAATAGCTTATTGCACTTTTTATTGGCATTAGCTGTGGTGATTGCAACAGCCCGAATTATGGGCCGAATTTTTTCGATTTTTAGCCAACCCACGGTAATTGGAGAAGTGATCGGTGGTATTCTTTTAGGGCCTTCTCTCTTGGGTAAGTATGCTCCCGAAATTCACCACTACCTGTTGCCAAAAAGTGTGTCGCCGATCATGGGGATGATTGCTCAATTGGGTGTGATTTTATACATGTTCCTTGTGGGATTGGAGTTGGATCTCAAGGTTTTAAGACGAAGTGGCCACAAAACCTTAGCCATCTCCCATGCCAGTATTGTGATCCCGTTTCTTTTGGGAGCGCTTCTCGCGTTAAAACTATATCAAGATTATGCGCCTGCAGATGTGGGGTTTACAGTCTTTTCACTTTTTCTGGGCGCTTCGATGTCCATCACAGCCTTTCCAGTTCTGGCGCGAATTATAAGCGATAAAAAGCTTCAAAAAACAGAGTTGGGAGCCATCACTCTGACCTGTGCGGCCATCGATGACGTCACAGCATGGTGTTTGTTGGCTTTTATTGTCAGTGTGGCCCAAGTGACCATGATGAGTGCCGTGTATACGCTTATTTTAACAGTCGTCTATATTGCGCTGATGTTTATTTTTGTCCGCCCCTTTGTGACCAAGGCTGTTTATCGTTTGGATCGTCACAAGATGATTGCCGAAGGGGAGTTGGCGATTATTTGTCTCGGTATTTTTGTCTCTGCCTTTGCGACGGAATTAATTGGAATTCACGCTATTTTTGGAGCCTTCTTGTTTGGCGCTATTCTTCCAGACAATAGCAAAATGGCTCGGGATCTTGATTTTAGATTGCAAGATCTTGTGCGTGTGATTTTTCTCCCTTGTTTTTTTGCATTTACAGGAATGAGAACAGAAATCAGTCTGGTGTCGACCCCATATGATTGGCAAGTGTGCGGGCTCATCATTGCCGTTGCAACAGTAGGAAAGATCGGTGGTTCTTTTTTAGCAGCCAAGTTTTACAACTTTGGCTGGCGAGACTCAGCGGCCATCGGTGTATTGATGAACACACGTGGGTTGGTAGAGCTTATCGTTTTAAACATCGGACTCGATTTAGGAATTATTTCTCCGCGCTTGTTTGCAATGCTCGTCATTATGGCGCTTGCAACCACATTTATGACCGGACCACTCTTAGAGTTGATTTTGCACGTCGGAAAAAAACCAGAACAGCCAGCCCTTCTATCCCAATCCTGAGCAGAGTCTCGTCATTCTGAGCGAAGCGAAGGATCTCGACGAGAAAAGCTTATTTTACTCACACTGTTGTGGAATTTCAAAGGTATCAAGTTGCGCAGGCGCCGTCCGCTTCGCATCACAGTCCTTTTTCGACTTAAGATGATAGCGAAAAACATAAGGCAGTGGACATTCACGGGATGAGATTTTCACAGTATCTTCAAAGCCAATCACTAGGCTCTTGGACTCATAGTAAACCTGAGTCGGTGTGACGGTTTTATTGAGATCTCGTTGCAAAAGAACAAGAGAGGCATCAATGCAACGATTGCCGGTGAGGGACTCTTGCTTGCTCGATTTTTCACTTTTTACACTCGTTGGAACTCGGCTCAAATCGCTCGGGACTATTTTTTCAATCTTTTGAATTTCTGCAATCTCGGGAGGGGAGTGAGGGGCGGTATTGCGTGGAAGCACCCATCCGTAGCCCCAGGTGGAAGCTGCATTTTTTAGCGCCGAACGAATGGAATAGTAAATCAAACGAGCCGCATCTGGCGCTCCACGTGATGTAATACAGGAATGGAGATCCGAGTCTGCTTTTTGGCGATCGTCCAAACTCCCACCTTTCCAGTAGGCCTTATCGTGTTCAACGCAACAAAGTTTCCACTGGTCCTCTTGGGGATAAGAAATATGACCTAAAATTTGCGGACAGCCGTCAGAGATAAAAGGCTTGAGTCGATTGTGAAGATCCGTAGGTTCTAGGCTTTCATAAGAAGCGAGGGATCGCTGTGGTGATAACGGGGACGTCGAACAAGCGACAATCCACAACAAATAAAACAAAAGGATCGCAATGCGCATGATCCTTTATCGGCCTTATTCTTCGATATTTTGAGTCGTTTCGAGGTTGGCTTCGGTACGTTCTGTGGCAGCCATGGTGCAAAACAAAACTGTGAAGATAAAAATGAAGACTTTCATAGGAACCCCCGTGTTGTAAATCTACAAATCTATCGGTGCAAACGCCCAGCTCGACAAGGGGCTCGTCGAGAAAATCTCATTTTGAGACAGAAATTCATTTTAAAAGTAAATAAGAGGTTGGGGTGAGAACTTTTTAAACATTTAAATATTTATTCGCCAATAAAACTAAACATGCTTTTCTCTTGGGAGAGTGACTCTGTCACCATGGCCATTAAAACCAGCTTGGCAGAAAAGTGATCGGGATTTGTGTAAAAACCCATGTCCAGTGAGTTCTGGAATTCGGGATAAAGTGTTAATGATACTTTGGTATTGAGGTTCCCTGAGATCGTTCCGTCCCCGGCAGGAGTCGGGAGAAAGACCTGAAATGGGTCAAACCCAGTGACATCGATCCCGGTCACATACGAAATCGTTTCGAGACCTGCGGTCATGATTAAGCCAGCAACAAAGCCCTTTCCTAAGGATTTGGCGCCCTTTTTTAAAAAATCTGTTCCTATTTCCTTAAGAGATCCAGTCAAAGATTGAGATGTGTTTGCTTGCATTGTCGCTGTGATAAATGTTTTGACTTGATTCGAAATGTTGAGCGTATTTTTTATATTGATTACCGTGAATTCTTCGATGCCCGCGACCGCCAGTAATTTCGCTTTTTCTTGCGCCATGTTTCGGGCCGTTCCTGCGATCCCACTTTTGACAATATTTTGCTGTGTTGAGCGAACTTTTTTTATTTTATTGAGAAAATTTTTTTGAAATTTACCATTTGTCATAAACTGTGAAAATGCATCCGGGTGAAAAAGGTCGAGTTCGTCCATTAAAATGATTTTTTCATGCAACTCTGTACTTTTCACAGCGGCAATTGTGGTTTTATGAATTTTCTCGAGACGTTGGAGCGAAGTTTTTAAGTCTATCGTTTTATTATTGCAGGACTGAGTGAACGGATTGATGATTTGAAATGCATCTTGCTTTACTTTTGAAATGTCTTTCGCAATGCTAACAACAGTGGCGGCAAGAGCGATCAGATCTTGCTGATCTTGACACATGCAAAAGCCGTTTACCGAACCACCAACATCTTCACACTGTTGTTTGTAAAGGGCGCGAGCCGAAGTAGCCACTGGCCGTTGAGAAACTTCATTGGATGAAGCCAACGCCCCAGCCGTGCTGGTAAAAGTGAATAGAAGAATGAGAAAAGTTAAACGTACCACATGGAGCGGTAGAGCAAGGACTGTACCCGGTTTTACGCCAATCTATTTGACAGCTGTAGGCCCTTTTTTGTCACTATTAAGGATTAACAACCAAATCTTGTCAATAATCTCACCTAAGGCAGTAGCTCTGCCATGGTATAAAGAGGGCGAAGGCGCAGATGGGCCTCGGTGATTTTTTCGGTTTTTCCTTCACTGCGGTCAATCACGCAAAGGACGTCATCGACAAAGGCACCTTCTTTGCGAAGCATATCAGTGGTGATAACAACTTGCCCACCGGTGGTGATCACGTCTTCGATCAAGCAAATCTTTTTACCCTTCACGCTCGGACCTTCGGCAAATTTACAGGTTCCATACTCTTTGGCTTCTTTGCGCAAAAAGGCGACCGGGATGTTCGTTTTTAGCGAAATGGCTGTGGCGATGGGAATCCCTCCCATTTCAAGAGCGCCAAGTAAATCAATTCCTTTTGGTAAGAGAGGGATCATTTGTTCGGCAATGGCATTCAAGATTTCGGGGCGCGCTTCGAACTGGTATTTATCAAAGTAGACATTGGACGTTTTTCCGGAACGTAAGGTAAAAAAACCAGTTAAATGAGCCACGTCGAATATTTTTTTTGCCAAATCAGTTTTGTTCATAAAGACCTCGATTGAATCTGCACCCATCGTAAAAAGTCAGAAGTCCCTTTTGGCAGGGGCCAGAAAACGACGCATGGGATTTGATAAGAATGCATTTTTTGAATTTCTTTTTGCACATTAGGAATTTGTTTTTTAGTTGTCTTGATAAAAGCAGCCGTTTCTTTGCCGGAATTTATTTTACCATTCCATTCGTAAACAGCGGTGTGAGGAGCAAGGATATTCGCGCAGGCGATGAGTTTCTTTTTAACCAGGGACGAGCAAATTTTTTTTGCCTCGGTTGAATTTTTAAAAGTCACGTAACCCATAACTACTGACATCGTCGAATCCTAATAAGCGCGTTCGCGTTTGCGTTTGCGCCATTTTTCGAGGGCGTGCTGACGTAGATCGACCACAGAGTCGAACTCGTCAACGATTTCTACACCCAGAAGTGTTTCGATGGCGTCTTCCAATGTGACGATCCCAATGGTTGAGCCATATTCGTCGATGACGACAAAAATATGTTCATTACGATGAATGAGCTGGTCGAGGACAGCAGAAACAGAAATAGTATCGGGCACCGTATGAATTGGCAGCATTAAATCGCGCAGAGGCATTTGTTCTTTGTCGTGAGAGTAGGCTTCCATGATTTTATAACGATGAACAAAGCCTTCAATATGATCGATATCTTTATTATAAACCGGAATGCGTGAGTAGCGAATGGGTTGGTGAGCTTTCATGACATCAGCCACGGTTTTTTCCCACTCGAAAGCCATGACAACCGATTTGGGTGTCATGATATCACTCGCAAACATGGCGTCCAACATGAGTAAGTTTTTAATAATCGTTGTTTCTTTTTTATTGAGAGTCCCATGAGAAGCTCCCATTTCGGCAGTGATAATCATTTCTTCGCGAGTGATTTTATGTTTATGTCCAACGCCGATCACGTCGGCAATAAATTCGGCGAGTTTAACAACCGGATAAGAAACAACAACCAACCCCGAAATGGCATAGGCCGCAAAAGGTGCAAAAAACCTCCAGCGACTGGCGCCCAGAGTTTTAGGAACAATTTCGCTAAAGATCAAAATGACTAAGGTAAAAATCACCGAAAAAATGGCCAGCTGATTGTCGCCCCAAAGATCAGAGACTTGAGCACCAATGATCACCGATCCAAGAGTATGGCTAGCAGTATTGACGGTCAAAATCGCAGCCAAAGGACGGTCAATGTCGGCTTTAAGTCGTTGTAAACGTAAGGCATAGTGTTTTTCATTTTGAATGCCGAGTTGGACATAGGTTGCATTGATCGAAAGAATCACGGCCTCTAAAAGTGAACAAAGAAAAGAGACGAGCACGGTAAAAACAATGGAAAAGATCAACAATGTCATGCGAACCACATCCTATGTAAGGTGGTATCAGGGTCCATTTATTTAACCACTTCCACGTCTTTAAAAACGCGACTTCCCACAGACTTCGTTTGTCCTTGGTATTTACCCTGATAAGGGTTGAGGGCAGCTTGATCCATATTGCAAAGAACAAGTTGGCAAATTCTGCGACCAGCTTCGAGTTGAATGGGAAGAGAGTTCGCATTGTAGAGTTCGAGTGTGATTTTACCTTCAAAACCGGGATCGACCCAACCGGCATTTTGAATAAATAAGCCCATGCGACCAATCGAGCTTCGGCCTTCGACAAAAGCCACCAAGTGATTTGGCAGCTTTATATATTCCATCGTTGTCGCTAATAAAAACGAGTGGGGTGGAATCGTGATTTTTTCCGCTTCCACTTCGCGATATTTGATTTCTTCAGACATGGAAATCAAACTCATGTTGTGTGTTTCCACCAACAAAAAGTGAGTTCCAAGGCGACAGTCAATCGAAGCTGGCTGGATCGACTCCTCATTAAGAGGGTAACACTCCAGTTCTTTGGTTTCGATCAACTTTTGAATCGTCTTGTCTGATAAAATCATAATTACTTCTTTTGTTCCGCAGCACGCTGTTCTTGGTATTTTTTCGCAAGTTCTTCCTGAATCAGGCGAGGAACTGGTGCGTAGCGAGCGAATTCCATTGTAAATTCACCTTTACCTTGCGTGGCCGAGCGAAGATCTGTGGAGTAACCAAACATCTCAGAGAGAGGAACTTCCGCCGTTGTGATGGCGTAATTTTGCTCGCTGCTTGTTCCTTGAATCATACCGCGACGTTGATTGAGTCCGCCGAGAACGCTTCCTTGGAATTCTTCAGGAGCAGAAACTTCCACTTTCATGATCGGCTCAAGTGCCGTTGGTGCAGCGGCTTCGTAAGCTTGTCTCATCGCAGCCATTGCGCAAATACGGAACGCCATCTCTGACGAATCCACATCATGGTAAGCTCCGTCATCAAGATCCACTTCCACATTCACAATCGGGAAGCCGATGAGTGGCCCTTTGGCCAACTGCTCAACAAACCCTTTGTCACACGCTGGGATGAATTCGCGAGGAATACGTCCACCGACAACATTGTTGTTAAATTTGTAAGAAACTTCTGAGCCAGGAGGAAGTGGGCGAATTTTTCCAACCACTTTCGCAAACTGACCCGAACCACCGGTTTGCTTTTTGTGTGTGTAATCGTAAGCCGCTTCGCGACCAATGGTTTCGCGGTATGCCACTTGCGGCTTACCGGCGATCACTTCGCAACCAAACTCACGCTTCATACGCTCAATATAAACTTCCAAGTGAAGTTCACCCATTCCAGAGATAATCGTTTCACTGGACTCTTCGTCACGGTGAACGCGGAATGTGGGATCTTCTTTACGGAATTTTTGCAACGCTTTTGAAAAGTTGTTCGCGCCCGCTTTGTCTTTTGGCGAAACAGCCAAAGAGATCACTGCATTTGGTACGTGCATCGAGCTCATGGCATAGCTAATTGTACCGTCTGTAAAAGTGTCACCTGTCGAACAATCCACTCCAAAAAGAGCGACGATGTCACCAGCATAAGCCACTTCGATATCTGCCATCTCGTTGGAATGCATTTTCACAAGTCGCGGAACTTTCACTTTTTTGCGATCAGCCGTGTTGATGATGAACTCGCCTTTTTTCATCGTGCCTTGGTAAATACGCATGTAGGTCAACTGGCCGTAACGACCATCATCAAGTTTAAACGCATAAGCAACAAGTGGTTTGTCTGGATCGTTCACCACGATCACTTCTTCTTCGTTTTTGTCGATATCGAGACCTTTGTTTACAACTTCTGTTGGATTTGGAAGATAGTCAGTCACGCCATTGAGAAGCAACTGAACCCCTTTGTTTTTAAACGCAGAGCCCATAAACACAGGAGTTAATTCCATCTTGAGGCAGCCTTTACGAACAGCGCGCTTTAAGAGAGCTTCAGGGATGTCGCCACCTTCGAGATATTTTTCGGCAAGTTCGTCGTCAAACATCGAAGCCGCATCGATTAATTTTTCGCGATACTCTTTGGCTTGATCCATGAGGTCTGCAGGAATTGGAATCTCTTTAACATCATCACCGTCTGCGCCCAAAAAGTTATAAGCTTTCATTGTGACAAGATCGACAACGCCCGCATGCGCGTCTTCAACCCCGATTGGGATTTGCATCATAACGGCATTGTGGCTGAGCTTTTCGCGAAGCTGCCCAGTGACGCGAAATGGATTGGCTCCAGAGCGATCGAGTTTGTTAATAAACGCCACGCGCGGAACATTGTAGCGACGCATTTGGCGATCCACCGTGATGGACTGCGATTGCACACCGGCCACACCGCAAAGAACAAGAATGGCGCCATCGAGAACGCGAAGAGAGCGTTCCACTTCGATTGTAAAATCCACGTGCCCGGGTGTATCGATGATGTTGATCTGAGTATCGCCCCAATAAACGTTGGTCGCAGCCGATTGAATTGTAATCCCACGCTCTCTTTCGAGTTCCATGGAATCCATTTTTGCACCGACGCCGTCTTTACCGCGCACGTCATGAATGGCGTGAATTTTTCCAGTGTAATATAAAATACGCTCGGTGAGAGTGGTTTTACCCGAGTCAATGTGGGCGGAAATCCCAATGTTACGAACGTTCTCTAATACCCATTTGTTTGATGCCATTCTTTACCTCTTTAAAAGAAATCCTCTTGATACACAAAATGGAATTGTGATCTCAGGAAATGTTTCTATACAATTTGAAGAGACTTAGTTAGCATGTAAGTGCATGAATATTCAAGAAATTCTTGAGTCCAAATGGGGTTCTAAAAGCTTTCGTGGGGATCAAGAGAAAATCATTCAACACATCCTGCAAAAACAAAGTGCGCTGGTGGTGATGCCCACTGGTTTTGGAAAAAGCCTGTGCTTTCAAATCCCTTCTCTGATTTTTGAGGGTCTAACCCTCGTTATTTCTCCATTAATTGCTTTAATGAAGGATCAGGTCGATGACGCAGTCCGCAAGGGGCTATCCGTGGCCGCGATCCATTCCGGGATGAGTAAAGAGGATCGCGAAAAAGTGCTTAAAAAGTTAGCGCAAAAGCAAGTGCGACTTTTATATGTCACTCCCGAGCGTTTTCGCAAAGAGGAGTTTTGGCAGGCGCTGTCTGTAAACACCGTGGATCTTTTGGTGGTGGATGAGGCTCATTGCATTTCCGAGTGGGGGCATGATTTTCGGCCCGACTACAGTCGTCTTGGAGATATTCGCGAAAAACTGGGAAATCCGTGCACACTGGTGCTCACAGCGACCGCTACAAAAGAGGTGCAAAAAGATATTTTAAAGCAACTCAAACTCACTGAGGGCGCCGAGGTTTTCGATGCTGGAGCTGCCCGCGACAACTTGGTTTTAAAAACAGTCAGCGTCTATGGGCATGATGAAAAAGTTCGCTCTTTTGTAGGGATTCATCATCTTCATCCAGGGGCAAAGATTATTTATTTTGCTTTGATATCCACTTTGGAGAAATTCTCCCAAGACTTACAAAAATTAAATATTCAGCACGGTGTTTATCACGGTCAGCTTCCCGATGGCGTACGACGTCGTCAGCAAGAAGAGTTTTTAAAAGACGCTAACGGTTTAATCCTTGCGACGCCGGCTTTTGGTTTGGGAATCAATAAGCCCGACATCCGCGTGGTTGTGCATGCTGAAGTACCAGGTTCTATCGAAGCCTATTATCAAGAGGTGGGGCGCGCGGGGAGAGATGGACAAGAGTCCTTTGGATACCTGCTCTATGATGAGGATGATGTATCGATTCAAATGGATTTTATAAAGTGGGCCAGCCCGGAGCCGGAATTTATTCAGCGAGTGTATCAGCTTCTTGAGTATCACAAGGATCAGGTCGCAGCGGGTGGTTTGGACTACATGCGCTCGCAGCTACTCTTTTACCATTCAAGAGATTTTCGGTTAGAAACGGCACTCAATCAGCTTGAGCGCTATGGGTTTATCGAGGGGCGTGACGCAAAAACATGGAAATGCATCGAAACCCCTGAGGGAGACCTTGTCGATGAAGATCTTCATAAAAAACGACAAGTTCAGCAACAAAAAAAATTACTAGAAATGATCGAACTCACCAAACTCGATGACCCCATGCCGCGCTTACGTGAGTACTTTTCCCAATGAAGATTGTTTTTCCACCGGCTGAGCAAGCTGACGAGAATGGCATCATCTGGATAGGCGGCGAACTGTCGGTAGAAAATCTACTCGCTGCTTACAGCCGGGGAATTTTCCCCTGGCCGCATCAAGGACTTCCTCTCTTGTGGTTTTGTCCCGAGGAGCGAGGCGTGCTAGATTTTTCTGTGTTTCGCATACCACGCACGATTCAAAAAGAATTACGTCGCGCCAAGTTTCGGGTGACCTATGACACTTGTTTTGAAAAAGTGATCGAAGAGTGTTCGCTGCAAAAACGTTCTGGACAACGGGGAACTTGGATTACGCCGGAGATGAAAAAAACGTATACGGAGATGCATCGCTTGGGTCACGCCCACAGCGTGGAGTGTTGGCAGGGCGAAAAGTTAGTTGGTGGGCTTTACGGAGTTTATATCGAAGGTGTTTTTAGTGGGGAAAGCATGTTCCATCACATCACAGCCGCATCGAAACAGTGCATTGTGTCCTTGGTTGAACAGCTTCACAAAATGGGGCATGAGTGGTTTGATATACAGATGGTCACCTCAGTATTAGAATCGTTTGGGGGCAGCTATATCGAGCGGAGGGAGTACATGTTGCGACTGAAGCAAGCGCAAAACCTCAATCGCCCGTGGAGAATTTATGAAGATTGACCAAGACACCGTTGTCACTCTCGCCTATGAGCTGTTGGTTTACGGTGCTGATGATACAACCAATAGTTTGGAAAAACGCGATCGCCAAAATCCCGTGGAGTTTATTTACGGTCTGGGTCAGCTTTTGCCGGCTGTCGAAAAAGCCATTCTTGGTCAAACAGTCGGTCATAAAAAATCTCTCATGCTTTTTCCGCACGACGCCTACGGGGAATGGCTTCCGCAACTCGAGCAAACCATCGAGCTGAGCAAGTTCCCAAAAAACTTAGATCTCAAAGTAGGAATGAAGTTCCAAACCCAAGGCCCAGATAACGATGTAATCTCCGTGATCGTCAAACAAATCAAAGACGGCAAAGTCCTCGTCGACGGCAACCACCCATTAGCGGGCCTCAAGATTCAATTCGACCTAGAAATCCTCCGCGTCCGCGAAGCCACCGATGACGAACTCGCCACTGGTGAGATCCACAAGCGATTGCATTAGGGCTTAGATTCAACTCCTCAAGTTAGAAAATGAGTTTTGTCTAGAACCATATCTTTATTTACAGGGTCCATTGAATACGCAAAATTTATCTGTTAATGGATTCTCTAAACAAGAGTTCTGTTTTGAACTTGGGCAATCATGCCCGTACAAGATTGGAACGCTATCACTTTGAGAGATATTAATGAAATCTGTTTTTTTATACATGCTAGCGATGATATTATTTTCGTCAGGAACTGTTTTTGCAAAAG
The DNA here is from genome assembly GCA_964579625.1 of uncultured Pseudobdellovibrionaceae bacterium. GTDB lineage: Bacteria > Bdellovibrionota > Bdellovibrionia > Bdellovibrionales > JAGQZY01 > JANPLN01. The sequence continues at coordinate 28,105 of CAZOGU010000024.1, forward strand.
ATCTGGCAAGTGATTTTGAAGATAAAAAAAATAAAAAACTTGAAAAGGATTGCAGACAATGCGCCGTAAATACGGCAGCAAAGTTGCTAAAACAAAAATATGATATTACTGTAAGTCAGTTTGATACGTTTCAATATTATAATTATAGCGGGAAGATTGTATCTTGTAGGTCTGCTATTTGGGGTGGAGAGATTTTCTTTAAAACAAATGGCCTTATTTGCAATCTTGGCACTGATTTTAGCACAGGCGATTTGTTTGAATGCATAGCTGAGTAATCTGGATCAGCCTTCAACTAGCTAAATGGTATAGCGTTTTAATTCTGTTGTGAGTGTGACCTCGCCCAGAGACACACTCAACTGTCCCTGCTGGACAAGCAGAGACCAGTGGTTGTTTTTTGTGAGATGGGATTCGAGTTGTCTTAAAAATGAAGGGTCTATTGCGAAGATTTTTAATTCATTCATACGATGGACATTGTTGGCGCGAATCTCATCGATAATGGCTTTGGGATTTTTATAGGTGTAAACAATGACTTGTTCTGAAAGTTTACTCGCTTTGTGAAGTTTTCGTGCTGAAGGGTTGCCAATCTCGATCCAGATGGCGATCGATCCGTGAGCTCCTGGAGCTTGGAGAGCGGACGCATCAGGATCGCTGAGGCCTGCGGGGGAAAACTCGAGATTGTCTTGATAACTTAAGGCGTAGGCGAGTGCGCGGGTGAGCAGGTAAGGAAGGGCTTCGGACGGGTGTAGAGCGACTCGGAAGTCCAGCGTTTGATAAATATTGCGGTCGATGTCGGAAAGATCCCACTCAAAGCGGTACAGCATGGCAACTCTTGGTGATGAAATCTTGAAAGATTTTTTTATTCTCTTGCGCGTCTGTCTGCGAATAAGTATCGACGTGGCCTTCGCCTTTGAGAAAATAAGCCTGTTTGTTTGCCGGAAGTTTTGCAAAGAGATCCTGGCCCATTTTTATCGGGACAATGGGATCGTTTTCACGATGAAATAAAAGATACGGAAGATCCGGTAGTTGGTCGATAGATTTTTTCGCGGCCCATTGATCGCTTAACACGAATAGCGGCAGCCATTGGAAAGGCCATGTGAGCCACTGTCGCGCAAAGATTTTTTGACCAGTTGTTCTGTAAGACAGGAAACTGGATTCAATCACAACTGCGCAAATATTTTTACGATGGGGAGCGAGTGTTAACGTTTTTAAAGATACGTTCCCGCCCAAACTTTGACCTGCAACGACAATGGGGGTGTTTGGCCATTGTTCCTGCACATACTTAAGAGCGAGGAGTCCACTTTCGACCGTGTTTTGGGGTGTGGGATCGCCATGACTTCCGCCATAGCCGGGATAATCGAAAACAAAAAGATCGTATCCTAAATCCACTGCCCAATAGTAGGTGTAAAAATGCGAAGAGACATTTTGAGCATTTCCATGGAAAAGTAGTATCACTGCTTTTGTTTTTTGCGGGCTTTTAAAATGCCAAGCGACAAGTTTGGGTTGGTTCTCAGGAGAATATGTCACTTCTTTGGGAGCCACAGGGATAGACCCCGGTTTGATATACAGAACGCGTGTTGGATAATAAAGCAAATGACTGCACGAGTTGCAGAGGCTTAGTGTAAATATCCAGAACATGATTTTTATCTTCATTTGCCATCGATGCTAAAACTCCCATCGTGAATAGTCACCAAATATCCTGATTTTAATTCGTGACTATTCGCGGGGAGAGTTCTAAAAACTTTGAATGGCCTTTCCGTGTTTTTTAACATTTGTCGCGTTGACGTTTTTTGGATCCGTCGCTTTTTCGGCCGAACCGGCGCCACAGACAGAGGCATCGCACAGTCGACTTGCAAACTTGGCGTCGAGCACGGCGTGGAAGAAACTTCTCCATTATCAAAAAAACTCTTGGGGTGGCGAAAAAAGTCTTGTCGATGGACCTGGCTTTTTTTTCTCGCTTCAAGGGGCAAGAGATCCTTTGGCGGAAATGCAGGCCTCCATCGAAGCCTTTCGCTCGACGGATCGCAAAGTAGGTATCTACAAACTCCACCCGCAGTGTGCTTTTCCAGCACGTTTGGCTTTTCTTAAAAAAAATCTGGCGCTCACTTTTTCTGCCGTTGCTTGCCCACAGCTTGACGAGTTTATCCAAAGTTTTCGCAATCCTAAAAATATCTCGATTGTGTTTTCGAGTGCCTATATCCAAAACCCGGCGTCGATGTTTGGTCATACATTTTTAAAGATTAACACCGATGGGGGCACACCGCTGAAGGACATCGGAATTAACTATGCAGCTCGCGTGGCGGATGATGAAAACCCCTTTGCATTTATTTATTTTGGCGTGACAGGTGGTTACACAGGGCAGTGGTCCACCGAGAGCTATTTTAACAAAGTGCGGGAGTACGGACAGGGCGAAAATCGCGATCTGTGGGAGTACGAGATTGATCTCACGCCCGAGGAAACTGTTCAATTTGTTTATCACCTCTGGGAAATCGAAACGAACGGTTATTTTTATTATTATTTTTTTGACGAAAACTGTTCTTATCAGATTCTTGCTGCCATCGAGGCCATCAAGCCCGAGTGGTCCCTCCTCGATCATCATATTTATTTTATTCCTGGCGAGAGTTTAAAAAATCTATTCACTCAGTCAGGAATTGTGAAAAGTGTGCGACTTCGACCTTCGCACTACCGGCAGGTGGGATCTCGCTATTATCAACTCAGTTCGCAAGAGAGAAAAGACTTTCAAGACACTTTACGAACGCTTCAGCCTCGCCCAGGTTTAAGTGTCCACGTCCTCGAAACCTTGATGTGGTACATGGACTATTTAAACATCAAGAAAAAAGAAAAACTCACTCCGGACGAAAAAAAGTTACATCAGAATCTTTTGATTCAAAGAGCGGCGCTGGGTCAGCAACCAGAGTTTGTGAAAGAGAGTGAGATTCCCGCAGAAACACGAGCGGATTTGGGGCATGATAGCTATGCGATTTCTCTCTCTCAAGGAGTGCGCGAAAGACAAGACGGCTCCGGTGCCGCAGCGATTACGAAACTGCGCTGGCGAAGCTCGTATCACGATGTGATGAATCGCGATTCAGGCTATAAAAAAAATGCGCAAATCGAATTTCCGTCTTTGGAATTCATGTATGATAGTGATTTGCAAAAGGCACGGATCGAATCGGCCACCTTTTTAAACATCATGTCCCTTCCTCCATTGAATTTTTTAAGTTGGGCTCCAGCATGGAAGGTGGACTTTGGATTAAATACAGCGCGTGACTACGGTTGCTTGACCTGCCGTCATCTTTTCGCAGATCTTGGAATCGGTGGAGCCGTCGAGCCACAGTTTGAAGGTCCGCTGATGCTCTATGGGCTTTTGACTTTTAAAAATGAGTTCTATCGTCAGCTCGATCAAGGTCATCGTTTTGGACCTGGCTTTGAGACTGGATTGTTTTTGAATCTTTATGACAAGATGAAATGGCGGCTGAGCTACAGCCAGTATTATCTCATCTCAGAGATCAGCACTCCATCGACAATGATACAGGCGGGTTGGATGCAGTGGTCGTACTACCTGGGGCGCAACTCGGAACTTCGATTCACCTCCAAAGTCATACTGCCTCGTCATTGGTCACAAATGAATGAATGGTCCAATGACCTTGCATTGATCTACTTTTTTAAATAGTAAAAACCTCCCAACCAAAGCCTCTTTCTTAAGCAATATAAGCAACGCATTGACAGTTTTGATTCCATGTTTGAAGCTAATTATTCAACGTACCCCTATTAAATGATTAATAGGCTAAAAAAGGAGATTGCATGAAAATGCTACTAGTAATCGCAACAGTTCTATTTTCTTTAAATACATTCGCACGTGACAGCTTTGACGGTTGCGGACTTGGATGGGAAGTGACTCAAGACAAAACCATGATCGCGACAACAACTCGTGCAACAACAAACATGGTTGTTCCACCAACTTTCGGTATGACAACAGGTTCTTTGGGCTGCGAAAAATTTAGCGGTTTTGCTGCGAACGAAAAACAAAACGTTGAGTATGTTGCCAAAAACTTCGAAGTTTTAAGAACAGAACTTGCGACTGGAAACGGCGAGTATGTTTCTACAACAGCTCAGTCTTTCAACTGTGACAGCGCTACTTTCTCTAGCCACGTTCAACAGAACTATCAAACTGTTGTTGCTCCTGCAAAAGATGGTGTAGAGCTTTACATCAATCTTAAAAAAGCAGCTGGAAACATTTGTTCATAAGTTAAACGCTTTTCACTTTGTGAAGATCAAAGCCTCCGCAAAAACGGGGGCTTTTTTTATCTTTTCCGTGATTACGAAAACAGCCAGGACAGGAGTACTGCGCCGGAGGCGAGGGGGATTGCTACGGCGGCGAGGAGGGTGGTGCGTTTGAATTTCCAGTGCCATTGGAGTTTGAGCCAGAATTGTTTTCGGCGGAAGTGGGTTTGTAATCTTTTGAATTCGTCGTTGAGGCTGAGGCGCAATGTCGCTAGTTGGTCGTCGGGCATTTTTTCAAATTTCACTGCGACGAGTTTGCAATCTTTGTGAAAAAAATCAGATTCGATCAGCGTGTATTTTTGCACGCGTTTGACCTTGGCGAAACAGGCCATGGGGGCGGCGTCGGGGATGGTGAATTCCACCATGATTGTTTCGTTGACCTGTGGTGAATCTAAAAATGGAACTGTAAAAGCCATGCCGCTTTCTGAAAGATTGATAATCTCTGTGAAAAACGCCCGATGTCCACGAGGGTAGGGCGCATAACGCATGATCTTTTTATCTTTCATTTGCAAAACATATCTGGGGGAACGATTTTGGATTTTTTCTGAAGTTTGTGTACTCACAATTTTTATTCGACAAAACTTTGCGACTTTTTACAAGTCAAAAGGGTCCCAACCGACTTCGGTCATTGCTGTTTTTTTTCCATCTTGCGTATAAAAGTTTTGTGACGAGTTTGTCGCTCTGCCGATAACACTTAGACCATGGTCCGATATGAGTTTTTCTGATGAGTTTGCGGGAAGGGTCATTAGCAATTGGTAGTCTTCTCCGCCGCTCAGAAGAAGCGATTTTAAATCGAGATTTTTTTCGGTGCAAAATAATTTGAGCTCAGGAAGAAAAGGAATTTTTGCGAGATCGATTTCAAAACCACAACTGGAATGCACACTCAGATCATAAACACTGCGACTGAGACTATCGCTAATATCCGTGAGTGCGGTGAGTGCTTGTTGCTGATGAAGGTTGAGGGCAATGTTGATTTGTGCTCTGGGTTTGAGAAAGGCTTTTTGCAAAACATGAGAAGACCATTCATTTTCAAAACACATGAGACCCGCTTTGGCAGCTCCAAGAGGTCCACTGACGGCGAGCAAATCTCCCGGTGTGGCTCCTTTTTTTAACAACGGTTTTGGATTGAATCCTAAAACGACAAAATCGAGGTAAGTGATTGCATAAGAACGAGTGAGGTCGCCGCCCAGGAGAGGGACTTGATATTCTAAGCAGGCCTTTTCGACACCGCTAAAAACCTCCGACCAAAAGCTCTCCTGAGCCACAGGAAGAGCGGCAGATAAGAGAAGCCCGGCCGGTGCGGTAGCCATGGCGGCCATGTCGCTGAGCGCTTGCACAACCCCTTTGTAACCGACCTCTTTGGGGGATTGCCAGGACCAGCGAAAGTGGACGTCCTGAACAAACTGATCGGTGGAGATCACTAGATCCCGTAAAACTGCAGCGTCATCACCGATAAGCTTTGCACCGGTGCGGCGACTGATGTTTTGGAGGGTTTTAAGGAGGCCTTGTTCTGTCATACATCTTCATTAACAGAAAAAGAGTCTTGCGGATAGCGGCACATTCACATAAAAAGAGGCATCTTTAAAAACATCGGTGCAAAAGAGGTTTTCATGCGTTGGATTGCTATTTTGGTGGTTCTATTTCAAATAACTGCTTGCGGAAGTTTTTCTGCGAAAAACAAGGGTTCGGAAGAATGGACTCGCTTTGAAACTGATTTTTTTAAGGATCTATGGAAGGTCTATCCCAAATGGGCTTTTTATCTTGGTAACAAAGATACGGCCGGGGAATTAAAAATTCCCAATCGCGCTTATCGAATTGAACAAAAAGAATTTTTTCTTAAACATCAGCAACGCATGGCCACTCTTCCCTTCCAAAAACTTTCTGCTAAAGAAAAAACCGATTATGAACTTTTAAAAAATTATATCGCCTCTGGCCTTTGGGATTTGGATGTTTTTCAGTCTTATGAGTGGGACCCGTCTCAATACAATCTCGGTGGCACCCTGACGGGCGTGTTAGAAGCCAAGTCTCTGTCAGGATCGGAAAAGCTCGCAGCTTTGATTCAAAAGCTTAAAAAAGTTCCCGCTTATTACAAAGCGGCCTACGAACAGCTTCAGCAGCCGACGCGAGAGCATTTATCATTGGCTATCAAGCAGCATCAATCATTGGCCAGTTATTTGGATAAACAATTTTTGGATCAAGTCCTCGATCTCACAACACAACTGGATCAAAAAAAGGAAGTTCGTCAGTTGATTGATGGCGCTGCCAAAGCTGTCCGCGAGTATGTCAGCAATCTCAAATTTTTAGATAAAAAAATGAGTCGCGAAAAAAGTTTTCGCTCTTTTCGAATTGGCCCTAAACTTTACGAACAAAAATTTAAATACGATCTCGAGTCGCAGTGGTCGGCAAAAGAGATTTATCAAAAAGCTCTAGAGACCAAAAAGACCCTGCATCAGGAAATGGTTCAGATGAGTCTCAAATTATGGTCCACTTATTTTGGATCGGCAAAACCGCCTAAAAAGCCGCTTCTTATGGTTCGACAACTGATTGACAAAATTTCGCAAAAACACACCACGCCCGACGCCTTTGTCAGCACAGTACGCAATCAAATTCCAGAACTGTGGAAATTTGTCGAAGAAAAAAAGCTACTCACTTTGGATGCAAAAAAGCCTCTAGTGGTTCGCGAGACGCCGGTTTACGATCGCGGTTTTGCCGGCGCCGGTGTCAATGCCCCAGGTCCATTCGATGAAAATCGCGAAACGTTTTACGAGGTCACACCGCTGGATGGAATGTCGCCCGAAAAGCAGCAAAGCTATTTGCGCGAGTACAATGATTACACACTGCAAATTCTCAACATTCACGAAGCTGTACCTGGCCATTACACGCAGCTTGTTTACAGTCGACAAACGCCAAGCCTCGTTAAAAAAGTTTTTGGCAGCGGTACGATGATCGAAGGCTGGGCCGTCTATTCCGAAAAAATGATGATGGAGCAGGGTTACGGTTGGAACAGTCCAGAACTCGCCTTGATGTACGCGAAGTGGCGTCTTCGTGTGGTGTGCAATACCATTTTGGATTACAGTCTGCACAACCTGGACATGGATCGTAAGGCGGCATTAAAACTTTTAATGGACGAAGCTTTTCAGGAAAAAGCCGAAGCCGAAGAAAAATGGAATCGCGCCACCTATTCGCAAGTGCAGTTGGCCAGTTATTTTACGGGCTACACAGAGATTTATGAATACCGCGAAAAACTGAAGAAAAAATTGGGCGATCGCTTCGATCTTAAAAAATTTCACGAAATGTTTTTAAGTTATGGAAGTGCGCCGATCTTGACCATTCAAAAACTCATGGATCAAGAGGTGCTCTGATGTCTCCGATTTCTCTGTTTCAGGACTGGTATTCTCAAGCCGAAAAAGCCGGGCAGGTAGAGCCCAATGCTTTTGTGCTCTCTACGATCCGTGCTGACGATCGGCCCACTTCGCGTGTGGTCCTATTAAAGCACACCGAGGATAATACTTTTTATTTTTTTACCAATTACAACAGCGATAAATCCAAAGCGTTGTTGCAATGTCGTTTTGCCAGTTACAACTTTCATTGGCGGCTTCCGTTTCATCGGCAGGTGAGAATGGAAGGTGAAGTGTTTAAGGCAAGTGATGCGATATCGGACATGTATTTTAAAACGCGCCCCAGAGGAAGTCAGATCGGAGCCTGGTCGTCCCCGCAGAGCCAGCCGATACAAAATCGCGAAGAGCTTGAGCAAAAAGTCGCGGATATCGAAAATAAATTTAAAGGCAAAGATGTGCCGCGCCCTGAATTTTGGGGAGGCTTTGGGTTAAAGCCAGATCGTATTGAATTTTGGCAAGAAGGTGAATTTCGTTTACACACGCGACGTCTCTTTGTCCTCAAAAAAGGTCAATGGCAAGAGACCCTGCTCGCTCCCTAACCAGGTGGCCATGTCATCGGGCGTCCACCCATAATATGAATATGCAAGTGGTAGACTGTTTGTCCACCGTTTTGGTTGGTGTTGATGACAAGTCGATAGCCATCAGCGGCCAAGCCCATTTGCGCGGCGATCTCGCTCGCCTTCATCATCAAATGCCCCATAATCCCTTTATCATGGAGCATATGAAGTTTTGCCATAGACTCAATCGGTTTTTTGGGGATTAAAAGAACGTGCACCGGCGCCTGTGGTTGAATGTCTTTAAAAGCCAAACAAACCTCGTCTTCGTACACAATTTCAGCAGGAATTTCTCTATTGATGATTTTGGTAAAGATGCTCATACTATCTCCATACATACGTCATGTTGAGGTGAATCATGCGTCAATGGATCAAAAAAAACAAACCCTATTTTCCGGCTGAATTTTTTGTTGCGGGATTTCTTTTTGATTTAATCACACTCTCGCGAATTGATGAGGGGTTGCAACTTTTTCAGCAGTTTTGTTATTTGCTAGTGATTGGATTTTTACTGATCTTCGAAAAATCCCAACGTGTAGAGCATTGGTTTTCGAAAGGTTTTTTAAACAAAGTATGGATTTATCGCTACGAAGTGATTCACTTCCTGTTGGGTTCTCTTCTCAGTATTTACACGATTTTTTATTTTAAAAGTGCGTCTATCTGGAACTCGTTTGTTTTTATCGGCGCGCTTTCTGCCCTGATGATTCTCAATGAGTTCGAAAAGATCAAAGGCCTCGGCGGGCTTTTACGCTTTACGATGTTTTCACTTTGCTCCTGCTCATACTTTATTTATTTGGTACCTATTGTTTGGCAACATCTTGGTTTTTTTACGTTTGTTTTTTCTTTGATTCTTTCGGGAATTTTTTATTATTTCTTTTTTTACTTGGTCTCTCGCTATCAGCACATCACCTCCAAACAGTTATTTGTCGAGGTGCTTGTTCCTGGTATCGTCGTCCATGCTTTGTTTTTTATTTTTTATGTGATTGGGTTTATCCCGCCGATTCCTTTGTCGTTACAAAAGGTAGGGGTTTATCATCAGATCACCAAAAATCAGGATCAATACGTTTTACTTTACGATCGCCCGTGGTGGCGCTTTTGGCAAAATGGAGCGCAAACATTTGTGGCTGAACCACAAGATAAAATTCATTGTTTTGTCAGTGTGTTTGCACCTAAGTTCTTTCGTGAACAGGTCAAAATGGAGTGGTGGATGCAGAACAGTCGCGGCTGGCTCAAAACAGACACAATTCCCTTTCAGATTGCAGGTGGTCGAGAGCAAGGTTTTCGCGGCTACACAGTAAAAAATAATTTTGATCCAGGAGAGTGGCAAGTGCGAGTGCTGACCTCTGACGATCGCGAGCTGGGTCGCATTTATTTTACTGTTAGCAAACAGCCTCAGGCGACGACTCGAGAATTTAAAACAGAATTATATTAAACTACGAATTCCCACTTTAAAATGGTTTCACTGTTTTGTAGAGTTAGTAGGGGGATGTATCACATTGGATTTGTGGTTGGCCCCAGGTTTTTTCGATTTGGGAGATTTGCACCTCGCAAGTGCGCCAGTAGTAAACCTCTTCGCTCATGTTGTGGCCCATGCCCACGTCGTATGTGAGTTGGAACATTTTTTCGTTGGGTTGGTACGGGTTCACGAGGGGACTGGCTGTGACTTCGATGGACTGAAGATCAATGACTTTTGGGGTCCATAGCAACTGAGTTTTTTCGTTGCGGAGCGTGTAGGACATGTTTTTTTGAATGTCCCATTGAACCGCATTTATGATTTGCGGTGGGATTGTTTTTTTAACAAGGACAGAAGTGGACTGAGCGCTTGCAATGCTGCACGCGACGGCCAGTGAAAAAATAAATAGGAAATTTTGTTTGGTCATAGAGTACCCCCTCGTAACCAATAATTAATGATATAGCCTAGCAGAGTCGTTAATTCAGGCACTTTTTCTGAGTGGTCGTTTGGCACTACTGAGCTGCAGTCCCTGGACTTAGAAATTGATAAATGAAAGTAAAACGAATTCTGTTTGCTCGGGCTTAAATTGGCCGAGGTCACTCACTCGCCCTGTTCTTTGAGGTGAGAATCCCCACAAAGGCACGATATTTTGTACGTTAAACAGAAAGGAATAGTTGCGATTGACTGTAAATCGAACGGAAGGCCCCACTTTTAAGCTGTGTTCTGAGAAATTTTGAAAACGAGTTCGGCTCGTCTCGTTCACCTTTGTGTCGTTGTACCAATCATCTTCAGTTCCAACATAAAACCCAAGAAAGAGATCAGAGCCGGCTCGATACCATAAACTCATTCTTTGATTGAGTTCGTAAATTAATGTGCTGGTGGCTCGGCCTGTGTTTGGGTTTTCATAGGCAGTTTGTGTGTGCATATTCCAGGTAAAAATGGGCCAGTATTCAATTTGAAAACGATTTGTCAGATAGTGAGATGCGATCATATCAAAGCGGAGAGCGCCGAGCTTTCTTTGGTTGATCGAGTTTTCGCTTGTCGGAATTTCCAGGCGATAGCGAGTAAAAACTTCGATATCTCCAGGGAGGAGCGTGGAGCTGATGGTGTAATCGAGGAGAACATCGTTCAGTGTGAGTTTTTGTTTTTGACTGACGTCAGTATTAAAGTCATCAAAGCCGGCGGTATTGTACGAAAAAGGAAGACGAAGAGCCCAGTGTCGTCCCCAGTCGGACCCGCGCCGGTTGATAGAAATATAGTTGTAGGCTCGAAAACTATTCCCACCATCTTGAGCCGCACCGGCTTCGGTGGAGGCGAGACTAAAGGCATTGACCCAATACGTTGTATCCGCATCGAGAGTCGTTTCGACAGCAGAAACAGAAGACCATGCATGAGAGCTAAAAAACAACGAAGCGGTGACAAGGCCAAACAACAAAATTTTCACGAATCCCCCAAAATGAACGTAACCCAAGGCAGGACCAATTTTTATGGACCTCAGCAAAGAATAGCAAGTTCTTTTCTGTTAAATTTTGATAAGGAGAAGCGTCCCAGTCTTTCTTTCAATTGGTGCCTTGTAAAGATTTTGCATCGTTTCATAATCTTTTATAGACACCTAATAAATAGGCATTGATTCGCAGCAGCTTCACTTTAAACAATTCCTAACAAAACCCCTCTTGAAATTACTCTGGTTCCATGACAGGTTCCTTGTGTCTTATGGGGGGGATTGTGATTCGTACAGCTGCACTTGGTGTTTTTCTTATTTCTCTGATCACTCTATCCTGTGTTCAAAAACCCAAACCCGTTTTTACTCCGGGGTATCAGCCACCCACGGGATCCATCACCATGATGACATTTAATGTTCAAAATCTTTTTGATACAGAAGACGATCCGGGTAAAAATGACGAAGCCTTTTTACCGTTAGCGTCCAAGGATCAAAAAATCAAAGCAGCTTGTTATGCCGCAAATCCCACAAATAAATATTATCTCAGCGAATGCTTGAGTGCCGATTGGAACGAGCGCATTTTAAAAATGAAGATGAAGCGTCTGACAGATGTCGTGAAACAGGTTAAAGATGGTCGTGGTCCCGACATCTTAATATTGCAAGAAGTGGAAAATATCCGCGTCCTTGAGCGCTGGCGCACAGAGTATTTATCAGCCATGGGTTACAAGCCTGCACTTTTGATCGAGGGACCTGATGAGCGTGGAATTGATGTAGGGATTTTGACACGTTTGGATGTCGCGGGGCCAACCACGCTTCATATTATTCCATTTAAAGCTAACGAAAACCTCAAAGAACTCCGCCCTACACGTGGCGTGCTTGAGGCCAATTTAAAACTCCCAGATGGAACACCATTAACTGTGTTAGGTGTCCATTTCCCCTCTCAAGGTGGCCCCACAGAACTGCGTAAACAAGCTCTCGCGTTTATCAACACACTCAAAGCAAATATGCCCGAGGATCGTCTTGTCGTCGTTGGTGGTGATTTTAACGTTACATCAGACGAAGACGCGCAATATGGTTATATCTCTAGAACTATGGCGGAAACATGGGGAGTGTCCCATATCTTAGGTTGTAAAGGTTGTCGCGGAACTACGTATTACAATAAAAACCAAACATGGTCGTTCTTTGATATCTTTTTAATCTCTCAAGGGCTTCTTCCTGAAGGAAAAGCACCGTGGGCCGTTCTGCCAGAGAGTATTCGCATCGAAAATAATAGTATTTACCAAACCAACCGTTTTGGCAGTCCTGCGCGCTTTAGCGAAAATCGCAAAGATGGGGTCGCGGATCACTGGCCGGTGGTGATGGAATTGATTAAAAGATAGTGGGGGAGTTTATGAGAAAGTTATTTTTGCCTTTAACGGTGGTGTTATTTGTTGTGGCCTGTGGACCTCGAGATGTCCCCTTGGAAAAAGATGAGAAAGGTTATAACGGGAGCGGTAAAGGCAATCAGGGTGGAGGAAATTCGGGTCAAAGCAATAAAACGCTCGCATTTGTTGTTGATGAAGATGGTGAGCGTGCGGAAACCTGTCCCAGTGATTTAACAGATTATAAATCATTGCTCGTTCCGCAAGAAGACGTGGATCAGATTCTCGAGGGCACTGTTCGCGCGGTGATAGAGCCAGGAAATCGCAACTGTTTTCGAATTGGAACGACAGCTCAGATTAAGCTCACAAAAGAAGATAAAGACAATTTTGGCGAAGCGGTGATTAAAAAAACAGAAGCTCTTCGCCTGACAGCACTGACTAAAAAACAAGCCGAATTCTTTGGTATGACCGTTAAAGATTTAAAAGCGCGTGGGAAAGAACTCATTGATGGGGTCACAAAATTTGATCCAGCGGGAATGGTCACAATCACTTATTTTGAAGTGTCAGGTCTCGAAGGTGGGACGGATGATGGGGATGCTGAAGAACAAACCACTCAACCAACAAAACCACAAGCGATGGAAACTCTTTTAATCTTCGATAATAACGGGGAAAGAGCTTCGACGTGCAATAAAAAATCAAAAGACTGGAAAGATTTGATTATCCCGCAAGATCAGGATGAAGCGATTCAGTCTGGAAAAGTCCTTGGCTGGATTACCGCAGGCCAGATGAATTGTTTGCGCATCGGAAGCGTGGTCAATCTAACGGATAAAAAGGGTGGAGTTGCTCGTGGCCAGTTAAAGGTGACGATGGTGCAGGTTTTTCCTGTGACGAAGCTCAATCTTACCCATGCGTTGACAATGAATATGACGTTTTTAGATCTAAGAACAAAAGTGCTCGAAGACTTGGAAAATCAAAACTTTGATCACAAAGATATGGTCAACATGACCTTTTTTGAGTACGTAGCCCCAGCAGAAGGCGCTGCTGAGTAAAATAATGCGTTGTTTCATGAGGCAAGTTATTCATGACTTGTCTTTGATTCCCTGTCGATTTGCGTTTATTTAAGTAACACTAAGATTTTAGGGTGACGTAGCTCAGTTGGATAGAGCATCTGCCTTCTAAGCAGACGGTCGCACGTTCGAATCGTGCCGTCATCACCATTTTCTGTAGGCCTCGACAGACTCATCAGGCTAGTGATTTGGATCACTTATAGTTTAATCTCCATTTTAAAAGCCACTAAATTCCCAAAGCTTTCTATCGTTTCTTTAAATTTGGCCTGAATTTTCCATTGCTATGAACTTCAAAAGGAGTTCGTAGTGAAAAAAATTGAACTTAAAAACGACCAAAAAACTCTTCGGCTTAACGAAATATCAATAGAAGATTTTCGCGCCCACCGCATCTTATCGTCCACTGCTGATAGCGATAAAGAGCAAAAACTATCAAACGCGATATCCATAGGATTTTTGTGTTTGGAGCGCACGGCTTCGATCGCCGAGGTGGACTGGGTTAGCCAAAGGCTCCAAGAGCACATAATGCTTTTAAACTACCGCTTGGAGGAAAAGTCCAACGAGGTCATAGATCTCGTGAAGAGGAACTTCGATAGCGAGCGGTCAAGCTCCCTCGTCGCGCCCTTCGCAATAACGATTGAGCAGGCTCGGAAGGATCTATCTGACAAACTCAAGGAATCTATTGAGGTTCTGCGTGAGCAAGAGCGAGGACTCAAGGAGGCATTGAGTGCCACCTTCGACTCCAATAACCGCACAAGTCAGGTGCATCGCTTCCATGAGCAGCTTGGATTGGCTATGGAGGGGCTCGAAAAACGATTCGACCCATCGGTTGAGGGATCGCTTTTGAGCACTTTCCTTAGCAGATTTTCTGACCTCTCTGCTCAAGCAGCAGCAGCACCAGCGGTGCAACAAAAGATCGATGCGCTAAGAGATGAGGTTAAGGAGATGGTCACGCATCTCACCACCAAGTTCTCTGAGCAAAGAGCTTTCGATGTCGAAAAGGCCGATCTGATTAATAATACGCCAGCCAAAGGTGTTGTCTTTGAGGAGCTTGTATTTAATCAACTCACGGAGATCGCCTCGGTGAGGAACGATATTGTCGAAGACGTAGGCGCTCAAACGGGCCGAGGCACAAGCAAGAAAGGTGACATCACCTACGACTCCACAGAAAGCCAAGTTCGCTTGGTCTATGAGCTTAAAGACCAAGCTTCCACTTTTACGTTCCAAAAAATAAAGGACCTCATGTGCGAGTCGATAGAGAATCGAAATGCACACTACGGTGTCTTTCTTGTGAATGTTAGGTGCAACGAATTTCCTTCCGGTAAATATGGTCAAGCATAAGACATAGA
>CAZOGU010000025.1:0-42235 GCA_964579625.1 uncultured Pseudobdellovibrionaceae bacterium
GGATAGGCGGAGAAAAGCTATAGACGACAACATCCAATTTCTCGTTTTTAGTTTTGACTGTATTTGGAATTGAAAAACGAAGTGTCCAATCAGCTTTTGGAACATTAACAAGCAACTCAGAGATTTCTTTACCAGAATTGTTTTTGAATTTGAGATTCAGTTTTGATGAGATTTTTAACTCTTCGGGATAAATATCGACATATGCAAGGGCTGATGTGAGATCAGGAAGAGATTGTTTCTCGAAATGTTTATAGTTCTTTTCGTAATCAAAGGCTCTGACTTCACCTTCTTTTCGAGTCACATACTCATTTACTATGTTGGACTGGTGGAAAATATATCCACCAATTGTAACAAACCCTATGAGTGCGGCGGATAATGCAGTTTTAAGCTTTAAATTTAATGAGTTCAGGAGTGATAGCTTTGTTTTTTTGAGGCTAGTTGTATCTGTGCCTCTCTGCCATAAGGAGTAGGAGACAATCATTAAAATTGAGGAGAAGAATAACCAGTATGTGTTGTAGATATGATAAATATTGAAAATGTGTCCATATCCATTCATATCTGAATACATTGGTTCTGGTTTTTTATTAAAGAGATAGAGGTAATGCTCAAAACCCAGAGCTCCAGCAAACATATCAAACATGTAGTAAAGGATAATCATTCCGTGTGCGAAATACTTATTTCTAAAAACGACCTGAAAAAAGAAAGTGAGCGATATAAGGTTGATATAGCTAGGCAGTTCTAGCAGGTACAATCTGGTGAGATACTGAGTTAATTCAAAATGAGTATAACCGTAAGAGAATTGAATAATAATTCCTGAAAACAATACGGCAGTTAAAAGAAGTGCTGTGATTAATATGAGATTGATATATTTTGCTGCAAATAAAATATGATTTGGAATTGGCAAAGCATCTACAATCTGATTAATTTTAAGATCGCGATCTCTCCAAATAGTCTCACCTGTGTAAAGAGTTATTACGATTAATAAAAAGAGCGAAAATGTTCCGCCGACAAAATCGAGGACATTGTATGTCACTGGATAAGTATTGGTGCCAAACATTTTCCCAACTTGAGTTCCAGTAATAAACATATAGCCAATACCAGCAAGGACAATGACCAAAAAATAAATACTTTTTACTGTTTGAAAGAACTCAAATTTCAGTTGTTTAAAAAAAACGCTACTCCAATTTATTTTGTTGAGATCAATTTTATCAAAAATTTGCGAAGCAACACTTTTTTTATCCTCTGCCTGCGCGGATAGTTTTTTATTCGATTTTATTTTTCTAGGTTGTTTTGAAAAAGTGAGTAGCGACGTAGTGAGCGTTACAACCCCAATAGTCATCCATAAAAGCCTATTCCACAGAAAATAGCTTTCTAAGGGCAGGTTTTGGTAGTTTTGCTGATGAACGGTCCAGTAACGAATTGTTTCAGCGATTCCCTTAATTCCAAGAGGGTCAATTAATGTACCTAAAAGTTTATTATCGAGATCTTGCAATAGTTGACCCGATGCTGACCAAAGAAGAAATAGCAGAGTCGCAGTAATGTAGATCGCTGCCATTTTTTTTGTTTTGGAGCCGATTAAAAAAAAGATAGAACCGAAGATAAAAATATTTGGTAGAGCGATGGTGAGAATAGGCAGAACGTAACTGCTAAAACTGTTTGCTCCAATCATTGAAGGTAAAACGAAAGGTAACTTACTTGCAGCGAAGATTCCGAGAGGAATACTGGATAAAACAAAGAGCATGAAGATGGTTGCGCCAAGAAATCGACCCAATAGAAAATTTCTCAGTTTTAATGGTGTTGAGAAGATAATTTGATCCATATTGTTGATAAAATCTTTGCAAATTGCTTGGCCAAATACTGGCGCAATAATGAAAAGATTAAATGCAGTAAGTAGAGCCATGTAAAATGCAATACTCATGGGAGAATTAATAAAAACCCTAGCGCCAGTTCCAAAATTAACCATAGCTCCGGGGATGCCTCCGCCAGCAGCGAGAGCCATCAAAAGACCTAGTGAGAAAAACATTAAGAAGTAGACGTAGCTGGAGATTGATCTATAGCGAATTTTTAATTCAAAAAGTATGTTGGATAGAATTTCAGTCATCATTTTAAAAATCCTTTAATGTGAGAAAAGTAATAGTCCTCTAGGTTTGGCTCAGCCTTAGAGAATCCATGTATGGATTTTTCAGAGAAAATCTTGACAATTATTTTGCCGGCAGAAAAACGAGTATTGATGACTTGATATTGTTTTTCTACTTCTGGAACTTGGTTTTTATCAACAGACATTGACCAAATTTTACCTTCAATGTCTTGGAGGGCCTTTTCTGGAGTTGTCTGAACAAGAACCTTACCATTATTAATGATGGCAAAGTTTTGGCACAAATCGGCAACATCACTCACAATATGGGTGGATAGAATGACTGTTACATCTGATCCAATTTCGCTAAGAATATTATAAAAACGAAGTCTTTCTTCTGGATCAAGTCCTGCCGTGGGTTCATCCACAATAAGAAGTTGTGGTTGTGCGATGAGAGCTTGTGCAATTCCAAAGCGCTGCTTCATTCCCCCTGAATAGGTATTTACTGATTTATTTTTGTGCTGATCGAGATTGGTTAGGTTTAAAAAATGGAGGACTCGCTCTTTTCGTTCCTTAGCATCCGTAATTCCCTTGAGGGTGGCTATGTAGTCGAGAAGATCAACAGCAGATATTTTTGGATATACACCAAATTCTTGAGGTAAATAGCCAAGAGTTTTTCTTAAATCATCTTCTTGTTTGAGCACATCAATGTTTTGGAACTGAATACTGCCACTATCAGGGGTTTGTAGTGTTGCAATAGTTCTCATTAGTGAAGATTTTCCAGCTCCGTTAGGGCCGAGCAAGCCGAACATACCTTTTGGGATTTTAAGATTTATATTTTGTAATGCGCGGACGCCGTTATCGTATGTTTTGCTTACGTTATCTATTAATAGATTCATATTGCCCCCATGTTTTATGATGTTTGTGTGCCTCATCTGGGTTACATTTTCAATGTGAATCGAGGACGCATAAGTACAAAAGGCTTGTCGCTCGTGGGATCAACATCATTAACGGGGGCAGTCAGGGCTTATTTTTTCCAGAGGTTATCGTTAAACCGCTCCAGTGAAGAAAAACCCTTTTGTGCCCTTTTCGCAAAAAGTTGTTTTGTTGCGTCGTGGAGGGTTGGTAGTTGTCGGCTTGCCGCCAGAACTATAAATATAGTCAAAATTAACTTTAGGATCGTTTTGGGCATTATGGCTCCTTTTTGGTTGATGAATCAAAAGTGCCTGATTTCACAATAAAAATCGGTTTCCCAAGAGTACCAAACAGAGTACCAATGAGTACCAGCCATGGATATTTTTCGACATTTCACAGAGCTTCAGCTCAAAACTGCTATATTAAATTCAATTAACTAACCCCAGAGGATTCTGAGGGTTTCTCTTTATGCTTTCTTTTTTAACAGGAAAATTGGATGGGGTACCAGGACTCGAACCTGGGAATGATAGAATCAAAATCTATTGCCTTACCAACTTGGCGATACCCCAGCAATGTAAAGACAAAAAGTAGATAAGATCGGCGGGAAAATCAAGAAGTTCTGAGGAGTTGCTTAGAAATTAACATTATGACGCTTTGTCTAAAGAAGCCCTTCCCCATCCATGGTGAAGTTGCAGGGGCCCCGTGGATTAGCGTCTAGCTAAATCTTTTATTAACCTCATCGAGGGATTGTCCCATCGACTCGATCTCTTTTTTATAGGCTTGGAAAACAGCATTTTCAATCATTTCTCGGGTTTCTTGATTGAGGGGGTGTGCGATATCGCGAAATTGCCCGTCTTTGCGTTTTTTGCTGGGCATGGCCACAAACAGGCCTTCGTTTCCGAGAATGACTTTCAGGTCGCGGACCACAAAACAATTGTCGATGGTGATCGTTGCGTAGGCCTTGAGCCGCTCTTCATTGACTGGATAGACCTTTACTTCGGTGATTTCCATAATGCTCTCCCTGTTGCTGACACATCTGCCTAGCTTAACGGCTAAAAACGAGCCGGACTTAAGTTGATCACTGGGAAATCAGGGGATTTGTGCGGAGACGAAAATCAGAGGGGCTCTACTGTCTCGGAATGAGACGTGTTTAAAAAATCGACGAGATCCTTCGGCTTCGCCCCAGGATGAAGGAACTGTGTTGTTACTTCTTACTCATCTCTACGTATCTCATGCGCAGATCAGCAATCAGATTGTTTAAAAAATCGCTCTCTTCTTTGAGAAGATTGTTTTTGGTTTTGTCTTGAAGAACATCGAGCATGTCGATGTTAAAGCGGGCCATGGTTAAATCAATTTCAGTTTTGCCGGTCTGGGGGTGTGGGGCCAATCCCAGACCCATTGCTGCCGTCGAGCCGATGGAAAGGATCAGGGTTGAAAACGAAGCTTCCACTTTTTGTTGGCTCATGGGTCGCATCTCCTTCTTTGAGTGATTCGATGTATTCATTTTGTAAAAACTGATACAGGGAGGAATAACTTTTTTCGTTGTAATTGGTCAAGGTTGGAAAAAAAACACTGGGGCTCAGAGCCGGAGATGACGCGTCTTTTTGATGGCTCATCCAATGAAACACTTTAAGTCGTAATTTGTGCCAATCTGTGGGGCGCGGCAGATGCTCTTCGGAAGCCGCAAACATCAGCTCCTTACCGCGGGGATTGCGCACAAACCACAGAGGCAGCGTTTTTTGTAAAGCTGTCCAGGTTGTGGAGTTGGCCAAATGACCGCTTTTCCAAAGATGAAAGATCTGCGTCTGAATCAACTGCGACTCTTCGGCGGAGAATCGTGATAAAAATTCCTCAGACACTAAAATCCAAACTGTCGAGCGATGGGCAAATACAAAGAGCGGAGAGCGACTCTCCTGTAACAAGAAAAAATGGATTTTTGTGTGCGCGGGGAAGAGCTTTTGCAGGGACTCTTTCCATTCTTGTGCAAAACGGTTGTTTGTGGCCGTTGGGGGATTCATAAAAAAATGCAAGTACGGAAAAAAATAAATGCCAAGATTATAGACAATCAGAGGGCCAAGAAGAAAGTAGGCCGGTGAGCCCACAAGCCATCTTAAAATCATAAAAATCAGGAGTTCGCTGCCCAAAATAAAGGACCAGATCCACTGAGTAGGGAAAGGATTCCAGGCAGAAGTTTTGTTTTGATAAACCATAGAGTCACAATAGAAAAATATAAAATGAAAGCAAGCTCTTAACGATTTTACTGCAAAGCGAAATGAGGTCAAAATGATTGCTTCTCTTCATGCGCAGTTCAAAAATAGAGAACACAGTCAAGGAGATGACGATGAGTGATGTATCTGTACTGAATGCTGCAATTCAAAAAGAAAGTGTTTTTGTCGACAGAATGTTTAGCGAGGTCGGCAAGGTGGTGGTGGGCCAGCGTGAAATGATCGAGGGAATCCTGATGGGGCTTCTCACCGGTGGTCACGTGCTTCTCGAAGGAGTTCCGGGGCTTGCAAAAACATTGACCATCTCGTCAGTGTCGCGCGCGATTTCTTTGCATTTTCAACGTGTGCAGTTTACGCCAGATTTGCTTCCTTCGGATTTGATCGGAACCATGATCTTTAATCCCAAGACGGGCGAGTTTTCGCCAAAGACGGGGCCGATTTTTACAAATATTCTTTTGGCCGATGAAATCAATCGGGCCCCTGCAAAAGTGCAGAGTGCCCTTTTGGAGTGCATGGCGGAAAAACAAGTCACCATTGGGGATAAAACCTATAAGCTCGAAAATCCATTTCTTGTGCTTGCGACTCAAAACCCTCTTGAGCAAGAAGGAACCTATCCTCTTCCCGAAGCGCAGATGGATCGATTTATGTTTAAAATCGTTGTTGATTATCCAAACAAAGCCGACGAGATGGAAATCATGAATCGCATGGGCACGGACAATCAACCTCATGTGAGCCCGGTGATTTCAAAAGACGAGCTTCTCAAGGCTCGTGCCATTGTCGATCAAATTTATGTCGATAAAAAAATTCAAACGTACATCGTTGATCTTGTGATGGCGACACGCCAACCGGCAGAATACGGTGTGGGACAGCTCGAGGATCTGATTCAGGTCGGAGGATCTCCTCGTGCGACGATCAGCTTAGTTCGCGCGGCAAAGGCGCACGCGTTTTTACAAAAGCGCGCTTTTGTAACAGCCGACGACGTCAAAGCCGTGACCTACAATGTTCTTCGCCATCGTTTGATCCTCACATTCGAGGCCGAGGCGGAAGACATTAAGAGCGACCAGGTGATTAAAGATCTTCTCAATCAGATTGAGGTGCCGTAACTTGTCTCTTCCGGCAGAGATCGTTAAAAAAGTAAAACTACTTGAGCTCAATACGCGCAAGCTGGTCAACTCGACATTTGCGGGCCAATACCAATCGGCCTTTAAAGGTCAGGGGATGACGTTCTCCGATTTTCGCGAGTATGTGCCGGGAGATGATGTTCGCGCCATTTCGTGGAACCTCACGGCTCGCACCGGAAAAACTCATATTAAAAAATACGAAGAAGAGCGAGAGCTGACTTTGATTCTCGCTGTGGATGTGAGTGGTTCCATGGGTTTTGGCTCTAAAAATCACCTTAAAGGTGAAGTGATCACCAACTTGGCCGCACTTCTTGGCTTTGCGGCAGCAAAAAATAACGACAACGTTGGCTTGCTTCTCTTTACCGATCAAGTGGAGCATTTTGTACCGCCCAAAAAAGGGCGCGGACATATTCAGAGACTTCTTCGAGATCTTTACTATCATCAACCCAAAACTCAACGGACAAAAATTTCTGAAGCGGTTGATTATCTTTCGGGAATTCTTAAAAAACGCGCGACGATTTTTTTAATGAGTGATTTTATGTCCGATGAGCCTTTTGGACAGCTCCTCAAGCGTCTGTCACGCAAGCATGAGTTGATTTCGGTGGTGGTGTCGGACCCTGCCGAATCCACTTTACCTAATCTCGGTTTGATTGATTATTTTGATCCCGAAACCGAAGAAGTTCTCACTGTTGATACGTCTTCAGAAGCGTTTCGTAAAACAGTTTATGAGCACGTTAAGAAAAATAAAGAGTTTCGCGACGTGGAGTTTCGTAAAGCACAGATTGATCGCATCGATATCCCCAATGACGAAAACTATATGGATCCGCTTTTAAATTATTTTCGCAAGAGGATTTTTTAATGGCCCAACCGGATACCCAGCAGCAGATGGTCGAAGTTCCTGTCGAGGTTCCTAAAAAACCTCAATGGGAATGCTCGCGCCAAACGGAGCCCAAAGACACTAAAGGTTTCACTGTTGGCGAAACCTTTCAGATCACTTGCACGGGAACAAGTTTGGAGCTTGTTGAGCCTCTAAAAATTATCAATCCCGAAAAAATGGAATACTCGCTGGTTTATTTAAAAACTCTCAAAAAGAGCGAAAACGAGCTCACGTTTTTAGCAACCAGCTATGCTTCAAAAACCATCTCGCATCCTTTTATTCATGTCACCGATGCGAATGGTGGTGGGTTTATTTCTCAACGATTTGAGGTGCGTTCGCAATCGGTGCTCGATCCGCAAAAGCCGCCACCCGAGGCCCCGTTTGGGCCCATCCAGCCGATGCCCATGGCGTGGCCTTACTGGATTTTTTTTGCAGCACTGCTGGTGGTGGTGGTGCTCTTTGGTTGGGTTTTGATTTTTGTGCGTCGTATTTTTCAGCGCAAAAATTTAGAGAAAAACATTCGGAAATTTCAAAGTCCTTTGGGTTCTTATCACCAATTTAGCAAAGATCTTCGTTTGCTCAAACGTGGTGTTTTGTTTTCCGAAAAAGCAATATGGGACGAAGGGCAGACGCAAAGCTTTTTAACAAAACTCGACGAAATTTATCGAATGTTTGTTTTGCGCGAATACACCGTTCCTGCGTTCAAGTGGTCCACCTCGCAAATTGCAAAACACGTGAGCCAAAAGAACAAAACTGGCTACCCGCATTTTAAATCTGACTTTTTAAAAGCCTTTCAAGAGCTCGAGAGAGCTAAAGCTCATATCCAGGAGCTCAAGCCCCAGGACTGTGAGCAGCTGACAAAATTGTGCGCACTCGCCGTGGATACGATGTGGAAGTACAAGAAGGCGGTGAAGTCGTGATTGTTTGGAATTCCCCGTGGGCCTTCTTATGTTTGCTATTGCTGGGTTTCGTTGGCGCTTTTTTATGGTGGCGACGTCAAGAGATGTGGGGATTTGTCCGCTACAGTTCCTTTTCTGCACTTCGCCAGTTGGGAACTACGTGGAAGGTGAAGTTAAAGTGGCTACCTACGGCGCTCAAAGTGGCAGCCGTTGTTCTTGCGGTTTTAGCGTTAGCGCGTCCGCAAAAAGCGGATGAAAAAATCAAGCGCAATGTCGAAGGCATCGACATCATGATCACTCTCGATGTTTCCGAGAGTATGTTGATCGAAGACATGAAGCCGGAGAATCGTTTGGAGTCTTCGAAGTTGACCATTCAGGATTTTATCAAGAAACGCGTTTCCGATCGGATTGGCGTGGTGATTTTTTCGGGCGAAGCGTACGTGCGCGTTCCTTTAACTCTCGATTATCCACTTCTTTTGCAAAACGTGGCGGAAATTAAAACCTCGCGCAATATCAAAATGGGCACAGCCATCGGTGTGGCCTTAGCAAACGCCTGCTCACGACTTAAGGACTCCGATGCGGAATCCAAAGTGATTGTGCTCCTGACAGACGGCGAAAACAATACCGGTCTGATTGATCCGCTCACCGCGCTTCGGATTGCAAAAGGTTACGGGATTCGCATTTACACTATTGGCGCTGGTGTGGATGGAGATGCGCAACTGCCCATTTACTCGCAAGATGTTTTTGGTCGCACCGTTAAGCGCTATCAGCCGATGCACAGCTCAGTGAATGTCGACCTGCTGACACAAATGGCCGAGGAGACTGGCGGAAAGTTTTTCCGCGCCACTGATACAAAAACCCTCGAGAATGTGTTTAATGAAATCGATCGTCTGGAAAAAACCAAAATTGATGTCGATCGCTACGTCAAGTATCAAGAACTCTTTCAGAATTTTTTAAAGTGGGCAGTGATTCTTTATGTCCTCGGTGGAATTCTACAACTGACCATTTTTAGGAGAGGTCTCTGATGTGGAGATTTGAAAGCTCTCAGTATTTAATTCTATTATTGCTCGCCCCTCTCTTTTTGGGGCTGTTCTTTTTTTACCTCAAAAGATGGCAGCGACTGACGGAACGAACCTTTGGAGCTCGCGTTGTTCCTTACCTTGTGCAAAATTACTCAAGCCAAAAAGCCACATGGAAGATGATTTGTTTTGTGATGGCTTTGAGTTTGATGGTCCTTGCCTGGGCACGACCGCAGTCCGCGAAAGGGCAAACGGAAGTCAAAAGTGAAGGCGTAGAGATCATGATTGCGGTGGATGTCTCGCGCAGTATGCTTGCCGAGGACGTTCGGCCCAGTCGGCTCGCTCATGCAAAAAAAGAAATTTTTACGTTGCTCGATAGTTTAGCTGGCGACAAAGTGGGATTGATTGCGTTTGCTGGATCTTCGGTTTTACTCTCACCACTGACGGTGGATAAGTCCGCACTAAAAATGTTTGTGGAAGGTCTTTCTCCAGATTCGGTAGAAACCCAAGGGACAGAGATCGGACGCGCACTCAATGAAGCCAAGGACGCCTTTTTGCGTGGCGGGGTGGAATCGGACACAGAATCGCGTGTCACCAAGGTGGTTATTGTTATTTCAGACGGAGAAGATCACGAAAAGGGTGCAGAGACCATCGCCAAAGAACTTGTAGATAAAGGGATTCGCGTTTTTACAATGGCTTTTGGCACCGAGGCCGGTGGAAAAATCGCGCTCCGTGATCCCAATGGGCAGTTGCGCGATTATCTCAAAGACAAATCAGGTCAGCCGGTGGTGTCCAAAGTGAATGGTGATTTTTTACGAACACTTTCCGAAATCGGGCAAGGAAGTTTTTATCACGTCACCTTTGGTGGCGATCAAATGAAGTCCCTCAAAGAGGATATTGATCAACTGGAAAAAGCTGAATTCGATACGTTAACCGCCACAAGTTTTCAAGAGCACTTTCAGTATTTTTTATTTGCGGCTTTAGTATTTGCGTTGTTTGAACTTGTACTTGGCAATCGTAAAAAAACGTCATCAGTTTGGAAAGGGCGTTTTCCTTTATGAGACACATCTTTTGTTTTGTCGTCTTAGTATTAATCGCAAGCTCTGCTCAGGCGGAGCCACTGGGCTTGATTTACCAAAACAACAAAGCGGCGCGAGCGTTTCGAGCCGAAAAAAAGATGGAAGCCTACGAACAGTTTCTCTCGGCACTGGCCATCGATCCCTATGATCCTACGGTGCAGTTGAATGTCGGAAGTTCACTCCAAGCTTTGGGAGAAGAAGAAAAATCGGAACTCCTTTACAAACAACTATTAAAGGATGTCGAACTCAAATTACAAAGCGGTCTCTCTCAAGAGGAAATGCAAAAGTGGCTTAAAGTTAAATTTGCCGCTCTTTATAATTTAGGTGTTTATTATCAAATCAAGCAGGAGATTGATCCCGCATTGGAATCGTATCAAAAAGCGCTTGAGCTGATTCCTGAGTCCAAAGAGATCAAAACAAATATCGAATTGATGTTTAATTCCGGCGGTGGCGGTAAAGGCAAAGGCAAAAAAGATAAAGACAAAGGTGAAGGCGGCGGCGAGGGCGATCAGCAGCAACAAGACGGCGAAGGCGATCAACAAAAAGATCAGCAAGGCCAACCTCAGCAGCAAAAGAAAGATCAAAAAAAGGGTCAAGGCAAGGAGTTTGATCAGAGCCAGCTTTCAATGGAAGATCTGAAGCGCATCATGGAAGAGCTCAAACAGCAAGAGCAAGGCATTCGCGCCAAGGTCCAAAGAAAGGGGGAGAAGAGTGAGCCCAAAGAAAAACAATGGTAGTCAAATGATGATCGCGTTCTTCCTCTTGTGTATGGTTTTTAATCCATCCATCAGCTTTGCCGAAAACAAAGTGAAGGTGCAAACAGTGGTGCAACCTCGCGAGATTGAAGAGGGCGACATTTTTGTCGTGAATATCGAAGTCTCCTCCGATGAGATGGTCAATGTCGAAACTCCCGAGCCGCCCTCGATTCCCGGCGCTACCTTTCGCGGACAAGGGCAGTCGCAAAGAACCAATGCCGGCGCGGTGATGAATGCCCAGGCGGAATTGGAATTTCGACGAACAGTGACCCAAATCTTTACGTATCAATACTCGGCAAGCAAAGCCGGCAACCTCGTCGTTCCCGCGTTAAAACTGGATGTCGGCGGAAAGCCTCAGTCTTCGTCGGTGGCGCAAATTAAAGTGTGGCCGTCGGGTGCAGGAAAAAAAGCCAAGCCTCAGAGATCAGCGCGTCCTGATTTTTTTGGTGAAGAAGAAGATCTTTTTGGTGCAGACCCCTTTGAAAATATGCAGAAAATGGAAGAGCGTTTTAACCAACTACTGCAGCGGCGTTTTGGTGGTGCGGTTTCAGGCTTTCAAGCGGTCCCGCCCTTTGACGAAAAAGATGCTTTTGTCATTGTCGCCGAAGTGGATAAAACAGAAGTTTTCGAGGGCGAACAGATCACAGCAAGCTGGTATCTTTACACCAAAGCGGGTGTGCGCGAAATTGACACTCTCAAATATCCCGACCTGAAAGGCTTTTGGAAGGAAGATATAGAACTTGCCACGCTGTTGAACTTTCAACCCGCGGAACTCAATGGCAAGCCTTATAACAAAGCATTGCTAGCATCGTATGCACTTTTCCCGATCGAAGAGGGAAAGGCCACTGTCGATGCGTATAAAGCCAAAGTCACAGTGGTTTCGGGTTTTGGCAAAGGGATCACGAGTACCAAGATGAGTCAGGTGATACCCGTTCTTGTAAAACCGCTTCCCGAAGCTGGGAAGCCCGCCAATTTTTCCGGCGCCGTCGGAGAGTTCCAGATAAAAGCACAGATCGAAACCAACTCGGTGGTAGCTCATCAACCTTTCTCTTTGCGCGTGCATGTCGAGGGACGCGGGAATGCCAAGCAGTTCGAGCTACCCAATCCCACGCTGCCAACTCATGTCGAAATTTACGATATTAAAAAAGATTCTAAATTTTTTAAAAATGGGATGAGCTATAAAACGTTTGAAATCTTTTTAATTCCTCGCCAAGAAGGACCTTTGGTCATTCCGCCGATTGTCACCAGTGTTTTTAATCCACGCACTCAAAAGTACGAAGAGATCACAACACCTGAGTTTAAACTCAATGTTCTTCCGGGTTCGGGCCAACAAGGTCTTCAGTCCTCGCGTTTGCAAAAAGAAGGTGATTCTTCCGAAAAACAAGAGTCCCTCCAGCTTCTGACCGAATGGACGCCAGAAACTTTTTCGAGCCGACCGCAGTGGGCATTGTGGGCAGGTCTGTATCTCTTGAGCTTCGTTGGTTTTTTTGTGTATGCCATGTACGCGCTTCGCTGGTTTCAAAAGCCCATGGGCACGCGTGAGTATTATCAATTGCGCTTTAAAAAATTGCACAAAATCCTAGCACAAAAAAAATGGCGCGAACTGGGAATCGAAGCCACAAATCTTGCTGCCTTTGTGCTTGGCAAAGTGTCTGGGCAGGGCGGCGCGCACTTGCAAACAGAAAAATTGATCGCCAAGGCGTCACC
Source organism: uncultured Pseudobdellovibrionaceae bacterium (assembly GCA_964579625.1). Taxonomy (GTDB): domain Bacteria; phylum Bdellovibrionota; class Bdellovibrionia; order Bdellovibrionales; family JAGQZY01; genus JANPLN01. Next base: position 12,672 of record CAZOGU010000025.1, read on the forward strand.
CAGTGTGCGACGCCATTTGGGAGCAGAATTGCAAAAAATTCTCGAAAAATTCTATCTTTTAGGTTTTGGTCCAGAAGAGTTTGTGCAGCAAGCAGCTGATGAAAAAGTTTTACGTCAGTCGATCAAAAATCTAGATCAGCTTCTGGTCAAGGCCATCGAGCTTTCCGAGGCCGAATTTTAGAAGTGAAAATGGGCTCTAAAGTCTAGGATTCCATTCTCAGTTTCAATTTGTAACAGCTCACGCCTCGGAGGGAAAATCCTTTTCTATCTGGTAAATGAGCGGTTGCGATTTGTAAAATTTTTGAGTTACACTAAATCTTGGAGGTTTGATGACGAAAATTCTCTTTGCACTTGTGGGCCTTTTGATGATCAGCTGTGCTCACAAACCAACGCTGACTCCTGATGGCAAACCTCTTCCTGATACAGCAATGATGTCCAGTGGGGATGACGATTTGGACAATCGTGATGTGGCTACACATGGTCCCGAAGACGAAGCTCCCATCGAAGTAGGGAAGACAACGCCACGAGCCGCAGATCTCTCAGATTCCGAAACCGATATGTTAAAACTTCCCGAGGATTTTAACCAAAACGTCAATATGTGGATTGAATATTTTCAGGGACGTGGTCGCGTTCATATGGTTCGTTACTTAGGCCGCTCGACTCGTTACATTCCTAAAATGAAAGAGATTCTCAAAAAGCATGGCCTTCCAGAAGATCTCGTTTATTTGGCTCTGATTGAGTCGGGTTTTAGTGCACAAGCAGCAAGTCATGCGCGTGCCGTGGGGTACTGGCAATTTATTCGCGGAACCGCCCGACGTTATGATTTAAAGATCGATTATTACACGGATGAACGAAGCGATTTTATTGCGTCGACTGAAGCCGCTGCCCAGTATCTCAAAGCTTTGTACCACTTGTTTGGCTCGTGGTATTTGGCCATTGCCTCTTACAATGTGGGCGAGAACAAAGTGAAGGGTTTAGTGATGAAGTACTACACTCGTGATTTTTGGGAGCTCGCGCGTAAGAAAAAACTTCCTAAAGAAACCATTAACTATGTGCCAAAATTCTTAGCGGCACGCATGATCGCCAAGCACCCGCAAAAATATGGTTTTAATGATGTGGAATATCAGGCCCCTCTCCAGTTTCAAGAGATGACTTTCGATAAATCAGTGAGCTTAATGTCTCTGTCGCAAAATTTGGGAATGACCTACGAAGAGCTTCATTCTCTCAACCCGGCATTTAAAAAAGGCGTAGTGCCAAAATATGACACTCAACAGGTTATGATACGAGTTCCCTTGGCATTGAATAAAGAGCAAGTCCTCGCCGCTATGGAAAACAGCTCAACGGCGATTGCCGTCGCAGCCACTGTCAATCAAGTGGAGGAGAATGAGTTTGTTCGCTATCGCATTCGCAGCGGAGACACGTTATCTTCGATAGCAAGACGCTTTCGTGTTTCTATGGCGACATTGATTGATATCAACGATCTTTCGCGCAGAACAGTTTTACGAGTTGGACGCACTCTGCGTATTCCAAAAAACAGTCGTTCGGCAGCATCGATTCGCAAAAGTTCCGCGGCTCCCAAAAAAGTAAGTCAGTCTTCAAAACTGGCTAAGAAAATTCGTTTGGAAGTGCAAAGACAACCCGTGCGCCAAAAAGTGCATGTGGTACGCCGAGGCGAAACGCTTCTCAATATCGCCAATCGCTACAATGTACGTCTTTCAAAACTGATTGCTACCAATAGACTTCGCCAAAGCGAAAAGATCTTCGTTGGCAGTCAGCTTAAAATCCCTCGCTAACTGATGATTGCTATCGTCGGTTGCGGCATCTCAGGCTTATGGTTTGCCAATACAATCAAAGGGGACTTGGGTCCTCTTTTTTTTATCGAAAAATCTCGAGGGGTGGGCGGTCGTCTGGCGACACGCCGATGGGACGAGGCTCGTTTTGATCATGGGACTCAGGTTTTGGAGAATGTCGAGCACGATGCCAGCCTGGGGATGACTCACTTTGCAAAGCAGTTGGCCGAAGGTCATAAAATCCATTTGGATAAAAAAGTCATTCGCCTGCAGAGGGATCAAAATCAATGGCGTCTCGAAACTGAGGACGGAGACTCTTTTTTGGCCACAACCGTGGTGCTGAGCTGTCCGTTACCACAATCGCTGGATCTCTTAGAAAAATCACAAATCTCATTTTCTGCAAATCTCAAAGAGATTCACTATCATAAAAAAGTCATTGCTTTGGTTAAGTTTTCGCAAAAACATCGCGCGATTGAAAAAGTCATTCACAATCCGCATGTTTTCATTGAGTCCGTTTTTGATCAGATGCAAAAAGGCGTTTCCGCGGCACCGGCATGGACCGTGGTGTTTAATGAGTCTTTTTCTGAAGACAATTTCGAAAAGCCAGATGAAGAATTGATTTTGATGTCCAAAAAGATAATGAGCGAGATTAATATTCCTTTGCCGAGTTACGAAATCCAAATTAAAAAATGGCGTTACTCACGAGTCAAAAACCCAACTTCTGAAAACTTTTTTCAAGCATGTTCCGAACCGCCACTTTATTTGATTGGCGATGCCTTCGCTGGTGGAGATTTACTTGGTTCTCAAAAAAGCGCCGAGGCACTGGCTCAGCTTTTAAAAAAATAAGTGTCTCAAAGTGAATGATGTTTTTTAGAAAATGTTTTTTTTGATTTGCAGATCCCTGATTTGTTTAATGAATTTTGAGTCTCATTTTGAGATCCTATAGTGAAACAGTTCGATAAAATTTTTTGGAGTTTCCGGACTTTCATAGTATTCTTGATTACAGGACAGGATAATACAAACACATCCTTCTTTTGCCAAAGGCAAGACTGTGGAAACACAGATCGCGCAAAGCTACAGGGGCTTAACGTTTTAAGGAGTTAACGATGCCAGCCAGCTACCAAAGGAATGAGGTTTAAGGGAGGTATGTATGATTAGTCTGAAGCCTACACCCGCCCTTTCCCCCCAAAGTGGCGGGTTCTTTTTTTCTAGAGCTTTCTTTTAAATTCCACTCTCTCGATAATCAACAGTTGAAAATTCTGGCTCTCGTTCGCGCGACCAGCGGAAAAGCACATTGATAAACTGTCGATCGAGAATCTCAAGCGATGGAGCATTGAGATCGATTCTATTTAAATTATAAGGACCTAGAATAACGTGGGTTAGGATAAAGCGGGGTCCAACAAGGCGACCCATCAAATTCCTATCTTGGTAAATAAAATGAAGTGTTGGAGAACTTTCAGATATGTTGCTAGGCTGGAGGCGAAAACTTTGCGCTTTAGATCTGAGGCTGTAATTCACAGCATCGCTGTTTGATAGGAGTCTAAGCTCTCCCCAGTCGGAATTTTCCAAAGAACGTAAAGCGGCCGGGCCTTCGAGGTCGACAACCTCTTCTTTAATCTCCTTAAGTTCTTTGGGAGAAAGTTGGGAAATTAAGTCCTTGATAAGATCTTCGGCTGTTTTTGGTGGAGTAAAAATAATGGAACACTGGTTCGCTTGTGCCGAAAATGTGCAAGAGCTTAAGCCTAAAATAAACAACAAAAATCGAATTTTGTATTTCATCATCTCTTCTTAGTGAGTTTTTGTTTCTTTGGAAGGGAAAAATGGCTTTCCGCGAGGAGCAAACATGAGATCTTCCAATTTAAAGGGGAGTTCGTTCCAATAGTCACTACGTTCTAGGTAAAACGCACGAATAAAGACGACACTTGGACTGTAACTGCTCGAGGCGATGGTATAGAGTGGTGGAATTGCATAATGAGACCAGAGGGCGTCTGTCGGCAGGAATTCTATCCTCTTCACTCCGAAGGAGCTAAACATATATTTTAACGCCGCTATAGTGATGTTTGTTGATTCTGACTGATCTTTAAAACCAGTGATAATGATTGGCCTATTAAATAAAATAGAATTTTTCTCAAAGAGAACGCCTTGTTCTTGCAGTTCAAAAATTCGGTGAACACGAACGAGCTGAGTGAGTAGTTGATAATGTCCTTGGAAAGATTCAATTTTGCTTGCACTCTTCGGGAGGAAAATTCGAGTCTGCTTTGGATTAAAATGCCCATTGTTCCATTGGGAGTTGACATTCGGTTCTACAAAAAGATGGGAGTACATCAGTGCGTCTTCAGTGTGCGTCGGGCTGTAGAATTCCACGATCACACCTTTTGCCATCAAGCGAGTCAGATAATCAATGGTCTCGGGGTATTCAAGATAACTGGGGTAAATTTTGTTCGCAAGAAGTGCTCGAAGTCCTTCGGGCGTCGCAAAGAGTTCTCTGCATACAGAGCCACTGCTTGCAAAGGCCGTCGAGAGGATCATTGTGCTGATCAGAAGTGAAGACCAAATTCTTTTGAAGAGCGACATCATTAATAAACCCTTAAAAAACTGAAGTGTTGGAGCAAAAAAAAGACCCACCGCCGAATGATTTTTAGAGCTCCGTTGTACCGAAAAATACACTCCATGGATAGAGGGAGTGTAAATAAGTAAGTGTTGTCAGAAGATTATTCAAAGGCGCTGACGATTCGTGTACAGGAGAGCTAAACAAAGGGGTTTCGTCATACCCGCGAGCGCTGAAGCTCCTATAATTGAGGCCGAATGAAGGGGTTATTATGAAAGGATTGATGGTTGTTTTCGTATCTTTATTTGTGAGTGCATGGGTCTTATGAATTATTTTGCATGTTCGTATAATGTTTCTGAAGACAAAGAAGTTTTCCCGATCGTGACAGTTGGTGAACCTGATTATTTAGTAAATGCAGAGGGTGATGAGTATGTTGACTATCCTGCGTCTACTTTTAAAGGGAAAACAAATGCCGGAAAATCAATTGAAATTGTGATCGACGTTGATCATTCTGCAAAAGTGATGGTCGATGGAGTTCAGCAAGTTCACATGAAAAATGTGATGTGCTCTTACGGTTTGGCTGGTTAAGAGAGAATTGAATATTTCAACTTAAAAGCCAACAAATCTGTGGGCTTTTTTTTATTCAGAAGAATCTTCTTTAGATCTGCGCCAGCACCTGATCGGCGATTTTCCCAAAAATCTGGCTTTGCAAAGAATCTGGTTTAAAGAACAATGAGACTCCCACTTCGCAAGCTTGGGCAATCTGAGGACTCAAGGGGACTTCGCCAATCTTTTTAAGATTCTCTTTTTTAAGATAATCTTCGAGCTCTCCTTTGGGGAAAATCGAGGTGCGATCTCCGCCCGGGAGCTCGAAGTACGCCATATTTTCGATCACGCCCAAAATAGGAACATTCACTCGGCGAAACATGTCGATGGATTTTTTAACATCGCTCAGTGCAATGTTTTGCGGAGTGGTTACGGTAACTGCGGCTGTCACAGGAACTTTTTGCACCAAACTCAGCTGCACATCGCCCGTTCCAGGAGGAAGATCAATCACTAAAATATCGGTGTCTTGCCAGTTTACTTCGAACAGAAACTGATTCATCGCTTTAAAGAGCATCGGGCCTCGCCACACAACAGCCATGTCTTCATCCACCAGATTGCCGATGCTCATGGTTTTAAGGCCATCAACTATGAGCGGTTGAATCATATTGTCTGTGACTTCGGGTTTTTGATTGAGTGTTCCCAGCATGCGCGGGAGGCTTGGGCCGTAGATATCGGCGTCAAGGAGGCCAATTTTAAGACCTTTTTCTTTAAGAGCCAGGGCAAGGTGGGTGGAGACGGTGCTTTTGCCGACGCCGCCTTTGCCGGAGCTGACGACAAGGATTTTTTTAACACCGGGGATGGGTTTTTGTTGTTCAAAAGGGTTAGTCATTGGGGGTCCTTTGTGTTTTCCTTTGTCTTCAAAAATGAATCATGCGTAAAATTGAGTGTGGGTACAGTGAATAGCTTTTTAATTCTCATTGGCGGGTTTGTCATCTTCTTGGTTGTGTATTTTCAGAGCAGCAAGAAAAAGCAATACCCAACCAAGCTCGATATGAAGAGAGCAGATTCGCCCAGCGCCCATGGAGACTCTCACCTAGGGGCTTCTGAGCCCGCAATGCTCAATATCATGTTCAATTACAATGGCCACTCTTTTGATGCGTACGAAACGCTGGGTATCCCTGCGGGAAGCACTTGGCCCGAAGTCAAAGCCGCCTTTGATAAGAGCCTTTCGGAGAATGATCCCTCTTCGAAAGAGTTCTATCTCACGGCCTTTAACGCCATCAAAGCTCGCCAGAACTTCTGAGACTCCACGCGTTATAAACCAAATTCTTGGCTAAAATTGGTGCTCACAAAACAAACAAGGTTTTTGAAGATTTTCCCTCTCAAAATGATCTCATCTTGACTCTTAAAATGCCGCCGTGTACCCCTTAAACACCTATCAAATACCCATGGAGGCGGCCTTGGAATTGCGCGCTTTAAAAGACCTACAAACCCTTGTTTCTTTGAGTAAACGTCGTGGCTTTGTCTTTCAAAGCAGTGAAGTCTATGGGGGGCTCAATTCGTGTTGGGATTACGGTCCTTTGGGAACACTCCTCAAAATGAACGTCAAGCGCACCTGGTTTGAGGCCATGACGCGAAGACCAGATGTTGTTGGGCTCGACGCCGCTATTCTCATGCACCCCAACGTTTGGAAGGCTTCTGGGCACGTCGATAACTTTTCTGATCCCATGGTGGATTGCAAAGGGTGTAAAGCCCGTCATCGCGCCGATCACCTCAAAGAAAAAAAATGTCCTAACTGTGGGTCAACAAATCTGACAGAACCACGCAATTTTAACCTCATGTTTAAAACTTATATGGGTCCGGTCGAAGACGAAGGCTCGGTGGTGTATCTTCGTCCTGAGACGGCGCAGGGAATTTTTGTCAATTTCGAAAACGTGCAAACGTCGATGCGAATGAAAGTGCCTTTTGGTATTGCGCAGATTGGAAAATCGTTTCGCAACGAAATCACTCCAGGCAATTTTATTTTCCGCACCCGCGAATTCGAACAGATGGAAATGCAATATTTTGTCACTCCTGGCGAAGACGAAAAGTTTTATGCCGCGTGGAAAGAGTGGCGCTGGGCATTTTATAAATCGATTGGCCTCAACGAAGCCAAACTGCGCTTTCTTCCTCACGGTCCAAACGAGCTCGCGCATTACGCCAAAGCGGCCGAAGACATTCAGTTTGAATTCCCACATGGCTGGCAAGAGCTGGAAGGTATTCACAACCGTACGGACTTCGATCTGTCTCAGCACGCCAAACTCAGCGGCAAGAAGATTGAGTACTTTGATGAAGCACGCAAACAAAAATACATTCCCTATGTGATCGAAACAGCGGTGGGCTGCGATCGTTTGGTTCTAGCGTCTCTCTGCAATGCCTATCGCGAAGAGATGGGCGCGCCGACACCCAAAGAGGGCGGCGGCGAGGATGCGGGTGACGTTCGCGTTGTTCTTGGCTTCCATCACAAGCTGGCGCCGATCAAAGCGGCCATTTTGCCACTTTCTAAAAAAGAGCCATTGATGGAGCTTTCGGACAAAATCTTCAAGCAACTTTGCAAGGATTACGATGTTCAGTATGACGAATCGGGAAGCATTGGAAAGCGCTACCGCCGTCAGGATGAGATCGGCACTCCGTTCTGTATCACCGTGGATTTTGACAGCCTTGAGGACCAACAGGTCACCATTCGGGAGCGAGATACCATGAAGCAAGAGCGCATCTCTGTTGATCAATTGAGCAGTTACTTAAAGCAAAACTTAAACCTTTAAAGGTGAAACATGAAACCGCAAAAATTTGTCTATTTCTTTTCGCAAAACGAAACTGACGGCAACGCCAAGATGAAGGACATTCTCGGCGGTAAGGGCGCTAACCTCGCCGAAATGACGTCGTTGGGAATTCCAGTGCCTCCCGGTTTTACGATCAGCACCGAGATCTGCAAAGTGTTTTACGAAAATAAAAAAGCCCTTCCGGATTGGGTCAAAGACGGAATTAACGAAGCGGTCGGTAAAGTTGAAAAACTTTTGGGAAAAAAGTTTGGCAATGTTGAAGCGCCTTTGTTGGTGAGTGTTCGCTCGGGGGCTCGCGCCAGTATGCCCGGCATGATGGACACCATTCTTAATCTTGGTCTCAATGACGAAACGGTTGTCGGTTTAGCTAAAGCCTCAGGGAACGCACGCTTTGCGTGGGACTCTTATCGCCGATTTATTCAAATGTACTCCAACGTCGTTATGGATATGAACCATTCGTTTCTCGAGATGACTCTCGAAGATCTTAAGGCTGACAAGGACTACGAAAAAGACACTGATCTCAAAGAAGAAGATCTTAAGTTTTTAGTGAACAAATATAAAAAAATGATTCAAGAAACCACCGGGAAAGCCTTTCCTTCGGACCCTAAACAGCAATTGTGGGGTGCCATCGAAGCAGTGTTCTCAAGCTGGCACAACAACCGTGCGGTCACTTACCGTCGCTTGCATGACATTCCTGAGAGCTGGGGCACGGCCGTCAACGTTCAGGCCATGGTGTTTGGAAATATGGGCGAAGACTGCGGAACAGGTGTGGCATTTACACGCGATCCATCCACGGGCGAAAAACAATTTTACGGCGAGTATTTAATCAATGCTCAGGGCGAAGATGTGGTGGCGGGCATTCGCACTCCGCAACCGATCAGCAAGCGTCAAGCAGAGGGGTCGGGATTTAAATCGCTCGAAGAAGAAATGCCGCAAGTTTACGCGGAACTGGTGCAAACCTATCAGCGCCTCGAAAAGCACTATCGCGACATGCAAGACATCGAGTTCACAATCGAAAATAAAAAATTATGGATGCTCCAAACGCGAAACGGAAAACGCACGGCGAACGCGGCGATTAACATTGCCATGGATATGCTTGATGAAAACCTGATTGACGAAAAAATGGCGATCCTCCGAGTTTCTCCGAGCAGTTTGGATCAGCTGCTCCATCCAACACTGGACCCCAAGGCGACAAAAACAATTTTAGCCAAAGGCCTTCCGGCAAGTCCCGGCGGCGTTTGTGGTAAAGCGGTTTTTTCGAGCGAAGAAGCTGTTGAGTGGAAAGAAAAGGGTCACAAAGTGATTCTTGTGCGGATCGAAACCTCTCCTGAGGACATCGAGGGCATGGTGGCGGCTCAGGGAATTCTCACCACTCGTGGCGGGATGACCTCCCATGCTGCGGTTGTTGCGCGTGGAATGGGGAAGTGCTGCGTGGCTGGCTGCGGAGATATTCAGGTGGATTATCGTCTTAAAGAATTCCGTGCGCAGGGTTATGTGGTGCGCGAGGGCGACATCATCACTCTCGATGGCAGCACGGGCGAAGTGTATTTGGGCGAAGTGAAAACCATTGAGCCACAACTGGGCGGATCGTTTACACGCCTTATGACCATCGCCGACAAACATCGCAAGCTCAAAGTCCGCACCAATGCGGACACACCAAAAGATTCCAAAGTCGCGCGCGAATTTGGCGCCGAAGGCATCGGCCTCTGCCGAACGGAGCATATGTTTTTTGGCGCCGATCGTATCGACTGGATCCGTCGCATGATCGTGGCAGAGACGCTAGAAGATCGTAAAAAAGCGCTCGATCAACTTTTGCCGATGCAACGAGATGATTTTTATCAGCTGTTTAAAGTGATGGAAGGTTTGCCAGTGACAATTCGTTTGCTGGATCCACCTCTGCATGAGTTTTTACCTCACACCGACGAAGAGGCCGAGGAGCTCGCCAAGCGCTTGGATCTTTCGTTTGATGAACTTCGTCGCAAGGTGCGCTCTCTCCATGAATTCAATCCGATGTTGGGTCACCGCGGCTGTCGTTTGGCCGTGACCTATCCCGAAATTTATCAAATGCAAGCGCGCGCGATTGCCGAAGCCGCTGCCTTGATTGTGAAAGAGGGAAAACAGCTTGTGCCTGAGATCATGATTCCGCTTGTGGGTGTTAGAAAAGAACTCACTCTGATGCGCGAACTCGTCGATAGCGAAGTCAAAGCGGTGCAAAAAGAAAAATCCGTAAAATTTGATTATCTTATCGGAACAATGATCGAACTCCCGCGCGCAGCGATCACAGCAGATGAGATCGCCGAAGATGCTGATTTTTTCAGCTTTGGAACCAACGATCTGACGCAAACCGCATTAGGTTTATCGCGTGATGACGCTGGAAAGTTTTTAAAAACCTATGTTTCAGAGGGAATTTTTGAAAAAGATCCGTTCATGACCATCGATGCTCAAGGTGTGGGCAAGCTCGTAAAAATGGGTGTTGACCTTGGACGTCAGTCCAGATCAAACTTAAAAATCGGTGTTTGCGGTGAGCATGGGGGAGATCCAGAAAGCATTTCCTTTTTTGCAGGGGCAGGATTGGATTACGTCAGTTGCTCGCCATTTCGAGTGCCGATAGCGAGATTGGCAGCGGCACACGCTGCTTTAAAAACTGCTGATTAAAAAACTGGGGACCTAAATTGAGAATTAAAAAACTAGAACTCGTTGGCTTTAAGTCGTTTAAGGACCGCACGGTTATTCACTTTGACGCCGGTATCACTGGCGTTGTGGGACCCAATGGTTGCGGAAAATCCAACATCGTCGACGCCCTTGTATGGGTGATGGGCGAAATGTCGGCAAAGCACCTTCGTGGCTCGTCCATGGAAGATGTGATCTTTGCCGGTGCCGATGGCTACGCTCCTATGGGCATGGCCGAAGTGTCGCTCACTCTCGAAAACGACGGCGGCCCATTCCCGGTTAAATATCTCAATCACAGCGAAATCATGGTCACGCGTCGCTTGCATCGTTCGGGCGATTCTGAATATTTGATCAACAAAGAAGTGGCTCGTCTTCGCGACGTGCAAGAGATCTTTATGGACACGGGAGCGGGTTCAAAGGGATTCAGTATTATCGAACAGGGCGCGATTGGTAAAATCGTCACAGCCAAGCCTGAAGAGCGTCGCACTCTGATCGAAGAGGCCGCAGGGATTACAAAATTTAAAGTGCGTAAGCGCGAATCTCAACGCAAACTCGAATCAACAGAAGGCAATCTCGTTCGTCTTCAAGATATTATTGGCGAACTCAAGCGCCAGCTCGAAAGTCTTCAGCGCCAAGCTCAACGGGCGGAACGCTATCGCAAACTCAAACTCGAAGTGGAAGCTTTAGAGTTGTGGATGAGCTCGAAAGAATTTAACGACCTCAAAGAAAAAACCATCAACGCCGACAGAACTTTCCAAGAAGCGCGTGATAAAGACCTCGCTTCCACCAGCCAAATGGGTCAAGTGGAGTCTTTGGTTCAGACTCTCAAAGCGGACATCGCCGAGTTCGAACGACAAATTCTTCTCAAGCAGCAATCTGTAAAAGATCTCAACGACAACATTCGTCTTAAAGAGAAAATGATTCAGGAATTGCACTTTGAGATCGAACAGGCCAAGCGCAATAAAGAAATGACGGGCTCGCTTTCGCAAGAGAATCGCACTCGTCGCGATCTTTTAGCGCGCGATCTGGGCGTTGTTACCGAACGACTCCAAACTTTGACCACGCAGGCCGAAGCGATTCATGCCGACTTTGTGGATAAAAAAGCGCAATTTGATTCGTTTGAACAAAATATTCTCGCTGTAGATCAGCGCCTCACACAAACGCGCAAAGAGCTTTTGACCATCATGCAAGCCGAAACCACACTCGATGCGCGAGTGCTCAATCTCCAAGAGGTGATTGAATCTTTGATGCAAGAAGAAGTGAGTGCGCAGGCATTGACGCAAGAGATGGAAAATCAAAAGCAAGCCATCGAAAAGAACTTTAAGCGCGTGAATGACGCTTTTGAAAAAGAACGTCAGATGCAGCTCTCTGTGATGAACGATGTGGAAACACTTCAGGCGAACAAAACTCATCTTGGCCAAGACCTCGAACATCGCACTCGTGAGCTTAACGAATACAAAGACCGTATGAACGAAGTGGCCTCTCGCCTCTATGGCCTCGAAGATCTGCAAAACAACTTCGAAGGTTTTCAAGAGGGCGTGAAGTCCGTGATGTTGTGGCAGCGCCAGCAGTTGGAATCTGTTCCAGAGTATGAGCGCGAAAATTCGCAAAAATTTATTCCCATGGCCGAAGTGGTCGAAGTGCCGCATCAGTACGAGCTTGCCATGGAAGCGGCCTTGGGACCTCGATTGCAAATGGTTCTTAGCGCCGACCCTAAAGAGTCTGTAAGCGCGATTGAATACCTTAAAGAAAAGAAAAACGGTCGTTCGAGCTTCTTCTCTGGTGGTTTACAAACTATCGAGACTTCGGACATGGAACCGCTTCGCGCTGATTCGCGCGTGAAGGCTCTTTTAAAAGATATCGCAAGAATTCCTGAAAAGCATCAAAACATCGTCGAGCACATTTTGGATCGCGTGGCGATTGTGGATTCCCTCATAGACGGCATCGAACTTAAAAAAGCCCATGGCGATTGGACGTTTGTAACCTTGGAAGGCGATGTGATCACCGCCGAAGGAATTATTTCTGGTGGATCTGCCGAAGACGCCTCAAGCGGAATGCTTAAGCGTCAGCGCGAGATCAAAGAACTTAAAACTTCTAAAGACGAATGGTCGAGCAAGCTTTCATTAGCACAAATGACTCTCAAAAAAGTCGAAGACAGCTTTAAGAGAATTTCCGAAGATTTAGAAAAAGCTCAGCGCGATCAAACAGAAAAAGAAATCGCTGTGGCCGCTCTTAAAAAAGATCTCGAGCGCGCAGAGCAGGAATTAAAGAACGCCAACGTCGCTCAAGAACGTCAGCAGCAGGACGTTGATAAATTGTCCTTTAAGCTTTCAGAAAAGCGTGAAGAGTTGGATCGTTTTCAAATTCAACTCACAGACTTGCGCGAAAAGAAAATGACTTTGGAGCAAGAGTCCGAAGAACTTACAAACAAATTGAACAATTCAAAAACAGACGTGCAGTCCTTACAAAATGAAGTGACGCGTTTGCAAGTCGAAGACGCAAAAACCACGCAAGAAAAAGAAGGCGTTCAGCGCGAGTACAATATGCTCAAAGCCTCTTTGGATGATGTGGAAGAGCGCCTCGGTCGCATGAGCGAAGAGACCGAAAAGAGCAGCGAGTTTGTCAGCCAAAATCAATTGCTCCTCGAAGAGCGAAAGATCGAGCTGGAAGTGATGATTCGTAAAGCCCAAGACGAAGAAGAGATGGTGGCTCAGGTTCGTGATGGCTATGAACAAAAAGCCTCCGAGCTTGATCAGTACCAAGACAGCTACTCGGCCTATTTGACCAGCAAGAGTCAGTTGCAAGCGACCATGAACGAGGCGCAGTTGCAACTCGAGCAGGCGCGCATGAAAGAAGCCAATCTCGTAGAACATATTCGTGAGCGCTATCAGATCGAGCTTGCCGATGTGTACACTCAGCATATGAACAAAGAATTCTCTTACGAAAATCCTCAGGACGAATTGAAAGACCTTAAGGATAAAATTCATAAAATCGGTGAGGTCAATCTTTCGGCCATCGAGGAGTATGACGAGATTTCGGGTCGCTATGCTTTCTTAAGTAAACAGTACGAAGATTTGATCGAAGCCAAAGAGCAACTCAAAAAGGTCATCGATCGCATCAACCGCATTTGCTCACGCCGCTTCAAGGAAACCTATGAGGCTGTGAACGAACGCTTCCAAAAAGTGTTCCCAGTTTTATTCGGCGGTGGTGAAGCACGATTGATCCTTATCGAAGACACAGAAAAAGGCGAAATGGGTCTCGACATTGTTTCGCGCCCTCCTGGCAAAAAACTCCAGAGCGTGTCTCTCCTCTCCGGGGGAGAAAAGGCGCTGACGGCAGTTTCGTTGATTTTCTCGATCTTCCTAGTGAAGCCATCTCCGTATTGCTTACTGGATGAGGTTGATGCGCCACTCGATGACGCCAACGTGATGCGCTTTAATGAGCTTGTTCGCGAAATGGCTAAACGCAGTCAGATCATCGTCGTCACGCACAATAAGTACACCATGGAAATCGCCGAAAAACTTTACGGCGTGACGATGGAAGAAAAGGGCGTTTCAAAAATGGTCTCGGTTGATCTCGGCACCCGCACAGAACTGGCCGCGCAATTGTAAAAAAGTGCGGCGCCTTTAGGGGTGTTCAAGAGAAAAGGATCTCCACGTGATTCACTTTTTTATTGGTTTACTTTTTACTTTTGCCTTTTCGCAAGAAGGTCCATTTAACTCCTATAAAGCCTTGCTAGATCTCGCTGAGAAGAATATTAGCCTCTCTCAGACACTTTTGTTAAAAGTGTCTATTCCCGGATCAAAAATCGCTCAACAGCAAAAAGACTGTGAAATGATACGTGAGTCTATACATGAAGCCCAACGGTCACTCGTGAGTTTTAAAAAATCACCCAGTGAAAGAAATGGTTTTCAACAAAGCGAATTTGTCGCGAGATACAAAGAACTCGATCAAAGATTCACCCAAGCTTTCGCCAGTCAGAAAACTCACTGCGCGTCTCCAGCTCCAAAACAGGAAATCAAGCGCTCCCGACGCACACAAGCTTAAAACTTATGCGCCGCGGCCGCTAAAGGTACTTGGTACCTTTTAGGGGAGTGGGTATAACAGCCGAATGTTGGAATTATTATCTTACGAAGTCATTGTTGGTATCGGAACCGCGCTTGGGGCCTCAGGCGTCCTTGGGTATTTCTTTTTTAGGAAGTCAAAGCCCAAAGAAGGACCGACTCAGGCGGCGCGCCAGCTTGAAGAGCTGCAAAAAGTAGTTGCTGAAAAAGAAAAGCCACTCAAAAGTTACAAAACTCTGCAAGAGGCTTTGTCGCAAACTCAAAAATCCTTTTGGGGGCGGATGGCATCGTCGCTGTCAGGTGCGACTGTCGATCGAGGACAACTCGAGTCCATTGAGGAAGTTCTCTACACAAGCGATCTTGGTCCCAAAACAGTGCAGCGTCTTTTTGCTTCGCTCGAAAGTAAATTATCGACATCTCTCAGCGGAGAAGGGTTGAAGCAAGCACTTCGCGACGAAATGTTGGATATTTTTTCTAGTGTTAAGGCCGATGAATCGCAATTTAAAATCAATTCGCAAGGACTCACAGTGTGGATGGTAGTCGGTGTGAACGGTGCTGGTAAAACCACAACGATTGGAAAATTAGCGTCTCAGATTCAACAGCAAGGCAAAAAAGTGATGATCGCAGCAGGTGACACCTTTCGTGCGGCAGCCGATGCTCAACTGAAAGTCTGGAGCGAGCGCGCGAACGTGGAAATTTTTAGTCCTGAAAACGTAAAAGATCCCAGCGCTGTGGCGTTTGATGCCGTTAATAAAGCTCAAGCGAAAGGTTTTGACGTTGTCATCATTGATACGGCGGGGAGATTGCACACCCAGGTGAACCTCATGGAAGAACTCAAAAAAATAAAACGTGTGATGACGAAGGTGCAAGCCGATTGTCCCCATGAAGTTATTTTGGTTCTTGATGCCAACTCAGGACAGAATGCTTTGATTCAGGCCGAACAGTTTCATCAAGCTTTGGGAGTCACCGGTGTGATTTTAACAAAGATGGATGGGTCTGCCAAAGGCGGAGTGGCCATCGGTGTTGCCTGCGATGTGGGCTTACCTGTCAAAATGATCGGTGTGGGCGAAGCGGTTGAAGATTTACGGCTTTTTTCGCCGAAAGATTTTGTCGATTCAATTCTCTAAGAAATAAATGGCGATCCGTCGGTGGCCTCTTTTTCTTGGGGTATTTCTTTCCCAGAAATTTGAAGGCATTTATTAAGTGGTATCCTGTCCTTTTTTAAACAAGTCTTAGTTTTGAAGCACTTATCTTTTTTGTAGCACTCATCGATCATCTCTGGAGAGTAGTCTTTATTTTTGATGACGCCCATGCAGGTTGCTTTTTCATAATGGTGTAATTTATGAGTCATACAAGTCGAAAGAGCCTTAGGATCAAAGCTGCTTCGATATGCAGATGTTTCGCATTGAGCTTTATAACTACTGTGATTGATCGAATTACAAACATCTTGAGGAGTGTAAGCTTCTTTAGGTTTTGCAGAGGCCACTTGGAAAAAACAAACGAGGAGGAGCGTGGAGTACATCATTGGTTAAGAATGATCAAAAACCTGTTCTTTGGTAAGAATTAAAGCTCTTTCCATTTGATCGAACATCCCATGGACGGATATTGACTCATAGGCGCCGCACGCCCTTCGAGCAGCTCAATGACTGCGTGGCGCAGTTCCTGGCGTGAGACCTGCGATGAGTCTTTCCAAGAATCATCCAGTCGACCACGATAGGCGAGGGTGAGATTTTCGTCATAAACAAAAAAATCGGGGGTACAAACAGCCGCAAACTTTTTTGCAACGGCTTGTGTTTCGTCATAAAGATAAGGAAACGGATATTTTTTCTCTACAGCCTTCTCTTTCATCTTCTCAAAGGAGTCGGCGGGATATTTTTTGGCATCGTTCGAAGAAATCGCAACCACCTGAGCGCCGCGCTTCAAAAGTTCCTGCGAAAGCGTCACAAGACGCGACTCCACGGCTTGTACATACGGACAGTGGTTACAAATAAACATCACGAGTAAAGCTTTGGAGCCTTTAAAGTCTTTCAGAGAATAAAGATTCCCATCGGTGCCGGGAAGTTGAAAGTCAGGACAAAGGCTTCCGAGTTCGCCAGGGGGTGTGTACATCAGTGCCATAGTGACCTCCAGAAAAACGTATATTATCTGATTTTCAAATAAATAAAAGGGGAAGTTGCAAAGTCTATTTTTTGCGGACACGCCGTCCTTGGCTATGCCGTTGTGGCCTGCGGCCATCGCGTCACGCTCAACGGATGTCCGAAAAAATAGACTTTGCAACTTCCCCTTTTATTTATTTGAAAATCAGAGGTTGCTCCAGTGAATCATTTCGCCGGATTTTAGTGTGAGGCTGCCATCAGGTAAAACGGATTGTACATTGTTGCCGATGTATTTTTTTAAGCCGTACTCGAGTTGTTGGATTTCGTTTTTGAGGAGAGTTTGGCGGGCGGGGTCTTTTTGCAGATCTTGGAGGCCGAGAAAAAATTGGCGACAGAATCGAGGCCATTCGTTTTGGATATCAGTGAACCACTCACTGAGCGCAGTTGTTTTTTGCTCAGCGAGTTCGGGTTTAGCAAAAATATTGGCGCCGATGCCGATGTAGCAGCACATGTTTAGGTCAATCTTACTCAGTTCAATCAAAATGCCGGCCCATTTTCCGTCGAGGATGTAGATATCATTGGGAGCTTTGAGAGCCCACTCCAATTGCGGCCAGGTTTTAAGACAGCTTTCAAATAACAACAGGCCTACGCGTAGTGGGAAAAGAGGTTGCGGCGTTTGTGTGAGGCGCAAGCACCATGTTGAAAGCAAAGTTGTACCCGGCGCGGCCTGACTCCAGGAATGATCCCCGCGACCCCGTCCATGAGTTTGTTCGTCGGCCACGTAGAGAGCAAACGGTGTTTGTCCATGAAACTCTTCTTTGGCCCATGCATTTGTGCTTATCGTTTTTTGCACAAAAAAACTGGGGGCGCCCAGCTTGGTAAGTTCGTTTTGAGTGAATTGATTGATACTGGTCATTTTATTAAATCCTAAAACTCAAAAAGCAAACTGAGATCAGCACATGGCGCCGAGTGGGTTAATGCCCCCACACTCACGTAATCCAAACCGTCCAGTTGACTCAAAGTTTTGACTCGCGCCAAATTCATATTCCCGCTTGCTTCGGTCTCGATGGCCTCTGGAATCAATGCCAAGGCTTCGCGGAGCATGTCATCGTTCATGTTGTCCAACAGCAGGCGCTGGATATCGAGAGAGATGGCTTCTTCGACCTCTTTGAGGTTTGTCACTTCCACTTCCACAAAACTTTTCACGTGCTGACGAATCTGCGTCACAGCCTTCGTAATGCCACCAGCGATACGAATGTGATTTTCTTTAATTAAGACCGCATCACTGAGATTCTGTCGGTGATTTTCGCCGCCACCGTCGAGCACTGCTTTTTTAATCCACGCTCGATACGGAGAAAGCGTTTTTCGCGTGTCGAGAATTTTGAGTTTTGAACCTGGAACGCATGCGCTCACGTATTGCTGAGTCAGCGTCGCAATGCCGCTAAAGTAGCCTAAAAAATTAAGCGCCACTCGTTCCGCTTTGATAATTTCGAGGAGGTTTCCGTAAACCGAGGCCACTTTTTGCGTTTTAAGAATGGTGTCGCCATCTTTAAAATACCATTTGATATCGGCCTGAGGACAAAGTGTGAGAAGGCTCTCGTTAAAAAAATCTTGGCCAGAGAGTTTAAGATCGGATTTGGCGATTAAAAACGCATGACCTTTTTTTTCTTTGAGGTTGAGATTGTCTGTTGTGATGTCGCCCGCGGGCAGATCTTCAGCAATCGCGAGGGCTACCAGTTCATGGATTGTCATCTTGCAGTTCCTGTTTGAGGCGAACTTCCTCTTCGAGAACTTTGTCTAATTCCTCGCGTACAATTTTTTCGACAAGACTCATCAATGAGTGTTGGAGCTGATTTTTGAGAAATTCTTCGGTGTGAGCGCGAACGATGGCTTCGATCTGTTGCTCATCGACATCCGTTGCCTGCATGGGGCGCGCATCGGAGGATTTTAAATTTTTGGGAATGGAAATCTCTGTGCGTGTCTGACCAGTGGGGCCTTTTTGTTTAAAAAGGTTGTCGAGTTGAGTGGGTTGTATATTGTCAAAATCAGCCATGCCCACTTCGCTTTTGTCTTCGACAAACTCTGGGGTTGTCGGTGGAGGCAGCACTGTTGATTTTGTCATATTAAAGCTTTCAAATTTTTCAAGCTGATCGACGTGGGTGTCGATTTTAAACTCTTCGAACTCCGCAGGAGGAGGACTGTCGAGCGAAGGCATTTCAATGGCGTCATCCGAAAACGAAGGCGGTGCCGCTGAATCATCCGCGACAGGTGCTAAATCTCCAAGAATGGAATTGAGGTTAAATTCCGAATCATCTTCTTTTTCGGCCATTTCCTGAATTGGGGCTTTACTCACTGGCGGTTTTGCATTTTTAACGTCTAGAGTTTGTTTAATGCTCTTCGGGAATTTTAAAAACTGCGATATCGGATTGCTCGCTGCAGTTGGAACATACTTTTTCACAAGATTTCTCAAGAGATCGGCATCGAAGGGTTTTTCGAGCTGGTCTTCGGCTTGCGACTTTTTAAACTGCTCTTGATCGAGTTCCATAAAAGAACTCCACATCAAAATCACAGGAATGCTCGAGAGCGCTGAGGTTTGCTTAATTTCGAGGCACATTTCGTAGCCATTTTTCTTTTGCAGGAGTACATCGGCAAAAATGATCTGTGGACGAAAACTTTGTGCCACGTTGACCACGTCTAGACCGCTCTGAACGGTTTTGATCTCAATATTCAAGTCTTGAAGAGCGAGTTGAAACACCTTTTTAATGGTATCACTTTCATCAGCAAGTAAGACGCGTAACGACATAGTTCGAGTAGACGATTCTTTTTTCGAGGAGTCAAGTATTATGGAAGAGTGATTTCATTGATTGATCGCTATATTGCGAAGAGCTTTTTATTTTATTTTGTGGCGGGCTTAAGTGTTTTTGTCACCCTGTTTGTGGCGATCGACTTTCTCACCAGCACGGCGCGCTTCTCGGCCGAGCTCTCTGTCTTTGCGAAATACTATGCCTACTACTCCTTTGAGATGCTTTTTCAATTGATCCCGGTGGCCTGCTTGCTTGCCACGCTGTTTACTCTGGGGACACTTCATAAAAATAGCGAGATGGTGGCGATGTTTAGCATGGGGCTCAGTCTACTGAGGATTGCACTTCCCAACCTCGTGATTGTCAGTGGGATTTCGCTCTTTTCGTTTATCGCCAGTAATGAACTCATGACCAAAGCGGTTGATAAAAAAAACTACATTTACTACACAGTCATGCGGAACAAGCCTTGGCTCTATGCCAATTCCAAGCAAGAAAATATTTGGTACCGGTCGGGGCAAAATATTTTTAACATCAGTCTCCTTAACGCTAAAGAGGCCAAGGCTTTTAAAATTACGCTCTACACGTTCTCCAGTGACTGGATGCTTCAGCAAATTCTGGTCGCCAAGGAAGCCATTTTGGGAGAAGGGCGATGGACGCTGACCAATGGTTCTGTGACCGTCTTTTTTGATGAGGACTCAGCTCCGATCACAGAAACCTTCGATAAAAAGGATCTCGATGTTGGTGAAAATGTGATCGACATCAAAACCTCTTCAAAAGCCTCAGCTCAAATGGGTGTGCGCGAGCTGCGGCGATATATCGAGCGCAATAAAGAAGCCGGCCTCAACACCGTTCCCTTCGAAGTCGATTATTACTCCAAATTTAGTTATGTCTTTACCACGCTCGTAATGGTTCTCCTTGGGATTGCTTTTTCCACCTCGGGAACCACTAGATCGGGTGGTGTACTTATGAACCTGCAAAAGTGTGTGCTTCTGACCCTGATTTACTGGGGAATCTACAATTCTGGCCTCACGCTGGGGCGCCATGGGAGCTTGCCGCCTATCATTGCGGCATGGGGCCCCAACCTCATGATGATTCTCCTCGCATCCCTTATCATCAGGCGCCAAAAACGCTAAATGCACCTGACACGAGTGCTAAAACCTGCTAAAAATCCACACCATGGCACTCCTCGAAGTTCTTACATTTCCAGACCCGCGCCTTCGTCATAAGGCCAAGCCGATTGAGAAAGTCACGGCCGAGATTCGTCAGTTAGCCGCTGACATGCTTGAGACCATGTATGCAGAGCGTGGCATTGGACTCGCAGCGATTCAGGTGGGAGTCGAAAAACGTCTTTTGGTGATCGACACACGTCCCATGACCGAAGGGGATCGCTACGATCTCAGTCAAATGACAGAACTCGAAAAACAAGTGGCGATGCCGCTTGTGATTCTCAATCCCGAAATCAAAAAGAAGGAAGGCAAGACCACCTTCGAAGAGGGCTGCCTCAGTGTTCCGGGCTATTACGAAACCGTACAAAGAGACGAATATATCGAAGTCACTGGCATGGATATCGAGGGGAAACCTCTCAACCTTCGGTTGGATGGACTGCTTGCGATATGCATGCAGCACGAGATTGATCATCTTGATGGCAAAGTATTTATCGATCGCTTAAGCCCGATCAAGTCGATGAGACTCAAATCTAAAATTAAAAAGTTTGGTTACGACAAAAAAAAGTCAGCGGACGACGAGACTGACGCAGAGGAAGCGGACTAGATGTCTCATCGGCTGCTCTTTTGTGGAACTCCAGAGTTTGCCGTCCCTTCGCTCGAAGCTCTTCAGCAAATCACGCAAGTGGTGCATGTGCTTTCCCAACCAGATCGCCCGGCAGGTCGAGGTCATAAACTTCAAGCCAGTCCAGTGAAAAAGCGCGCGCTCGAGTTAGGTCTTCCCGTTTCGACTCCCGAAAATATCAATGATCTGCAAAATATCGATTTTCTTAAAACTCTCGAACTCGATGCGATTGTTGTTGTGGCGTACGGGCAAATTTTAAAACAGCCTTTTTTAGATCTGTGCCCAAGTCGATGCGTTAATTTGCACGGTAGCTGTTTGCCGCGCTGGCGGGGAGCGGCCCCGATTCAACGCGCGCTGATGGCTGGCGACAAAGAAAGCGGCGTCAGTTTGCAAGTCATCGTGAAAAAATTAGATGCCGGTGCAGTGATTGGCGAACGACGCTTGTTTTTAAATAGCGAAATCAATTCTCTGGAGTTGCACAATCAGTTGCAAGTTTTGGGCGTGGATTTATTTAAAAAAGAGTTTTTGCAGTTCTTGGATGGAGCCTTAAAACCCAAAGAGCAAGACGAAACCCTTGTCACTTATGCTGAAAAAATTCAAAAGACAGAAGCGATGATCGATTGGACATGGTCCGCCTCACAAATTCATAATCTGGTGCGTGGACTCGCGATGGGGCCGCATGCGACCAGTGCTCTCGCAGGACATCATTTTAAAATTCATCAAACGCGTCTGAGTGACAAAAGTTTTTCCTGGGCCTCGCCCGGAACAGTTGTGGACGTGCAAACAGATCACTTTACTGTGGCGTGCGGAGAAGGATTTTTAAAGGTGCTGCAGATTCAACCAGAATCTAAAAAAAGAATTTCTGCCGAAGAATTTTTAAGAGGATTTCGACTTTCTGTAGGAGGCCAGTTTGGCGCGTAAAAAAATGGTAGCCACAAGTATTTTATCAGCCGATTTTGCCAATCTCGAAAAAGAGATTCAAAATGTAATGGCGGCGGGTGCCGATTGGATTCATGTCGATGTGATGGATGGGCATTTTGTTCCCAATCTGACGATTGGCGCTCCGGTTGTAAAATCTTTACGCAAACTCAAAAATATTTTTCTCGACTGTCATTTAATGATCGAAGAACCCGAAAAGTATGTCGATGACTTTCTCAAGGCGGGAGCAAACAACATCACACTGCATGTGGAATCCAAGGGAGATATTGCCGAACTCCTAAAAAAAATCAGACGCCAGAATTGCAAGGCGGGGATCACGTTGCGTCCGCGCACACCGATTGAGACGATTTTGCCGTATCTGCCGTTAGTGGATGTGGTGCTCGTGATGACGGTGGAGCCTGGTTTTGGTGGGCAGTCCTTTATGCAGGAGCAGGTGGAAAAAATTTGTTGGCTGCGCCAAGAGATCGATCAAAAAAAGCGTTCCATCCTTATCGAGGTGGATGGCGGCGTGAATGCGGAGAGTTTGCCGTTTCTTGAAGACGTCGATGTGCTCGTTGCCGGCAATTTTATTTTTAAAAACGACTATCAAAAAACAATTCAGTTTCTTAAAGGGTAAAACATGCAAATGAATGGCGAAAATGTAAATTTGCAAGCCGTGGTGGATGTGGCCTTCACCAATAAACGGGTTGAGCTATCTCCAGCGGCGCGGGAAAAAATGCAGACCTCGCGCGCATACATTATGAATCGTGTCGAAAAGGGCGAAATCATTTATGGCGTCAACACTGGGTTTGGGTCGTTTAGCAGTGTTTCCATTTCGCAGCCGCAGATTGTTCAGTTGCAGAAAAATTTAATTCGCTCCCATTCCATGGGTGTCGGCGCTCCGTTTACCAAAGAAGAATCGCGCGCGATTTTATTTTTGCGCGCCAATGCGCTGGCTCGTGGTCACAGCGGCATTCGCCCCGAAGTGGTTGATAAACTCCTCGAATTTTTAAACAACGACATCATTCCTGTGATCCCTCAACAGGGGAGTGTGGGAGCCAGTGGCGATCTCGCACCGCTTTCGCATTTAGCTTTAGCCATCATTGGTGAAGGCGAAGTGTGGGGCGACGATGGCAAACACGTTTCCGTGCAAACGGTTTTGCAAAAGAAAAAAATCCAACCTCTCGAACTGCAAGCCAAAGAAGGCTTGTCGATGATTAACGGCTGTCAGGTGATGACAGCGGTGGGACTGCTTCATCTGGAGCGAGCTCGCAGGTTGACTTGGTTTTCCGATTTAGCGGGAGCGATGTCTCTCGAAGCTCTGCAAGGCAGTCGTAAAGCCTTTGATCCTCTGATCGCCGCCACTCGCCCTCATCCGGGAGAGGCCAAGACCGCACGAAATATTTTAAAGCTGATGGGAAAAACATCTCCCATTGCCGAAGCTCATCTCAATTGCAACCGTGTCCAGGATGCGTACTCACTTCGTTGCATGCCAGCGGTTCACGGTGCAGTTAAAGACGCCGTTGGAAATTCTTTGCGAACTTTAGAGATCGAAGCCAACTCCAGTACTGACAATCCGTTGGTCTTTGCCGAAGATGGAAAAATTCTTTCCTGCGGAAATTTTCACGGTGAGCCTGTCGCATTTGCGATGGATTTTGTGGCGATCGCGATCAGCGCCATGGCGGCCATTTCCGAATGCCGTATTGAAAAACTGATCAACCCGGCGATGAGTGGACTCCCGGCCTTTTTAGCACCGGATGGCGGGCTCAACAGTGGGCACATGATTGTGCAAGTGGCCGCAGCATCTTTGGTGAGCGAAAATAAAATTCTTGCGCATCCCGCATCGGTCGATAGCATTCCCACTTCCGCAGATAAAGAAGATCATGTCAGCATGGGAACGATTGCCGCTCGCAAATTTGGCATGATTGTCGATAACGCCGAAAACATTATTGCCATGGAATTTTTGTCAGCCACTCAAGCGTTGGACCTTTTAAAACCACTTACGCCGTCATCTACAGTTCTTAAGGCCTACGAAGCCATTCGCAAAGATGTTCCCTTTGCGAAAGAAGATCGTGTGTTTGCCAAAGACGTGCAAAAAATTCGCGAGCTGATGAAAGATGGAACACTTCTTAAAACAATCACATCCACAGTAGGAGACCTCGAATGGTAAGAACCATCAAATCCCCCACCGGAACTCAACTTCACTGCAAAGGCTGGCTGCAAGAGGCGGCCTATCGCATGATTCAAAACAACCTCGATCCCGGAGTGGCTGAAAAACCGGAAGACTTGATTGTTTACGGTGGAATTGGAAAAGCCGCGCGCAACTGGCCCGCGTTTGATGCTATTTTAAAACAACTCACACTTTTGGAAAATGATGAAACCCTTCTAGTGCAATCGGGAAAACCCGTGGGTGTGATTAAGTCTCATGCGGATGCTCCGCGTGTACTCATTGCCAATTCCAACCTTGTTCCTAACTGGGCCACATGGGAGCACTTTCACGAACTGGATCGCAAGGGCTTGATGATGTACGGTCAGATGACAGCGGGTTCTTGGATTTACATCGGTACACAAGGAATTGTCCAAGGCACTTACGAAACTTTTGCCGAACTGGGGCGCCAACACTTTGGTGGAAGCCTTAAAGGTAAAATCATTCTCACAGCAGGCCTGGGCGGCATGGGCGGAGCCCAACCGCTCGCGGGTGTTTTTGCCGGAGCCTGTGTTCTTGCTGTTGATGTGGACCCTGAACGCATTCAAAAACGACTGGATACGAAGTACGTGGACGAAATGTTCACCAATCTCGATGAAGCGTGGAAAAAAATGAAATCCTACGCCGAACAAGGCCAAGCCAAATCCATCGGACTCGTTGGCAACATGACCGAAGTGATTCATCAGATGATCGCTAAAAATTATTTACCTGATGTTTTAACCGATCAAACATCCGCGCATGATCCATTGAATGGCTACGTGCCCGAAGGTTACAATCTCGAGCAAGCGGCTCAACTTCGCAAATCCAATCCCGAAGACTATGTTAAAAAATCCGTTGCCAGTATGACCAAACATGTTCGCGGCATGGTGGAGATGATGAACAAAGGTGTGATCACTTTTGATTACGGCAATAACATTCGCGCTCGTGCTGTCGAAGGTGGCTTTAAAGATGCGTTTGCCTTTCCGGGATTTGTTCCGGCCTACATTCGTCCGTTGTTTTGCAAGGGCAGTGGGCCGTTCCGCTTTGTCGCTCTTTCTGGAGACCCCGAAGATATTTATGTGGCGGATGAAGCTCTTAAACAATTGTTCCCGCACAAACCTCACTTGCTCAACTGGTTAAAAATGGCGCGTGAGAGAATTGCTTTTCAAGGACTGCCAGCGCGCATCTGTTGGCTTGAATACGGTGAGCGCGCCCTCGCCGGATTAAAACTCAACGAGCTTGTTGCGCAAGGAAAAGTAAAAGCCCCCATCGTTATTGGACGCGACCATTTGGATTGCGGGTCCGTGGCATCACCCAATCGCGAAACTGAAGCGATGAAAGATGGCTCAGACGCTGTTGCAGATTGGCCGATTTTGAATGCGCTTGCGAATACGGCCTGCGGCGCCACTTGGGTGAGCTTTCATCATGGTGGTGGCGTGGGAATGGGGTACAGCCTTCATGCGGGGCAAGTGATTGTGGCTGATGGTACAGAGGCTGCGGCTCAACGATTGAAGCGTGTTTTAACGGCAGATCCAGGCATGGGTGTGTTTCGTCATGTCGATGCCGGCTACGAGGATGCTGTTCAAATCGCTAAAGAGCGCGAAGTAAAAGCTTTCTTTTAACAACGAATTTTGAGTTTATCTTTGAAGGTTTTATAAAAAGGGGTCTTTCTAAGACACGCTCGTCCATGGCTCTGCCGTTGTCGTTCGCTTCGCTCACGATCGCGTCACGCTCAACGGAGGTCTCAGAAAGACCCCTTTTTATAAAACCTTCAAAGATAAACTCAAAATTGTGAGAGCTAGATCAGTATTGTTTGTTTTTTAATTGGAATTTTGAAAAGCTTTCCTAAATTTGAATTAACGATGACAGGACTCGAGCGTGTAGTACCTTGTGGCAACGGGTTGGTAACAGGGGATTTCTCAATGACTTCATGTGAGTTTAAGCGGTGGGTGCTGTTTTTTATTTTGTCAGTTTTTGTGGCGCCTTCCTATGCGGATCGGGGGCGTTGTCAGTTCTTTTTTAAGGTTCAGCAAAAGCCTCGTGAGTGGTCTGAGATCGACAAGCTTGTTTTTATGACGTTCAATGTGGCCAATATTTTTCAGCTGGGTGGGAAGTACGTGCGAACTTCGGGCACGGATTTTCGATTGGTTCCTAGTCAGCCGCCGCGTCCGAAAACGGACGAGCAGGTGAACGAATTGATCAAGACGATTGATGAAGTACAGCCTGATTTTGCTGTTCTGACTGAAGTTGAAGGTCTACAGGCTTTGCAAGATTTGAGTCATAAGCTTAAATCGTCCTATGAAAGTTATTTGGTTCGTGGAAATGATTTTCGAAATATTGATATTGGTTTAATTGTCAGAGCCGACCTTAATGTTCATGTTGAAACTCAGTCTCACAAAGGCCATATTTGGAAAGACCCGGTGACACGACGAAAAAGTTTTCTCTTTAGCAGAGATTTACCAGTGTATCTTTTGCGTAGACAGGGTGAGCAAAAACCATTTCTGATTGTTGTTGGAATGCACGCGATTTCTCAACGGGGAAGCCTTGAGGATTTAAAGTTCAATCGAATGAGGCAAGCTCAGTTTGAGGCAGCAGTGCAGATTATTTTAGGCAACCAGCGAAAATTTGGGAAAGATGTTCCGATCATGATCGCTGGTGATTTTAATACGAATGTGCAATTTGCACCAGAGATGCAAGCGATGCGGGATATTTCCCTCAGTGCGTTTGATATGGCGCTCAATACAATTCCACCGGCCGCTCGTGTGACTCATACTTTTCATGAAGCCATCGAACCATCCGACGTGAAAAAAACTGAAAAATCAGAGGATTGGTTTTTTAAAGACGTAGAAAATGTAAAAGATGAAGAGTTCGTTTTAAATCACATGAGCCAGCTAGATGATATTCGATTTATCGGCTTGCGCGACTCAACCGTTTTATCAGCTCGAGTGCAGCGTTACACAGATGATTCCGGAAAAGTATTACCATTTGCTATCCGCAAAGAAGAGCGCCGCGAACAAACCTCGGATCATTTACCTGTCGTCGTTGAAGTGTCTGCGGAGGCATTTCGCTAAGGCAAAAGTGACGGATATTGGCATCCGATTAAAAAGAAGCGACAATTCTTGCTTTTTTTAACAGTGTCCATAAATTATAAAATGTATAGAGCCAGTAATTTCAGCATCTTACATTTGCTTTTCGAAGAGATTTTTTAAATCCTACAGGCACGCAATCTGCACATGAGTTGGGTGGGATGTAGGTGGATGTATGCTGAAAAACTCCTTTTTAAAGCTTGTCGTACAAATAGTTATTCTCGTGACCCAAAGTGTTTCTCTGGCAAAAACAGAGGGGTCTAAATCTGTTGATTCATCTAAAAATGGCGCGATTCAATTAAATGTAGATCGATTTTTTAATAAAACATCTGAGCCAGAAGACTCACTGATGTCGAGATTACTCGATACAGAGCGTGATGAGAACCTCAATTTTCCTCCCGTGCCAAGAAAATGGGTCCGCTTTTTCAAGGGTAAAGACGTCGACACCACAACAACTGGAGTTTTTGATACTGGCAAAATTGCCGCAGCTCTAAGTACAATTCAAAGACTTCGAAATGGAAATGCCTTTCCAGCACCAGTTGATTTTGCACTCGGCGTCCTGCAACTGGGAGGGGCATCTTCTACTTCAATCAGCTACTCGTATAGACGTGAAACGAGTTTGTGGGCGATGACGTCTCTTCGCAAAGTAAAGCCAAGTGCAAATAAGAACGATATATATCCCCTTCCTGGCCCCCCAACAGCGGCAGACATACCCCCTTATATGAACCCTCTTTTTCTTGTGAAAAAGAAAAGAGTGTTTTTTAATTCGACAGAAGAGAATCCAGTTTTGGGGATGTGCAAGTATGATCTCTCAATTACAATCACAACGACGAAAGACAAAAAGGTTTCATTCGTTCTTGGAGATAGATCAGAAAATATGTCTGAGTACACGGGGGCTGAATATACGATTTATTCCAATTTCTTTCCCATCGAGTCGACAGTTCCAGCCCAAGACTATTTGACAGAATTGTGTGATGATAAATTTGTCGAAGCCGTTCGATTTATTGCGGAATTGGATTTCAACTCTATGGTTGATGACTTTTTTGCATACAAGCATCCAGAAGCACAGTGTGCACTTCCCGAAGAGGATGTTTTAAATCCAAAAGGGGATCAGAGTTGTATGGATTGGTTTTATAATCCACGCTATGTCATGGGTTCCTACCGCAAAGGCAATGTGCCAAGATGTGTTTTGGGAAAAAAGGGAATACCGATTTGTGTTTTACGTTCAAAAGAGGGACAAAGTTGCCCGATTTACGAATGGAATGGTCGTCTCACCGACCGACCTGAGGTTGCTGTGACCAAAGCAGGTAAAACAAGTAAGAGTTTGACCGTCGGAGATTATCAAAAGTTTTCATGTGATGCGGGTTTAACGTGCAAACCGCCAGAAGGTGAATTAAATCAGTATCAAGTGGGTTGGTTGGATAGGCTGTCGGGCATTGATGCCAGATGTAAGAAAGACAAGTGAGGCTCAAATGAGAATGTACAATAAAAAAGTAAAATCAACGCTCGTTGTCCTTGTTGGGATTCTCTGCCTTTCTCAATCGTTGGCTCAATCTCCAACGATCACGGAAACATTGAAAAACCTTCAACAGGAATCAAAAACACAAGATCAATTGCGCAATGAAGAGTTGAGGCGTCTCGAAGAGGAAAAAGAAAGACTTCGCAAGCGTTTGTTAGAAACAGATCAAAAAATCACTGAAATTCAGTCCGTTCACAATTCTGAAAAAAAGTCAGAATACATATTAAGCGCCGAGAAAATTGACCAAGTTATGACGACTAAAAAGTTTGGTTCATGTGTAATCATGGCCGGCGAGAGCGAGCGAGAGTACTTTATTACTAAAAGAGGCATTAAAATTCGATTTGTCTTCTTGAGTAAAGACGACAAACTCGCCCCCAAGTCTGTATTGGTTAAAAATGACCAGGGCCAGGAGTTGGTTCAGATTGAGCAGCCAGGCTTTAATCCAACTCAAATTCAATCCGAGGGTGATATGTACTCCATGATTCGTTTTACAGAACAAGATGTAGACATTCACCATGCTGTTTTTCATGGACAACGAGTCGAAGATAAATGGTTTGGTCGGTCTAGCTTTGAGCCATTTGTTGTGACATGTAAACTCTAGACCAGGTGTAGCCTTAGACAAAGATCTGGTATTTGTAAGTCAATTCGAATCGGCTTTAATATCTCCTCAATTGCACCGATAAATGGCTTATATGAAAAGCCAAAAACAAGAATATTTTTTACCGAAAACT
>CAZOGU010000026.1:0-39315 GCA_964579625.1 uncultured Pseudobdellovibrionaceae bacterium
AGTCAATTTTGTTTAAACTTACAGCACTCTGTTAAAATGAGGACACGCCCTAAGCAATAAACGCCGCGATTTGGTCGCGGTTTTTTTGGCCGTCTTCATATCCCATTTGTATCAGGGTTTGGCAAAACTGCGGATCGAATAACAAATAACTGATAATTTCGCTCGCATCTTCCAGCGTTCCGAGTCCTCGCATAAGGTAGCGTAAAAGAGGAGGAAGGCGATGGGCGTTTGTGAGAGCGATTTCGCCAATGTCTCGAGAGGGAGAAACAAAGTGAGTGTCGAGTTTGCGATAAATCAGCGAGCTTCTTGCGGCTTCGGGAATTTTTTCGGTGAGAGTATTAAATCTCTGGATGCGATCCACATCAATTTCGATTCCATCGAGCAGAACAGAGTTCAGTAGCACGTTTAAAACACGCGCGACACTCGGTGAGCGCTCAAGCTTTGCATGACGTTGATCGTCCATCGTGACACCAGATTGACGAACACCGATAACAAATAAAGCGTCAGCTCCTAACAATATGCCGGGCATGCACGGCGAACTATTTCGAACACAGCCGTCACCGTAAAAACTACTTTCCACCGCAACGGGCGGGAAGAGCATCGGGATGGATGAGGATGCCAATATATGTTCGGAGCTGAGATGAGTTTTTCGCGAAACTCTCTTGATTTTTTTCCAATCGGAAAGCTCAGCTTGACCTTGCACAAAAGTGACAGAGAGAGACGACGCATAATCGGTCGCTGTCACGGCCACGGCGTGCAAGTGTTTACTATCGATGTTTTTTTGAATCTTTTGGAAGGGAAGATTCTCCGAGATCAATTTGTTGAGGGGAGCTGTATCGAGAAGCGCTCGCCCCGGAGTGGTGCCGGTGAGTGGCCCTAGAGACAATTCCTTCATCCAGGTGAAGGCAATTTTTCCCATACGAGAGGTGTTCGAAGAAAAAACCTGCTCGCTTGTCATCTGCGACCAAAACTGCACAAGCTTTTCCACACCTTTATGAAATTCATCAGCATAAGCTGCTAAAAAAGTCGCGTTGATCGCTCCGGCACTGATTCCGGTAAAAATGGAAATCTTTGGATCTTTGTTTTCTTGTTGAGCGATTTCGGACAGCGCTTTTAACACTCCCACCTGATAAGCCCCACGCGCCCCACCACCTGATAACACCAAAGCTTTTTTCTTCATCTTTAAAAGGTACGCCGTTCCTTTTCTGGATGCAACGCTTAAGGAAAAGGTACGGCGTACCTTTTGGCGAAGGTGGATTCGCGTTTGTAGGCGAAGCCTTTTCGTTTTTCAACTTCGAACCCTGCTGCGACAAGTGCGCGTTTGAGCTCGCCCGTGCAGGCGTAAGTGGACATAAAACACGGAGTGCCGGCGGTGCGTTTAAAAAAAGAGTGCAAAAATTCAGGAGTCCAGAGTTCTGGGCTTGTTTTGGCGCAGAAGGCGTCGAACAAAAGTGCGTTCATTTCTGAAAGTTCGGTTTGTAACGTGACCGGCCCCTCAATCTTAAGGATTTTTTTGTTCAAGAGAGTCTGCAAACACGTTTTGATAGAAACTTCTGTAAAAGAATATTTTTCCGCGTAGAGTTTTAAAATTAGATCGTAAACATCGCTTAAAACAGAAGGTTGATTGGAAATCCACGCCACAAAATACTCGCGCAGTTCAGATACAAGTTCAAAACTGCGAACAACGGAGGGCTGTTTGTTATTTTTTAGCGCCTCGCAGGCCACAAGAATTTCGTTGTAAGCAAGCCCCAAACCTAAGGACAAAATGGCAGGAGACGGGACATTTTCGAAAGCCAGAGCGATCGTGGGCTGATAAATATACTGAGTTTCGCTAAAGGCGCCCTCCAGAGAATGCATCGGTTCCCAGGTCGGAGGGAGGCTCAAAGAGGGGCTTTGATCGGCGGTGATAATATTTTTAAACTCAAACGTCATTAAAGGCCTTTTTAGCACTGCTTGGGGGAGCATTTCTGTTGCCAGTTGAGGGCTTTTTACGCTACTTAATGCCATGCGTTTTGGCTCGGAACAACTGCCTTACAATCCCATCTCTACCTACTACAAAAAACTCTTCGGGCAAAAGGTTTTTAAGGTCCCTGTATCGATTGCAGAAGACTGTCCTAATCGCGCCGGTATCAAGGGGATGAAGACCTGTATTTTTTGTGATGAGCACGGATCGTTTGCTTATCCCAAAAGTCAAAAAGAACAATTGGCAAAACAGATCGAACTTCATCGCGGAAAAGTGGCCGAGAGATTTAACTCGCAAAAGTTTGTGGTCTACTTTCAGGCGTACACCAGCACGTTTACTCAACTGCAAAAAATCAAAGACGCCTTCGAAGTAGCGATGTCGTACCCCGATATGGTGGGCATTGTGGTCGGGACGCGCCCTGATTGTTTGTCCGATGCCCTTTTGGATTTGTGGCAAGAGACATCAGAGAAAACATTTATGTCCGTCGAAATTGGTGTGCAAAGTTTTGATAATAAACAGCTCGAGTGGATGCGTCGTGGACACACAGCTGAGCAAACCATGAAGGGCTTAGAAAGAATCCACAAGCGCTGCCCGAAAGTGGATTTGGGACTTCACCTCATGTTTGGCTGGCCTGGCGAAACAGAAAAAGATGTGATCGAATCTGCGCAGATTTGCAATTCTTTGCCGATTAACAACGTCAAACTTCACAATCTGCATGTTTTAAAAAACACGCCACTTGAGGAAATGTTTTTTAAAAACGAATTCACACCGATCGAGTTTGATGAGTACTGCCAGCTTGTGGGGGCCTATTTGGCTCACTTGTCGCCAGAAATTTATTTGCATCGTTTAGTGGCCGTGGCCTCGCGCTGGGATGAGCTGATTGCTCCAGAATGGACGCGCCATAAAATGACAAATTACCAAAAAATGATTGATTACCTCAATACCAACAAAATAGAGCAAGGACAGAGTTTTCAAAAACCATCTATGCCACTTGCTTCCTCTGGGAATTTTTTAAATCTATGAGCAAACATGATGAACAACAAATGAATTTGGTCAAACAAGCCATTGTCCGCTATTGCAGTATGCTTCATAAAAAAAACATGCTCGCCGCCGCCGATGGAAACGTCAGTTATCGCATTTCTGATGGAGAAATTTTAATCACGCCCTCTGGAGTTCCAAAAGCTTTTATCGAAGCGGATGACATCGCGGTGATTGATCTCGCCAACAATATTATTAAGGGCCGCCCCTCAGGAGAGCGCCTTATGCACCTCGAACTGTATCGCAAATGCCCTGACGCGCGAGCGGTCGTGCATGCGCATCCACCTTCGGCCATTGCGTGGTCGGTGGCTTTTCCCGATATGACAGAGCTTCCAAGTGAATGTTTATCGGAAGTGATTTTAGCAGCCGGTCGCATTCCCATCATTCCTTATGCGCGTCCCGGTGGAATCGAAATGGGGACCAATCTTCATCCCGTTTTACCTGAGTGCCGGGCGATGATTCTCAGTCGTCACGGAGCTTTGTGCTGGGGTGAATCTCTGCGCGAAGCGTACTGTGGCATGGAGAGGATTGAACACTCTGCCGATATTTTAATGCGCGCCAAATCCTTGGGTCAGCTCACCTCGCTCCCCGAAGAGGAAGTCAAAGCGCTGCACGAAATGCGCAAAAAAATGGGAGATCGTTTGTTATGAAGTTAGACTCTCGCGCGCTCAGATACGAAGATGGAAAACTAAGCGTTCTCGATCAGCAACTTCTCCCCATGGAGCAAAAGTGGTTGTCAATCGATGATCCACAGCAAATGATTGCGGTGATTCAGAGCCTCAAGGTGCGAGGCGCCCCACTCATTGGAGTGGCGGCAGCTTTGTCTTTGGCGGATTGGTTTGTAAAAACAAATCCATCACGCGTAAGCTTTTTAGCGATGGCGCAAAAAATGCGCGAAGCGCGGCCAACGGCGATCAATTTAATGAACGCAGTGGACCGTATGATTGCGGTTCCAGAGCCAGAGTTGTTTGCTATGGCCGTGAAAATTTTTAACGAAGACGTCGAGCTGTGCGAGCAGATGAGTCTTTGCGGTAGCGAAAAGATCTCGGACGGTGAGGGGATTCTCACTCATTGCAACACCGGTGGGCTTGCTACCGTCGGAATCGGCACAGCCCTCGGCGCAATCACCAAAGCCTGGCAGCAGAAAAAAAAGATTCACGTTTATGTGGATGAAACACGACCGCTCCTTCAGGGCGGGCGACTGACAGCTTGGGAGCTTGAGCAGCTGCAAATTCCTCACACACTCATTTGTGACAACATGGCTGGCTATTTGATGTCTCAGGGAAAAATTCAAAAAGCTTTTGTCGGCACCGATCGAATTGCCCTTAACGGTGATTTTGCCAACAAAGTGGGAACGTATTCCGTGGCAGTTCTTTGTCATTACCACAATATTCCGTTTTACGTAGTCGCACCTTCGACCACCGTCGATAAAAACTGCAAGTCCGGAAAAGACATCCCCATCGAAGAGCGAAAGCCTTTTGAGGTCCGCGGTGTCGAGGGCTCTTTTGGCTCGGTCCAATGGGCGTCTTCGGGCTCACCGGTGTACAATCCCGCGTTCGACGTCACTCCGGTGGATTTAGTCACAGGTATTATCATCGATAACATTTGTTATTCACAAAAAGAACTTAAGGCGGGCGCACTTGGCGCCAAGTACCTCTAGGAGGAAATATGTGGGCGATTATTGGTGGATCTGGATTTGAAAAATTTGACGAATTTAAAGCTCTCGACAATTTAGATCGTTCAACGCCGTTTGGGTTGTGCTCGGATGGGCTTAAAAAGGGAATGGTCGCGGGGAAAGAGGTTTTGTTTTTACCCCGTCACGGTCTTCATCATGATCTTTCTCCGTCAGAAGTAAATTATCGAGCGAATATTTTTGCGCTCAAAGAAAACGGCGCTCGTCAGATTTTAGCGTTTTCTGCCGTGGGAAGTTTACGCAATGATCTTCCACCAGGAGATATGGTTGTTCCTTCGCAATATATTAATTTTACGAAAAATCGAATTTCCTCATTTAGTGGTGAGGGATTGGTTTCGCACACCTCGCTTGCGATTCCTGTGTCTTCCACACTGATTGAAGAAACAAAAAAACTGGCAAGCACTGTGGGTTTTCGTTGTCACTTCGATAAAGTTTCTCTCGTTGTTGAAGGGCCCCACTTTTCCACCAAAGCGGAATCCCATTTGTTTCGCGCTTGGGGCGCCGATATTATTGGTATGACCGCGTTTCCAGAATATGCTCTAACTCGCGAAGCCGGATTGGCCTTTTTGCCTTGCAGCTTTGTCACCGATTACGATTGCTGGAAAGATGATATCCCTCACGTCACGGTGCAAGAGGTGATGGAGACAATGAAGAAGAATAATCTCAAAGCTTTCGAAATTGCTAAAAAAATTGTAGCGATATCAGACGCCGTTTTGCAATCTGCAAGCGAAATCGAAAATGGTCTAAAAAACTCGATGATGACTCCCAAAGACCATTGGACTCCAACGCAAAAAGTGTGGATGAACGTCCTACAGAGCTAACGACAAAAGACCCACCCTAAGTCCAGGAATCAGGAAGCGGAAGCTCCCTCTCGCCTTTAAAAAGAAGGTCCGCCCTAGAAAAGCGTTTAATTTTGATTCGTTTTTCCCGATAGACTCATATGAGTCGAAATCAAAAAATTCAGGAATTTTTTATTCAAATGTTGGTGACCTGGTTTGCGTTTTCCTCTTTGGCCAGCTTGATCCATCGTCCTCTTTTAAATCGCAGTTTGGCCCTCATCGCAATCATGGTCTGTTTGATCGCAGCAACGGTTCATTATTTGAACTCTCTTCTTAAAGAAAAATTTTATAAACCACAAACTTTTTCCAACAACAAAAAACTGTGGAAGTTTTTTCTGATCTCGATCGTTCTATTTATTGGACTCACTTTGTGGAGTTTGTTGCCCTTAGTAGGTTCGTTTTTCCGATTGGGATTTTATTTTTTGCCGTTGATATTTATTTATCCGATGATTTATTTTTATCAAAGCCGTTGGTATCCGCGCGTTCTTGTTTTGTTTGCAGTTTTGTTAATTACTTATTCTCATATGGCAATTTTAAAAAACGATCGTCTTCATCAGAAGATGAGTTTAATGGTACGTTCGCCAAAAGGGTTTCAACCCAGTCTTGTGGATCATTTTGACAAAAGCACCCTCACCTCGGCGCAGGCCAACGATGTGGCGTGGATCCTTACAACCCATCCCGATGAATCTTTGCGCGATTACGAAAAAGCTGTGGAATTTGCCACCATTGGTTTAAAGATCGAATCGCGGTTGGCAGAAAAAAGAAATTTGGCAGATACACTCACATGTGCCCACTTGGCTCAAAAAAATAAAGACAAGGCCGAGGCTTTAATCAAGGAGTACGAACTCGTCAATCGCGAACCGCTATTGAAATCGGATGAGCTTTGCGAAAGCACGGTACAGGCTCGCGCTCCCGCCAGTGTTCGTAAGCGCAAGTACAAATACTATTTTTGATAATCTGTTTTGAGGCTGAGCTTTTCTTTTTTATTTTCAATCGCCAATTGAATCAATTGATCCAACAGTTTCGGATACGGTAAGCCACTCGCTTCCCAAAGCTTAGGATACATACTAATGCTCGTAAAGCCGGGAATGGTGTTGACCTCGTTAAGGTAGATGGCTCCGGTGTTTTTATCTAAGAAAAAATCCACGCGAGCCATGCCTCTGAGTTCCAAACAGCGAAATGTTTGAATCGCTAGTGTTTGCAGTTTTTGCGTCAGTTCCGGCGTCATGCCAATAGCTGGGATTTTTAAATCGGCGCCGTTTTCGTCCATGTATTTGGCTTCGTAGCTATAGAATTCGTGATTGGGAATGATTTCACCAATGATACTTGCCTTGGGGTCGTGATTGCCAAGCACGGCGCACTCAAGCTCGCGCGCGGCCACGGCTTGTTCGGCGAGGACTTTGGTGTCAAAGCTAAAAGCGTCTAAGAATTTTTCTTTGGCTTCGGCTTTGGTTTTAATTTTATGAACGCCCACAGAAGAACCCGAGTTGGCAGGTTTAACAAAGAAGGGGAGTCCTAATTTTTGAATACACTGTTCAATTGTGGCTTCGGGATTTTTTTGAAACTCATGGCGACGCAAGGTGAGGGTCGGGACCACAGGAATGCCCGCTTGCGCGAGCAAACGGCGAGAGACATCTTTGTCCATCCCCACGCAAGAGCCCAAGACGCCAGAGCCCACATAGGGAATTTTTGTCAGCTCCAGTAAACCCTGAATGGTGCCGTCTTCGCCATTGGTTCCATGGAGAATCGGAATCAAAACATCAAAAGTTTGGTTTTTTTGTTCTCCAACAAGAGAGATCACAGGTGTTTGTGATGAGTAGGGCGTTAAAGCTACAGATTGAAGTTCTTTATTGAGCTGAATAAGCCTCGGGTTTGGGCTTTTCGCGAGGAGTTGAGTGTCCTGGGGAAGAAGCCAACGGCCCGATTTATCAATTCCTATCAGGCTGACGTCGTATTTGTTTTTATCGAGAGCTTTAAAAACAGAGGTGGCGGAAACGATACTCACTTCGTGCTCGCCCGATTCTCCACCAAACAATATAGCCACTTTTAGTTTTTGACCCATTCAATCATTTAAGCGTAAGTCTAAGGCAGTGTCACAGAAAAATGTTGTGCCCTGAGTTGAATAAAATTATGATTATTCGGTGAGCACATAGGCTTACATTCAAAATGAAGACGAAGGAGATTTTATGAAATTATTTGTGATCCTTTTAACCTTAGCTTTAAGCTCTTTTGCTTTCGCAGCACCTACTCCAAAAAGCGACGAAATCGATTTGGATGATATCCAAGCAGAACTGATGAACGAGCTTGATACAGTATCTTTGGACGAAGAGGACGAGACCTTTTTGGATCAAGAGATGAAAAAAGAACTGACAATCACGTCTGAACTAAAAGCATCAACTCCAGAGCCCAAAAAGACAACACAGGCTCCTGCACCAACGACCACCAAGAAGTAGTTTGCCTCTGATGCAAATAAAAAAAAGGGGCTTTTACGCCCCTTTTTTATTTGCATCAGCAGTTTTACTTACCAAGAGTTTTAATTTTCAGAATGGCATTATCTAATTCAGTTGAGATACCTGAACACAAAGAATTGAGTTGGGTGTACGTATCCTGGGCTTGTTGAGAAGTTATTTGTGAAGGTGCCATCTGAATCGCTTTATTTAAAATAGTCACCATTTCTTTCGACAACATGACGAGAGCTTCTTCACCGACTAAAGCTTGTGAGCCTTGTGATGGAAGAAAAACAATTCCACCAGATAAGTTACTTACATAAGTACCTGTGACTGATGTCATAACTTGACTGCCTTCAGTGAGTCTCAAATCCAATGCAGGACTGAGAGTCGAATGGTCAAATAAAGTACAGGAGCCAAAAGCTTTTGCTATTCTGGACGACAGATCACTTTCTGCGTGTGAGAATGAAGAAAAGAAAATTATTGTGAAAGCTAACAAAAGTTTATTCATAATTACTCCGGTCTTAAGAAAGATTTCCGTACGGTTAACACGCTGCACGACATGGGTGTTAGTATAAAGATTTCATGTCAAAAAATTTGACATTGAATAGGGGGATCATCTTCTCAACGATGTTAACAAGCATGTAGCTTCTTCTGGCCAAAATTATTGACCCCGCTTTAATTCCCGTTACCATACAGAGATGCAACTATCCGCTTTTCAAATGACCTGTGTTCTTGTCTTTTTAATACTCTCCACCTCATCTGTAATTAATTTTATTTTAAAGAGATTAAAACCCAATAATCCAACCTTTGCCAAAGTAGCGACGATTATTAATTCTTGGTGGCTCATTACGGGGTCTTTTTTGATCGCGCTGGCGTGGCAGCGGTGGGGCATTATTCTTTTTATGTATATCATCACTCTGTTTTGCATCAGAGAGTATCTTAAGATCAGTAAAGTGGAACAAAAGAAATTCTTGGCAGTGGCCCTGAGTCTTCTGACGACGATTCAATACTTTTTGCTCGCCAAAGGGTTGTTTACTCCGTTTTTGTTCGCTCTTCCTGTGCTTTGCCTGTGGATGGTTCCATCACTGGTGATCACCAATGCGACCATTCAACAATTGGAGCTAGTGACCGGGGTGGGTCTGGGTTTGACTCTTTTGATTTACTACACCAGTCACATCGCTGCGCTCTCGTCGTTTCCGCAACTGCAACTGAATTTGGATGATTCGACCTTTGCGATCTTTATTTTAATTCTTGTGACTTGGTTTAACGATATTTTTCAATTTATTGCTGGGCATGCGTTTGGCAAAAGAAAGATCGTCCCTGCGATCAGCCCGAATAAAACCTTAGGTGGATTTATTGGCGGGTTAATCGGTACGGCTATTTTAACGGCGCTGATGGCTCCAAGTTTTATTCATCTGAGTCTCTTACAATCTTTGGTATTGGGACTTTTACTGAGCTTTACCGGCATGTTTGGCGATTTGTTTTTTTCCGCTGTAAAGAGAAATATTGGCGTGAAGGATTTTAGTTCTGCGCTTCCTGGCCACGGCGGTTTGCTCGATCGATTGGATAGCATTGTGTTTACAGCTCCGATTTATTTTTATTATATTTATTTTATGAGAGGTTTATTCTGATGAGTCAAAAAATGCCCATCCTTCTCAACTGTATTGCCGCTTTCTTAGGGGCTCTTGGCCAATACTACTATAAAAGGGGTGCGGCTCTCCTGCCAGAACAGCCCGTCAATTGGTCTCTGTTGTTAGGGGTTTTGCTCTTTTGCGTGGTGATGGTTCTGTTTGTTGTCGCTTATAAAATGGGTGGACTTATTTCGGTCGTCTATCCTTTTTATGCGACAACTTTTGTTTGGGGTACTTTGATAGGAATGTACTTAGAAAAAGAAGTGGTTCGTATGGGTCATTTTATTGGTTTAGCTCTTTTACTGTCAGGCTTAGCAGTCATCGCATTTCAAGCGGAGGTTTAATGTCTGTGAACAACCGGCGCGAAGTGAGCGCCCGACGAGTTGGTTTTTTTCAAACCTTGGCCAAAAAATTGGTGGATTGGAAATTAACGCCCAATCAGATATCCGTTCTCAGTGCCGTGTTTGCGACGGGCGCCTTCTTTGCTTTTTATTCTTATTCACAATCCGCTGAACAACCTTGTATTCTCCTTTTGCTTCTCGGTATTTTTGGGATTCAATTGCGTTTGGTCTGCAACTTGATTGATGGTTTGATGGCGGTTGAAGGCGGATTGAAAACAGCATCGGGTGAGGTTTTTAATGATTTCCCAGATCGAATCTCCGACGTTGTGATTCTGGTTGGCGCCGGGTACGTCGCTCAGCTTTATCTTCCGCAAATGCTCACACTCAGTTGGTTCGCAGGGGTTCTCGCGGTGATGACAGCCTATGTTCGTTGCCTCGGTGCTGCGATGACGGGTGTGCATGATTTCTCGGGTCCCATGGCAAAGCAGCATCGCATGTTTGTGATCACTTTGGGTGCCCTCGGCACCATCGCAGAATCCTATGACTTACTTCCGATGGGCTTGTCCATGAGCTTGGCGTTGATCGGAATGTCGCTGGGCACTCTGCTGACAGTGATCAATCGCTTAATGCGCCTTTATCGAAAGCTGGAGAATATATAATGACTCCGCAACAGCTCGAAACATGGATGCCCTTGTTCGCCATCTTTTTAGCAGTTGTTTCGATCGGTCTTCATAAGATTAAAAAAACTCCCAATCCGATGACGGTTTCAGAGACAGTGGCCAACATTGCTGTTTTTATTATTTGGCGATTTTTATTTTTTGCAGCGGGAATAGCCCTGATAACGTGGGTCTTTAATCATGTTTCTGGTTTTATTCCATGGCAACTTCCAAAAATCCCTCTCACCTTGGTCAGTGCCGTCGTGGTTGCCGATTTTTTGTATTATTGGAAACACCGCGCGGAACATCGAATCAACCTGCTCTGGGCGCAGCACGCTGTTCATCACAGTTCAGAAGAGTTTAATTTATCCACCTCGTTAAGGTTGCCGTGGTTAGGATCTTTTTTTAGTTGGCCATTTTTTCTACCCGCGCTGTTTATCGGCTACACGCCCTTTCAAATTTTGTTTGGATATCAAATCGTTTTGACCTATCAGTACTTGGTCCACACCGAATACATCAAAGATCTTGGGTTTGTAGAAAAAATATTAAACACACCATCAAATCATCGCGTACATCACGGCCGAAACGATATGTATTTGGACAAAAACTACGGCGGAATTCTCATCCTCTGGGACAGACTCTTTGGCACCTATGCGAGGGAAACAAGTCCCGTCGACTACGGAATTACCAATCCCATCAACTCCAAGAATCCTGTGACGATCAATTGGAAACCCTGGAGCGAGCTCTACCAAATCGCAAGAATGTTAAAAGGCACTAAAAAATTTAAACTTTTATTTGTTGCTCCAGCGAATACCAAAGCGTTTATAGATTCTTCTTCTCAAGTTATCTAAAAATCTAAATAAGAAGAGAAAAAATAATACGATACCAAATGACGCGTTTATACTACCGCTACGGTAGTATAAACGCGTCGAATTCGTTGAATTCAACTCTCTATCAAATAATGGGTTCTTTTTTGAGCGTGGAGTTTGGGTCAATTACTGATCAATTAAGGGCGGTAAAAACTAAAAACGCTGTCATGATGTGGGGTGCGATTGCTTGTGATCCAAAATCCACATGAAATTCTCGATAATCGTATTCTGATTCTTTGTCTTCACGAATTTTTGGTTCAGGCAAAGGATACTTCGTTAGACGACGAAACTCGGCCGCTCTCAAAGAGATTAAACTTTGCATATTGATTTTTTCTTGGGCAAAAAGTTTTTCGTAATCTACCGTGCTCATTTTGCCAGATCCTAGCTCGCTATTCTGAACATCTTCGCGAATGACGATGCGAAAGTAGCCTAGTATATCTAAGTTCGGTTCGTTATAATCTTTGCCACTGACGTAAGCAAAATAATTCACATCATATCGTATGTTGGAATACTGGACTGCGCTGGAAAAAGTTCGCTCCGCTACGGTGTAAGTATCATCAGATCCTATATTCGTGTAAACTTTGTTGATCGAAAAATGTCCATCCTCGAATACAGATTTCGCTGGCAAAAGTTCGGGGAAACGACTGAATAACATAATACTATCTTTATCGAGATGTTCTGAAAGCAAGCGATACCCGTCTTGATCGTTTCCGACATACAAACGAGTCAGTAGAAAATATCTGGCCAAAGTAGATAGAACCACCTGAGCATCCCAACGGTTTATCTCACCCGTTCCAGGTTCAAGGTTCCTCGTGAATGGAAACATAAAAATTTCCTTTTTGCGAACGAGGGCGCGATACTCAGCTCTACGAGCCAAGTCGAATTCATAGACCATGTCCATCGCATTTTCCAAGGTAAGTGGGTCCGAGGGGCCTTTTTTACTGACCATTTTAGTGACAGCGTTACGTAGCGATAATTCATTTGCATACACGGTCCATCGTAACCAGTCGGCAGATTCTCGTGCGATTCCCAGGGGGTAAACCTCTTTGTGATTGGCAACATTTTCTATAAATTCTTTCGCGGCTTCGGGATTCTTGATTATGCTTGCTAGCAAGGACCAATCTCTGAGTTCATGGACATTCATAACGGCAAAACCGTAGTCAGTCTCAACCAGGCGATCTGCTTTTTCCATGGAAATCCAATCTAATCCAAGTTTCTTTAAATCAGAAAAGTCGTCTTTACTAAAAACGGTTTTGTCGAGGGATGGATCCAAAGTGGCAGGGTCATAGTTGTTGCTCATATCCACCTTCTGAACAAGGCGATCTATTTTTAATGGCTCCAAAAAATTAGACTGTAGAAAACTCGAGCCTATTGGACGTTCTGTAGGCTTAAAATTTAAAGGAACAAAGATGTCCCTACAATTGAGTGATGCTTGAGCATTGAGGCCTGAGAAAAATATAGTTAAAATTAAAGTTGAAAAAAACGTTTTAAGTTTCTGCACAAGCAAACCTCACATTGAAAAAACCAAAGTACCATAATATAGGAAATGGACGAAGGGAGGTCATCAAGACTGAAAGTTTTTCATAATATGTGAGTAATTTAGTCTAATGGCATTTACAAGAGGATACGAAAATCACTCATTAGCTATTTAGGAGTCTGTTTAGTCTTCTCTTCAACCGAATAAAGTCCATCCACCGTGTAGAGCCTATTCTTCCCATACGATCTTCTTAACGAGAAGGAGAGGCCTTTTTGCGAGGCGAGGGCAATTGTAAGTTCGTTTTGTTGGTTGACGGCGCTTTGTTCGGCACCGTTTTTCCAGCGTTTGTCCCAGAGGCTGGCAATATCGAAGAAGACGTTTTCGTTTTGCAGGTAATCGCTGGCGTGGGCGAGTTCGTGGTAGATGATGACGATGGGCGGGACGGTGCCATCAATTTCGTCGGTTTTGTGGTTCATCCAGCCTTCTTTAAAATACATCAGGGCGGCTTGGTAGGGATGGGCGACAATGATGCCGGCGATTTCTTTTCCCATGAGTGAGCATTCACACTTTTTTTCGATTTCAATTCGAATCGCGTCTCGATTTTGAGTTGTGACAGGCGTGAAACTTGGGACCGATAATTCTTGAACGCCATTTAATTGCATCGATGCAGGGGCAGACACACTGTTAGCCCACAAAATCACTTTGTCTGTCTTGAGAACTGTTTGAATGGCGCTATTAACGGGGAGAAGAGCAGAGAGATCGGAAAGGGCTGTTTGTTTTTCCGCGACATATGGATCATCCACAGGGAAAAGAATATCCCCATAACCGAATCCACCCCAAAATAAGAGAAAGATCGCCCCCACCACAAGGAGGTTTTATTCGAACTTAGAAATTAAGCCGAGAGGAATTCTCAGCTGTGTTTCAATTTGAAAATATTTCTTGGCGGGAAGTTAGTATTCCGTCAACGGTGGGCACGAGCACATGATGTTTTTGTCACCATACGCATTGTCGACGCGGTTTGAGCTCACCCAGAATTTGCGGTCGCGCACTCCGGGGAGTGGGAAGAACGCTTCTTCGCGGCTGTAAGGGCGCGACCACTCGCTGACTAAGTCGTCAGCAGTATGGGGGGCGTTTTTGAGCGGATTGTTTTCTTTGTCGATTTTGCCTTCGGCCACTTTGTTGATTTCTTGCTTGATGGCAATCATGGCGTCGCAAAAGCGATCGAGTTCGTTTTTGGATTCGCTCTCTGTGGGCTCGATCATCAACGTGCTAATCACCGGCCACGACATGGTTGGCGCGTGAAAACCATAATCCATTAAACGTTTGGCAATATCATCCACTGTAATGCCAACGGTTTCTTTAATCCCGCGGATATCAATAATGCACTCGTGAGCCACGAGTCCATTTTTGCCAGAATAAAGAATAGGGTAATGAGCTTTCAACTTTTGCGCGATGTAGTTGGCATTCAGGATCGCCACTTGGGTTGCTTTGCGAAGTCCGTCGGGGCCCATCATCTTGATATAACTCCACGAGATGGGA
Source organism: uncultured Pseudobdellovibrionaceae bacterium (assembly GCA_964579625.1). GTDB lineage: Bacteria > Bdellovibrionota > Bdellovibrionia > Bdellovibrionales > JAGQZY01 > JANPLN01. The sequence continues at coordinate 14,497 of CAZOGU010000026.1, forward strand.
AGGATGAGAGCGCTTCCCCACGGAGCGGACGTCGTTGCTGTGATTCCTGTGCTTGGACCTGCAAGAGGTTGCAAGCCGTGTTTTGGTAAATACGGAGCGAGATGCGCGCCCACACCAATGGGGCCAACACCGGGTCCGCCACCACCATGTGGAATACAAAAAGTCTTATGCAGATTGAGATGGGAAACATCAGCGCCCACTTCGCCCGGGCGGCATACGCCCACAAGCGCGTTCATGTTGGCGCCGTCCATGTAAACCTGTCCACCAAACTGGTGAATCAGATCACAGATGTCTTTGAACGAGTCTTCAAACACTCCATGAGTCGATGGATATGTAATCATCAGGCAGGATAAATTTTTAGTGTGCTGCTCGGCTTTGGCTTTGAGGTCAGCCATATCCACGTTACCCTGATTATCACAGGCAACCACCACCACTTCGAGGCCAGCCATCACGGCACTTGCCGGATTTGTTCCATGCGCTGAGCTTGGAATGAGGCAAATATTGCGATGCGCCTCGCCTTTGGCTTTTTGATACTCGCGAATCACCATCAAACCAGCGTACTCTCCTTGCGAACCAGCATTTGGTTGCAAAGAAAATCCTTTAAAACCGGTGATCTCTTTGAGTTGTCCTTCGAGTTCGTGAATCAATTCTAAAATGCCTTCGGTTTGTTCGCTCGGCGTAAACGGATGAAGGTTTGCAAACTCAGGCCACGTGACAGGAATCATCTCTGTTGTTGCATTGAGTTTCATGGTGCAGGAACCGAGCGGAATCATGGCGTCTGCTAAAGTGAGATCTTTTTTCTGCAATTTAAAAATGTAACGTAACATTTCTGTTTCCGACTGAAAGCGGTTGAAAACAGGATGGGTCATAAAGGCCGATGTGCGCTTGAGCGCAGAAGTAACGGCGCTGTCTTTCACTTCGATTTTGGCTTTTGTCGACGTTGCAAAAATATCTGCAATCACATCCAAATCATTTTGTGTTGTGGTTTCGTCGAGAGAAAGCTGCAGCGACGTTGGAGACGAATAGAAAAAGTTCACCTGCTTTGCCAAAGCTTTTTGGCGAAGGGCAGAGATTTGCTCTTTGCTTGCCGTGATCGAAAGCGTATCAAACACCTCGGCGCTTGAAAGTTGATAACCCAACTTTTGCAAAGTGTCTTTGAGCGCTTGAGTTTTATTTTTCACTTTTTGTGCAATCTTTTTAAGGCCTTCAGGCCCATGATAAACGCTGTACATTCCGGCCATCACAGCCAAAAGAACTTGCGCTGTACAAATGTTGCTCGTCGCTTTTTCGCGGCGAATGTGTTGCTCGCGTGTTTGCAGAGTGAGGCGGTAACAGGCTTTGCCGCGGCTGTCTTTTGTCACACCTACGATACGTCCTGGAATGGAGCGCGCAAAGGATTCTTTTGTAGCTAAGAATCCCGCATGAGGTCCACCAAATCCCATGGGTACGCCAAAGCGTTGGCTACTACCAACAACAACATCAGCACCCATTTCACCTGGAGATTTGTAAAGAGTGAGAGCTAAAAGATCCGACGCTGCAATCACCAGTGCTTTTTGCGCATGGGCGAGGTCGCTGTATTTTTGAAAGTCTTCAAGAGTTCCATCAGAGCCTGGATATTGTGTAAAGATCGCAAAAACCTGATCCCATGGACAATTTTTAAAATCATCAATGACAAGTTTGATGCCGAGTGGAAGTGCGCGTGTTTGCAAAACTTCGATGGTTTGTGGAAAGGTGTTTTTACTGACGAAGAAAACATCTTTCTTTTGACGATTCAGACTATGAGCCATGGTCATGGCTTCAGCAGCCGCAGTGCCTTCGTCCAACAGAGACGAATTGGCAAGTTCCATCCCAGTGAGGTCCGAAACCATCGTCTGAAAATTGATCAACGCCTCTAAACGCCCTTGAGAAATCTCTGGCTGATACGGAGTATAGGCCGTATACCAACCGGGATTTTCGAGCACGTTTCGGAGTATGACAGTCGGTGTGATCGTTCCGTAGTAACCAAGTCCAATAAAGTTTTTAAAGCTTTTATTTTTTGTCGCCAGCGAGCGCGCTTTCTCTAAAACTTCAGTTTCATCAAGCCCCTGAGGGAGATCGAGAGAGCCTGAGTAGTAAATATTTGCTGGAACGGTTTTTTTTGAGAGGTCTTCGAGGGAAGACACGCCCACCGTTTTAAGCATGTCTTGAATTTCGGAATCGGTCGGGCCAATGTGACGGGCAACAAAAGGACTGGTCGTCATTTACGGTCTCACTTTTTTTTGCGAGTTTTTGAAAGAGTTTTTTTAGCTTTAGCAACGGCGGTCTTACGCACTTTGCGAATGGCTTTCTTGAGAGTCTTCTCTTCTGTTTTAATGGATTGCTTGGCTTTTTTAGAAAAATAACTAAAGCTGTTTTGCAAAACAGTTTCGAGTTCCTTTTTTTGTTTGATCGCATGCTTTTGTGCATCTTTTAAAATTTTAAAAGCCTCTTCTCTGCGAGAAGAAACAAGTTTCATTGTCTTATCCACTTCTTTTTCCACTTTGGATTGAACGGTGGTGATCGTCTTCATGATTTCGTTGTACTTTTTTTCGATATATTCCATTTTGTCCTCTGGGATGGCTTTTTTAAAATCAAACTTTTCAATCTCGGTGATCAGTTTTTTAACTTCTTTTTTGAGTGAGTTAAAGTCTTTGATTTTCATTAACTCGTCGCGAATTTGATTGATTTTTAACTGGCTCATAGGACCTCACTTTGTGTCTAGAATCATTCCATGACCCTTTTACGACTTTACGTGCAAATTCTCAAGTTAGTTATTGGCTGATCAGTGTCTTTTGTGAGAAAAACAGGCAATCCGAGGAGAAAGATGTCGCGCGAGGTTTTTTTAAATTCTATTTGGAAATCCTACCCTCAGCCCGAGGGGTCACTGTTTCATGATCCCGATTGGTTCTGGGGGACTGTTCAAAAAATAGAAGGCCCCCTATTCTGGATGGTGGGTGAGTCAGAGGCGCGACCCATTGCATTGGCAGCCAGAGAACATGCTCAGCTGGGGCTCAGTGTTCCATCAGCCGTTCTTCGTCCTGGGGACTCGGTGGCCTATCATCAAAAAGAACAACATTGCTATTTGCTCAGTCCCTGCCAAGAGCGCCCTTCTGAGGCTCAAGATGAGAATGAGTCTCAATGGCAGCGGTTTTTGGAAGTGGTTCGCTCGTTCTTTGTTCAAAAGGGATTTGTGCACATTTGGACGCCGTATTTGGTTCCATCGTCGGGTATTGATGCCCATATTGATTTTTTTAAGGTTCAAGGTGTGCGAACAGGGAACCGTTATTTTTTGCCAACAAGTCCTGAATTTGCGCTCAAAAAAGCCCTCATCTCGGGGCAAAAAAAAGTTTTTGAAATGAAGTCGTGTTTCCGTGACGACGATCCAAGCCCCATTCATCGCCCCGAATTTACCATGATCGAATGGTATCGCGCCTACGCCGACAAATGGGAACTCATGGTCGACTTTATGGAGCTGATTCATTTTGTGAATAAGAACATGAATCTATCACAAACAAATGGGCTCGCAGGGAGTCGCATCCAGGAAACAAAAAGCTCAATGGCCGACTTGTTTTTGAAGTCTGTAGGAGTTTCGCTCACACCCAAGACAACAAAACAAGAACTGCAAAATATCCTCATCGACCAAAAATTGGATTGGAGTGAGACGGATGATTGGGATGACTTATTTTTTAGGATCTATATCGAAAAGATTGAACCCTTTCTCGGAAAGCTTGGACCTCAAGCTGTTTTTGATTTTCCCTTTTCTCAAGGATCATTGGCTCGCGAGACCGTCACCGGCTGGGCCGATCGATTCGAAATCTATTGGCAAGGAATTGAGCTTGCAAATGCCTACCAAGAACAGAACAGCCCCGATAAAGTGGAGCAGCGTTATCGTGAAGAGGTCCTCAAACGAGAATCTTTAGGAAGACCCCCTCACGAGGTGGATGAGTCTTTTATACGAGCCATGAGGCGAGGTCTGCCCCCGAGCGCAGGAATTGCTTTGGGTTTAGATCGCTTATGGATGGTGCTCAGTTCGCAACAGGCTATTTTTGCGGGTCGAAACGCTAACTTATAAGACCTTTTTCATATTTGATTAAACTAATTATATTTATAATTATTTTTTTAAAAAAGGTACAAAGTGATTGAGAAAGTGGCTGGTTTAAGGTAAACCATTTATGTTTGAATTATTTCATTCAATTTTAAAACTCATTAAAAGAAGGGCCAGTTGTGCTGAAAAAACCAGATCATCAGAAGTATAAAAGCATCGGAAAGTTTTTAAAAGATTATCGCCTTTATTTGCAAGAGAAGCATGGCGATAAGTTTAGCCAAGTCGCTGTTTGCAAAAATTTTGGCTACGGAAATGGTCAGTTCTTATCAAATATCGAACGAGAACTTCATTTGCCGCCAGTTGATTTTGTCGCCGGACTTTTTGAGTATTATAACATCGATCGTGAGATCGCCTACAAACTCATGCTGAAAGAGCGCGAGCGTGAGCTGAGGCAAGTCTTATTAAGGACAAAATAAAATGATTCAGGTTCCGTCTCTTTTAAAAGATCAAAGAAATGATTTGCTTCTTCCAAGCATGAGACGGGAGCTCGCTACCTTAAAATCTAACTTTGGCCCTTTATTTCCGGACAATCTTGGTGCCAGCATTGCTTCTTTTGAGCCCCATTTTTTAGCGGGCTCTGAAGAACAACAGCGTGTTTTCATTGCAAGAACCAGTCTTTACAATCAACTGATCGCTTCGGGGCTTCACCCTGAGACTGATTTTAGAGATTCCCGTTTTTTGTGGAGCTTGTTTAATATTCTAGGCATAAAGCCACCATCGAGTTTAATGAATAAAATCGATATGAATGATTATATCGAAATCAGAGACTCCAATGGTCTTCATACCTTTGGTAATATGAATTTCTTAAAAATACTTTCCTATTCTTTTGAAGAATTATTTTGGTACTCTTGGGAAGATCTCTTTTCCCGTAACGAAAAAATTAACGATCTTATTAAGTCTCAATTTATAAGAGCTGTCACTTACGAAGAGTATCCATTCGATCCAGAAATTCCCGAGCATCTCTGCTCGGAAAAAAAATCTGCTGAGTTGCGTTCTGCCAAAGTAAAAATGAATCTTTTTTCTCCATTATTTTCCAACCGAAACGATGGTATGAAGTACATGTTGGCCGCATCTAAAATAACAAGAATCCACTAAAGATAATAATTCACGGTTATTCAAGACCATTGTCCAAAGTTTGATGAAGTGCTTTTCTTTCGCTGAATCGTTGATACTATTTTATTTGTTTTATAAATAATAGTTATTTACTTTTATTCCCTATGACGCAAATGATGTTTTATATTTTACCAGGAAACCCTCCCCCCAATTTTATCCATCGGGAGCAATACAATTTGGCTTACCTCCATTATAAAAATACGTGGCAAAGAATTTTTAACCGTCCAGGTCGAGAACCTTTGTATGATCCGATGGGGTTCTTTCGTCAAAGTTATATTTTTCAGATATCGGATGGCACCAATGTCGTGGCACAAACTTTGGCGACTCACTATCATCTAAAAAATATCATTACGCCAGATCTTCCATTTTTCGAAAATTTTATTGGGATTCCTTTAGAGTACTTATCTAAAAATCAATGCAACTCCTTATTGTCTTTGGAGTTTAGCTCTGTTGGAAGGGAATACTCTGAACGCAAGTCGGGAGTCAATTTTTATAGAGTCATTATCCAGCTGGCGGTCAATTTGGCGCATATGATCGATGTGGATGCCGTGATCGGTCACCCGCGACGGGTGACAAATACCAACCAACTTATCGGAGAAATTGGGTGCAAATGCATCGTTCCGAACTTGGTGAAATACGGCGTCTCGGTGGATGTCTACGCTGGACTAATTAAGGAGCTGCATCCCTTTGACGATATTCAGGCCAATCAGTATTCGAACTTGTTATGGCAATCGCGAGTGGATACCACTTTTGTCAGCCAACAGAACCATCAAGAAGACTATTTTCAAATGTATCATGCTCTTGGGCAGGATGCCTTACGCAAAGGAGCTTAAATGGATATCCATTCCGCGGTTTACGAAAGAGCTATAAATGAAGCATTAAAAGATTTGAGTCAGTTTCCCTGGGAAGACAAGGCGGCTTATGCCACATGGTTGGCGCAAACATGGTACTTTGTAAAACAATCCACACGCTTACTGGCGCTCGCGGCCGCTCAGTGCGAACTTTCGGAAGTGGATCTTCATCGTCGATTTTTATCCCACCTGAAAGAAGAAACCGGTCATGAGATTTTAGCGGAACAGGACCTCAAGTTTTTAGGCTATCATCCTTCGGAATTGGTCGAGTTCAATGTGACAAAAGCTTTTTATCAAACACAGTATTACTACCTTCACCAATTTGGCAGCTACCACCTGATGGGTTGGATTTGCTTTTTAGAGGGCATTGCTTCGCGATTTGGTGGAGTGGCCACCCAAAGGGCTTCGGTGCACGGAGCGCAGGCGGTTCGCTTTTTAAAGCTTCATGGCGAAGAAGATGTCGAACACATCAACAGTGCCTTTAAAGTGATTAAGCTATTTAACCAACAACAGTCGACGTACGTATTGAATAGCTTTCTCGAGTCCGCAGAAAGATACCAAGCCATGCTGGCGACAGCTGCCAAAGCATCTGAGTACAAAAAAGCAGTGTAGCCACAGTAAAAGACGGAGTTGTGTTTAACTCGTCTTCTTTTTGACAAGCTTTTGCAGATCTTGATGTTGTTTATATTGGTATTCATTAATAAATAATAAGTTATGTCTTTTGCAATTGTGTTTTCTTTGAGCCCAATACTCAATTTTTCCTTTTATCGTGTCGGTTGTGCTGGGTTTAATGAGGGCGTCATTAAATTCTCCTTTGTATTTGTGAAAGATATCAATCTCCAATTGATCACTGTGAAGGATAAGGGGAGTAAAGTAATTCATATTTAAGTTACTTCGACGTATTTGCTCTAACATTTTTAAAGCACTGGTCTTGTGAAACGAGAGATCAAGAATAATCAGATTGAACTTTTGATTGGCGCTTTTTTGAATCGCATTTTGGATGGAATCCGTAGCAACAACCCGATAACCCCAAGTTTCCATCATTTCTTGGAGAGAGTGGCGAAGCTCAGGTTGGTATTCAACCAAAAGAATAATTTTTTTCTCGGTATCGCGAGTGTTTGGCATACAGAGGTGTTTCGGTTCGGTTTTGTTAAAATCATATTAAAACGACATTTTTTGAGGTCTAGTCCTGCCATATTAAATAAAATATGTTTACAACATCTTGTTTTTTTTAATAAACTCGTGCGATGGGAGGACCTATGGCAGATCAAGTGTTTTATAAAAACCTTAAACTATCTCCGTTGAGCCACGAGGTTTTCCTCGATGAGGGGCCAATCCCATTCACTCAAACGGAGTTTAAGATTTTACTTTCACTGATTCTCGAAAAGGGGAAGGCCGTGAGAAGAGAGTCTTTGGCGTTTCGCACCCTTTCGTCCAGAAACAAAAGTGTGAGAACAGTGGATGTTCATATCAATGCCATTCGCAATAAACTGGGGAGTCTTGGTTCCAATATCAAAACCCTACGGGGGCGGGGATATATGTTAATCGACGAAGCCAGTCACCCAACTCCGTAAAAACCTATTTATTGAGTTCGTCTTTAAGTTCTTTTCCGACTTTGAAGAAAGGTAACTTCTTTTCGGGCACGTTGATGATTTCGCCGGTGCGAGGATTTCGCCCCTGATAAGAGTCATAAGCTTTATTGGTAAATGAACCAAATCCGCGAATTTCGATTCGATCATTTTTAAGGAGAGCTTCTATCATTGTGTCGAAAATGGTGTTTACAACCGTTTCCGCTTTTACACGTGTGATTCCGCGCTTTTCTGCAATGAGATCAATCAGGTCCGCTTTGGTCATGTTTCTCCCCCAAAAACGATTGTAACTACTTGTAATTATAGTGAAAAAATATCCAGTCTCAACCTCTAATCTGCAACTTAGCCTAAGGTCGCATATCTTTTTGTGCAAGTGGCGGTTTTGCGAACCTGCGCGTCATAGATAAGGTTTCAAAATAGGCATCCAATGTCTGTTGTGTCAGCTTTTGCAGGTCAAAAAGGGATAAAACTTTCTGTCGCGCCCGTTCCCCCACATTCTCGTAATTGGCCGAAAATGAAAAAATATCGATCAAAAGTTCGCACAAAGAGTTGGTATCCGCAGGGCGAATCAAAAAGCCATCGCCAGTGTTATCAATAACATTGGACAGCGAGCCCACATCCGAGCCGATCACGATTTTTTGCTGAGCCATGGCTTCAAATGTCGTGGGTTCGAAGCCTGTCGAAAGCTGGTTAAAACTGATAAACGCATCGGCGATGTCGATATAGTCGTGGACCTCGTAAGGAGGAACAGCGCCAGCAAAAATCACTTTGCTTCCGAGTGCGAGGCTTAACATTTCGTATTCAATGGCTTTAAAAAAAGGCCCAGAGCCAACCACCACCAAGCGCGTGTTTGGTTTTTTTACAGCCACCTTTTGAAAGGCCCGAAGAATGTGAGTCATTTCGGATTTTTCGAGCATGTCGGAAAACGTGACGGCCACTTTGCAGTTAAGAGGAATATTGAGTTTTTTTCGGAACTGTTCCGATTTTTGTCGCACAGAAAGATCATGCAAATCGAGACTGTAAGGAATGGTGTAAATATGAAGAGGCGGGTAGAGATAGTATCTTTCTAAGATCCATTTTTGCTGCGGACTTGTCACAAAAGCCACGTCGGCGGTTTTGAGAAGAGCGCGATCTTTTTGGAAAAAATTCTTAAGAAATGTATATGAAATCTTAAGTCCATTTCTCATTTTACTGAGAGCGGTTTCTTCGGACATTCCGATCAAGGAATACAACTGCGCCATGGAGGTGGCCTGAATATCAAATGCAGTGGCAAAACGATGCTCTTTACGGAGTTGAGCCAACAAAAAACCATCGCGAGTGAGGCTGTGCAAAATATGAAAAGGTTCTTTTTGATGTTCCTCTAAAAAAACATCGCGAACGAGGCGCGGAAAATCCAAAATATTTTTGCTTTTTTTGAGCTCACTGACAAAAGTCACCTGGATGTTTTCGATTTTGACAATCGCCTCGCCCATCGGGTTGCTCCATGCCAAAATATGGATTTGGTGTCCCTGCTGTGCAAGTTGGCGCAAAATAGGCCACACAAAACCTTGCGAAACGGCCGCTCCACCAATGCTAAACTTGGGAGAGATGAGAGCGACTTTTAATTTTTGAGGAAGCACTCGATTTCGCACAAATTGATTCTACTTGCTGTTGGCGGTGTCCACAACAGAGATAGAAATAAATTTTTTAATAATCGGTAATAGTTTGCGATTGGCTTCAGGAATTTCGAGTTTTTCGAGCTCCTCAAACGTCACCCAACGCAATTCTGTATGGTGAACCGGTTTGGGCTCGCCCTTCCAAAAAAGGACTTCAAAGAAGAGAAGGAGAATTCCAACCTCGGGATAAGAATGGGTCCATGTCATTTTAAGATCGCCGATATCGGCTTTGATACCCAACTCTTCAAAAAGTTCTCGCTGCAAAGCCTCACGAGGTTGTTCGCCCAGCTCGATTTTGCCGCCCGGAAACTCCCATTGGCCGGCCAAAGTATGACCCTCGGGGCGTTGCCCCACGAGAACAAGAGGACCTTTTCGTAAAATCCCTGTCACAACTGGAATCCAAGTCGGTTTTTTTGAGGTCATAAATTTCAGATTAGTCCACATTGGTGGATTTGTAATGATTCGACGAGCTGCGCAGTAAGGTTATTTTAAGTTTAATGCTGCAAGAATCGACTGAAACAATCGAGGTCCCTGAAAAATAAGTGCTGAATAGAGCTGCACAAGATCGGCTCCGGCTTGGAGTCTTTTTTGGACGTCATCAGCAGAGTCGATTCCACCTGCGGAGATCAAGAGGCGATCTCCTTTTTTTGTTTTTAAAAAATCAGCCGCCACTTTTAGATTTTTAAGGGAGAGCGTTTTTAAAGGGGCTCCCGAAAGACCACCCTCTGTTGGAAATGAAATATTCGCCGGGCGCGAAAGAGTCGTGTTTGTTAGAATCCACCCATCCAAATCCAATTCCAACGAAGTTTCGAGGGCCTCGAGCAAGGAAGACTCTTCCATGTCTGGACTCAGCTTAAGGAGCAACGGTTTTTTTTGTGGCAATTGATTTTTTTGATCGACAATCGGTTGTAAGAATTTTTTAAGGTTTTCTTTTTTAAGAAGTTCGCGCAAATCCGTCGTATTCGGGCTACTGATATTTATCACAAAGGCATCGGCATAAGAAAAAAGAGCCTGCATGCAAAAAACATAATCGGCCGAAGCAGATTCGTTGGGTGTTGTGCGATTTTTACCAATATTGATAAACAGCGGAACTGTGATTTGGTTTTTTATTTTAGTGAGTTTTTTTTGTAAATGCTCCACGCCCGCATTGGGGAAACCCATTTTATTCCACACGGCTTTTTGCGAAATATCTCGATCAAGAATTTTTCCAGGATTGGCTTTTTGAGGGAGAGGAGTAATAGTGCCAACCTCTAAAAATCCCACACCTAATTTTTGCCAAGCGAGGAGACTGTCGCCACTTTTATCAACACCACCAGCAAGTCCGAGGGGATTGCGAAAGTGCAGACCCCGCCATTTTTTTGAGTTCCAGGAATTTTCTTTTTTTGCAAAAAGGTTCGCTATGAGGGGCAGCGCCCACGGTCCAAGATCGTGAGCCCATTTGGGAGGTAGCAGAAGCCAGGGTCTTATCAACTGAGCATCCTTTTATAGAGGCCTTTATCGAGGATACAAACCACGAAGAAGCATCGCTTTTTCGAGGTGACGAATCGCCACAGCCATGGCGGCTGTTCGCATATCCACTTTGTTCTCTTGTGCAAACTTCCAGGTGCGATCAAAACCACTGACAATAATTTTTTTCATGCTCTTATTGATTTGATCTTCATCCCAAAAGTAGTTCGAAATATCTTGAACCCATTCAAAATAACTGACGATCACGCCACCACCGTTGGCGAGAATATCAGGAACCATCATCACACCTTTTTTATTAAGAATCGTATCTGCTTCGGTTGTTGTCGGACCGTTAGCGCCTTCGACGATGACTTTGGCTTTGACGTTGTTGGCATTGTCTTTTGTTAAAACTCCATTGAGCGCGCAGGGAGCCAGCACGTCCACATCGAGAGCTAAAAGTTCTTCGTTGGTAATGGCTTGTGCTTTATTGTAGCCCTTCAGTGTTTTTTGATTTTCCATGTAAGCAAGAACATCGGGGATGTTGAGGCCATCGCCATTAAAAATTCCACCATTCACATCACTCACGGCAACGACACGCATTCCGGACTCATAACCAAGTTGAGCGGCATACTGACCCACGTTTCCAAAACCTTGAATCGCAATGCTGCTTCCCTTGAGAGTTTTGTTCATTGTGACGAGCGCTTTTTCAGACGTGTAAATCACACCATAACCTGTGGAACTCACGCGGCCCAGAGAGCCGCCAATTTCAATGGGTTTTCCAGTCACAACTCCGGGGACGGCATAGCCACGCTGTTGAGAATAAGTATCCATCATCCACGCCATTGTTTGGCCGTTTGTTCCCATATCGGGAGCAGGGATGTCTTCTTGGGGGCCGATAAAAGGAGCGATCTCTGTGGTAAATCGACGAGTTAAACTTTGAAGTTCAGGGCGCGATAATTTCGAAGGATCCACTTCAACGCCGCCTTTGGCTCCGCCGAGAGGAAGTTGTAGGAGGGAGCATTTGAAAGTCATCAAAGCGGCAAGACCTGCCACTTCGCTGATATCCACATGGTGATGGTAGCGAATCCCACCCTTGTAAGGACCCAGAGTGGAGCTGTACTGAACACGGTGGCCTGTGAACACTTTGACATTTCCATCGTCCATGCGAACGGGAATGCTCACAGTAATGGCACGGCGGGGTTGACGAAGACGGGCCATCACGTTTTTGTCACAGTTGGTAACTTTGCCTGCGCTCTCGAGAGTTTGAATTACGTTTTTAAATAAATCGCCTTCAGTCACATGTTTCATAAGACTCTGCCTCCGTCGTCCAATCGATAGATCTCAATCTGTAAATCGAAGGATCATACTAATAAAACTCTTCATAAATGACCAAGCATTTGCGGATTTATTGTCCGCGTCACATTCGGATGTGGGAGTATGACGCTCAATTCGGCCCTTGACGTGAACGATGAGCCGAGGATGCGGGCCAATCTCCGATTGATTCCACTTCCTGCGAGTGTTATCTGTTGAACATGATTCAAAAAATGGGCGCTTGGGTTTGTGATCACCTTGGCGAGTTAAAAAATAAAAAGGTTTTGGTCGTTGGTGATGTCGGTTTGGATGTTTACCTTCTTGGAGATGTGAACCGGTTGAGTCCCGAGGCACCAGTGCCAATTCTTGATGTCAAAAAAGAAGATATGCGTTTGGGGTTGGCGGCCAATGTGGCAGCCAATATTCAGACTCTCGGTGGCCAAAGCCATCTCATCAGCGTGGTTGGCGACGACATGGCAGCCTCGGATCTGACAGAGCTTCTAAAAAAACATCAGATCACGTCTTTTGATTTGGTTTGTGATTCTGAGCGGCCCACCACGCGCAAAATGCGTTTGCTCGCGGGACAGCATCATTTGGCAAGAGTCGACTTCGAAAAACAGCATCTGCTTTCTGAAAAAATAAAAACTGAGACGATTTATAAAATCGTGCAAGCTATTCCCAATTACGACATCGTCATTTTACAGGATTATTCCAAGGGGATGATCGACTGGGAGCTGGCTCAACAGCTGATCCAAAAATGTCATGCATTGGGTAAAAAAGTTCTCGTCGACCCTTACAAGTCCACTCCACTGGCCCATTACAAGGGGGCCTACTTGATGACGCCAAACAAAGATGAATCTCTGGCGCTCGCTCGACAAGTCAATTTTCAAATCGCTGATTCACCAGAGTCGGTAGAGCAAATCGGAAAAACTTTGATGGAGACTATCGGCAGTGAACAAATGGTTGTGACTTTGGGGAGCCAAGGCATGCAGCTTTTTGAAAAAGGCAAAACACAAAAACTACCTACGTTTGCACAAAATGTCTTTGATGTGACCGGAGCCGGGGACACCGTGATTTCGGCCATGGCGCTGGCTTTGGCGGCTGGCTGGGATTTGGAAAAAGCCGGTTATTTAGCCAACTTTGCCGCAGGAGTTGTGGTGGGTAAAGTGGGTTGTGTTCCGTGTGAAATCAAGGACTTAGTCGAGTTTATTCAACGTCATTAGTGCCCTCCGGAATCTCTTTGTTCGCCTTTGCAATGATGGCGAGCTGTGTTATAAGGCCTGGACATGCAAAAAGTGAATTTTTTTAACTGCAATCAGAGCGACCTCGAACAAGTTTTGCAGGGCCACGGAAAAGAAAAGTTTCGGGCCCGACAGATCTTTAAATGGGCTTATGAAAAACGTGTCTTTGATCCTGCACTTATGAGCAATTTGGCCAAAGAGTTTCGCTCCGAAGTTCCAAATATTTTTTCGTTTGAACTGCCTGCAATTATCGAACATCGAATCAGCCAAGATGGAACTCAAAAGTTTCTATTTGATGTGGGTGATGGCTTATCGGTGGAATCCGTTTTGATTCCTGCGGATGATCGCAACACTCTTTGTGTATCCTCTGAAGTGGGCTGCAATATGGCTTGCCAGTTTTGTTACACCGGCAAACAAAAACTCAAAAAACGTCTGAGTGTTCAACAAATCGTTGGTCAGTTTTTACAGGTGGCGCAAAAACTTGTCGACCCTGTGAGAATCACCAACATTGTCTTTATGGGCATGGGCGAACCCCTCGACAATACAGAAAATGTTTTTAAAGCGATTGAAATTTTGCACGACTCAAACGGCATCAACTTTTCGCGTAAAAAAATCACCGTTTCGACATCCGGTTTGGTCCCGCAGATTCCACTTGTGACAGAATCGGGAGTGCGTTTGGCAGTGAGTTTGAATGCACCGAATGATCCAATTCGCGATGTGATTATGCCGATCAATAAAAAGTATCCTCTCAAAGAACTGATGGCCGCCTGTGTAGAGCATACCGAAAAAGCCCGTGATCGCGTGACCTTTGAATATGTTTTATTAAAAGGCATCAACGATCATCCCGATCACGCGCGACAAGTGTACCAGCTGATCAAAAACGTTCCGTGCAAAATGAATCTGATTCCTTTCAACGAGCACCCGGATTCCGGTTTTACGCGCCCAGCATCGCAATCAGTCTATGAGTTTCAGAAGTATCTTCTCAATAAAGGAATTCATACCACGATTCGTCGAACAATGGGGCGTGACATTTATGCGGCTTGCGGGCAATTAACGTCCTTACATAAAGAAAAACCACAGTTTCAGGACGTGGCCACAGGCATTTTAGGTTAAGGGAGTTCCAATGAGTGAAATATTAGTTGTCGGAAGTTTGGCGTATGATTCCATTCAAAGTCCCGAAGGACAGGTCGAAAAAAGCCTGGGCGGATCAGCAAACTTTTTTTCGGTAGCGGCTCATTACTACGCTCCGGTGCGTGTTGTGGGAGTGGTTGGGGACGATTATTCAGAAGCTGATTTACAAGTTTTAAAAAATCGCAAAAATGTTGACGTGCAAGGCATTCAAAAGATCTCCGGTGGAAAAACCTTTCATTGGAAAGGAAAATACGAGGGCGACTTAAGCGAAGCTCAGACGCTAAAAACAGAGCTCAATGTTTTTGAACATTTTAATCCCGAACTTCCTGCCAGCTACAAAACAAGTTCCCATGTCTTTTTAGCGAACATCGATCCAACTCTTCAGCTTAAAGTTCTCGACCAAGTACAAAATCCCAAACTGATTGCTGCGGATACGATGAACTTTTGGATCACATCAAAAATGGATGTTCTCAGCAAAATGATTTCGCGTCTCCATCTCCTTTTTATCAACGAAGGAGAAGCCAAACTTTTAACCAAAACCTCCAATGCGATTGCGGCTTCGGAAGAGCTTTTAAAAATGGGTCTTAAAGCTGTTTTCATTAAACGTGGAGAGTACGGTGTGGTGGTTCGAGCGCAAGAAGGTCTTGCAATTCTACCGGCGTATCCAGTGCCGAGAGTGTTTGATCCAACAGGTGCGGGAGATTCTTTTGCTGGTGCCTGTTTTGGTTATCTTTGCCAGCAGAATCAGTTTGATTTTGAGACACTTAAAAAAGCCGCTGTCCATGGTACGGTGATGGCGAGCTTTACTGTCGAAAAGTTTGGTCTAGGTCGGTTGCTCGAAGTGAATGCGGCTGAGCTCGAAAAAAGACGACAAAGTTTTCTAAAAACCGTGACGTTCGTCTAGTCTTCTTGCGAGAACACTCATTTTTTAGCCAGAGAAGCCTTCCGGACTAAATAAAATGGAAGTCAATTCCGATATTTAGAATTGATGAAGAGCAATAAAAACAAACTTCTTAAAAAGCTCGAAGGGTTAAAGAAAAAGGAAGTCACTACGATTGCCTTGGACAGCGACCCCATGGATCAAGAGATTCCTTTTGAGCGTGATGAACAAACGGCAGTCACACACAGTGGGGCGGATGATGCATCTGTTGCCTCTGCTCCTCAGCAAATTTTTTCAATTCCAACTCCGCGTAAAGATAACGAAGAAGACGGCACGGCGGTCCTTTCGGATATTAAACAATTCAACGCCGAACCTTCTGTTTTTCGCAACGAAGATAACACCTATCGTGAGATCACGGCGGGGCGAGAAAATCGCGATAAAGAAAAAATCAGTTATGGCGACGTCTACAAAATGGATTCACCATCGGATAACGATTCTGAATCTGTTGGCGGCATGCTCAAGCAATCGGAGCATTTGCGTTTAGCGCAAGAAAAAATCAACGAGCTCGAAAACGAACTCGAAGAATTACGTCGAGACAACGATGAGATTATGTCTGTGGCCGATACTTTTAAAGCGCTGAGCGAAGAGTATTACGAACAGATGGAAAAATTAAAATCCGACCTAATAGACTCGCGCGAGACTTCGCAACAAGAAAATCGAATTCTAAAAGAAACTTTGCAAGAAAAAGACAAGCAGCTCTATGAATTGAAGCAAACCAACGCAGACCTCAAATCCAAGGTGGAAGCCAATTTTAAGCAAATCCGTAAAAGAGAGCGCGATCTCGAGTACCGCTTGGAACTTGTAAAGGCTGAAGAAGTTACACTGTTAAAAACCAAAGACAAAACCATATTGGAACTACGACGACGCATCGACAAGTTGGATCAAGAGATGGAAGCCTATCGTGATAAGAATAAAGAGCATTACGAAAAGCTTCAACATCAGCAACAGACGGTTCGTGCTGTCGTTCGCGCTTTACGCATTGCTTTGACTCGTCTTGAGGGTGACTTTGGTGTGGATTTCGAGGTATTAAAGAAAGCCGAATAGTAGACTCTCAATTATGAAAAAAATTAAACTCGTTATCAGTGATTTACACCTCGGAAAAGGGAGAAAAACTCCCCTCGGGATGATCAATCCACTCGAAGAGTTTTATTTTGAAGACAAGCTTGTCGAATTCATCGATTTCTATTCTTCTGGAAAATACCGCGACTATGAAGTCGAATTGGTTATCAATGGTGATTTTCTCAATTTTTTGCAAGTCGATTACCACGGGCACTTTCTCACTGTTGTCACCGAGGGTGTGGCACTTGAAAAGCTTAAAGGCATTATCAAAGGTCAAGAAAAAGTGTTTCGCGCGTTGAAAGAGTTTGCCTCGGTTCCTCATCGTTCGATCAGTTATATTGTAGGTAATCACGATCAAGCAATGCTGTGGCCGCAGTTACGGGCTTATTTTAATGAGTGTGTGGGAACATCTGTAAAATTTAAAAATATTGCTTACAATTTTGATGGAATCCATATCGAGCATGGACACATGCACGAGGCTGCCAATCGTTTAGATCCCAAAAAGTTTTTTCTTAAGAAAGATCTGCCCGAGCCGATTATGAACCTGCCTTTTGGCTCACATTTTTTTATCGACTTTGTGATGAAGATTAAACAAAAGCATCCGCATGTGGATAAAGTGCGTCCGTTTAACAAAATGATTCGTTGGGCCCTCGTCAACGAAACCTGGTTTACGATTACCACTTTTTTAAAGTTGATATGGTTTTTTATCAAATCCATGTTTCAGTCTCACCCGACGAAACATTTTCCAGTAAAACGTATTATTCAAACATTGCTTGAGAGCGCTATTTTCCCAGACCTCAGTGATTCCGCTCATAAAATTTTAAAGCACGAAGCCGTCAACACCGTTATTTTTGGCCACACCCATGTTTATGAGTATCGACAATGGGAGGGTGGCAAAGAATACTTTAACACCGGGACATGGACGGACATTACATCTCTTGATCTAAAGTCTTTGGGTAAAATCACGAAGCTCACGTATGTCTTTATTGAATACGAAACTGGCCGTCCGCTCTGCCGTCTTAAAGAGTGGAAAGGGTACCACAAGGTCGAAGAAGACGTAGTCGTTGCCTAGGGCAATACAGGCTGCTACACTTGCTTCATATGTGGAAAATTGAGCACACGTCAAAAAAAACAGATTCTTCTGTCCTTCCCAAAATCCGTCACGTTTTGGACGAACTCATCACTCAAAAGAAGAGCGGATTCGTGGATATGGATCTTCTCCAAAGCGGAGCCAAGGCGTCTCAAGAGTTGGCTGCGCAGATGCGCGCGGATTATGAAACATTTTGTATTTTAGGAATTGGTGGCAGTTCGTTGGGCGCACAAGCGGTGATCGAAGCTTTAGCTCCGCAAAAGCTCGAAGAAAAGAAAGTTGTTTTTTTTGACAATGTGGATGCGAAGAGTTTTTTTCGAAAGCTCGAATCCCTTCCCAACCTCAAAAAGACCCTTTGGATTTTGATTTCGAAAAGTGGCGGAACGGTTGAAACTTTGGCTCAAGCCGAGTTTTTGGATCTGTATTTACAAGAAAAAATTCAAATCCCGCTAAGTAAAAAGTCAGTGGTTATCTCAGAATTTAAAAAAAGTCCGCTCTACGATTGGGCTCAAAAAAATCAAGTGCCGTGTCTTGAAGTGCCGCAAACCATTGGCGGCCGCTTTTCTGTTTTAAGTCAGGTTGGCCTGTTTTTATTTTCTCTTTTGCAATTTAAAAATGAGGCTCTTTTAAAAGGGGCTCAAAAAGCTTTGGAAAATCGCGAGATGATTTCTGAGATGGCCAGTCAGTTTTCGATGAGCTTTTCTCGCCAGGAAACAGCCACTTATTTTTTGTCTTACTCCGACGATTTAAAGTATTGGGGCCAGTGGCTTCAACAATTGTGGGCAGAATCCTTAGGCAAAAAATTAACGATCCACGGAAAGCCAGCGCCTGCGATGAGTTTGCCGTATGCTTGCCGAGGAGCTTCGGATCAGCATTCAGTACTTCAGCAAATTGCCGAGGGAACTCAAAAGAAAATGGTTTGTTTGTTAAGAGTGCATGAGTGCGAAAATTTTGGCCCCAAACTCAAAGAACAAGCGCTTCTTCGCGATGATGATTTGCGCGGGAAAAATCTAGGCGAACTTCTTGCGGCCGAAGCGTCGGCGATTCAAGCAGCACTGAATGAGGCTGGCGTCGAAACAATGACCTTCTCCACAGAAAAATTAAACGAAGAGTCTGTTGGCTTTTTACTGATGAGTTTTCAGTTGATCGTCGCGACTTTAGGCCTGTTTTATCAAATCGATCCATTCAATCAGCCCGGTGTTGAAAGAGGCAAAGTTTTAACACGTCTTCTTTTAAAGAAAGAACTTTAGCCTCTCAAGCGTACAAGCCTATTGAGGCTCTAGTTCTCTGATTTTTCTCAAGTTTTCACTAAAAAACTCCGTTATAGAAACTGATCTATGTGATGAGGAGATTGAATGTCTTCAGCAAAAAAAAATGCCGACTTTGATGATAACAGCACAGTGACCGAAGAAAAAACCAGCATTGTGCAAACGCTGACTTTTGATCGTCGTTTGCAGCAAATGTCAAAGATGCCTCCATCGATGGTTCTGTTGATGGGACCAGCTGGATATGTTGGAAGACATTGGAGCTTAGAGAACAACGACATCATCATCGGTCGTTCGATGAGTTCAAATGTCTTTATTGATGATCGCAGTGTAAGTAAATCCCACGCCAAGCTCACGCACTCGTTTGGTGAAGTATCAATTATTGACTTGGATTCGACCAACAAAACGATTGTTAATGGCACGGCCATTCCTCCGTTTGTGCCTAAAAAACTTGAGAACAACGATCAAATTAAAGTGGGTAACGTTTTATTTAAGTATCTTGCGCAAGGAAGTCTTGAAGCCGTTGCGGCTCAAAACCTTCAACAAAAGAGTGAGAAGGATGCGCTGACTAGCATTTGGAATAAGGGTGCCCTTGCAAGCAAAGGCCCGGAGCTTGTAAAGCGCGCCAAGCTTTTGGGATTGCCGCTCAGCCTTCTTGTTTTTGACTTGGATCATTTTAAAAAGATCAACGACACTTATAGCCACCAAGCTGGTGATTACGTCCTTAAGGAACTGGCAGAAGTCATTCAATCCAAACTCATTCGCGTTGAAGACTACTTTGCGCGTTTTGGTGGGGAAGAGTTTGTGATCGTTCTTATGGCCACAAATATCAAAATCGGCGAAGAGATCGGCGAGCGTATCCGTGCCACGATTGAGAAGCATGAGTTTGTTTATGACCATAAAAAAATTCCTGTAACAGTATCAATAGGAATTTCGGAAATGGAACCGGAGATGAGTACCTTTGACGAACTTTTTGCGAAATCAGACTCCGCCCTTTACGCCTCTAAAAACTCAGGACGAAACCGCGTCACCTGTCTTTAGAGCTGAATAAAGTGAAAATTCTTATTTTCGTTGAGATTGCTTTTCATACCCTTGAGTAAAAAACCGCAGGCGACAAAACTAAACTCGCCTGGTTTGATAAAGGAGTAGAGAAGAGACGAGTTTTCAACCATATACTTCAAACCCACGCCAGCGCCACCCGATGTGTTGTCTTTGGTTTTGGCTTGATCATTGATGAAAACGGCATTGAGATGGCTCACAAGTGTTTGAATGCGCAAAGACCCATAAGGATCAGTGCAGCCAATGATCACGCGTGATTGTGAGAAACACGAAAAAATCTTCGCAGATTTTCCAGACGGGAAAGAGACGTTTTGATCTCGACGTAAGTTTTGATAAAAATGCTTTCCGGTTTCATCTACTGGGGCGCTAAAAATCGCATTCATGTACATTTCATCGGCGACTTGAATGCAAAGCTCTTTTAAATTCATGAGCTTGTTATCTTGCATCAAGAAAAAATTCAATTTTTCGAGGATCGCTTGTTTTTCGAAATTCGAAGTAAAGGGAATAGAAACATGATTCTCATCATTGGGCCCTGTGTTTGGACTGAAGTTGGCAAGAAACATGGGCGAGGGACCTGCAAACGATGTGGGTTTTGCAATCATCAGCGCCGAGAAGAGAAGCTCTTGTGAAAAATCCTCGCGATTTTTATTTACGAATTGCATGTAGCCGCGCTCTGCAAGACCAAGAACCTCTTTGATCGTGGCTTTCTCGATGATGATGATCACCTTTTTGGGATCATGAAGATTTTGAATTTGCACTCGCTCTGTAGGGTAGTGAAGGACGAAGATGTCCTTCAGGATTGGAGCTACCTTGTCGAGAGATTCTTTGGTTAAAAAGTCAGGGTAGCGCGATAATAGTGGCGTCATTTTTTCATAAAGTTGAAGAAGTTTTCTGTAATGATATCGATTTCCATCAGATTGCCCGTAGAGTCTTTGATTTGTGGAATTTGAAATAAGCCATCAAAGGAATAGTCTTTTCCAAGAAAGAGCACAACCATCTTGCGTTCGTCGATGGCATCTGAGTAGAAAGGTATTTTTACAGAATTGACCGAGCATTTGTCAGTCAAAGAATCCGTGATTTGATTGAAGGTTTTTACGAAAATCACAGGACAGTTTTCGAGAATGATTTTTTCTGAGAGGTTCGAGCACTCATTGATCCACTGACACCATTTCCGTGTTCCGATGGAGTTGAGACCAATCACCGCATCGAGATCGATGTGGAGTGTTTGCTCTTTTTTCATAGGTGGTAACGTGGCCAGTTCGTTAAGATAGCCCGATAAAACCACTTTCGTTCCGTTTTGTGAAGACCCTACTGAAGATGAAAAAGCTGTTGTCATATTAAAAGCTTAACTAAAAAAGGGGGGATCGTCTTGCATTTTCTTATAGGGCTTATAAAAAACTGTTCCTCGACTTTTGAAGGGGGGACGACTAATTTAGGTCAACGAGCGGTTCTTCCGCTCAGAAAGCGGGCCTCTCGATGAAGATTTACCTCTTTACAGCCTCCGTGATCAAATACTGGCGAGACCAAATCTAAGGCGTCACACGCCGTTGTTCCAAGGAAAAGACATTTTAGGATTGTTCGTGCTGAGGGGGAGGAAATCATGGTCTCAGTTCTGGATACAGATTTGGTCTTAGAGGTGCAAAAAGGCAATCGATCGGCTTATACAGGGTTGGTCAAGAGGTATGAAAAGCAATTGTTTCGGTTATTGGTCAAATTCGTCAGGGACGAAGAGTTAGCTCGAGACATTATGCAAGAGGCCTTCTTGAAAACCTACATGAGCCTCGCGAAGTTTGAATTCCGCTGTTCCTTTAAAAACTGGCTTTACAAAATTGCTTTAAACACCGCTCGCAATAAGATCCGCGCCCAACGCGAGATGGAGAACATCGAAGACGTGGTGATTTTGGAGATCTGTTTGATCGAAAAAAATATGGTTCATGATGAATTGCTCCAAGAGCTTCGCCAGTTTGTAGAGACGCTGCCGGAAAAGCAAAAAAGAACGCTTGAGCTTCGCGTGTTTCAGGATCTGAGTTTTAAAGAAGTCTCTGTTTTGATGGACTGTCCTTATGATACAGCCAAAGCCAACTACCGACATGCAATGCTGAAACTCAGAGAGCATTTCGCAGCCAGCTAGGAGCAGGACCTTGGGCCAAGGAGAGGCCCAATCAGGGGAGAAGTTTTGTTTGTGCATACTGCTTCGACTTCAGTTTGAGTGTTTTTTTGCCGAAAATGAGACATGAAGAAAATATTTTTATTATCAATCAGCCTTATGAGTTCAATGTCGTTCGCAGATGATCGTGAATCTTCTTATATTTATAAATGCATGCAGGCTTTGCAGCCTGTGATGCAAGAAAATGTCTATGAGATTCCTGGACGAACAACCATTGTTGCGATGTTTAACGAATCTTTGAATGGCATGTATGCGAGCAAAAATGAAACCAAAGCGAATGATGGAGTGATCTCTTCTGGGGCACTGCTCATAGAAAAAAAGAGCTTACATGTTTGTCCATTAGATTGGTCACCCTACAATCCAGAGCCAATCGTTTTTAAAATAAAAGACAGTGCCGGCAAACTAAAACTTCGTTTTCAATATGGCAAAAAAAATTCATCAGGACAGATGGAGTCTTTTGAACAGTCTTCTCGCTACGCATTTGTGAGTGATCAAGCGAGCGGAAAAGTCTGCAAGCCCGTGGACGAAACAGAGAAAACAAGAGGACAAAATCTGCTGAAGAAAATAATTTTGTCTGCAATTCAAAAAGACATTGCAGCCAAAGGAGTCAAGGATTATCAGGCCCCAGTCTATTGTTCAAACATCTTGGGGATTACTTCAGGAGATATTGCTGATTTGACTCAACCAAAAAGAGCTCCCGCCGTGGAGCCACAGAAAAAATCTGCCGAAGAAATCTTTAGGTAAGAGTAGAGCACTCCGGTACATCTTTAATGTGATGAATTCGTTTTAGTTAGAGAGCTGGTAAAATATTTTAGTGTTTGTTCTGGATTCTCTTCTTTTTCAAGAGACTTGCAATATTCTAAGATCTTTGCGAAATCGCCCTTAAAATGTCCACTGAGTTTTTCAAAATCTTCGAGATCGTTCACATACAATTTAAAACCTAAAAGGCGCGCATTGTTGATTTCGCTTTCGGAGAACGCTTTATACCTTGCTGTTTTGAGCTTAGGTTTTACAAGTTGAGAAAAGTTTTGTTTGATTTTTGTAAACTGCTCTTCGCGAGTGGTTAGTAAATCGGCATCATTCTTGTGTTGAGCATACCACTCTTCGAGTTTTTTAATTTCTTGCGAGATAAATTGTGAAAACAGTTTTTGATCTTCGTCTTCGTCGGAAAGATGTTGAGCGACCTGTTGAGAGAGCTCCTTGTTTTTTTGCTGGTAAAACATTTTTGTACCGAGATCCCCAAGAAAAGTGGCCAAACGTTCGTTAAAGTTGGCATTGCTCGAAATATAAAGAGTGGCGTGCACGGTTTCGTGAATGATTGTGTTCACTAGGTCGATATCTTGATAGCTCGTCATCGAAGATAAAACTGGATCACGAAACCAACCGAGTGTGCTAAAGGCAGAAACCCCACGCACATAAGTATCATAGTTTTTTTGTTTAAGCTCTTCCGCCAAATCCTTGGCCTGTTCCGCTTTAAAGTAGCCCTTGTAAGGCACGCTTCCCACAATCGGAAACCACCAGGTGTAATAAGTGAGTTCATTTTTTGGAGCCGCACTGACGACATAGGTGACGTAGGGGCCTTCCAGCTGCACAAAGGTGCTATAATTTTTGGTGTGTTTAAGCCCGAGTGTGCTTTCTGCAAAAACTTTCGCTTCTTGAGCCAATGTCAGTTTTTTTTTAATATCAGCGCTGACGGTTTCATCTTTTAATACGGATTCGATAGGTACTGCACGTTTAAGAAGGCGCCCTTGATGATAAGCATTGTTTATGAGGTAACCCACCTGGCAGGAGGCCAAAAGAAGACACGAGGAGAATAAGAAAGCCGTTTTTGTAAGAGGAGACATCATAGAAACCAAGAAATGCCGACCCTTGCGGCCCAATCGAAGTCGTCGATACTTTTGTTAATGGCTCCGCTCGTCCAAATTTCCACGCCAAGTTTAAAAGACAGACGCTGAGTGATACGAATTTGCATTCCCACACCAGCGCTTGGAACGACAGTGGAGCGAATTTCAACAGGTTGCGAAGGAAGAAGAGTCCCGTTTTGAACATATTCATAATCAATCGATTTTTTATCAAAATAAGCAACACCCGCTTTGATGTAGGGAATGAATTGATCCGTTCGCTTTCCAAACGTAAAAACGAGATCAGTTCCAAAAAGATTATAACGGTGTGTGGTTGTAGACGTGATGGTGCTCGATGGAATATAGCGAGTGTTTTTTCCCTGACTGTAACTAAA
This sequence comes from uncultured Pseudobdellovibrionaceae bacterium, assembly GCA_964579625.1. GTDB lineage: Bacteria > Bdellovibrionota > Bdellovibrionia > Bdellovibrionales > JAGQZY01 > JANPLN01. The sequence continues at coordinate 38,773 of CAZOGU010000026.1, forward strand.
CTCAAGCGCCGTCATCTCGCGAAAGTAGTAAGCAAAAGAAGCGGTGTACGCTGAGCTTTCATCATAGGCGCGCTCCTGAGAAGTGAGATCTGTCAGATAGGCCTTGCGATAATTGCCCGACAATCCAATTTCGAAATACTCATTGTATTGTTGAGCCCAACTCGTCACAGGCATCAACACCAAAAAAACCATCCAGCGCATCCAAAGATTTTATCAGCCCTCACAAGAAGTCGTATAGTCCAGCGAGGAGTTTGGTCTAGGGAGAAAGAAACGGATTGAAGTCCAATGAGATCACTTCTGGTATTTGGTCTTTGTAATTCAATAGAGGAACATAGTCTGGATTCTCAATTCAAAAAAATTTCTGACACAAAGCTAAAAGCAGAAATAAAAAAACAAAATATTTGACGCCTTTTTCGTCCTCTTAAAATCAACCTTATTCAACAAAAGAAACCGAGCAACGGTCGACCCTAGATATTCACCAAACTCCTCAGGGCAAAGTATATGGACCCGCCTATGTCTACAAGTATAAAATGAAGATATTCC
>CAZOGU010000027.1:0-38445 GCA_964579625.1 uncultured Pseudobdellovibrionaceae bacterium
AGCCGACCTTTACACTTTAGGCAGTAACCATCCAGTCAAGTGCCCGCAGTCCAATTTGATAAAATTCTCATTTCGTATTTTCATTTTTTTAGATTTTTTTTTGTTTTTCAGTTCAATTTCATCAAACTGACTTGGCGTGATTTCAACTGCGATGTTGGGTCTTCCTCGAGTTTTCCCCTCTTAAGCTTCGCAAAGACTATTAATTCGCACCAAATTATACACTGCGAGCCCGAAGGAAACATCCAACCCATTTTTGCTAGACCTCGAACCATCGGTCGCCGCATTAATCCGATAGTCTTCAACCATCCAAATATTTCTTCAATTCTTTTCCGCTTCCGCTGGCTAACTTCATATCCCTCGTGTCTTGTGGTGCGCCCATCAACAGAACTTGTGTGTCGGCGCGGATGAATATTCTGAGCCGCGTGGGATGCAATATTCATTTCACGAAGTGGTCCCGCTAATGTTTCTTGATCGTAATGTTTATCTCCACCGATTGTTTTCTTTTTTTTGTCTGCAATTCCTTGAGCCATTTCCAACGCGGCATCTGATTCCGCATGGAATCCAGGTTGGGAGATTCGATTATCAACAGCAAGTCCGTTTTTATTTTTCATTAACACGTGACCCATGAAAGACATCTTTGCTGTTTGTCCCTTGGATTTTGTGTACAACTTTGATTCTGGATCTGTTTTTGATTCGTGAGTTTCATTCGATCTCTTTTCTCCGTGGAAGTCATGAACCCCCGGCAAAGCCGGGGGCTTGAAAATGTGAACCGCTAGAAGCGGTAAATCAGATTCAATTGATCCGTTCTTTTATCTTCTGCTTCTTGGTTCTTAATGTACTCGCGAATCTGTCCCTCATCGCGCCCCACTGTAGAAACAAAATAACCCCGTGCCCAAAAGTGGTGACCGGTATAATTTCGATTCCGCCCAAGAAAATTCCGTGAAATAAAAATAGCACTCTTTCCCTTCATAAATCCCACAACCTGCGCCACAGAGTACTTCGGCGGAATCGAAAGCAACATATGTACATGGTCCGGCATGATGTGCACCTCCTCGACTATTGACTCTCTTTGGTTTGCGAGATCTCGAAATACAGAGCCGAGCTTTGCTCGAATCACTGTAAAGTTCTGCTTCTTTTGAAACTTGGGGATAAATACAACGTGATATTTGCATTCCCAAGTCGTATGGCATAGCTTCTTATATTCATTCATCGTTACTCCATTCTGCGATACTTTTAGCGGTTCGCAGTCTGGAGCTTTTATACCCACTACGGAAATGTCAAACTCTGGGAGTCCCCCAGCAGAGCTGGGGGGTTACCGATGATTAATTAACGGTTGGATTCCCACCGCCGGCATCACCGCCAGATAAAGGCGGTTCCTCGTCATTGACAGCATCTTTCTTTTGAAAACTTTTAAGACTTGCCCATGCTTCAATCAGCGTGCCATCAACAGAAAAATGTTCGCTGGACACCAGACATTTTTTGTTTGCAAGAGTCACAACCAAAGAAAAAAATCTATCGGTAATTTCACCATCAATCAAACGCTTCCGATTTGTTGTAAAACTTGAACGATCCCAAACCTTGCCTGACATCCTAAGACCTACGAACCATCTGTACAGTAAATTGTATCGAAGCTGTTCCACCAACTGAGTCTCACTACGAATTGTGAATAGAACCTGGATCAGCAAAGCCTTCAAAAGCTGCTCTGGTGGCACGCCTGGACGTCCCGTTGAAGAATAAATCTCCTCAAAATCGATCCACATTTCTTCCAAAATAACTTCGACGAATTCTTTTATTTTTCGAAGAGGATGATTCTTTGGCACTGAATCTTCGAGTGAAATGTAACTGAACATGTCTTCTTGTTGATCTTGTTTGTATCCACGCATGGATAAAATCTTCATGCAAAACATCAAAAAGGTCAAATAGCCGGGTTTTTCACCGGCCTGCTGGTGGATCCAACTTGAATCATCAAACACCTTTGATTCTGCACCTAGAAACAAAAAATAACTCAAAAAAAGCCCGCTAAGGACATTTTCTAAATCCTCTCCCACGTTTCCATGGTGGGGATGGTGCCGTCCATTTTGAAGCCGATGGGTTTGGCGAGGAAGTCGGCGGCGTTGGTTTTCTTTTTGTAGAGTAGATTGTAAATGGCAAAGTACTTTGTGACTTTTTTGACGTAGTTTCGTGTTTCTAAGTACGGAATGTGTTCGATGAATTCATCCAGATCACCGTCGCCGAAATAATGCATCCATGCGTGCACGCGATGGGGGCCGCCGTTGTAGGCAGCAGCAGCTAAACAAATATTGCCGTTGAATTTTTTTAGTAATCTTTGCAGGTAGTAACTACCGAATCGAATAGACACTTCGGGCTTTAATAAATCATCCACAGCAACGCTCTCTGCACCCATCAACGACGCGAGTTTGCGACCGGTTCTTGGCATCACTTGCATTAAACCACGAGCTCCGACGGGAGAGATGGCACTGGAGCGAAAAATGGTTTCTGCTCGCATAATGCTCCAGACAAACTCTGAGGGGATTTGAAGTTTTTGTGTTTCGTCCATCACCCACTTCTCGTAGGCTTTTGGATAGGAGTAGGTCCAATAATCTGAACCATGATGTAGACCCAATTTTTCGGCCTGATTTTCAAAAAAATGAGACGCGAGAATCACCGAGCGATTGTACGAATGCACTGACTGATGCGCTTGCAACAACCACTGTTTTTGAAATTGCGTCAGCTTTTTGCCTTCGGCATCTAAAACTTCGCGGTAAGCAAAATCCCACAAGCCCACACGTGATAACACTCGTGCTCTCTGCAAAGACTTTTCTATGTTGTTAAAATACAGTGCCTGAAGATCTTTACTTAAATTTTCATCCGCTGTCCCGATTGTGACATCTTCGGGGAAAACCTCTTCCCCCTCTTCGGCCTTGAGGAGAGCATCCACTTTGACTTCGAAGGGATCTGGCGTTGGCATCAGGGTTTCTTTTTCCTCATCATCAATCGCCACTGGCGAGTGCGCCACGGCTTCTGGCAACCACCAGTTTTCGTGCACGACTGGCAAAAGAACGCCTGTGCTGGCTAAACCGCGCTGGGCTTGAACAACCAAAGGAGCCAACTGTTGGACTCGCTGGAAGGCCGCGACGGAATAGTAGCCTACAGATTCATCGTGGGTCATGCGAGTAAAGATGTCATGGGCTTCCGCTTTTTTATTCTGTCGATACAAACTCATCGCTGTCCAATAGAGAATTTTATCCTCTTTATGATCCGCCCATTGACGAGGTTTACTTTTTTTAAGTTCCAAGAGTTGCCGAAATGAAGCCTCAGCGGTCACATAATCTTTTTGCAAGTACTGCAACCAGGCCTGATACCATAAGCTGTCGGAATTGAGTTTATGAGACGAGTACTTTTGCGAAAACTCTTTAAACTTCGCAGAGGCTGAAGAATAATCACGAACCACATAGCTTGCAAATCCCGACTGAAAGAGCGCCGACGCCGCGGTGGCGGGTTTGCCTGCAACTTGATAGGCTCGATAATAGGCTTCGATGCCTTTGCTCGGTTCGTTTGTTCGTGAGTACACTCTCCCAAGAGTCATCAGGAAGTCATTGTCGTTTTCTTTTTCTTTTTGATAGGTCAAAAGTATTTTTAAAGCCTCGTCGACATGGCCTTCATGAAGAAGATAGCCCACATAAAGTTCATCGACATCATACTTATTTTCCTGGCTCGCACGCTTTTGCAGTTCCTGGATTTCTTTGAGAGCTTTCTCTTCGAGACCCGCCCATAATAATCTTTGCACTCGCATTTTTTGTTCTGCCAGTGTGACAACACAGTTGAGTTTTTGGCCGAGCACTGAGTTTTCGTGCAGCAAAATTCCCCAATCGGCTATTTTTTCGTGAGCTGGATACTTAAGATAAAGTTCTTTGGCATAACGGCAGGTTTTTTGATTTTTATTATTTTTGATTTGTGAAGATAAATAGCCCCAAACCGCCGAGGGATAGTATTCGGTTTTTTGCAATCGCTTGAGATTGTTTTGATAGAGAGGTTCAGCTTTTTTCCACTGATTGAGCGCCGCGTGAGCTTCTGCTTGATAGAACAAAGCCACATCATGGGTGTACTTTGTTCGCGCCTGTGTTTCGGCTTTTTTAAAATCATCGAGCGCTTTTTGTAATTCACCTGCGGAAAAAGAGGCTAAACCGCGCGAAATAGAAACATAGTCCAAAATGTCGGGGCTTTGGGATGTGGCTTTGGTTAAATGATCAAAGCTGACATCAAACTTTTTATTTTTCTGCGCAATCCAACCCAAATAAAAATCAGTGTACGGACCCGAAAGCTGCTGCTGAGCCACAGAGTACGCCTGATCGTAACGCCCCTCTTGCAACAACTGCTCCCAAGAAACAACAGTTTGTGCTGGCGTTGCATTTAAAATGGATAGAAAAAGAACGACTAAAATCGGAACCCCCAGACAATGTTAACCCGGAAATGCAAAAAAACTAAAGTCTAAAAATCCCCATTCTCACGCAAGAGAGCGGCAAAAGCCGTGGTGGAGAATCCCGGGACGAAGGTCTTGACTGCCTGTGTAATGGGCACTTAAAAAGCGGAGCGGTATCCTATATCATTTCACGCGCGATGGAATCGAGGGCCTGAGCGATAAGGTTATCCTGATAGATCAACGAGGCTCCAAAACTGGTTCCAAGCTCTAATAGGTCGAGCATTTTTGCCGTCTCGAGGCTGTAACCGCTTCTGCTCTTGACCGGTGATTTGAGCACCTGAAGATCTTTTTCGGTGAGCGCTAACTTTTGATCGAGCTCCTGAATCTCCAACTTTATGCTGGCGCGAAGTCGACGAATGTTTTCTGTCACATTTCGCAAAGATGACATTCGATTCGTTTTGAGGTTGCGATCGAACTCTTCGACTTCTCCGATGAGGCTTTCTCGGTCCACACGCAATGAGGCCGCTTGCTGCTCTAACAGAGAAATTTGTTGAGAGACAAAGGATTTAACTTCAATTTTTTTCTGCAATTTGAGCGCAAACTCAGTGTACGTGAGTGATTTGACATCGGACTGGCAGTTTTGAAGAGAGACGCAAGACTTCACGATGACTTTCTTTTCGGCCTCTGAGGCAACGGCCCTTTTTAAAGGCGACGTCGTAATTTGAATCGTGTACTGAGGTGATTGTTTATCTTTGGCGCGAGGTATGCTCGTACAGGCCGAAGCAAAAAACATCAAAAGAATCAGCCCCAATTTTAGATGAGCTGTTTTTGTTTGAATCACCGAGCACCTCCGAGGTGCTACTCTTATCGGAGGTTTTTTTCACATCTAAAGTCTAAAAACTGAGGCGCACAGCTTGATGCCACTTTTTGACACGCTCCACTCTTTGTTTTTTCTCAATCTGAGACTCAAATTTTCGTGCGATGGGATTGACCTTCTTGAGATCAGATAAAGTCCACAATCCCACACCCAGTCCTGCCATTTGAGCGGCTCCGGTGCTTGTTGTCTCGATATTTTGCGGAACTTCGACGGCAATTCCTAAATAGTCGGATTGAATTTGCATCAATAGATTATTCTCGGTCGCGCCACCATCCACACGAACGCGCGAAAGTTTCAGTTTAGCCTCGCTGCGCATGGCTTCGAGGATGTCGAGATTTTGCAGGGCCATCGCTTCGAGTGTGGCGCGCGCAATATGAGCGCGTGTTGTTCCACGAGTGAGTCCGCAAATGATCCCGCGCGCTTGCGGTTGCCAATACGGGGCTCCCAAGCCCGCGAGTGCCGGAACAAACTCCACTCCTTCAGAAGTTTCTACAGAACGTGCCAGCCTTTCCACGTCTGCGCTTTTTTCGATAAACCCAAGACCATCTCGTAACCATTGTACGGCCGCTCCACAAATAAAAGCTCCGCCCTCAAGAGCATAGACCGTTTTTTGACCTTTGAGAGTCCATGCCACCGTACTGAGTAAACCTTTTTTCGAAGAAACGATTTGGTTTCCGGTATTGAACAATAAAAAGCTCCCCGTCCCAAAAGTAATCTTTGCATCGCCTTTATGAAAACCAGATTGCCCAAACAGCGCGGACTGCTGATCACCGATCACACCATGGATTGGAATACCATCCGGCAAACCGGGCACTCCTTTTGTGGTTCCAAAGTGACCATTGCTCGCTTCGATCTGCGGAAGGGAGTCTTTGGGAATTTGGAAAAACTTGATCAGTTCAGGATCAAAGCTCGCTTTTTTAAGATTGAATAACAAGGTTCGCGACGCATTGGAGGAATCTGTTTTGTAGGACATACCCTTAGTGAGCTGCCACACGAGAAACGTATCCATCGTGCCAAAACACAATTGATTTTTTTGTGCGAGAGTTTTGGCTTTGGCATTGTTTTTTAAAATCCAATTCATTTTGGTCGCCGAAAAATACGGGTCCATCAACAAACCGGTCTTGCTGCGAATCCAGCGCTCTTTGGGCTTTTGTTTTTTACAAAAATCTGTGGTCCTACGGCATTGCCAAACAATGGCATTCATCACCGGTTCTCCCGTGGTTCGATTCCAAGCGGCGATCGTTTCTCGCTGATTGGTGATGCCTATCGCGGCGATACGATGAGGTTCGATTCTGGAGGCACTTAAAACGTGTTTAATCCCATGGAGAACCGTCTCCCAGATATCTTGGAGTCGATGCTCGACCCAGCCCGGTTGGGGAAATATTTGCTCAAAATCCTTATCGGTACGAGCACAAACCTGCCCGCGGGAATCGTACAACGAAACGGTGGTTCCAGTGGTGCCTTGGTCGATGGACAAAATATATTGTGTAGACATGTTTACCTCGAGCCTATCATATTGTATGTGTGTGTTAGGAACAACCGAGTTTTGAGAGACGCCAAAAATGAAATGGTTTTTTAAAAAAGTGAGCGAAAAAACAAAGACTCTCAAGGAGATGAGCACGGAAGAGCTTGTCTATCGCGTCGTACCCCATTTTTTGGGCGAAATTATGACGAAATATTTGCGCGTCGAAGTTGAAGGTTTGGAAAACGTTCCGCGCAAAGGGGCGGCGATCATTGCCCCCAATCATTCTGGCTACTCGGGCTTTGATGCTTTTTTACTGTGTCACCATATCGATCAGGCTGTTCACCGGGTGCCCCGTGTGCTCACTCATCATTTTTGGTTTCTCAATCAAACGACAGCGATCCCTGCGCAAAAGATGGGGTTTATCGAAGCCAATAAAAAAAATGGGCTGCAAGTTTTAAAAAAGAAACAACTTTTGATTTTATTTCCAGAAGGGGAATACGGAAACTTTAAACCGTCCACACGACGCTATCAGCTGCAAACTTTTAAAAAAGGGTTTGTGCGAATGGCTCTGGAAACGCGCTCGCCCATCGTCCCCACTTTGATTATTGGCGCCGAAGAAACACACATCAACCTCGCGCAGCTCAAGTTTACAAAATACCTCAGAGGATTCGTTCTCCCTCTTCCACTCAATATTATTCCTCTTCCTGCACGCTGGAAAATCAAGGTGCTTCCACCAATTTATTTGGATCGTGGCCCGGAGGCTTTGGACGATGAGGAGTATATTCGTCACACCACAGAAGATATTCAGGACTATATGCAAATTGAATTAAAGAACGAATTAAAAAACCGTCGTTTTATTTATCTATGAAGTGATCCGCCCCTTTACAAAACCTGAGAACAAAGTGACCGTTATCACTGACGTCAGCACAAGAGTAAAACTGATTCCATAGTCATTGACCAAAAAAGGTGCAAGCAAGACCGCAAGACATCCTCCGAGCACATCAAAAACAATCGTTTTTTCGATCTTAAGAGGATCATTTTGAAAACGATATAACAGCCCATTGTAAAAGTAGGAATTAATAACCATGACAGGGCCAAAGAATACAAAAAACCATAAGACCTTCAAAGTAAAAGAAGTATGAAAGAGGAAATGAGTGAACTCGATTTTATCCAGAAAATAATAAATCACGAGCAAAAGAAAAGAAGAAGCACCAAGTAACGTGATAAAATTTTTTCGTTTAAAAAAATGGCTTTCGCAGCAGAGAAGAGAGATATATGTTGTTACACCAAAAAAAATAAAATTAAGAGAAAGAACAAGACTCGGTAAACCAAAATAGAGTGATGTTTTGTAAGTAAATATAAAATGAAAAAGTCCACCGACAAACCCACAACCGAAGGGCAATACTGTCGCATCATTGGTCATCGTGTCGCCACGTAGCTTTAAGAAGATGATGTACAGAAAAATGACAACCACAACAAGAAAAACAGCGTTCATTAACGTGAGTCCCTGCTGAAATGACGTAAAACTTCTGACGGTCTTTAAGATCTCTTGTCTGCTGGAAAATGAAAAATACGATTTAAGGTTATAGACAAAAGGCCGATCATCATCATGCGATTGAAAAATCAAACCGGAGCTTTTGGCAAAATCGTTAGCTACAGACAACCAGTCCTCACTCTCGATTAATCTTTGGTGGAACTGATAATTGGTATCTGTCTCGAAACCCGGCTGGATCACAATTCGGTAATCATGCTCTTGTGCGACAGCTTTAAGCTCTTCATAAATATTTTCTTTGTCAGTCAGTGGGCTATTAGAAAAAATGAGCATATGATCATCCCAGACTTTTCTCCATTCGCCGTTTTCTGTTGGTTCGAGCAGAATTATTTTTTGCTTTAAATCTGTGATTCCCAGTGCTCTAAAATGCATCAAGAGATTCGTCTTAGAGGCGCCGAGGAGTATGAGCTTTCCGTTTGGCTTTAGGCGCTCGATTGCAGCTTTGATTGCCTCTCTGGTAAATACATACTGAGTTGTATGAATCAAGGCCCCAGAGTAGTGAGCCATCGTCGCGCCAGACCATGAGAACAAAATTAAATCGTACTTTGCAGAGTCCCTTTCGAGGAAAATTCGCGCATCTGCATGTACCATTTGATAACGCGAGTCCCGGAGGGTGGCATCAAGTGCGCCATCGGATTCAAGGCGCGCATGAGCTATGACATCAGAATTCAGCTCTACGCCAACCACAGATTGAACACTGGCATCCAATGGGGATTGCTTTACAGCATTTAATTCAGCTCCACCACCGGCAAAGAGAATCAGAAGATCGCGAGGGGAAAATACTTTTACAAAATCGATTGTTAACAGCGGCGATTGCAAAGGCGCTGGCATACGCGCTATTCCGACGCCTTCCCCTAAGACAATTATTTTTTTCGTCTTGGTCTTTTTTTCGGGATCACGAATTTCTACTGACCTGACTCGCGAGTGAATATTCCAGCTTTCCCTGAGTAAGCGGAGCGAAAGCTTGGCTGTAAAATCTTTTGCTGCAAAACGAAGATTTGAACTAGGCTTTAAATACTGAGGACAAAAAACAAGCACACTCACGATAAGCCCAACAATCAGAAAATCAACTCTAGTTTTTTTTTGTAGGAGCCATGCGCTCACAAAAAGACCTATCAGGATCGTAAAGAGCCCATACCAACCCACCACAGGTAGCACTAAGACTGTCGTTGCGTTTCCTACAACCAATGCTGCCACTTCTATTTTTAAAACGGTCCATAGGCGTGATGAATTATTTTTTAAAACATCTGCGAAATAGAATCCATAAAACACAAATGGAAGGGCTAAGATAAGTATCAGTTTGAAAATAAATTGATCAAGAAACTGTAAAAGGAGAGGCTCTACGTTACCCGATTGGAGTGCCAGATTCTCAGCTCTCTGGGTCATCAGTGCAAACATGTTTTGGATTTCGTAATGCACCAAAAAACAAGAGATGAGAATCGAAAGACAAATCCAAAGAGAAAATGAGAGCCGATGGAGTGCGGGATAAAACGACGTGGATTTTAATACGGCCTGAGCAATAAACCCTAACAAGTAGGAAACAGAGAGGCTTACTAAAATGACAGAAATCATCTGTCCCGCGAGGACAGAGTTTAAAAAAATGGAAATCAACGCTTGAAAAGCAAAAACAGCAGCACTGATAAGAAAGAATTGAGTTTTGAAGGGAAGACTCACCCAAAAAGAATAAATTTATCAGTGCTTAGAATCAATCGATTATATCTGCACCGATCGCGGTATTGATACTGCTCCACGCGCTGGTGATCAAGCCGGGATCATCTGGATTTCGTCCGACCAATCTTTTTGTCATATAGGTTGCTATGCCAACGCTAATGACGAGCAAAAGAATGTATTCTAGTACCACTTGGCCCGCATCCGCTCGCATTCTTGGCTTGGACGCTTGACGGAACTGTACCGGTCGCTTAATGGTGAGCCATGACGATGGATTTAAAAAACTCAAAGTGGCTTCTTTTACCGGCTTGTTTGTTTTTAGGGCTCGCATTGCTTGTGACCTTTGTTTCGATTTCTCAGACCTATTTATCGGATTATTTGATTAGAAACTCAAAAGACCGCGTGGGTGAACGTTTGGAGCCACAAAAGCTCGCAGAACTGCTCGCAGAGCCCCGTTTAGCCACCCCACCAGGGCCATCGGTCCTTGTGTTTTGGTCTGTGACCTGCGCACCTTGTTTGGAAAAGCTGAAAGACTTGCCCGATCTTGGTCGAGGCGATCGCAAGGTCTTTCCCATCAACACAGATCCCGAATCAGCCTATCCGGCCGCCAAACAAATCCTAGCAGCTGCGCTCCCCGGCCAACCGTTTTTACATGATCGGAACAAGACATTAGAAACCGAATTGGAAATCGATTATCTCCCCACCCATGTCTATCTCGCCGTCGACGGCACCATCGAAAAAATTGAGATCGGAACGAAGTGATTATTGACTCACCTTGACGTGAGTAGTCCTTTCTAAAATGCGTGCAAATTTTTCATCGTTTTTTTCACTTTTTGTATTGTGACTCATATGTTGATAGACAACGTCATCGGGTAAGCTACATAGGGGTTTTTAGTTCTGTAACATTTGGGGATATTCTTGAAAAAATTTAGATTACTGTTCTGCAAAACGATGCCGTTGGTGCTCATTGTCGTTCTTCCATTGCTTGCTCAGGGCAAAGACGATCCTATCGATCTGAAACTTTACAAAGAACGACTCACAGTGATTCGGGAAAGTTTGGACCCGGATGCTCTTTTTAAAGCAACAAAAGACCTCTTGCCGAGCAAAGAAGCGTACGATGCTCTCGCCAATGCTTTGGAAGGTCTTCCCGACCGCGAAAAACGCGGAGAACTGTATGCCATTGGAAATCTGGAAAGCTCCGTTCAGATTTTGGTTGAAGCTTATTCAAAATACTTATCTCAAAAGGATGAACTATTGCTCAAAGAAGTTCTCCGTTGGGTGCAGTCTTACATTCCCAACGCTGAACTGGAAAGCCAGATTCTCAGCGAAATTATCAATTCGAAAAATGAAAAGACGACTCCCCATCTTCTACCCATGACAAAACTTTTTCCGGGCACGCAGTCTTCGGTGAACCCACAACATCTTCCAGCCATTATTCCATCGGCTCCAAACGCGCAAATCACAGCTGCAGTGGCTCTCAATCAGATTGAAACCTTTTTTACAAAAATGAAAGCCCAAGTGATTGGCCAGGACGAAATCTTAAAGTCCTTTCGAGCGCTCTACGTAAGTGACATTCTCAACGATGGTCAACGCACACGCCCCGAAGTTTTTTATTTGCTGGGTCTTCCAGGAAACGGGAAAGACACTCTGGCCGAAGCCTACGTCGATGCTCTGTGGAATCAAAAAGATGCGCACACGAAGCATATGTTCAAAATGAACATTCGCTCAAAACAAGAGGCGTGGACTTATTTTGGCTCCGCGACGGGCTACGTGGGATCGACGAGTCTTCCAAATTTTATTCGCTTTCTCGTGAGGCACTCGGGAGGAAAATACCTTCTGAAGCAAATGTCGGAGCCCGATGGGACAAAACGTGTTTTCGTCGAAAAAAATCCAAACTGGCTACCTAATGATTTTACCAATCAAGACCAACCCTTTCGAGCCGTCGTTTTTGTCAACGAGGCCCATAACATTCCTCGGGATGTGAAAGATAATGTTTTAAAGCAAGCCATCGAACGGGGAATTTTTCCAATCAACAACCCCGGCCCGACACCCAATTCGGTTTCTGAAATTGTTGTCCCTGTGACATTTATTTTTGCGTCCAATGAGGGAATCAGTTTGCTTGAGCCACGAGAAAAAAATGGCACGCGCATTGGCGAACCTCTGAGCTACGAACTTCTCAACGAAAATTGGAAGCGAGTTTACAACAACAAGCCCCTCTTGCGACGGTCGATGCTGGAGAGCAACGGCGAGCGCAACAACCCTATGTCTCCAGATCAGCCAGGGACGTCTGAAGAATTTCTCAATCGAATCCCCTCGCACAGAATCCACATTCTAAAACCATTGAGCCCCGACGATCTCCATGGGATCGCTGAACTTCTTGTGGAAGCGAAAAGCGAGGAGTTAAAAGACTCGCCAGGGCGACTGGGGCGCTACACGCTTCGCCTTTCGGAAGACGCCATTCGTTTTATAACTGAGTACGATGCGATTGCCTCAGAAAATGCTCGTCCGCTCAAGGACCGCTTAGAGAGTTTTGTTTTTAGCCAGATCAACGAGGCTTTTGTTTCCAAACAACTTGTGCCCTCGCAGGACATTCAAGATATTCTGGTGGATGTGCGAGTCAATGAGGATGGCTCTCGCTCGATGATTTTTAGTGTCAGCTCGCAAAGCAATGCAAAACCCTACGAGTTTTCGCGAGTGCTCAATGAGACTCTTAAAGATATTCCGCAAGTCCCTCTCTCCAACGAACGCATCAACGAAATTTTAGCCATGCGCCAAAAAATTCTCGACAATGCATTTGGTGTTGACCACATTGTCGACCGATTGATCGAATCCGCCATCGTTACAGAAAGCGAATCGCGCAACTCCGGAAACTCCAACCGACCTGCGACGGCGATTGCGCTTTTAGGAAAATCTTCCACTGGTAAAACAGAAACAGCCAAACAGTATGTCATTGCCCGGTATGGGTCGACAGAACACATGCAGATCATCGATTTTAATGGAATCCGCGATCTTGGGGCATTGAAAGCAAAGATTCTTGGAACCGTTGATGCTCGAAACAATCCTATCGCTTCGGATTTTATGAAAGCGTACGATCGCGCTCTTGATGGCAACATCGCCTTTATTTTTGACGAAGCTGCCAATGCGCCCAAAGAACTCCTCAAGGGATTATATGAAATTCTGCGGGAATCTGTGGCCACGGGATTCTCCGATGGTAAACCGCGACCCATGAAAAATGTAACCATCATTTTGACCGGAAATGCGGGAGAGCAAATCTACAATATGCTTCCGAACAACCTTCCGAGTGATGTTTACGAGCGGGCGATGCACGAAGTCTTTCGTATCTTTTTGAACAACCCGGATCTGCAACATCAGATTCTCAGCGAAAACTTTACGGACGCTTTTATTGCTCGCTTGGGGAGCAACATTTACTTTTTTGGTCCCTTAAAAAACGCCCCGAAGAGACAAATCGCACAGCTTAAACTTCTTAAAGGTTTGGAGGGTCTCAAGGCCAAGAACTCGGAACGTGGATGGGATATCGTTTTTGCGCGCGAGACTGATGTTTTAAATATGTTTGATCTGATCGAAACCGAGGGCTTTAACAGTGCCCATCAGGGAGCGTCCATCGACGCCTTTATTCGTCTTTCGATCATTGATAAAATCAAAGCCCGACTGCTGAGTGAAAATGTCGAAAGCGGAACCAAAATTCAAATTGATATCTTGGAAGACCCACTCCATCGCATGGATCGCGGCGTTGATTTTACGTTGCGAGAAATGCGCCTCACCACCGAAAATGGCAAAGAATATGTTGTCGAAATCCCGCTCTCAAAAAAGATCGAAAACGTCGCTCGCTCCGATGTGGATCGAATTTTGACCGCCTACCACGAAGTGGGACATGAAATCGTTTCCGAAGTTTTTTTCGGCGATCGCGTTCGTCCCAAGTATGTTTCGATTATCGAAGGTGTGACCTTGATTGGCGCCTCGTTTGTTCACTACGCAGGAGTGCGCGTGGGTGAACCTCTCTCGCGCGGGGAAATCACCAAACAAGTGGTCCTCCGCGAAGCTGCTGTGCTTTATGCAGGATTCCTCGCTCAACAGCTTGTCACCGTTGGCGCTCGTCACGACGCTGGAAAACGGGACGACATGCACAGAGCCACGCGATTGATTCAGAATGCGATTTTACGTTTTGGTTTGTCCGACGTGTGGGGACGGCGCTCGATTCCCGATGGAATTAAAATCGGTGATTATATTGACCAAGAGCTCTCACCCGAAGAAAAAGAAAAACTAAACTCCATCACCGACCGCTGGATGAAGGAAGCCGAGTTGATAGCTCGCGAGGCTCTGTATTTAAATATGGATCGCCTCTTTGTGGAGTTTGGCAAAGCGCTCGCCGAAAAAGGCCACTTGGATCAAAAACAAATTCTTGAGATCTATCGAGATTACAAACCCGTCACCGAACGTGACGCCAATTACACGGAAAAGCTCGAAGAAGTCCGCTCGGTTCTTCGCGCCATCGATGAAAAATCACCGGAGCGTTACGATGCCGGCCTGACTAAAAAATTCGCAAATGGTTCCTACTCCGTCGCCGATGCAGAAGGCGCCTACAACGAAATCATGAACCGCCAAAGAAGCCTTTGGCACCGACTGACAGGGTTCTTTCACCGACCGTGGACTCAGCTGACGTCGCTGCAAAAAACGGTGGCGGCCTCGTATCTCGGCAACAAGATTCGCGATCAACGAAGAGACGCGCACCTCTCGGGAGATTTTTGGAAACCACCGACTGTCGCCAACATCGAAGACATTATCACTTCCGAACGTTTGCAAGAAACAAAACCAGTCACACAGCTGGAACGATTCGAAATACTGGAGCGCGAAGAGAAGCCATTCTTCGGCTCCTCTCTTCAGTGCAAATATTTGTTTCGGTGATAAAGAATCAGTGTGCCTTTGCTGGTTTTTGGGCGCCGGCTTCGATGGCGACTTTCATGTAATTTTCGATCGGAGGAAGCGGGCATGTGGCGAAGGAGACATACGCGCATGGCGGATTGGTTGCGCGGTTAAAATCCATGGTGACCGAACCATCTTCTTTAACGTCTGCAGATAAAAAACGGCCTGGTCCATAACTGGTTTTTCCGCTAGTGAGATCTTTAAAAACGAAGAAGAGCGAGTCACCACTGCGTGTGGGATAGAGTTCTTGTTTTTGCCCTTGGAGTTCAAAGACAACCGTGCCGGAGATTTTTTCTTCGCTGATTTCCCCTTGAACGTCGGGAATTTTGATCACCCTCTCTGGTTTTAAGGATTTCCATTTTCCTTGTACGATGTATTCTTTTTTAGACTCCCACCATGGTATTCCTGCAAAAGATTTTGCGGCCTCGGCTTCAAAATCTTTAATGCGAAGTCCAAGTCCCTTGGGGCGGTCTATGAGATAAATTTGTAAACTGCCCCACTCGACCACGGTTTTTTGTGCTGAGCTATCGTTTTGTAAAACATGTGAGGTCCCGGCGGTGACCTCTTTGCCATTCACCTTAACGCCTTTTTTTTCGAGAACAGTTAGCGTGACTGTTTTGCCTTTTTTATCAATTCTGGCAAACTCGGCTGGCGCTTTGGCGGGAAGTTTGAGATCGGAGCTTTTGCTCGAGCCCAGAGTCTGTGAGCCCTCGCGCAGCCACTCAAGCCCTACGACAACAAGCCAGTTTTTTTTGATCGACTCTTCGGCGCTTTTACGAAACTCCGCAAGTTCTTTTCCTTCGTCGGCCATTGCAAAACTCCCCAATATCCATAAACAAAAAAATAACTTCATAATTCCCTCTTACACTTCATCAAAAGTATCGTACTGAACATCTCGTAATTCAAAATCCTCTTCATAGTTTTGGTCCGAATTGACGCTTTCCGTGTCTTCTCGATTTTGCTGAAGGAACTGCTCGGCGGCACGAAGACCCATCAGCAGACTGTGATCTTGATTGTTATACTTAAACGATCCATAGCGGCCGATGGTACAAATATTTTTATGATTTTTTTGTAAATACTCTTTCACGACATGAAGCGCTTTTTTGTATCCCAAACGAAAAACGGGATAACTCTTAGGGATTTTTAAAATGTGACTCGCTTTGATAACGCCATACTCGCTGGCTATTTGCGAAGCGAGCAATTCTGTTTGCGCAAGCTGAGTGAGTTTTTCATCACTCCAAGTCCATAGCTCATCTTCTGTCGAACACCAGTACTCCAAACAAAGAACGGTTCCCGTGGCTTCTTTCTTTTTCACTGGCGACCAGTTGCTAAAATTGGTGACTCGACCAAAACGAACGTGGGGAGAATGAACATAGATCCAATTGTCGGAAAAAATATTTTCCTTCTCCACCCACAGATAAACTAAAATCGTATTGCGAAAACTCAAGCTTTTGACTGCGGTCTGAACGTGAGAAGGAACCTGTGGCAACTGCTGAATCAGTTGATTGAGTGGCATCGTCGAAATGACGTGATCATAAAGCTGACGTTCCTGCTGCGAGTGAATCTCTATTTTGGGACCCTCGTCTCGAACTTGGAGGACGGGGCTATTGAGTTTTAAAACGCCTCCACTTTTTACAAAACGTTGCGCGATGGTTTGATAAACCGCCCCCGTCCCTCGATGAGGATAGGCAAATTGATCGACGAAGGTGTCTCTTTTTTTAAAAAAGCGTTTCACAATCTCAAACACGCTGAGGCGACGAATCTTGCGATAGGCAAAATCGGGATCAATCTGATCACAGGGCAAACCCCAAAGCTTTTCGCTGTAGGTTTTAAAAAAGATTTCATAAAGTCTGCGCCCAAACCGACGCGTGACCCAGTTTTCGAAGTGATCGTCATTGGTGCGCAACGAAAGCTTGATTCGCAGGTAGCTTGCGAAGCTGAACATCGATTCCCGCCAACCGAGGTTGGTAAACGTGTTCCACGCTTGTAGCGGGTATTCAAAATACTTTTGTTTGTAGAAAATACGTGTTTGGCGAGGCACCCAGGAAAACTCATCCCCCACGGCTTGAAACCAGAACCGATTTACTTTTTCACTCGAAGAAAAAAAACGATGCGGCCCCAAATCCACCACATGTCCCCAGAGGTCGAAACTGCGACAAAGACCACCCACGTCTCCTTGGGCTTCATACAGATCCACCTCGATGCCTTCGGCTCGCAATCGATAAGCCGCAGCTAAGCCTGCGGGGCCTGCTCCAATCACAGCCACTCTTGGAGCCTCAAGATGATTTGTCGAATGTTGATTCACAGTTGCCATGTTTGTGTTCTATTGAGCAGGAACTAGGACCATTTTGCAACTGGTATAGAGACTCCGGCGAGACTCAACGCACAACAATCCTGTCATAAATTCACACACCTTCTTTGTGCACCGAGTCTCATTGCCACCCCTCACTCCGACTGAAGTTGATTTCACAAAGGAGATTCGCTATTTCTGTGCCTTTCGTTAAATCAAATTTCAGGAGTTATGTCGTTGTTCTTTGAGGGTTCCGAGAAGAAAATTGAGATCATTTTTAAATCCACTGCCCCCAATCTGCGTGGCCTGGGACGCCCTTTTTGGGAAGACGTTGTGTGGGCAGCGGGTGCCAAAATTTTATCTCAGGTGAGTAACGAACACATGGATGCCTACCTCCTGTCGGAATCAAGTCTGTTTGTGTATGATCAGTACTTGGTGATGATCACCTGTGGGCGCACGCGCTTGATCCAGGCCGTGAAAAAAATTCTTTCGGCGATCAAACCACAACACATCGAAGCCTTTTTTTACGAACGCAAAAACGAAGTCTTTCCTCAATACCAACCCACAGATTTTTTTGAAGATCTGCGAAAATTAAACAAATGGTTTAAGGGACAAGCCATGCGTTTTGGTCAAGAGGATGAACATCATTTGCTTCTTTTTTCTACAGATCAAAATTACGCGCCCGCAAAAGATGATCACACCATGGAAATCTTAATGCATGGAGTTCTTCCGCAAAGAATCGAAATGTTTCAAAAAGAAAGCGTACCAATGGCGCGTGATAAATTTCGTCAGCTGGCGCAAGTGCAGTCCTTGGTCAAAGGACAGATTGATGATCATATCTTTGATCCGTGTGGTTACTCGCTCAATGCCATTGATGGCCCTTATTACTACACCATCCACGTGACGCCAGAAAAAATTGGCAACTACACAAGTTTTGAAACAGATGCCTGCGCGCCCGAAGAACAACTCGCGCTGGCCGCGAAAGTTGTCGAATTTTTTCAACCCATGTCTTTTGACTTGGTGCTGTTTAACAATCGTCCCGTTGAAGAGATGAGTTTTAACCAGTACGTCTTAAAAAATCGTTACAAACAGAGCCTGAACTCAGGATACACAACTCAGTATTACACCTACTACAAACCGCAAGAGGAAACTCAAGGTGCGTACATATTGCAGGAGATGGAACAATGAGCGAAATATGGTTTGAAGAACTGGATGCCGAACAAACTCTCGGCATGAAATTTAAATTAAAAAAACATCTCTTCTCGAAAAAAAGTCCGTTTCAGCAGGTGGACATTTACGACACAGTCACGCACGGCAAACTCCTTGCCCACGATGGTTTGATCATGGTCACAGAAAAAGACGAGTTTATTTATCACGACATGATCACCCATGTGCCGATGATGACTCACCCTCACCCTGAAAAAGTTTTGATCATTGGTGGCGGTGACGGCGGAACCGCACGCGAAGTGCTCCGTTACCCGAGCGTTAAAAAATGTGTCATGGTCGAGATTGATCCGGTGGTGGTGGAAGCCAGCCGTGAGTTTATCCCGCAAACTTCGTGCGAGTTTAGCAATCCTCGTTTGGAAATTTTAATCCAAGATGGCGTCGATTACATGAAAAACAGTCGCGAGACGTTTGATGTGATTATTGTCGACTCATCTGACCCGATTGGTCCCGCTACACCGCTTTTTAACATCGATTTTTATCGTGATGTTTATGCACGCCTTTCCGACAACGGCATCGTGGTCTCTCAATGTGAATCGCCCTATTATCACCAGGCCATGCAAAAAACATTGCTCGGAATTGTGAAAGAACTTTTTCCTCGCGTTCATTTGTACACGTACACCAATCTGAGCTATCCGGGTGGCTACTGGGCTTTTAGTTTTGCCTCTAAAAAATTGTGTCCGCTGAAGGATTTTAACCCGCTACGCGTGCGCGATTCAAAACTCGATTTTAGGTACTATAACGAAAATCTTCACTGGGCGTCGTTTCAGCTTCCATCGTTTTTGCAAAAAGACTATGCGTCTCTTTTATCGCCGCTTCCGGCGCCCACTTTTACAAAATGATGAGCGACGCTTTTAAGGCGTTTTCGGCGCAGCAGCTCATTGAAAAACTCAAAGACCATGTGACACCGGAGCGTTTTGAAAAAATTCAAAAAGTGGCCTCGCTGCGCCTGCCACAGATGGCCGTGGTTTTAGAGGATATTTATGATCGTGGAAACGCCAGCGCGGTGATGCGTTCGGCAGAAGCTTTTGGTTTTTATCAAATGCATATGATTGAACGTCAGGAAAAATTTAAAGAATCCAAACGAGTCACTCAAGGGGCCCATAAGTGGCTCCACATTCAGAAGTGGAACTCGACTCTTGGTTGTATCAAAGCCTTAAAAGCCGAAGGACGAAAAATTTACGTCACCCATTTGGACCCCAAAGCCATGCCGCTCCAGGAAGTAGATGTCTCCAGTCCATTTGCACTTTGTTTTGGCAACGAAAAAGATGGCGCCACTCCAGAGCTTTTAAAACTCGCCGATCAGACTGTATTTATACCCATGCGCGGCTTTGTCCAAAGTTTTAATATCTCCGTGGCCGCGGCCATTTCGTTCTACGATGTGCAGAAAAGACTTTCTCCACCAACTCCAACGAATCCAGAGCTGATTGCATTCTATTTGACCCAATCGGTGGATCATTGGGAAAAGTACTTTTAGGAGTCGTAAAGACTTAGAAGTGCTTGAATTTTGAGCCCTTGCACGCTACTTTTTACCGTTATTATCAATCTTTGAGGTGCCTATGGACTGGACGAATCTCGATCTTTTTAATCCCACTGAGGAGCACAAAATGTTGCGCGAAACCGTGCGTTCATTTGTGACCTCGCAAGTGGAGCCACAAGCCCACGAATTTGACCGCGCTGAAAAATTCAATCTCCCTCTTTTTCGGAAACTTGGAGAACTGGGGCTTTTGGGAATTTCTGTTCCTGGTGAATTTGGCGGCTCGGAAATGGACGCTGTTTCGGCGGTGATTGCGCACGAAGAGCTCTCGGCCTCAGACCCTGGATTTTGTTTGGCGTATTTAGCTCACTCTATGCTGTGTGTGAACAACTTGGCTGTGAATGGCAGCTTGGAGCAAAAAAAGAAATATCTTCCTGGTTTGTGCTCGGGCGAACTTGTCGGCGCCATGGCCATGTCGGAACCAAACTACGGCACTGACGTTTTAGGCATGGAGACAACGGCAAAAAAACAGGGCGGCTCTTACGTGATCAACGGGCAAAAAATGTGGATCACCAATGGCTGCATCGATGATGAAGGAACTCCCTGTGATATGGTTTGGGTTTATGCCAAAACAGGTGTCGATAGCAAAAACCGTCCGCAGATTTCGACCTTTATCGTGGAAAAATCAGACAAAGGTTTTTCTGTGGGTCAAAAAATCAAAGACAAATTGGGAATGCGTGGGTCAAACACAGCTGAGCTTGTTTTTGATAACTGCACGATCCCAGCAGATCGTCTCGTTGGCGGTGAAGGCGAATCCTCAAAGCACATGATGCACAATTTAGAAATCGAACGGGTGACTCTTGCTGCCATGAGCTTGGGAATTGCTCGCCGAAGCATCGAAATTATGAGCAAGTACGCGAGTGAACGCCAAGCCTTTGGCAAAAACTTAAACCAGTTTGGACAAATGCAGAGACATATTTCGGAAAGCTATGCCGAATACCAAGCGGCGCGCGCTTATGTTTACAACACAGCTCGCACACTCAAAGTGAGTGGCTCGGGAGAACGTTTGGATTCTGATGGCGTTAAACTTTTTGCAACAACCGCGGCTAAAAATATTGCCGATCGAGCCATACAAGTTTTGGGTGGATATGGTTATGTTGGTGAATACGTCGTCGAGCGCTTATGGCGAGATGCCAAACTCTTAGAGATTGGCGGGGGAACGTTAGAGGCTCACCAAAAAAATATCACGCGCGATCTAGCCAAGCTGGGTCGCCTTCCCAACTGATTGAGGATTTATATCCTCAATAGGAGCTTGTATTGATTTATTTTGATTATCACGCCACAACCCCACTCCTGCCTGACGTCGAAACCGCCATGCAGCCCTATTTGACAAAACACTTTGGCAATCCCTCAAGCTCCCATGCTTTTGGTCAGCGCGCTTTGATGGCCGTGCAAAAAGCGCGTGTGCAAGTGGCGCAACTTCTTAAAGCCCCAAGCACAGAGTCGATCCTCTTCACCAGTGGCGCTACGGAAAGCATACATATGGCTCTGGTGGGCTGGACATTAAAACAAACAAAGCCCTGTCATATTATCACTTCCCCGATCGAGCACAAAGCCACCTACGGTGCTTGTCATCTCGCCGAAAAATTGGGAGCCCATACGAGTCTTTGCAAAGTGCAGAAGGACGGAACTGTTTTGCCAGAAGACGTTCTGTCGTTGATCAAAGAGGGCGAGCCGACCTTGGTTTCCCTGATTCACGGAAATAATGAGATCGGGACGGTTCAAGATATCGCCAGCCTCGCTCAAAAACTGAGAGAACGAAAGAATGTTTTTTTTCATGTGGATGCCGCACAAAGTGTTGGAAAAGTGGCGATCGATCTTACAAGATCACCTATTGATTTCCTTTCCCTCTCCGGCCACAAAATTTATGGTCCAAAAGGGATTGGTGCTCTTTACCATCGCGACTCAGAATTAATGGAGCCCCTCTTTACCGGTGGTGGCCAAGAAATGAATTTGCGAGCCGGTACGCACAATGTTCCTGCCATCGTTGGACTTGGAAAAGCCTGCGAGTGGTTTGAAAAAAATGGCGCAGCAGAAATGAAACGCCTGCTCGGTTTGCAAAAATTATTCTTAGAAGAATTATCTCCCGTGCGAGAAAACATTGAATTTCATGGATCTTGGAACCATCGGTTGCCAAACAATGTTCATTTCTCATTAAAAAAAGCCAAACTGAAAGCACTTCCAGATTTGATTGAAACTGTGGCTTTTAGCTCGGGGTCGGCGTGCAGCTCGCAAAACAATCAAGAGCCAAGCCATGTGCTGCAAGCTCTTGGCGTTCCGGTGGAACAAGCTCGCAATGCGATCCGCATTGGAATGGGTCTTAACACCACAGAAGTCGAAGTGAAACAATTTTGCAAATTACTGACTCAATCCCTCTAGGAGACTCTATGCGAATGGTTGTTTTATTTGTTGTCTGTTTAAATCTCTCTCAGGCATCGGCTTGGGGAAAACGTGGTCACGAGATGGTGGGGAGTTTGGCGGCGCAGTTGCTTGCCAAGGAGCATCCGCAAGGTGCATTTTTAGCCTCTCACTCTTTTGATATGGGATATTACAATAATGCACCCGATTTGGTTTGGAAGGCCAACTCCGAAATTTATAAAAAAGAATCTCCTCAACACTATGTCGATATCGAAATCTTTGAGCGCGCCTTTAAAAAACGAAATGAAACCAATGCGTGGATTCCTTCGCGCTTGGAATTTGTAAAAAAGTTTCCGGAGATCGACGAAAAAGCGGGACGTTCCCCGTGGCGGATTCAAGAGCTTGTGTCTCAACTCGAAAAAACAACTCAAGATCTGAAAAAAAAGAATTTAAGTAAAAAAGAAAAACATCTCTTACAAGAGCAATGGCTGGTGACCGCTGGTCTACTAGGACACTACATTGCAGATTTAGCCCAGCCCCTGCACGTGACAGAAAACCACGATGGTCAGCTCACACAGCAAAAAGGCCTTCATCATTGGTTTGAGGAAAATGTCGTGGATGAGCTCTCCCCGCTTCTTTACGAAGCTGTGTACGAAAAAGCGAAAGCTCAGTGGAAGAACTTTTTTGAAAAGCACAAAAAAATGTCTGCCTTTGAACTCAGCCTCGAATTGGCAAAGAATTCCCATGCGGCTCTTCCACGAGTGCTTGAGATTGATAAAAAACAAGGCCGCAGCTCCGAGAAAAAAGTGTCTGGCGCTTACAAAGAGATCGTCATCGAACGACTTAGCTTAGGTGTTCTCTATCTTGCAACCATCTGGGGCTCGCATCTAGATTGGTCCTATGATGGTGACCGCTTTTTTAACTTCGTCGCCACTCCTGCGTTCATTGAACCAGGCACTTAGTGCTGAAACCCTTCTCCATAAGTTGACTCGACCGTTTCCTCGCTACACCGTCGAGCCATTCACTGAATAGATCGATTCCGGCATTGCTTTTAGCTTTTTTGCTCAAGAGGAAACAACCAATATCGATTTGGTTTACGAATGGATAGGCAATGTGGCGAGCTGGGATATGCCTCTACGGAATGAATTTGGGTGTCTTGTTTTGAGACCTTTTCTCGAGATGAAACGATAAAGTCTAAATCTTAAAAAATCCCTCTCTGTCTATAGGCAATAGTGCTATTCTGATAAAACTCTGGGGGGAGTCATGAAACGATTTTTTGCATTATTTTTACCTTTAACCGTCTGTTTGATTGTTTATCAAAATTGCGGTGACAAATCCTTTTCTGGTCGCACAGACACTACAAATGGATCATTATCCAATGATCCAGTGGACGGCGGCGATGATGGTGGTGGCTCCTCCGGCGACGGAAGTTCGAGCGGTGGGTCCGCAACAGCAGGAACTACGACTGGAGGATCCTCAACGGGTGGATCTACAAGCGGCGGTTCGATAAGCGGAGGATCTACGAGCGGCGGCTCGACAAGTGGTGGCTCAATGAGCGGTGGTTCGACCAGTGCAGCGACGACGACCGGTGGTAGCACTTCGAGCGGAGTTGATGACGACGATGTGGTCCAAGTGAAAACGGATTGCGACAACGCCAGAAGTTTGAACCGACTTAGAACTCTCAATCAGAAAATTGTTTTCGATGACACTAAGATCGAAAGCGGACGCGCACAAGTTTGCCAATTTGGAATCGACGGCAACCTCAGTATGGTGAACACACGCATGCAAGCCCGTTACGAACAATACCGTAATTTAAACCTCCCGACTGGCGCGGTCGTCTGTGACCTGAATATGACCACTCCATTGCAACGCTTTAAATATGACGATGTGTTTGTCTTTACTTTTAATGGTCGAATTTTAGCCACCAATAATAGAACGGCTCTCTATCAGACCACTCCCGAACAAACACTCAACATCAGAAACGCCGGCCCCGTTTCTATTTACCGATACGATTGGTTAAGTCTGCGAACGAGACTCTTTGAAAACGTCGCCGATGATTATTGTCTTGGTAGCACCCAAGGCGCAGCCACATGCCAATGGCCTGTCACCGAACAAAACGGAAACATTCAATTCGATTTTGACCAACAACTCCTCATTGCTCTCGGCCTTTTCTATGCAAGCAACCAACAGCAATTTGGTTTTATCATCACCGGTGACAACGACCCATCACTCGACTGTTACCACGAACGCCTCGAGTTCGACATGAATGTTCAGTATTACATAAAATAAATACGGCGCTTGCTCTGTTTATTATAAAACTCTTCTTTTAAAGACACGGCAGTCCATACCTCTGCCGTTGTCGCCTTCGGCGATCGCGTCACGCTCAACGGAGGTCTTTAAAAGAAAAGTTTTATAATAAACAGAGCAAGAAGATATTTATTTTATGTCCTACGTTTGCTGATGTGGGATGAGACACTTCCAAAACATAAACCGTAGCTTGCGTTTAAATTTTTCTTTAAAATTCCAAAAGGTTTTCTTTCGGGACCTCCGTTGAGCGTGACGCGATCGTGAGCGAAGCGAACGACAACGGTAGAGGTAAGGACTGCCGTGTCCCGAAAGAAAGCCTTTTGGAATTTTAAAGAAAAATTTAAACGCCGAAGGATGAGCCGCAGCCGCATGTGCGTGTTGCGTTTGGATTGTTGAACACAAAGCCTTGGCCGTTGAGGCCGCCTTGGTAATCGAGATTCATGCCGACAAGGTATAGATAACTTTTTTTGTCGATCACGATTTTTACGCCTTGGCTTTCGATGATTTTATCATCGGGGCCGGCTTCTTTTGAAAAATCGAGTTTGTACGACATGCCCGAACAGCCGCCCGTCACGACATTCACACGGAGCATTGACTCACCTTGAGACACATTTTCTGCGGCTTGGAGGTGGGCGATTTGTTTGGCGGCATTTTCTGTGACTTGAATCATTTTTGTTACTCCTTAATTAGTATAACAAAAAACTCGTGATTTTTCATCTTCTATTGTCGCGACGGGGATTCGGTCGCTGTTTTTGCCTTTGATTATTGTTTCGTTGATTTTGCCCTTGGTTTTGACCTTGCGGGCGCCTGTCTAACTGCTTGGATTCCTGAGAAAAATCGTTATAAAACTTATCATGCCCTGGACGCTCTTCGCGGGGGTCGATGGTTTTCACTAAGTTTTCTTCTTCCTTATACTCTTCGATCAAAACACCTTTAACAGCATGGGATTCGGCTCCGTCGGGACGAACAGCTTTACCTTGCGGACGTTTCGCCACGCGGTTTTCTTTTTCCAATTGCTCAGACAAATCAACAACCACGTCACCAAAGCAGCGGAGCTGACACGACAGTCGGCTCTGATCGATGTAATAAGCGGTTCCAATCAGACTGAGTTCCTTGGTGGAGGGATGGGGAACATTGTGCTCCCCTTGCTTGATTTGAATTCGGCATTCAGCACAGGAAGGAAGACCCTTACAAACAGACTGAATATGAATGTCGTGTCGTTGCGCCAAATGAAGCACGGTCTCGTTAAATTCGATCTCGTGCTCCACATTGATTGGCAAAAATTTTACCTTCATTTTGTACGATCCTTTGGTCTTTGCTTAGCGCGCGTGTTCAACCGCTCGTGTTTCGCGAACCACGGAGATTTTAATCTGACCCGGATACTTCATTTCTTTTTCGATCTTGCGCGCGATATCGCGACTGAGCATCACAGACTGCTCGTCAGTCACTCGGCTGCTATCGACAATCACGCGAATCTCGCGACCCGCTTGAATGGCAAATGTTCGCTCAACACCTTCGAAGCTGTTGGCGATGGATTCTAGATCTTCAAGACGTTGAATGTAGTTTTCGGCCATAGATTTGCGGGCACCTGGACGAGCACTGCTGAGCGCATCGGCCGCTTGGACGATGTAGGCTAAAAGTGTTCTTGGTTTTTCGTCCTCATGATGTGCGCGAATCGCGTGACAAACCGGTTCTGGTTCGCCGTAGCGTTTTGCAAAGTCGGCACCGATCACAGCGTGCGATCCCTCAATGCTATGATCCATGGCTTTACCAAGATCATGCAACAGGCCTCCGCGACGAGCCATCTTGACGTCGACACCCATCTCCGCCGCCATAAGGCCGGCCAGCATTCCCACTTCGATGGAATGGCTGTAGTTGTTTTGAGTATACGATGTTCTGTATTTTAAACTTCCTAAAATTTTATGAATCTCGGCATTGATGCCGGTGAGACCCAAGTCCATACAAGCTTTTTCGCCGTCCATCTTGATCGATTTAAAAAGCTCTTTTTTGGTTTTATCCACAACCTCTTCGATACGACCTGGGTGAATCCGCCCATCGATCATCAGAGTTTCAAGAGAGCGACGAGCCACTTCGCGACGAACGGGATCGAAACCCGAGATCACAACCGCTTCGGGAGTTTCGTCTAAAATTAAATCCACACCGCACATCGCTTCGATGGCACGAATGTTTCGCCCTTCTTTTCCGATAATTTTACCTTTGAGTTCTTGATCTGGGAGAGGAATCACCGTGATGGTTCGCTCTGCCGAAAATTCACCCGAAAAGCGTGAAATCGCCATGCCGATGATGCGCTTGGCTTTTTGCTCGGCTTGCGCCTTGGCTTCTTCTTCCACCGTGATCACCATTTTGGCAGATTCGGCTTCGACTTCTTGCTTGAGGGCTTGTTTCATTTCTTCTTTGGCTTGATCTTTAGAAACATTGGCAATGGACTCTAATTTTTCTGTGAGTTGACGAGATTTTACGGCGTTCTCTTCTTTAAGAGCTTCGACACGTGTTTCTTGAACCTTGAGTCTTTCGGACTTATCGCGCATTTCTTGCTTTTGTTTTTCGAGATCTTCCTGCTTGCGTTTATAATCGCGCTCAAGCTCCTTGGCTCGCTCTTCGAGTTTTTGTTCGTGCTGGCGAGCTTGGTCTTTTTGTTTGCGAACTTCAGCTTCCATGTTTTTACGAACGCGCGCTTCGGCATCACGAGCTTTGTCGGCCGCTTCTTTTTCTAAACGAGCCGCATCGGAACGCGCTTTGTTTAAAATGCGACTGGCCTCCATTTGAGCTGTTTTTTTCTTTTTATTATCAACGGAATAACGATAGCCCGCAAAAGCGCCGGCGCCTAATAAAACCCCTACAATAATGTAGACGATAACCATGATGTCCATACTTTCTCCTTACTTGGACGAACAGTGGATCACGCATTTTTCGGTGATCACAATATCCATCCGTATATCCCAGACTTCCAGTGGCAGAGGCTTTTCACTCCATCTTGGTGAAAAGGCGATGCCCACTTTAAGCCCCTTAAATTGTTTGAGTGCACGATCGTAAAAGGATTTTCCACGACCTAAACGAACACCTTCTTGATCGAAGGCCTGACCCGGAATTAATAATCCGCGAATTTGTTGCAATGCCACTGGCTTTGCTTCGGCTTCGTTGGGTTCGGCTATGCCAAACGCTCCGGGCCGCAAATTCGTTCCCTGATTTGGAATCCAAAAGCTGAGATCTTTATCGCTCACCTTGGGGTAAGCCCAAAGGATCTGCGAACTCTGTTCGATTGCGGCCGAAACAGAGGCTTCATCTGGCAAGGCTTGGTATCCACACCAAACACCGCTTTGATTTTTTAAAAACTCAACCAAGTTTTGGGACAAACGCTCTTGCTCAAAAGCGAGCCTTTGTCCCTTTTCTTCCCGCCAGCTCTTATCGAGCTTGCGGAAGTGTTTTCGCAAGTCTTCCTTGCTTTCCAATTATGGACTCCAAACTTAAAGTCATTCGTTAAGGTTGAACCTTAACTACAAACAAACCCATTTGTTTGTAACGTGCACTATGTGTTGGAAATTTGTAGATCCGAAAGAATACGATTGGCGAGATTTTCAATGTGATTTAATTCCTGACTTGTACTCTGCTTAAAAACATAAAGATCTTCGGCAAGACGAAGGCAGGCTAAAACTAAAGCTTTTTGTGGCGAGATTTTTGCGACCTCAGCGTCAACCCGTTTGTTGACCATATCGAGAATTTCATCAAGAGTTTGATGATTATGAGAGGTCTTCAGTCTCATTGAAACACCAGCAATATCAATCTCATGACTTGTCAGTTTTTCTGACGTGCTGGCACTGACCATTGTGTATTACTCCAAATCTTAAAAAAACAAATTTCCTAATATAATTAGTAACATGTGGTGAACTTTCGCGTCAACACTTGTTAAGGCCTAAACCGAGAACCGCCCTCAAATGGGGCGGCCTTTGGAAATGATTAGGCTTTTGTCCAGGACATGCACCAGCCCGCTTTGGCTACGACTTTTCCGGCGAAGATCTCGCAAGGTGCGTAAGCTGCATCTTTAGCGCCTGGTTTACATGCTGTGTCGGCAGCCGAGCACTTGTTATACTTTTGGCAGTTACCGCAGTTGGCTTTTTTATCAGCGCGCTCTGGGCCCGCTTTGCTAGCGTCTGCATAATATTTCATCGCTTTTGAAAGTGGCTCGTTTTCGCTAAGAGCATTTGCAGGTGCTGCGCCGCCTGCTGCCGGAGCTGCTTTGTCGGCTGGTTTTGCAGCCACTTTATCCGCAGCGGCCAACGAGATTTTTGGGAGAATCAGAGCAAGGGGTGTTAAAGCCAAAGCTTGTAGTAAAGAACGACGATTTAGCATGAGTAGACTCCTTTTGTATTCAATGGGTTATTCTGTAAATGAAAACCTATTGAAATATAAAAGACTACCAAATGATTGTCTACTGTCTTTTTAATAAAAGTTTAATCTTTTGTAAACTTTTAGATCTTCGTCTCATCTCACACAGATGAGTTCGAAGGGCTTATTTCCCGGCGAACCACTTTTTGAGATTGTAGAGGAGATTAAAGCCCAAGCCTTTTTCGGCTTTCACGCTAAGGGCTTTGTCCATCAGCTCTTCCACATCGGGGCTTTCGAAGACAGTGCCGTCAACCACCACGACTGGTGGCTTATGAAAACCCAGTGTTTTTGTGCCCTCGAGGTGGGCGTCGATGGCGGTTTTAAATTCGCGCGCTAAGAAGCAAGTGCGGTACGCTTCGAAATCGGCACCCGTTGAGCGAACGGCATTGTTGATGGCTTCTTCGATGGAGCCCTCACTCTTCAGCGCAAAGGACGGAAATTGCCAAAAGAGTTTTTCGCTCTGTTTGCGAACACAAAGTGCGGCTTCGGCCCACATTCTCTCGTCGTTGTTGCTATCGGGGAAGTTAAAAACGTATTTAAGCAGAAAGTATTTTGAGTCTTCGGCAACAAAACCGCTCATGGCCTGAGTTAATGACTTACAAGCCTCGCACTGGATGTTTGAAAAAAGAACGATCTCGATGGGACCATTTCCTTTATGAGGGACCATGTCGGCGTTGATGTCTGTTCCTTGCATTCTTAATTGAGCTTTTTTAAAGCCCACTTGAATTGGTTGATCTTTGAGAATGTTTTTTGCGACATAATCAGCAATCAATGCATCCCGCTTGCGGGCCTTCATGGCATCGAGAACTTGGGCCTTCATCTCTGGTGTGAGTTCGGAATCATAGATGTTATTGTTTTTGGCAAAGGTGGCAAGATCGGCTTCCGTTGGCTCCGGAACGCCTTTCATCACCACGTTTTGAATAAAATCTTCCATGGGCGTGTTGGCATCTTTTGAAGCTTGTAAGATTTTACGGCGGCTGATCACGCCTTCGAGGATCATGATTTTTTGGCGAAAACTGTCGGCCATGAGGCGCGATAACAACATGTCCTGGCCGGCGAGCTCTTCCCGCGTCCACGATTTATCGTTGAGTTGTGCCACCGCACCCTTCAGAGTTGAGTCGTAAACCACTTCGATATTTTTATTGAGTTTGCGTCCGAGTTGTTTTTGGTAATCTTCCTTGGGCTGTGGAAAACCATACGTCACTTTCACGGCACCTTGCTCCACTTGTGCCAATGCTTTTTCGTAGACTCTGATGA
Organism: uncultured Pseudobdellovibrionaceae bacterium; assembly: GCA_964579625.1. Taxonomy (GTDB): domain Bacteria; phylum Bdellovibrionota; class Bdellovibrionia; order Bdellovibrionales; family JAGQZY01; genus JANPLN01. Next base: position 30,301 of record CAZOGU010000027.1, read on the forward strand.
ATATGATTCTGTTCATACGATCTTCGAGATCCTGGAGAGCTGGTGATGGACTGTAGAGCTGAGAAAGAGTGATCTCTTCGCTACCCACCTTGGCGATTGTTTCTCCTTGAGAAAGGCTGGCGTCATAGGTGAAGCGAAAGGGGCTTTCCACCAAAATGGTGTTCTTGTCTTTTTTCGTGCAAGAAATCATCGTGAGCGCTGCCAAAACCACAAGGAAGAGATTCATCATAAGGACTCCTTTTTATTCAACAATAGATCATAACAAGGCTTGGGGACTTCACCAAACATTTTGCCAAGTCTGTGGAGCTTTGGAGCTCAGCTCCCGACCTTGGTCTATCCGACTAGGGCCAGTTGATCGCTGAAATAAATCCACCTAGCATAAGAAGATCATGTGGAAAAAAATCAGCCTTGCCATCATTGCCAGCTCCTTGAGCACCCTCTCCATCATGTGGGTTTATAAAAACTTCTATAAAGTCGAAAAAACACCTCCGTTTTTGCGCACTCAATTTGTTTACAGAGAATTACCTAACGATATCCTCGCACAATTCAATGAAATGAGTATCAAAAACACTGAGATCAGTGATCCCGTGCTCGATGAGTACATTGCAGAAAAAGATAAATTGGTAAGTGAGAAAGCCAGCCTCATAGAGCTGAATGCAATTTCATCAAAAATTTTTAGATACCAACTGACGCTCATTAAAAAAAAAATATCTGATCAGCATATCTTAAATTTAGCCACCCAGCTCAATCAAACGACCCAAGAGTATTTACAAAAAATATTAGAAACCAAAAACACATCGTTGACCCCCGAAGAGTTAAAAAAAGAATTACAACAGCTCGGTATTACTGAAAAAGAAGATTCTTTTAAGAAAATAAAAAAAATTCTGGAAAATAAAAAAATACAACGTCTGCTGGATGAGGAAGTTGATCAGGCATTTTATAAAAATCCTATTTTAGTCAATTTAAAACCTCCACAGTTTGAAATGGAGATCAAAAACGATTGGACCCCCCACTGGGGACAAGAAAAGTCTGGTACGACTCTGATGGCCTTTGTTGATTTTAGCACCCAATCGAGTCAGATTTTAAATAAATCTTTACTGGCGTTATCGCAAAAATACCCACAACTTAAAGTTTACTGGCGCCCCTATTTTACAAATAAAGAAGATCCTATGCAGCGACTCCTCGCGGAGGCCACTCTCTGTCTGTGGCACCAAAAACAAGATGCCTTTTTTTATATCCTATACACTTTGGAATTTATTAAGCATGACTCAACAGAAACTGACCTCTACCAACTTGCAGGAAAAAATAATTTCAATGTGGAAGAACTTAAGAAGTGTTTAGTGCAGGGCCGATATAAGTCAGTTGTAGACTACCATTTAAAGTACGGAGACTACCTCGGCATAAAGACTTTGCCAGTGATTTTCCTTAATGGCGAAGTTATCACCGGCGAATTTCGAGAAGAGAATTTGGAAAAGCTGTTGTTAACGTATACGACGAGCGACCATTAAAACCATAAAATAGATACGCCAGAAATGAATATTTCTAGCGTATGCTTTCTTTAATTATAAAATCTGATGAATAGAGAGTGAATTTGTAACACCTGGTGCATCGTTGATCGTTGGATTTGTGCCATCTGTTTTCACACCTACGCTAAAGGTAAATCCTGCAGGAACAAAAACATCACCACTGATCATTAATGTTAATCTATCAGTCGCCGATGTAACTTTAACCTGCGATTCGCGAATGTTCTCTCCATCTACCAAAATTCCAAAAATGTAAACGTCTCCTACGTTAAAGATTCCCGAAAGATTGAGAACAGCACTCACATGGTAGTAACCGTCTGCTGTAACTAAGAATTGACCTGTGCTAGTATTGTAAGCAGAAGTCGTATCATACTGCTGGCTAGTATATGCAACAATTGCATATTGGGTCAGTGGATTAAAAGATACATTCACAACACCGCCAAGATAAGTCGCCTTTGCTGCCGTTGCGCTTGCCGTATTTACGTTAGTGAGGCGATCAATTCCACCATCCTTATTGACACCTTTAAATGCCCCAGCTTGATTATCATAGAAAATTTGGCCCACTTGTCGATCAGCTGCCGCTGGGTTTCCGCTGATCACGGGTGCCACGACATCGTAGAGCGATCTTAAAGATTCCTGTAATGTTCCCGCCCAAAGCGATCCTGCAAATGCTGTAATGATAAAAATAAATGCGATTTTTTTCATAAATTCCATCCTTGTAATTTATTGTTTAACGATAATACGTTGTCTGACGATTCAAACTGAGGTGATTTAAAAAATCAAAATAAATATTTTATATTTACTGCGTTAGGACCTAACTCTAGAGCCCATCTCATAAATAGTCGCGAATTAAAGCACTGATTTTTTTGATAAATCGCGAAGTGAGGAGGAAGCGCTAGCCAGAGGCGCTAACGAGACGACGAACGACAAAGAGTTATCAAAAAAGGCAGTGCTTTAATTCGCGACTATTTATGAGATGGGCTCTAGACAAAGGGTTGAAAAAAAATCGAAAAACGAATTAATAGATTATTAAAACTTCTATGATTAAGGGGTTTTATACTTGTCCAAGTCCATAGTTACGAATTGTTCCTTTTTCACACTGTCGTCTTCAAAACGCACAGTGATTCGTACTTTAAGAATTCCATCGATCATTTTGAATCCTGCCGAATAGTTTGATACCGCCGTTGTTTGGCCGGTGAACAAGGTAACTAGATCAATAGTTTGAAAAGCAAGCGATATGACGAGACTGCGATCGATGTCGCCATTTGCAAAAAGTGATTCGGTTTGTCGACTACCTCGTTTGACGAAGTAAAGGATATCATCTCGTGTATCATAAACGAGATAGACTTCGCATTTTGTGTTCGGATTCCCTTCCAAATCACAGGGCAATGTTACTGAATCGACAATGGAAAGTTTTGGAGGCTGAGGAGGCTCCGGAGGTAGAATGGGTTCTTCTGCCGCAAAGGAAGTTTTCGCGAGAGAACAACACGATATTATGCAACACAAAATCATTTCTTTAAAACCATATTTATTCATAGATACCTTCCAAAATCATTTTCCTTTTATGAACTTGATCTTTGGTCGAAGGAAACTGAGCTGAATAAGTTGCAGTCCATAAGTTTTTTTTCTGGTCATAACTAATAAATCCAGCCAGTGCTATAGGATTCTCAGGGAGATTAAATAGCTTATTTATTTTTGTCTTTTTAATTTTTTTTTCGAACTTTTCGGGATTACTTACAAATTCATTAATATCTCCCGGAAGACCTCTTTTCGCGAGTAAAAGATACCCCACCCAACCGCTATTACGGTCACCAGCAATCACAATTGCGCACTCTTTTTTCGCGTTCTGAGATTGACATTCGATCTCGGACTCATCAAACACTCTCTGCTGAGCTTGCACAGCTGCTACAATTGACAAAACCAGAAAGAGAAAAAAAGACATAAGCCTCCTACTTCGGATTAAAGTGCGCACCGATACCAATGTTTCGACGATAACTACTATTAGTTAAAGTTGGCGATTCTGTTCCAACTGCAGAAGATTGTTTAATCCCTACTTCTGTACAAACTTGATCTCCACCATCATCTTGTGTTCCAGATTCTGTATAGCCTGTACCTACGCTACTCGTAACACACGGATCACCGTTACCAAATCCAGACATTGTTGCTCCCCCAACGGCAGTATTTATACTCAGGGAAACGGAACTTCCGTTAGCCGTCGCAGAATCACTATCATTGACCGTACTCGCTTGATCGACGCCGATTAACATAACGTGGTAATATAGACGATCTCCCGCTGCACCACCACCACCTGTGATTGTGATCGTTGTGCTTCCAGCGGCAGCTATCCCTGTTTCTTTCAGCATCCAAACCTCATATCTTGTTCCCGAAGCATTTGTATTTGCCCGGTCAAGAATTTGCGTCATTGCTTGACCACCGTAGGAAACAGCTGTGACATTCGTTGTTGATAAATCTTGCACATAAGTAAAGTACAGGACTCTGTCGTCGCCGGTGGCGGCTGTATGAGTAAGCCCCGTTTGGAAAGTTCCGGTGTAGCTCACAGCTGACAACCAGCGGGATGAGTCTGCTCGAGTACCTACATTACCGGCCGCATCTTTACCTCGTAAAGAAACCCAATAGAATGAACCTGGATCCAAAACCATTGTACCTTGGTAAGTTGTTATATTACCAACATTCGTCCAAGAGAGAGTATTACCTAATTCACCGGCGTCTAATGTTCCGTCATTGTCTGTATCCATAGAAACTGCTACGTCGTACCCGCTAAAGCTACAGTTATCACTACTTCCCGCTGAGACGTTAATCTGCGGCGTTTGATAATTGTTAGTGAATGTGGAAACTGTGGTCAATGTTGGAGCTGTTGGAGCTGATACGTCAACTTGGAAAGCACTGGTTGCAGCAATATTTGATGTATTACCTGCATCATCTACAGCCCGAATACTTGCGTAGTAATTCGTACACTGACTTAAAGTCAAACCTGAAGCATAAGCATAGGAAACGGTACCTGTACCCAAAGATGTCCATCCACCAGCCTGATTTCCACCTGCCGAACTTGTTGAAATACCAACTTCGATACGATTCAATCCACTCGAAGGAGCAGGATCAGTAGGAGTGGTCCACGTAAATGTTGGAGACGTGGATGTACTCGTATGCCAAGTAACTCCACCCAACGATGGTGACCCCGGCGCTGCAGGATTTACTCGATCGAGGAAATAACCTCGTGATATATTCGTACACGAACTTGCATTCCCAGCCGCATCTGTTGCAACCGCGTAAAAATTGATATTGCCGTCGTCAGAGCCATCAGTTAGATAAGTAATATCCGTCACAGTGGCAACTCCGCCAGCAATCACTTGTAAAGACCCTGCTGTGCTTGAGCAAGCCACATCATCGTAAATTCGAATACTTCCACCATCCTCAGCTCCACTGCCAACATCACCCGATACTTGAGGTGTGTTATCAGTGGATTCTGAACCATTTGCTGGACTTGAGAGTGTCCATGTCCAACCCGCAGGAGAAGGCGCGGTCAAATCAAGAACGTACGCAACTCCCGCAGAACAAGCTGTCAAGTTACCGTAAGAATCTTCGATACGTCGGCGGAAACTGTAAGTGGCCTCAACCAGAGCAGACGTTATCAGATCCAGTGTCGCTCCGCTCGCAGTGCCACTCGCCACTTGTGTCGCACAGCCCGCTTGTGTGTAAATTCTTGCGCCCAAACCTGAGATCAATCCACTGATTCGAAGTTGTGGCGTTGTATCGTTATCCGGACTTGAAGCCGGGTTATTAAGTGCCATCGACGTGGCATCTGAATAGCCCCGACCTGTCATATCTTGATTGGCAACTTGAGCATTGACTCCATCATTGTACGTAATTTGAATAGTATCGGTACTTATGACTGAACCCGTTGGTGCATATTCAACAACAATAGTACAACCAACACCTGCACCTAAAGTGAGACCGCAAGTTCCACCAGTACCTGGGTAACCTAAGCCCCCTAAGAATGTATAGGGTGCTGCCAGACCAGCACCAGCAAGTGCCGTTGCCGTCACACCACCAGAATTGGTCACTGTAAATATATGCGTTGTTGTAAGACCAGTGAATAAGATCAACCAGTCGTATGTAGCACCACCATCCAGTGCGAGAACTGCTGGCGCGGCCCCTGCCCCCTGGATAAGTCGTGTCGCATTGTTTCCGGCGATCACACCATCATGGTAGGTGAGTATGATTGTATCACTGAGTGTGCCCACAGCCACTGGTGAATAACGAACAACGATGTTACATGAAGCGCCTGCGGCGAGAGAGGCTCCGCAATCTCCACCAATCCCTGGATAAGTTCCTCCACGGAATGTAAACGGAGCCGCAAGACCGCCGCCATCCACCAGTGATGTGGCTGGAACGCCTCCACTGTTCGTCAACGTGAATGTGTAATCATTGTTACTGCCAGTTGGGAAGGTTCCGTAATCGTAAAGAGGGCCATCACTGAGAGTGAGAACAGCTGCATCGGCCGCTGTCCCTTGAACCGCGCGAGTCGCATTTGTGACCGCAGCGCCATCGTTATAATCGATATTGATGGTGTCGCTCTGGAGACCATTGATCGTTGGCGCAAAATTCACGCGGATTGTACAACTTGCAGCTGCCGCCAATGTGGCTCCGCACGTTCCCAGTGTTCCCGGATAAGTTCCACCGGTGAACGTAAATGGAGCCGCAAGGCCGTTTCCAGTCATGGCGGTGGCTGTTGTCCCTCCACCGTTGGTGATTGTGAATGTATACGTATTCACTGATCCTGCCGCTACTGTTCCATAATCATAGGTAGGTCCATCACTGATCGTAAGTGAAGCAGGAGCCACGCCACTACCACTAATGGCTCTAGTGGCTGTTTGTGTTGCCGCACCATCATTGTAATCAATATTGATAGTGTCATTGTAAACACCGCTTGATGTTGGATTAAAAGTCACAACGATTGTACATGTTCCAGCCACGCCAAGTGTTCCACCGCAACTTCCACCCGTTCCTGGATAACCCGTTCCGCCCTTGAATGTGAACGGCGCGGCCAAACCATATCCAGAGAGCGCGGTAGCAATCGAAGTTCCCGAGTTGCTCACCGTGAACGTTTTGTCAGCTGATGAGTTGTTGGCAAGTGAACCATAATCGTATCCGATATCACTAATTGAAAGCACTGCAGATCCAATTCCAGTCCCCGTCACCGCACGATTTGCTGTTTGCGCGCCGGCTCCATCGTTGTAATTGATATCGATTGTATCGTTAGCTACACCCACTCCGGCCGGAGAGAATGTCACAACAAACGTACATGTGGCTCCGCCACCGGCCAATGTCGCCAAACATGTGCCACCAGTCCCTGGGAAGCTTCCCCCTTTGTATGAATACGGAGCTGCTAAGCCAGCACCTGCGAGTGCCGTGGCTGTTGTTGCTCCACTGTTGGTCAACGTAAATGTTTTATCCGCTGTCGAACTCACTGTCACGTTGCCGTAGTCGTAAGTTGCTCCATCAGAGATGGAGAGCGACGCAGCACTGAGGCCTGTTCCTTGAACATCACGAGCTGCTGAAACTGTTGAAACACCGTTACTATAGCTGAGAGTGATCGTGTCCGAAGAAATGGCGCTTGCTGAAGGAGCGTAACGAACCACAATTGTACAACTTGCACCCGCACCCAATGTGGCAGTACATGTCCCAGCCGTTCCTGGGAATCCGGCACCACCGGCGTATGTAAATGGAGCGGCGATACTTGTGCCACCAGCATCTGCTAAACTTGTGGCAGCCACACCGCCGCCGTTACTGACAGTGAATGTATAAGTGCTTGTTGCGCCGACAGTCACGCTTCCGTAATCATACGTCGGACCATCCGAGATCGTGAGAGACGCAGGGTTCGCGCCTGTTCCGGTCACAGCTCTTGTTGTGTTGGTCGTACCAGCTCCGTTTGTGTAATCCAAATTGATCGTGTCATTATGAACGGCAACTGTTGTTGGAGCGTATTCAACAACAACTGTACATGTGCCTGCAGCCGCAAGAGCAGCGCCGCACGTTCCGCCAGTTCCTGGGTATCCAGCACCGAGGAACGTAAATGGAGCCGCAAGACCATTACCAGTCATTCCTGTAGCGCCAACGGCCCCACCGTTTGTCACTGTAAATGTATATGTCGTTAAGCTTCCTGTCGCTTTAGTTCCGTAATCATACGTAGGACCATCCGAAATTGTTAAGCTGGCTGGTGCTCCGCCCGTACCCTGAATCGCACGGTTAGCGGTCGTAACCACAGCTCCATTATTGTACTGAAGACTGATCGTATCGCTAAAGGGGCCTAGTCCCACTGGAGCAAACTCAACAGCGATAGTACATGTTGTTCCGCCGCCGGCCAAAGCGACACCGCATGATCCGCCGGTTCCTGGGAATGCTCCACCTAAGAACGCAAATGGGGCTGCTAAACCGATCTCAGCAATGGCTGTAGCACTAACCGCACCACTGTTTGTAATTGTAAACACTTTCGAAGCCGTTCCACCGTTAGCGACAAGTCCGTAGTCATAAGTAGCGCCATCAGAAATACTTAACAATGCAGGAGCAGCGCCAGTCCCTGTCACATCACGACTTGAAGTCT
>CAZOGU010000028.1:0-2551 GCA_964579625.1 uncultured Pseudobdellovibrionaceae bacterium
ACTCAGGAGGAGTTATGGATGGCGTGAATCGTTCCGATTCGTCGAACCCCGCAAAAAACGTCGAGCTTAAAAAAACGAAGCAGAAGCAAAAGGAAGAAGTGCGCGACGAAAAGAAAGCTCACAATGCGGAGATCAATGAACTTCGCGATCAACATACCAAAGCTTTAAAAAACGAAAAGAGTGCTCATCAAATGCGCATGGAAAAGCAGCGTGAGCAACAGCAACAAAGTTATCAAAAAGCCATTGAAGACAAAACCAAACAAGAGGCCGTTGTTCGCCAAGAGCAGCGCAAAACCACTCTCGAGAAGAACAAAGAGTATGAAAACCAACGTCGCACCTTTGATGCCAATAAAAAGCAAGAGACTGAAGGAGTGATAAAAACTCATCAAGATAATCAACGAGAAGTGCAGTTAAAGTCCACGTCGCAAATCAACGAAATGCAAAAAAAACACAACGAACAAGTAAAAATCGAACAGGAAGGTTTTGAAACTCATCGTCAAGCTCAGCGCCAGCACTATGAAGGCGAGATCGGTAAAGAGAAAGACCACTATGAGACGCAGATTCGGGGGCGCGCGAACGAGTTTGAAAATCGTTACAACGAGGGCGAAGTCAAATATCAACTCACCTTGGAAGATCAAAAACTTCGCTACCAAGACGAGTACGAAAAAACTAAATATAAATTTTTAGAAAAAATGAAAAACTACGAAGCTTCACAAAAAGATCCGTTCTACCGCGTGCAAGATCTTGGTGCGGAGCTCGCCGATGAAGGTTCACTTTATCAAATCGCTGTGAAAGTGCCGGAGCACGAACTGAAGAACGTCAAAATCCAAGTTCAACCCGATCGCATCACCGTGAGTGGGGCCCGCAAGTACGAGCAGGAGCTGCAGTATGAAGGCGAAAAGGTCGCCACGAACAATTACCAAACGGTGCGGCAGGAGTTTCAACTTCAGACTCCGGCCGATAAGGATTTGGTTCGTAGAGAGTATGTGGATGGCGTGTTGTTTGTGACTGCACCCAAAAAAGGTTTTGGAATATTTTAATTAAAGGAATAAGTTTTGAGCGCACAATCCTCTTTAGCAAAAGTCTATGAGTTTTCAGCTGATCATGTCAGACGATCTGGATTCGACGAGCAAAAAGCGCAACAGGCGTACTCGGGCTACGTCAATTACGTGGATCATTTTTGTCAGTTAAAGAATAAAAAAACTCTTGATGTGGGGTGCGGTAACGGATGGTCATCGTTTTTGCTTGCGCAAAAAGGGGCGCAGGTGACGGGAGTGGATTTACATTCCTCGTCCTTTGAGCCACCTCAGCAATTGCAAAAACTTTCGTATGTGCAGGGTTCCGCGGTGAAGTTGCCGTTTTCCAATGCCTCGTTTGATGTGGTGACAACACATGAGTGCCTAGAGCATGTGGAAGATCCACTTCGAGCGCTGAGTGAATTTGATCGTGTATTAAAACCCGACGGCATGGTTTGCATTGTGGGGCCGAATCTTTTAAGTCTCCTTCAATCTTTTCGTGGTCTGACGAGTTATGTGTGGCAGGTGCGGCCGCGCCAAGGAATTCTGTTTCGTCAGCGAGGAATGCCATCGCATCCCCACGGCAATACGATTCCCGAAATTCTTACTCGCCTTGTGATTCATTCTTGGTGGATTGCTAAACTTTATTTATTTCGAAAATTTTTGATCAAAACGCGGAAGCCGGATCTTGTGCCTCCGTTTCATGCAGACAATGATGCTTGTTATTATTTAAACCCATTGGATTTAAAATATTATTTTGCCTCGAAGGGCTATGAGATTATTAATTTTTCTGGCCAAAACCGCCCAGAGTGGGCGGCCATGATTCCGTCTGGGACGTGGTTCTGCGCTCGTAAAAAAGCTACCTAGAAGATAGATTTTTTATTTACTCTGGCCACTCAAGCTCAGGATCGTCGATAGTCAAGGCATTGGAAAGTGTTTGGATGACTTCCACTGCGCACAAGCCGTTCTCAGGAGCAGATGTCTTTACAAGTACATCACGAGGATCCACTTCGTCAGACGTTCTTACGATAGCAACGACAGGCATTGATAAGCCTTTAAAAACTCCACCGTAGACCACTTTAACATTTACGACTTCGAAAGTTTCATCTTCGGCACCGTACTCTTCCTTCACTGCATCGACGATGTTTTGTCGGCAATCCGAAGGAAGATCCATATTTTTCTGCTCCCAGGCAAAGACAGCTGGTGTTGTTAGAAGAATTGTTGATAGTAAAATTGATTTCATAAAACCCCCATTTGGTTAAGGGGACTAATAACTTTTAGCAGCTCGGTTGGAAAGTCATAATTGTGTCAGTAGTTAGATTTGTAAAAAGTGCACGTGGTGCGTTAGACGATGACGACTGGCGCTAATCCAGCGCGATATAAATCAGTGTGGCGCCATCATCGCCGTTGGCTTCGATGGCGGAGGTCCAGCGGGTGACGTAGGAGCTGCGGGAGAGGTGGCTGCGGATGGATTTTTTGAGGGCTTCCGAACCATGCCCATGAACCACGCGGACGCGGTCTTGGCGTAGGGTTGT
>CAZOGU010000028.1:2651-37766 GCA_964579625.1 uncultured Pseudobdellovibrionaceae bacterium
GGGCTTCCGAACCATGCCCATGAACCACGCGGACGCGGTCTTGGCGTAGGGTTGTGGCTTTGTCTAAAAACTTCTCAAGCTCTTCGATGGCGGTTTGTACGTTTTTACCGCGTACATCAAGGGTGTCGCCCTTTTCGGCGGTGTCGACATACACCTGTGTTTGAAAGTGCCGTTTGGTGAGTGGGTTGGCCGCTTTTTTGGGAGGGTGGAGGTCTTGCCACGGTAATGTGAGGCGCATCGAGCCTGCGAGGATTTGCACGTCACCTTGCTTGTTGGGAGCGCTTTGCACGATGGCATCCTTCTGTAAAGAACTCGAGTAGACCACGGAGCCAGGGGGAAACGATTTAATAAAACGCTCCAAAGTAAAGTTTTCTTCTTTGGCGGGAGATTTAATAATTTCTGGAAAATCGAGCAAGATATTCGATCGGCGTTCGTGATCGTTAAAGAGTTTTTGCACGTTGGTTTTTTTCGCTTCGTCCATCAAGAGATCTTTGACGCGTTTGACTTCTTCTTTGATCTTTTTTTCGCGGTCCTCTTCAAATTCAATCAACTTCTTTTTCAGGGCGAGTTTTTCTTTTTCGGTTTCGAGAATCCTGGCGTTGAGTTCTTCGCGCAAAATGGTGATTTGCTCTTTGGCCTTTTCGATCTCTTCGAGGGTGTCAAAGCGCTTGCGAGTTTCGGGGCTTAAATAGGTTTGTGCAAATGTAAAAACATCGGGGTGAACACCAATTCGTTTTGCGGTGCTAAAAGCCAAAGACTGTCCAGGTATGCCGCGAATAAAATGATAGGTCGAGGTGCCAGTCTCGCGATTGTACTCCATGGAGCCATTGATGACCCCTGAGGTTTCGCTCCATCCGGTTTTTAATGGCCCTAAGTGCGAGGTGATGATTCCGTAAATCCCATTCTTGGCGTAATGATTAATAAACCCGCGAGCAAGAGCGGAGCCATCTTCGGGATCTGTGGAGCCGCAAATCTCGTCAATCAGCACGAGGCTGTTGGCACCACTTAAGGCGCAAGCGGCATTGAGTGTTTTTAGATGGCCCACAAAAGTGCTTAAGTGCGAGTCGACACTTTGCGAATCACCAACGGCGACAATAATGCTTTTAAAAAAGGGAAGGGTGGAGGTCTCATCCGCGCAGACCGGAAGCCCACAGCGCGCCATTTGCGCCGCCAAACCAAAACTTTTCATCAACACGGTTTTTCCACCAGCGTTGGGGCCTGAGAGAAGCAAAATACGATCTTTGGAATTCAGGCGAACGGAGTTGGCAATCACCTTCTCGCCATTGATTAACATTAAAGGGTGGCGCACATTATCCACATGAATATCATCATCCACAAACCGTACAGGCTTTGCTTGCAGAGTTGTTGAGAACTGGGCTTGTGCTAAACGCACATCACACTCAAGCATCAGCTCTTTGATTTTTAAAATATCATCAAGCAGTGAGAACAAATATTTTGAGATCTTGTTGAGAAGTTTTTCGATCTCTTCTTCGATCTCGGCTTCGATGCGTTTGAGGTGGTTATTGAGGGGAACCACTTCCTGCGGCTCCATAAACACCGTTTGCTTGGAAGTGCTTGTGGCGTGAATAATCCCGGAGAGTTCATGGCGCATCCCACTTTTAACAGGAATTACCCAGCGACCTTCGCGATTGGTGACAAACTTGTCCTGCAGCATATTGTCGTTGTTGTTGGATTTAACAATCGAGTTTAATGACGACTGAATTTTTTGAATCTGCGATTTTTTTTCATTGTACAGATTGTAGAGCGTTTCACTGGCGTCCACACGAATCTCTGCTTGCGGAGTGATCAGGTGATCGATGGCCGAGAGGGGCGGTTTGAGATCCATCATTTGTTTGAGAATGGACTCACTCCACTTCGATGGTGATGTTTTAAGAATGCGGCGGAGGGTGTCTCCTTCAATTAAAAATAAACGCACATCTTTTAGCTCCAAGGGCTTGAGTTGCGCTTGTTTTTCCAAGCGATGATACCAAGAGTGAAAAAGATCGAGGCTTTCCATAAAGGGCCGTTCCCCATGAGCCAAAAGGGATTGGGCGCTGCCGATGATTCGAAAGTGATCAAGGGCTTGTTCTTGAGTTTCAAGTGGACTGGTTTTGATGAGCAAATCTTGAGCTGCGGCGCTGGTCGCATAGGAAGCGAGATGTTGAATGATTTTTTGCCAATCAAGATTTTCGAGCAAAACGTCCTCCTAAAATGCAAAGTAGCAGAAGCACCAAAAGAATTTCCGGCCACCAACCGGCGTAGTAGGAATACACTGTCGGCTCGGGAATCGTTTTGTACTTCACTGTAAAGGCGCCGACCCATTCCTTGTGACGGGGAGACAATTCCGAAATTTCGCCACTGGCCGAGATGGCCGCAGAGATGCCGGTGTTGGTCGAGCGGATCAATGGAATGCGAAATTCAATGGCGCGAGCGAGAGTCATGTAGAGATGCTGATTGGGCTCAAAGGCATAACCAAACCAAGAGTCGTTGGTCACATTCACGATGGCCTGAGCTTGTTTTTCGTAAAGGATTCGACTGTTGTTATCAAACAACGACTCGTAACAGATCTGAGCACCCATCTTGGGAAGTTCCGCCGTGCTCAGTGATAACACGTCGGGGCCATTGCCCCAGCCAAAATCCGAGACCATCGGGAACCAGTCTTTGAGTTTTGGATAAAAAGAAGCTCCGGGAAAATATTCGCCAAAAGCAAGGAGCATGGTCTTTTTGTAGCTCTGAATAAACTGCCCGTTTTTATCAAATAACACCATGGAGTTAAAAACACGATCCCCCTCTTGTTCGTAAGCTCCCGTCAGAAGGGGGCGCTCAAAACTTTGGATGGAGTAGACGAGGCGCTGTTGAAAAAAATCCTGGCGCCCCACTTTTGTCACTCGCGCGGGGTAGGCGGTCTCTGGCCACATGATGAGATTTACTTCGGGGTGTTTTTCGAGCCCCTCGGCCGTGAGCTCGGAGAATTTGCGTAAAATGTATTCATGAAAGCGCGGACCTTTGTCTTGTTCGACTTTAATGGCATTTCCGATATTGGCCTGAACAACCAGAGTGGTGAGCGACTGATCTCCTTCGCGAAAGTTTTGTTTGAGAGCGTAGCCAATTCCCTGGGGAATAACGAACAACAACACGGCGGCTGCTAAAAACCGTTTTCGTTTTTGCAGCACAAAAAGCAACACTAAAAAGTTAACGGCCAGGGTAATGAGATTCAGCCCGTAAAAACCAATCCACTCTGCCATGTGCGCACCAGGCAGGCCCGCCCACAACCAGGGATATCCCAAATGCCAAAAAAAGATGGTCGGATGATAGCTCTCACAAACCGCAAAAAGAAGAGGGATAAGAGTGAGACCTGCTTTTTTACCACTCAAGCGAGACCACAAAACTCCGGCGATGGGATAATAGAGATGGGCTGCACATGCAAAAAGAAGAAGTATTAAGCCGCCGAGCACAGGCGGAAAGCCACCAAATTCGATGGCCGTGTTAGCAACCCAATGAAAGCCGATCAGGTTTAAAATAAATTGGCAGATCCATCCACCCAAAAAAATTTTCTTGGGTTGGTCGTGATTTCGTACCCAAAAAATCCAGAGGGGGACCAGGCAAAACCCCAAAGCCCATGGGGGAAATGGAATATAAGTTGTACCGACTAAAAATCCTGATAGGATTGGAAGTGAGTAGGCGATGAAAAATGTTCGCAAAGACTGAATCATTGAGACAAATCTATCTGATCTGTTGAGGGGTGCCAATGAAAAACACAGTAGAAATGAATAACTCGAACCCAAGCCCAAACCTCATAGACAAGTCGCTTCATAAAAAAGCAGCAGTGGCCGACCTTGTGATGGACCATTGCCCCTCTTGCTACGAAACACTCAAAGCAGGAGCTACGGACTGCTCATCTTGCGGGATTGTGCTCTCCCATTTCCACAAAGTTTCTACCGAAAAAAGACTTAAACTAACGATTGGCGGCCTTTACCATCTGACTTCAAACGAGTGCGTGGAGATCGAGTCGGCCTGGTCCAAGGTGGAAAGTTTTTATTACGATTCCAACCTCCATAGTCAGTTTCTTTACTTGTGTTTTCGCCTTAAAAGTTTGCCGTATGCTGTTAAAAAGTACAATGACCGTCTCCTTGAAGACTCACTCGATGATATCGCATCGACAATGAAAATGCGTGCGATGACCTTGGCGAGTGAATCTCTCCCTGCCAAATCGATCGACAGCGGTTGGGGGCCCTCCATTTTGATGCTCGCACTGGTGAGAACCATGATGGTGGTTTTAGTGATGGGAGTTTGTGCAGGAAGCGTCTTGATGCTGACGTCGGCTCTCACCACCGAAAAGTTTTTCTTTTTGGCCATGGGCTCTTTTGTGACCGTGTCGTGTTTGTTGAGCCTATTGATCCTTAAGCGACTGCCTCAAGGTTAAAAAGAGTCGCCATGCAAAATTCCAAACTGACCCTCATCCCTTATCAGCCAGAGCTGGCGCCCTTGTTTAAAGAAATCAACGAAGAGTGGATTCGCGAGATGTTTGCTCTCGAAGAAAAAGATCGCAAGGTTTTAAGTGACCCACAGACCCATATTCTTAAAGACGGCGGAGTAATCCTTTTTGTCAAAGCGGAGACATTGGGGATTGTCGGAGCGGGAGCCCTTCAAAAAACGGCCCCCTCGGAGTACGAACTCACCAAAATGGGAGTTTTTAAAAAAGCACGCGGGCTCAAAGCCGGTGATTTTTTATTACAAGCCCTCATTGCAAGAGCTCATGAGTTTAAAGCCGAAAATCTTTATTTGCTGACCAATAAAAAATGCGAAGCCGCCATTCATCTTTACGAAAAACACGGCTTTTTACACGATGCCGATACAATGAAGCGCTTTGGGCCCCAATACCAACGCTGCGACGTCGCGATGAGACATCGCGATTTTTAATTGTTGTTGATTTGTCGCTCGGTGCCCATGGACTTCATCAGCGTTTTGCTAAATTCGACAAAACGAGTGGCGCTGGTATCAGCGTTGAGGTCGTTGGCGAGAGCTTGAGGATCAGAAGAGAAGCTGCCATCTTTTAAACCAGAAGTGTTGCTAGCGATAATTCCCGAAGCCGATACTCCCTGATCAAGACCTGTAAGAGCTTTGTAGATGTTCAGCTTTTTAGAGGTTCCTGTTTTAGAGCGCAACCAAGGATATTCATCACCTGTTTTAAGAATATGTTCTTTAATCGCCAAATAACCAAACTCAGGGCTATTGGCTTTGATCAAAACAGCGAGTCCTGTAGCAAAGGCCGTGGCCTGAGAAGTCCCAGTCAGGTTGCCAAAGGTGTTTCCTGGAAGTGTCGAGTAAATTTCTTCTCCCGGAGCGGCCACATGCACCGTTTGAGTTCCGTAATTGCTCGAAGGCAATACTTGGAGTTGTGGATTAATAGCTGTTACCGAAATAATATTATCGAGGTCGTAATTGGCAGGATAGTATTTTTGATGATCGGAGTTGCTGCGCTCGTTCCCTGCGGCGGCGACAAATAAAATCCCTTGGCTGCGTGCCTTGCGAATAGATTCATATTCCTTTTGGCTGTAATCAGTTCCGCCACCAGAGTAGTTGATGATGCTCGCCTTCATTTGAGTGGCGTAATTAAAAGCCTTGATGGTGTTCTCAAGGTTGTTCCCAGGTGATTTAGGATCATAGTATTTTAAAACCATCAAACTCACTTTTGAGGCGATCCCCGTGATTCCAAAATTATTGCCACCTTCGGCGCCAATAATTCCGGCGATGTGGGTCCCGTGTCCGTGGTTGTCGTCGATGCGATTGGAGTTATTTACAAAGTTCCAACCGTGAACATCATCGACGTAGCCGTTTTTATCGTCATCAATTCCGTTATTGGCTTTGTTGAGGCCATTTTTATCAAAACCACTTTCGCCAGCGTTCACCCAAAGATTGTTTTTTAAGTCGCGATGATTGGCATCGATGCCTGTATCGACAACAGCCACGACAACGTTGCGACTGCCTTCGGTGATTCCACGCCCTTTAAGAGCTTCCGAAACTTGGAGCCCCCAGTTTTTAGAAATATCGGGATCGTTCAGAAGCATCGTCGTTTTTTGATCAGCTGATTTTTTGCTAGCGAAAAAGGGAGCACTAAAATCCAAGCCAGCAGGTCTATGGCCTTTGAGAAGTGGAAGTCGTTGCGCATGATTCGCAGTTGAAGCGATCTTCTTTTTTTGTGGTGATTTTGATAAACCAAAGCCAACCAAACTCATCCCACACACAACCAATGAACCAACTAGTAAATCAGACAACTTCATGAATCCCCCTGATGAGTAAGATAAGAGCAAAGAAGGTGCCGAAAGTTTTGCTAGTTAAGCCCATGAAATCACTTAGATCTCAGACCGATTCGCCCCTCAAGATTGGTCAATATTTAGTGAGCTGTTGAGCTTGTAGACAGAGGGAAAAGTGTCTCAGAATGAGACAGTAGAAATTCGAACAGGTAAGCAGACCGATCCTTCTCAGATACTTTACTAATGCAGCCGATAGTGGCTTTTTTGCCGAATAAAATTAAAAGAAATCCATTTTCAGGTCGATTTGGTCCAAAAAATAATCAAAAACAAAAGCTACAAGAATCCTCTCGATGTCATGAGGTATATCTCAGCTCACGAGGTGGCTCATTATGTTCACGAAATTTCAACACACCCACCGCACTCTCATGAAGTGGGTACATCTTTTCATGGAAATGCGTCAGCCTACCAAGACGGTTACACAAGGTTTGTAAACTCATTGAATGATGTTGAGCGAAATGAACTCTACCAAGGGAATGACGACACAAAAGTAAAACAAAATTTTGAGAAATTCCTAAGGGTAGAAATTATCAAAAACTATCGGGCTCATGCAGAAGTGGACATGATCGCAGTCGTCAAATTAAAGCAATCCGGGTTTACAAATTGGCAAGATGTCATTCAATTCTTAGACAACTCAATCAATGAAGAAAAACTCTTAAAGCAAGAAGAACGATCAACCTTAGACTTTGAAAATCGAAAAAGGGCTGTTTTAAAAACGCTAAAAGAGTACAAATAGTGCGAGATGAGAGGAATTATTCCTAAGGTCTAACTACGAATTGAATTTACATAGGAGCTGTCTTTAAATTTAACAAAAATTCTCTCAACTTTCGTGGAGCTTCGGGTCTCAGCTGTTCTATGAGAAAATCGACCACTTCGGGGCTTGCTAGGAGGGTTTTACGAATGGTGGGCATTTCGTCAAAATCGACCGTGGTGGGTAGAGTCGTAATTCCTTTTTGGCGGATCAAATCAGCCAAGTAAAATTGAATGAAAGGCTTAAAGTGCTTTCCCTTCATGGGGACATGATACTTGTCTTCAATCGAAATAAAAAACAAACCCAGGAGAGAACGCTCAATGTTATTGTGCAATTTGTGCACCGGCGTTGGTGTCGCAAGGACAGAAGCGGCTGTCGGAATGTAAAACCAATGTTCTCGAATTGAAAGATCCTCAAAATTCCTCCACGAAATACCTGTGAGCTGAGCATCGTAAACCAATTGCAGTTTTATTGGGATGTCGCTGACACTGGAGAAAAGCTGAACCGCTAGGTAAATGGTGTGATGGCCGTCGAGAAGGAAAAAACGTCCCGACGGATCGCGCACAGCAGGGATTGGGTTTTCGAGATCTTTGACAAGAGACTCAAGCAAAACAGCTTTCTGTTTTTTGGTTAAATCAGTCAGTTTCAGTCGAGGGTCAAGATTGGCATCGCGCAATTCTTTGTAGAGAGCATAATCTTTGCCGACCGATTCTTGACCAGCAAAGATTTGCTCATAAGGTGCTTTCACGATTCCAGAGAAAAAATAACGACAAGTCTTCGCCGAGCAAGGCCAGGTCATAAAGAAAATCATGAGTGATAAAAACGACTTAGGTAAATTCATGGAAGTTCAGATAATGCCCTATGTTTATGGAGGGCATTGTTAGTTTTTGATTAGGAAAATGAAACAAGACTTCTTGGACGGGCTCTTATAGGGTGTGTGCTTCGTTATTGAACCTCAAGCAAATGGCGGGGGAAGTCCTTAAAATCCACGCCGTATTTGAGTTTTTTGTAGATGATAAAGTTGCGCATGACCAGTTTGACGTAGGCTTTGGTTTCCTCGTAGGGAATATCCTCGATAAACATAATATCGTCGTTTTCGCTGGCGATGGAGCGTTTATGCCAGTTTCGGACCGCCGATGAAGAGGCATTGTAAGAGGCCACGTAGAGACTGAATTTGTTGTCAAAGGACTGGATCTGCTTTTTAAGCAGATGGGCGCCAATCATCATATTTTTCTTTTCGTCAAAAAGATCCTCGTAGTGAGCGAAGGGGACTTTGATTTCCCGGGCCACCCGTTTTGCAACTTCGGGGAGAATTTGGAGGAGACCAAAGGCATCCATGGGGCTTCGTGCTTGCGGGTCAAACGAGGACTCTTGGCGCATGATGGAATAGATCAATTCCGGTTCTGTGCCAGTTTTTTCAGAAGCCTCTTTCATTTCTGCAACATAAACTTCTGGAAACAAAATGCGTGGGATTTGCGAAAAGATTTCTTTTTGCAAATCATAGGGCAATTGATTGAAGACATAAAAAATGTATTTGTAGTTTTGAATCTGCGAATAAAGATAAAAAAGCGTCGCAATGTCGGAGGCGTTTTTTTTCTTTAAGTCCTCAACGGTGGGAGATTGCAGAGACAACAAGCGAAGAGCCAGATCGCGCTCCTCCACTTGTTTAAGGGCCGAAAAGACTTTTTCACTGTCTTTAGTAAGATAGTTTGTTGGTTTAAATTCGGGCGCGGTGTAATTTTTGAGTGGCTTTTGTAGCTGAAAGTGAGAGAGAAGACTGTAGTAACCAAAAAGATCTTGGTCCACAATTTGTTCCCACGTTTTTTTTGCGATCTCTAGCGCCCCACGGCGGTGTTCGGCCTCGCCGCGCCAGTAGAGGTATTTAAAGCGCGCAAAGGGAGTGGTCTCGACATTGTCGATCAAAGTCGTTAAATGTTTTTCGGCCTCTGGGAATTTTTTTTCTTTAAAGTAGGACCACGCGAGGGTCCATAAGATTTTTTCGCGGTCTTTCCAAGCGGTTGATTTTTCTAAAAGCGCTTTTTCGAGTTCGCCCACAGCTTGTTCGTGTTGCTTTTTTTCTTCGAGCATTCGCGCTCGCAGCCAGTAAACATCGTGCAGACTGAGTTTGTTTTTGAAATCCTTTTCAATACCGTCAATAATTTTAAGAGCTTTGTCGGTGCCTTCTTCTGTCCAAACAACGCGGGCATAGTTGGATTGAGCTTCGAGGTGGGAAAATAATAATTCGGACGTCTTCAGTTGTTTGAGTTGTAAAAACTGGGCCCAGTTTTTTGCAGCTTGGACATACTGTTTTGTTTTAGATCCTTTTTGCAAACGATTGGTGAGAAAGATTTCTTTGTGAGCTAGGAATTTTTCTTCCAATGTGGCTTTGGGATTGTTGATGATTTTTTTGAGTAACGCGCGAGTTTTTTCGAAATTGCGGACAGAGCGAAAGTCTCTGACGATACGAAACTGATCTTTAATTGTTGGATTTTCCATAAAGCGCGGGGCCAGTGAGTGCAGAGCTTCTTTTAAAACAAGTTTTTCATCGTCTTTAATTTGTATGTCCGCAAGACCTTTTTGAAAACTTTGAATGCGCTCGGGAGCCGTAAAGTAGGTTGGATTTTTTTGCACAAAAAGCGCTTTTTCGAGATCTGTTTTTAGATTTTTATAAAAAGTGAGTTGCTTTTCTTTTTCGAGCCAATCAGGAACGGCACGAGCCCAATCGGTGTTCTCTTGTGGCGGGCAGATTTGCAGACTTCGAACGTAGGCCGCATCCTTTAAAAGAAAAGTCTCTTTTTTTGCCAATACGGAAAACAATTCGCAGGCTTTCGCGGGCTCGGTTTCGATGGCCAATTTGGCTTTTGTATAATCAACCAGGTCCGCGGCTTCGGGCGAGATCTTCGGGTAGGAAGAGCACGAACAAAAAAGGATCGAATAGACAAAGAGGCATCTGATAAATAACATTCTCTCAGTCTAAAGGGCCGACCCACCATCGGCTACTTCTTTTTACTGATTTTGTTGTAATTTTTGGATGCGCAAATCCAAAGACGGATGTGTGCTAAACAACGATAAAAACCCACCTCTGTTGAGGTGCGAAATTTTTGAAGTGGCAAAAGAATCTGGTTCTGCCGCCACTGCTGGAAGCAGCTGTCGTGCGCTCTGGCTTTGCAAGGCTTGAAGGGCAGAAATCATCTTCCCTTTGCCAGCAAAATCTGCGCCCCCTTTATCAGCGCGAAATTCGCGCAGACGGGAGAAGTAACAAATCACCATATTCCCGAGCAATCCAAACAAAGTCTGAAACAGCATGACTAACATAAATTCCGTACCGCTTGAGCCACGACGGCTCTCATTATTCGACGAACCGGCAATCACACTGGCAAGAATGCGAGAGAAGAAAATCACAAACGAGTTCACGACCCCTTGAATCAAAGTGAGGGTGACCATATCGCCATTTGCAATGTGCGCCACTTCGTGACCCAACACACCTTCCACCTGATCGCGATTCATTGTGTTGAGAAGTCCTGTCGAAACAGCCACCAGAGAATTGGACTTGGACGGTCCTGTGGCAAACGCGTTGACATCAGGGCTTTCATAAATTCCCACTTCGGGCATTTTGGGAAGTTGAGCCGCGCGAGCCAAACGATGAACAGTGTCTACCAGTTCACGCTCTTGTCCGCGCGCCGTTTGTGGATCGATCATCTGCAAACCCATCGATTTTTTCGCCATAAATTTAGAAATCATCAAAGAGATAAAAGCACCACCGGTTCCCCAAACACAGCTCATGATGAGGAGTGGAAGATACCCTTGCGTTGGCATCGAATTTCCAAACACAAAGTAGTTCACAATGGCTGCAAGAACAGACACTGTGAGCATGACAAAAATATTCACCAGACCAAAGAAAAAAGCACCACGCAAAAAACCCATAATACCTCCGGGATTCGAATACCGTTATTATGAGTATTTTTAAAGTTTTGTCTAGGGCGTGTCCTCATTTTAACAGAGCGCTGTAAGTTTAAACAAAAATGCCTAGCTTCGTTGCTCCTCCTCGAATTGGCTTGGGGCCAGTCCTTCGTCGTCGACGCCTCGCTAGTCAATTTTGTTTAAACTTACAGCGCTCTGTTAAAATGAGGACACGCCCTAGTGAGGAGCTTTATTTTTTTTCAGCGACTAAGTACACGTTTTTACCGACAAAAGGATGCAAAAGGGTGTCCAAAACACGACTGATGGGGAAGACCCAGCGGTCGTAAAAGCGCACCATTTCGCGGGAAAGGTGGCCATCGCGACGACCGAAGTGCTTAAGATACAGGCTGGCAACAAAACCCACCGAATCGACGTAACGACACTCGAGGATGGTCAGATCTTTAAAGAGAGTGCGCAGGGTTTTTTTTGTGTAGCGCCGATGGTGCCCTAGTTTCTGATCCAGGGGAGAATAAATTCCCATAAAAGCGGGCACGTAAATCAACAATCGGCCACTGGGATTGAGTGCGCTGATGAGTTCTTTGGCCGCCGTTTGATCATCGTGAATGTGTTCCAAAACGTTGATCGAATAAATGGCGTCAAATTTTTTTTGCACAGAACTGAGATGGGGCTGGACCTCAAAATTTTGATTTTTTAAAAGCTGAAAGAGTGTGGGATCGCTATCGATACAAGTGATTTGAGCGCCAGTTTGTTGAAGGCGCTTTGCAAAAAGTCCGTTGCCGGCGCCAAAATCCAGAATTTCGTTGGAGGAGGATGGAAGCGACGAAAGAATCCGCTGTTCGATCCACCGATTGTAGTTGTGCGCCTCTTCCATGGCCAAAAGAACATCAAAGCCGGAGTAGGAAGAGGATTCTTGAGTCACAGTTCAGCTAGGCTTTCACTTTTTCGGCAGTTTTTTTAGACTTTGAAGACGTCCCTTCAAAATCGGCAACCACGGTTCCTTCTTTTGAAAGTGTAAAGCGCACTTTGCCACCCTTTTTAAGGCGACCAAACAGGAGTTCATCCGTCATTAAATCCTTCAGATTTTTTTGGATGGTGCGATTCATGGGGCGTGCGCCATAAAGTGGATCAAATCCTTTGCTGGCCAAAAAGTCTTTTACGTCCTGAGCGACTTCCATGGCCACATCTTTTTCTTTCAGCTGCTCTTTAAACTCAAATAAAAATTTGTCGACAACTTGTTTGATGATTTCTTCGTTGAGGCCCGAAAAGTAAACCACATCGTCGAGACGGTTGAGAAACTCGGGTGCAAAATGCTGTTTGATGGCTTCTGTCGACACAGACGCTTGGTTTTTGGCAGCGAAACCAATCTGTGATTTGAGTGCGTCTTTAGCTCCACAATTGGTGGTCATCACGATAATGGCGTTTTCGAAGTGCGCCACGCGACCGTGAGGATCCGTTAACGTCCCGTTATCAAAAACTTGCAGGAGGACATTGATCAGATCGGGATGAGCTTTTTCGATTTCGTCGAGAAGGAGCACACAGTAAGGAGTTTTTTGCACAGACGTTGTTAAAAGACCGCCTTCTTCAAAACCCACATAGCCCGGAGGAGAGCCAATCAAGCGTGCCACGGCATGTTTTTCCATGTATTCACTCATATCAAAACGAACGAGAGGAATTCCTAAGTGATGCGCCAATTGATTGCAAATCTCTGTTTTTCCAACACCTGTTGGTCCAGCAAATAAAAAAGAACCAATGGGTTTATTTTTTCGGCCCAAACCCACGCGATTGTTTTTGAGAGAGCTGACAAGGGTTGCAATGGCACTGTCCTGACCAAAGATCAAAGATTTAAGGCGCAGCTCGAGATTGCGAAGCTTTTCGTTTTCGTCCGCGGAAACGGATTGCAATGGAACTTGAGCCATTTTCGAGACCACGGTTTCGACAATCTCGGGAGTCACTGGAGAGTCCTCGTCTTTGGCTTCTATTTGCGAATTTTTAAGGCGCAAGTAGGCACCGGCTTCGTCCATAATATCAATCGCTTTATCGGGAAGCTTGCGATCGAACAAATGTTTGCTCGAGAGTTTCACGATATGTTGGAGAACATCGTCGTTGTAGGAAACATGATGATACGTTTCGTAATTTTTTTTGAGACCTTTCAAAATTTCCACAGTCTGTTCCATCGAGGGCTCATGAATATCAATCGACTGAAAACGTCGAGACAGCGCGCGATCTTTGTCAAAGTGCTGGCGGAACTCCTTATAAGTCGTTGCTCCAATACAGCGCACTTTTCCTTTGGCCAAATAAGGCTTTAGAAGATTGGCCGCATCCAACGAGTGGCCGCTTGTGGAGCCTGCGCCGACCAGGGAATGAATTTCGTCGATAAATAAAATAGCGCCGGGAATTTTTTCAATTTCACTGAGAAGTGCTTTGATGCGTTCTTCAAAATCGCCCCGGTATTTAGAACCTGCCAGAAGAGAACCCATGTCCAAATTGTAAACAACAGATTCGGCCAGTGGAGGCGGAACTTTTTTCTGGACAATTTTTAACGCCAAGCCATCGGCGATAGCGGTTTTTCCAACGCCTGGCTCACCAATCAATAGAGGGTTGTTTTTGGTGCGACGACAAAGAGTTTGCATCACGCGCTCTAAAACATCTTCGCGGCCAACAAGCGGATCAATTTTTCCATCCATCGCCAATTGATTGAGGTTGCTCGCAAATTGTTCCAAGGCCGATTTGGTCTGGCCGGAAGTGGTTTGTGAATCGCCATCGCCGGTTTTTACATTGATCGTCAGAGTTTTTTTGAGGCCATGGGTGGCGTGACGAATCAGTCCTACTTGCTCAAGGTTGTATTTTTTTAAAAAATAACAGGCATGGGATTGCTCTTCTTCGAAGATCGCGATGAGAAGATTTTCAACTTGAACCAAACTTTTGCCAGCGCTTTGAACCTGAATAATACAGCGTTGGAGGAGGCGGTGCGATGCGAGAGTGAATTCGGGATTTTTCTTGGGCGTGTCGATATGGGTGAGCTTGACGTTCATAAATTCCACGAGATCTTTTGTAAGAGCATCCGTTGGAACCTGAAAGTGTTGCATGATCTGCTGAATCGAAGGCTGTTGAATAAGAGCTAATAAGAGATGCTCCAAAGTGACAAATTCGTTTTTGTACTGATGCGAATAGTGAATGGCTTGGTTTAAAACGTGTTCCACTTGCGGACTGAGCATAGAACCTCCACTTGAGAGTTCACAGACCCTCTAAGAATCTTTCTCTATTATACACTGAAGTGGATGCTTTTGCTGCTGGGAATAGGTATTGACCATATGCATTTTTGTCTCGGCAGTCTCAAAATTATAGAGGCCTGCCAGGCCTCGACCCTCTTTATGGACTTGTAACATAATGTTTTCTGCTTCTTCACGTGTTTTACTAAAAAACTTTTGCAGGATGTGGGTGACAAAGTCCATCGGAGTGTAATCGTCGTTTAAAAGGATCACTTTATAAAAGGCAGGCTCTTGCGTTTTGACTCGCTCTAAGACTTTTGTTCCTTGTTGAGAATCTGTTTTTTGGCTCATCCGGCGAATATAGCAGAAAAGGCAATAAACTGTATCGAAAACAAACACTAGACCTAAGTTGAGGCAACGATAAAATTAATTTTATTTTGATCTCATTGAAGTCATTATGAACTTTGCTAACCTAATTGAGTTACTAAAATAAAACGGAAGTGTGTTTACACGGAGGATGTATGGTTAATAATAATAAAGGTTTTTCATTGATCGAATTGATGGTTGTGGTTGCCATCATCGGGATTCTCGCGAGCTTCGCGATTCCGCAATACACCCAGTTTCAGGCGAAAGCTCGTCAAAAAGAAGGGCAAACATTACTTGGAGCCTATTTCACAGGTATTAAAGCCACAGAGGCTGACGGTGGACTTCTATGGAGTAACTTTGTGACCAATGGATTTAACCCCGCAGGTCAATTGCATTACCGTATTTCAGCTGGAGCTCAAGCGATTCCAGTGGGTGCTGCATACCCTGCCAATGGTTCACCATATTTAGTTGCTTGTATCGCGACAAACGCCGCTTGCGCCGCCGCCACCTCATCATGGAACGGTACCGGAGTTGTTGCGGGTGGTGCGTTTGCGCCACAATGGACTGAAGTTGCCGCTGCCGGTGCTTACTATCCAGCGCCACCAATCACATGTGCTCCAGCGATTGCTGCTGCAGCTGTACCTCCAACATTCACAACTTGCGCTTCTGCGGTGATTCGTTCAGACGCACTTCCTGCGGATGCGGATACTTGGTCAATCAACCAAGCGAAGCTATTACTTAATACAAATAGCGGCGTGCAATAATTTCTTTCGCTTGCGCCACGCCCGTGGCGCAAGTTTAATATAAGTCTATGTTCAAATTTCTGTTTCTATTTATCATTACTTTTTTAGCGTCTCTTTATTTTCAACTCCGGGTCAAAGTTCCTCAAACCCCTGCTACTTATTTGCGCCCCCCTGAAAACATAAAATATTTTACCTTTGGTTATAATGATGCCTTTGCCAGTCTCTTATGGATTAGGGCTCTGCAAAACTTGGACTATTGCGAGGGCGGAAAGTATCAAGAATCAGATTACGTAGCCCCAGACGTCGAAGAGAAAAATAAATTAAAAGCGGTCATTACCCGAAAAATGAAACCCGCTCGATGTCACAAAGGATGGGTGTATAGCATGCTAGACACGCTCACCGAAATTCAGCCGCATTTTAAAATTGCTTACGAAACGGGAGCCACTTTTTTAAGCGTCGGAGTGGATGACCGAGAGGGTGCAAGGCTGCTCTTCGAAAAAGGATTAAAAATTTACCCAACAAGTTGGCGAATTGCCTATGATGCGGGCTACCATTATTTATGGGAAATGCAAAACCCCGAGCGCTCCGCCGAACTTTTGCTACAGGCTTTGCGCCACGGAGGGCCTCCGTTTTTGGCTTCGCTTTCAGCGGGCCTCTATACAGAAAACGGGCAGGTTGAATATGCAAAAGTCATTTTGCTCGAACAACTTCAGAATAAAGATTTACCCGAAGAAGTTGAGAAGCGAATTCGCGAACGACTTTCTGATTTGGAAGCCATTTTAAAACAACAAAAAAATGGCAATGATAAACAAAAACTTTAGGCCGAGTTCTTAAATCCCCTTGACCAAATTCAGTTTAGACTCAATTTTAGACCACCATGGCTCAAGATTATTACCAAACCCTCGGTGTCGATAAGAATGCGTCTCAAGATGAGATTAAAAAAGCGTATCGCAAGCTCGCGATGAAGTTCCATCCAGATAAGAATCCGGGCGATAAAGCCGCTGAGGATAAGTTTAAAGAAGCCTCAGAGGCTTATAGCGTGCTCAGCGATGCTGATAAAAGAAGCAAGTACGATCGTTTTGGTCATGCAGGCTTTCAAGGCGGGCCGGGTGGCGGTGGATTCCATCAAGGCTTCGAAAATGTGGATGATATTTTCTCGAGCTTCTCAGACATTTTTGGAGACTTTTTTGGCGGTGGCATGGGCGGCGCTCGTCGCGGCCAAAGTAACCGTCCACGACGCGGCGCAGATCTCCGCTATATGCTCGAAGTGAACCTCAAAGAAGTGATTGAAGGGGCCGAAAAAGAATTGGAATTTGATTCCGAAAAATCATGCGGCGTTTGCACAGGGAGTGGATCAGAGCCCGGCAAACAGGCCGAAACCTGCCCAACTTGTGGTGGGACAGGACAAGTTGTGAGCTCGCAAGGGTTTTTTTCAGTGGCCACCTCATGCCCTGCTTGTCGAGGAAATGGAAAATTAATTCGTCATCCTTGTAAAGCGTGCAAAGGCAAAGGCCGCACTCTCGAAGATCGAAAAATTCGTGTGACCATTCCAAAAGGTGTGGCCACCGGGACTCGCTTGCGCATTGCTGGTGAGGGGGAAGGTGGGCATCTCAACGGACCACCTGGCGATCTTTATGTCGAGATTCGCGTGCGCGATGATGCCCGTTATGAGCGACAGGGAGATGACCTTTACGGGATGCTAGAGATCTCTTATGTGCAAGCACTTCTCGGTGCCGAAGTTGAAGTGGATACAATGGACGGAAAAAAGAAAATCACAGTTCCAGCGGGAACATCGCAGGGCCAAATCCTTAAGATGAAGAGCCTTGGCGTGCCTAATATTCGCGGCGGCCAGCGCGGTGATCTGTGTTGGGGGATCAAAGTACAGATCCCTAAAAAGCTCAGTAAAGAGGAAGAGAAATTTTTGCGCGAAATCGCTAAAAACCGCGGTGAGAGCGTTCTTGATAAAAAAGGCTTCTTTGGATCTTGACGATTCCCAAGAGGCCCTCATATTGATCGTGTTGTATTGAATAAGGAGAAAAACAATGGGTAAAATTATAGGAATCGACTTAGGAACGACAAACTCATGCGTTTCTGTGATGGAAGGCGGAGAGCCAAAGGTTCTCGTTAACGAAGAGGGCGCACGAACGACCCCCTCCATTCTCGCTTTTAAAGATGGAGATCGCCTGGTTGGCCAAATTGCCAAAAGACAGGCCGTCACCAATCCGACAAACACGATCTATTCTGCAAAACGTTTTATTGGACGCCGCTTTCAAGAGGTCCAAGAAGAAATCAAAAAAGTTCCTTACACAGTTGTACAAAAAGGCAACGACTGCGCTTTTGAAGTGGTCGAAAAGGGACAAAAAAAGACAGTTTCTCCCGAAGAAGCGGGCGCCGCTGTTTTAGCCAAACTTAAAAAAGTGGCCGAAGACTATCTTGGTCAAGAAGTGACCGAAGCTGTGATCACTGTCCCTGCGTATTTTAACGATGCTCAAAGACAGGCGACAAAGGATGCAGGTCGGATTGCAGGCCTCGAAGTCAAACGGATCATTAACGAGCCCACGGCAGCAGCGTTGGCTTATGGTTTTGATAAAAAGAAAGAACAAAAAATAGTTGTTTACGATCTCGGTGGTGGAACGTTTGACGTTTCGGTCCTCGAAGTGGGTGACAGTGTTGTCGAAGTGAAGTCGACCAATGGGGATACTCACCTTGGTGGAGATAACTTTGATGAAGTGATTTTGGACTGGATGATCGAAGAATTCAAAAAAGATCAGGGAGTTGATCTTAAGAATGACAAAATGGCTCTTCAGCGTCTTAAAGAAGGCGCCGAAAAAGCAAAAATCGAACTCAGTTCTTCGCAAGAAACAGAGATCAATCTGCCGTTTATTACAGCCGACTCTTCGGGCCCGAAACATTTAATGATGAAATTATCTCGCTCTAAATTTGATCAGCTCACTGACAAGCTTGTGCAAAGAACTTTGGAGCCTTGCCGTAAAGCGATGGCGGACTCGAGCTGGACCACCAACGATATCGACGAAGTGATTTTGGTGGGTGGTTCGACACGAATTCCGGCTGTGCAAAAAGCAGTGAAAGACTTTTTTGGCAAAGAGCCAAACCGCTCTGTGAACCCCGATGAAGTTGTGGCCATGGGTGCAGCAATTCAAGGTGGAGTTCTTGCCGGTGATGTAAAAGATGTTCTTCTCTTAGATGTAACACCATTATCTCTTGGTCTTGAAACCTTGGGTGGCGTGATGACTCGCTTGATTGAGCGCAATACGACCATTCCGGTTAAAAGATCACAGGTGTTTTCGACAGCCGCTGACAATCAAACAAGCGTTGAAGTTCATGTGCTTCAAGGTGAGCGCGAGATGGCGACTGGTAATAAATCTTTAGGACGTTTTGAGCTTGTGGGCTTGCCTCCAGCTCCTCGCGGAATTCCGCAGATCGAAGTGACTTTTGATATCGATGCCAACGGGATATTAAACGTGTCTGCAAAAGACATGGGAACCGGTAAACAGCAAGCGATTCAAATCAAAGCTCGCTCAGGTTTAACTGAGGATGAGATCCAACAAATGGTGAAAGATGCCGAGGTCAACGCCGAAGCGGACAAGCAAAAGAAAGAAGTGATCACCGCAAAGAACGAGTTGGATAACATGATTTATCAGACTGAAAAGTTGATTAAAGATAACGAAGCCAAACTTCCAGCCGACGATGTCAAAGCGGCCAAAGAGCAAGTCGACGAAGCCAAGAAATTGGTTTCGAAAGGCACTGACGCCAATCTTGAAGAGCTTCGCACTCAGTTTGAAAAGTTACAAACCGTCACTCAGAAAATGAGTGCCGAACTTTACAAACAGGCTCCACCTCCAGGAACAGCTTCAGCGGGAGCCGATGCTCCTGCGGGAGAAGCGACTGAAGGTGCGAAAACAGCCGGCGGCGATGATGTCATCGATGCGGATTACAAAGACGTAAATTAAGTTTTTTGAGATCAATTTCTTAAAAACAAAAGCCTCTTTTTTTAGACACACCGTCCGTGGTTATGCCGTTGTCGCCTTCGGCGATCGCGTCACGCTCAACGGATGTCTAAAAAAAGAGGCTTTTGTTTTTAAGAAATTGATCTCAAAAAAAGCGCTCTTAATTATATTTAGCTCATCCTCGTCTCTGGAAGAGTGGGGAAAAAATAACGACCTTTAAAATTTAAAAGTCGTAGCTGGCGCCGACGCTGAGGCTGCTGAAGGATTTGCTGAGTTCGAGACCCAACTCGGCGATCACGTGGAGTTGTTTTTGTTCGGGGTGGGTCCAATCTGTACCGAATGCAATTCGCGAAGAAAAGTAGTCGTCGTTTTTGTTCGAATTAAATGCCAAAGGAAAACCGATGTACGGCACAAAACGTCCGTTCGGGGTTTCGATCCCTTTGCTGACAAAAGGCATCGCTGTGATGCTTGTTTGAGAGTAAAGGTTCGAGTCGATATAGCTGATACCGGCGCGCACGCCAATCGCTGGTTGTTTTTCGTAATCGGGAATTGGAACCCATTTTAAAAACGCACCTAAAATAACATCGAGTTCACCGGCGCCAATTTCGACATCGCCTTGAAGTTCATCGTTGATTCCATAGTTTCCGCGAACATTGATGTTTACACCATCGAGTTCATCAAAAATACTTTCCACATAGCCTAAGACCTGAAAGGTTTCGGGTTGGATCAAATCCCCTGTGGTCATTAGACTTTGGTACCCATAGGCGGAAAAGCTGAACAAAAGTGCACAAAGAATCATCATTTTTTTGATCATGGTCGCTCCCTTTTTATCTCGACCATTGTAGTAGCGAGTCTCTCCAATTGACAAGGTTCTTTCGCTGAACACGCAAAAACAACTCTTAAATGGCGTTTGGTACTTTATTTGAGAGCGTCAAATGCCGATAAATAGCTATGACAAAAATGCTGTTAATTTTCGTATTCCCATTCTTATTTTCTGCGTCTGTTTTTGCCGAATCCTGTCAGTGCCCGGTTGTGCAGTGTGATCCCTGTCAACGTCCTTTGCGTTTAGGTACCGAAGAGATTTCCTGCGGCCTGTTAGGCAAAATGGAGTGCGATAAAGTTGTCTGTGAAAACGTTGATAATTTTTTTCAGTGCCTAGCGGGTGAACCAGCGCTTTTTACGCCACCGCAGAATCCGCAAACACGAATCACCGAGCCCAAAGATCCAGCAGAAAATAAGGCTCAGCCCATTGATTTTCAGAAATTGTCCTCCACTGTAAAAGTGGAAGTGGTTAACGATCAAGTGTTTATGGAACCGCAAGAAGCGCCGGTTGTAGAAAAAGCTGTTTCGCGTTCCTTGGCCTCTGTTGATAAAAAGCCCGAGCCCTTTCGATTCGAAATTGAAAAAGTCGTTGGTGCTGTTCAAGTGAACAAAAAAACTTTTAAAAAGTCGATGAAAGTGGTTTCGTCTTTTGAGCTTGTAGCTTCGCAAAAAAGCGAAGTGATCTTGCGAGGAACTTTAGGGCAAGTGAAATTAAAGCTCTCTCCTCATAGCCATCTTAAAATCCGTGGAGACGATGACGTCCTGTGGGTGGATCTCGTGAAGGGTGATGTGGTGTATTCGATTCAAGAAGCCAAAGTGCTCACCGCCGTGGACTTAGGAGGATGGCGTTTTGGCAAACGGCTTGGATCTTTTGGTCTCAGTCGAACCGCTACATTAATAACGCTTCTCAATGAAGAGCGCGAAGGATTTTTGCGTCGCAACGAGCTGATTGCTTCCGCGCAAAAAATTGAACCTCGAAAAGTGATGCAGTTTTCCCTAGAAGAGGGAGTGGTGGCTGTTCGTGATGTTGAGATTTCTGGCAAAAGTCGTCCGGTCTACAAAATGGGATCACCATTGATGCCGGTGGCCGATGCGCGCTCTCTCGCCAGCGAAAAACTGTGTGCCGGTCCTGAGGCGAGCTTTGAAAGCTGTGCATGGAAGTGTTTTGGCGCTGGTGGAAAAGATAAAAAGTGTGGAGCTCACAAAAATTCACAATGTGTTCGCTTTACATGTTCTGCCGACGGTCAATGGAAGTTGCCCACGATGGCAACATCTACAGAATGCTCTGTGGACGTGGTGCGTGTTGGTAGCTGCCAGTAACAGTGATAGCCTTCCTTCATGGAAATTAAAAACTCTCATATATTAATTACCGGAGCCTCTCGTGGCATTGGCAAATCCATTGCAACAGCGCTAGCAAAACAGCAGGCGCATCTCATTTTAACGCTGCGTAAGCCCGATGCTGAACTTGAAAAAGAGTTACAAAACCTTGGTGCGGCTTCTGTGAAAGTGATCCTCGCTGATTTTGCAAGTCGCCCAGGCGTCGATGCTTTTTGCCAAACCATTCAACAATCCAATCAGCCAGTGGATATCCTAATTAACAACGCGGGTCTTCTCACTGGTGGTTTGCTCGAAGAACAAAAACTCGATGACATCTACTCGATGATGCAAGTGAATCTTTTAGCTGTGATCCAACTTTGCCATTTTTTTATTCCAAGAATGCTCAAGGCGGGGCGAGGAAAAATTGTTAATAATGCCAGCGTCTCCGGAAAAATGTTTATTCCGTGCGCGAACACCTATGCGGCATCCAAGGCGGGAGTTGTGGGTTTAACTGAGAGTCTTCAGGGTGAGCTCACTGGAACGCCAGTTTCGACGTTATTGCTTATCACTCCCGGAGTTAAAACCGACATGTATGATAAGATTTCTGACAAATACAGTAAAAACTTAGATCTCTCGTTTATGAGTTCGATTCCTGCGGATGAATGGGCGGAGCGGATTGTTGAGGCGATACTAAAGGATCGCACGCACCTGTATCCTTCGGGAGGCACGTCCATGGGTGTTTTCATGGGACATCACTTCCCCGAATTTTTCAGAAAAATCGTCCTCAAAAAATTCAAACGAACAACTCCATAACCGTCTATTTGAGGATGCGACTTTTTAAAACCCGTTTTTTTGGGACACGCCCATCCTGGGCTCTGCTCGCAATACACAACATCCTGTTGGCGAGAGGTCCCAAAAAAAGAGTTTTAAAAAGTCGCATCCTCAAATAGACGGAGTCGTCGGGTTAGTATCTAAGCCCATGTGAATAATTTTTTCGTCGAGGTTTTCGGCGTAGGATTTAAAAATGCGGTCCCAAAAGCTAAATATTGTCCCGTAGTTTTTATGTTGGTCGGCGGGGTTGATGGAGTGATGTCTGCGGTGGAGAGATGGTGTTGTTATGATTTTGAGTAATAATCGGTCGATCTTTTGCGGGATGCGGAAGTTGGAGTGTTGGAAGAGGTTGCTGGCGGTGAAGATGATTTCGAACAGGATAAGCTCTTGCCATGTGGCGCCTAAAACCCACAGGAGAAGCCATTTTGGGGCGAGGGAGAATAAAACCTCAATGGGGTGGAAGCGGTAGGCGGTTGTTGTGTCGATGACGGATTCTTGATGGTGGGTTTTGTGCCATTGCCAAAGGAAGGAAAATTGGTGGTTGGCTCGATGCCAAAAGTACGAGAGGGCGTCGAAAGCTAAAATCAAGATTGCAATTCTTGGAAGTGCGAGGAAAAGATTCAGATCCCTCTGTGGAGGCGCACTCAGCCACGGGGATAGCAACAGGGCGATCAGGGTTAAGTTGAGGGCCCCGATGGCCAAATTTTGCAATGCTTGGCTTTTTTGGATTCTCACAAAGGGTTTGGAAAGAGAAATCCCTTGAAAGAGGACTAAAAAAAAGAGGCCGAGAGCTATTTTGAGCAAATTCATGCGCCCAGAGAATATCGTTGCCTCTCTTGGGAAACAACTTTTATAATACAAACAACAACAAAAGGAGCTCTCGATGTCAGGACGTAGAAAAAACAAAAAGAATAAACTTCACTCTAAAAGAATCCTCAAAAAGAAAAAAATGATCAAAGCGAAGAAAAAAGTTAAAAAATAAATAATTTTGAGGTCTGATTGCAAACAAGAGAAATAAAAACCGATTCTTTTCAATGGATAGATATTATCGATCCATCCACCGTGGATCTTGAAAAAATTGGTAAACAGTTTCTCTTGGACCCTACGACCATTCATGATTGTTTGGAGCCGGAGCATCTTCCAAAGCTTGAGACCATGAATGATATCCACTTTGTGATTCTTCGCGCTTATGACTTCGAAGCCGATAAAAAGTCGGATTCGGTGCAGACGATCACCAACAAAGTGGCACTTTTTATCTCTCCGCAGTTTTTAATTACCATTCATCGCCAGGAACAACCGTACATTCGCGAACTGTTCGAAAAAACTCAAAACGATATCAAAGACAAAGTCTTTTTAACATACGCCTTGGCCAACGAAATCATGTTTCGCGTGACGAAGACGTACGAAGTGGGTTTGCTGTCTGTGTACAAGTCGTTTGATTCGTTTGAGCAGGACGTTTTTAATAAAAATAAAAAAATCAAATTGGTGCAGAGTTATTTGCTCAAAAGAAGAATCAATATCATGCGCCGAGTTTTGAGTTTGATGAAGGAACCCATCGCCGGGTTGATGGCTGTGGCTCCTCCCAAATGTCGGTTGGATTATAAAAACACCAAAGAGTTTATTGATAAAATGACCTACCAGGCCGATGTGGTGCATGACAATCTGGTTTCCCTTTTGTCTCTGCAAATTTCGTTGGCTTCGCAAATCACAAACGAAGCTTCTCATCGCACCAACGAAGTGATGCGCACATTGACCATTGTTTCGATTTTCTTTATGCCTCTTAATTTTTTAAGCGGCCTTTATGGAATGAATTTTCAAAATATGCCACTTTTAGAATCACAAATTGGCTTTTGGTTGATGTTAATTGCAATGATTGCAAGTGCCATGGTGATTTACAGTTGGTTTAATAAAAAGGGATGGCTTCAGTCGCGAGATTGAGTTTTGTCTTCCTGTTGCTCTTTTTGAATCTCAAGAGCTTTCTTTCCGGTCATGCCCACCCACTCGGGAAAGAGAAGCGAAATAACCACGTAGCAGATCGTTAAAAAGACAATAAAACCAATGACGAGCCAGCTCATATACAACCCTTGGTAAAAAGGGAACCATAACCCGGTCATTATTTTTTGTCTACGACACGCCCTATTGCTTACTTTTCCTGCAGGATATTATAAACGGTTTCGATACAATCACCGACTTGAAGTGGCTTTCTTATGTAAATGGGTAGGTTTTTAATGTCGCCACAGTATTCTGCAAACTGTTTTTGATCAATGCTCGAGATAATGATCATTCTCCCTTTAAGGGGACCCTGGTAATCTTTCCATAAATCGACACCCGATTTTTCACCTTCGAGGAAAATATCGGAGATCACGAGGTCGTAATAAAGACCTTTCTGAGCAAGGTCTTCGATATTTTGCTCGGCTTCCAGCGCGCTTGTGGCCCAATCAAAGGACGCATTTGGGCTGGCAAGACGAATAATATGCTCCCACAAGGGTTCTGTGGTGAGGTCGTCTTCGACGATTAAAATTTGTGGATTGGATTTGATCTTTCGAGTTTCTTTTCTGAGTTCTTGTTCGATAATTCGTTTGATATCTAAGGCGAGTGCAGTTCCCATTTTTTTCTCCTCCAACTAAAAAGTCCATCGCAATATCGCCTATTGATGTGGAGATCAGTTTAAAAGCGTGTGCAAAGTTCTTAAAACGAGGTGATTTTGAGCTTTAGTTGATCAAAAATAGGCTCGGAGACCCAAAGAGTAGTTTCTGCCTCCAAGTTGGGAGACATCTTTTAAAAACGAAACATGGTTTCTCGCTTCGGCATTAAAAACATTGTTAGCTCTAACAAAAACAGACAGCTGTCTTGAGTCCGTATTCAATTTGTAAATCATGCCCAGGTTGACCTGGGTGTACGCATCGGTTTCTGTTTCATTTGGAGCTGTTTTATTTTGCTGAAAGACATGCTGAACTTCAAAATCACTGGTGAGGGAATAAATATGATGGGTAAGGCCGAGAGAGACTCTTGGGGGAGTCATTCGCGGTAGATTGTTACCAGTTGTTGTGTTTTTTCCACGAAGAAAATCACTTTTGATAAAGACATCTGTTTTGCCGCGGAAAGCATCGAAGGCCGATTCGAGACGCGAATCAAATTCCACACCATAAATCTCGGCGCTTTGGCTCAAGTAGTTAAAAATGGGCAGACCGTCTGGGCTATCTGTGCCTGTTGGATTGAGTGAGATGTAGTTGTTAAATTTTTGCGCAAAAACGGTCAACGACGTCGAAAGTTTGTCGTTTTTATGACGTAGAGAAATATCAAGTGCATTGGCGCGTTCTTTTTCGAGGTTTTGATCACCGACTTGGTAGGAAAAAGTAGCGACATGGGCCCCATCTGCAAAAAGCTCCTGGTAGTTAGGCGCGCGCTCGTTGTAGGAGTACTGTGAGCTTAAGGACCATGTGGGAGAGAATTGATAAAGATAGCCAATAGCGGCGCTGCCTAGAAAAAATGATTTTTCTTCGGTCAGAGAAAAGTTTGCATTGGCGAGCGGCTGAACACGATTGCTTTCTCCACGCACGCCAAAATTGAGTTTGGAGCTTTCGAATGAGAACTCTTCAAAAGCAAACAGGGCTTGAGCTGAGTTTTTAGTTTTGGGAAGAAAAGCTTCGTCGCCAAGAGCGCTAAAGTTAAAAATATTGGATTGAATTCCAAAAAGACCATTTAAATTTTGTGTTTTGTGTTGCACAAATTCGAGACGGGTTTCGTTACCCGTATTTTTAAACGTGGTCCCAGTGGCGCCGCCTTCCACCTCTTGGTGTTGGTAGTCGGACTGTGCGGATTTGAGTTGGATCGCCTTCACAAAACCCACATTTTTAAATTCCGCAGTGAGATCATAGCGGGCTTGTTGCATTGTAATCTGGACAGCGGGATCAGCCACAACGCCATAGTCGCTTGAAAAGGTTGAAGCCGACAGCCCAACAATCGTATCCTCGCCCACATAGGTTGTGCCTAAGCCGCCGGAGCGGGATTGATTATGACTGTTTGGCAAATGATCACGTGCTTCTTGATTCGCGGGGAGTGGATTGCTGGCGATGGCCTGTGTAGATCTTGCTAATCCATTGATTTTTAAATCCTGCGTGTCTCTAAAATTTCCATCGATATGGAACATCAGTTTAGAAACACCATAGTCAGCTTTAAATACCACAGACTTTCCGTTATCAACGGATGTCAATTGTGAGTCGACAGCGCCTTGAAAACCACCTTCATATTGAGTGTGTGTTCGATTGGTTAAAATATTAACCACGCCACCAATAGCTGACGAGCCGTAGAGCAAGCTGAGGGGGCCTCGTACAATTTCCACTTCGTCCATAAGAAGAGGATCTATGGGAACGGCGTGATCTTGACTCGCTCCCGAGGCATCCAAAATGCCCAGGCCATTTTGCAAAATACGAATGCGATCGCCATCCAAACCTCGAATCACGGGTCTGCTCGCAATCGGTCCATAGCTTGTGCTAGACACTCCGACTTCGTTTTTGAGAGTTTCACCTAGCGATACCCCACGCACCTTCAGGAGTTTATCTCCGGAAAGGGTGGTGACATTTTGCACACTTTCAAACAAAGAGCTTTGATCGCCTTCGCCGAGGACAATGATTTTGCCGAGATGTCGGTGTTCTTTGACGTCTTCGGCGAGGGAGGTTTGTAATAAAAACAAAACAAAAGATGAAATCATCCATTTCTGCAGTCTTTTTCTCTTCATTCTTTGTTTCTTAGCAAGATCATTTCTTTAACGCAACAAAATTGCATTAAAGAAATGAAGAGAGGTGACACGCCATGCAAATTGCTCTAACTTAGGGGCGTGAGTATTCCAAAAATCCCCAAAAAATACCGTCCCAAAGGTTTTGATATTTTGCACGAAGATCGCGATTTGATCATTGGCAACAAGGCAGCGGGATTTTTAACGGTGGCGGCTCTTTGGGAAAAGGAAAATACAATTCATGGGATTCTCAACTCCTACGTTCGTAAGGGGAGTGCGCACTCGAAGAAGTCGGTTTATGTGGTCCATCGGATCGACCAAGCGACCTCCGGCGTGTTGGTTTTTGCAAAAACTCCCGAAGCGCATGAGTTTTTAAAAGACAATTGGAAGACCACAACCAAAACCTATTATGCCATTGTGCGCGGCCATCTGCAAAAAAAACAAGACACAATCACAAGCCATCTTTTAGAAGACGAAGATTACGTTGTGGCCTCGACAACAGACACCGAGCGCGGCAAGCTAGCGATAACGGAGTATCAAGTTGTTCATGAAGCCGAAAACTTAAGTCTGCTTAAGATCAATTTACTCACCGGTAAAAAAAATCAAATCCGAGTTCACTTGGCGGAGGCGGGTCATCCCATCGTTGGTGATGTAAAGTACGGAAAAGAAAAATCCACTCACGGTGTGAACCTCATGCTCCATGCCTTTTCCATCGAGCTCACTCATCCGTTCAATCGCCAGCGTCTTAAAGTGCAGGCGCCAGTTCCTGAGTACTTTCAGCGATGGATTCAGTATTCGTACTAATCTCCCATTTTAAGTGTCAGTACCAGTGGATAATGATCCGAGGGCATATGATATCGTTGATGCACGGTTCGTGGTAACGGGTGAGGGGTGTCGTAAAAACTTTTATAACGATAAGTGAACGACTTTTCGGCAATAATTCGACTTCGCAAATGCGGGGAAACCAACAGGTAATCCAACACCTGAGGAAAATCCTGGCCTTGATAATCAAAATGCACAAAAGAAATACGCTCATCGGGATTGGTGCCGACAAGCTCGTGAAAGTCAGAAAGATCGGTCTGTTTAAGAGCTTCAAGTTCTGGACTTGCAAGGTCAGAGTTTAAATCTCCCGCGACAACAACAGGAGTGTTTGGATTTTTGCGCGCAATATTTTGGTAGAGAGTGGCTAAAGCCTCAGCTTCAGCTTGACGGAGATCACGTCCTTGGAAATCAGTGTCTGAACTTATTTTGGATTTAAGATGAGTTAACAAAATAGTAAGTTGAAGTTTGCGAGCCTCAAAAATCTGTAGTTCGGCCACATCCCGCGAAAAGCGGACGACAACTTTAGCGCCGCGAGTAGATCCTACCGTGACCGGCGTGTCACGATGGGATTGGGTTTTCGTACGAAGTTTTAAATCTTTTTTGACCAAAAATGCCAGATCAATGCTGCGCTTGGAATTGGTTTCCACAAAATGGGCAGTGTAGGCTCCGTTTAAAAATGACTGATTAAAGTGCTCCAAGGATTCCCACCCTCCGACTTCAACCAGCATGAGTATATCGGGGTTGATGTCCTGAATGGCGGTGGCAAGTCCCCAAACTTTACTGAGAGGCTTCTGCTTGTGCCGAAGTTGAGGAAGCGCAAGTCTCCGCCACTGGCTCTCGGAAAAATTGTCAAAGGAGCCGCCATCATGCAGATCGAGTGATATAAAAAGATTTTCCGCGTTAAGGAGGCAGAGCTTGAGCTCTGCCGTTGTGGGTCGTCGGAAATCAGAAAACCAACTGTAGATTTCTCCTAAAATATTGCTTTTTGCTCGATGCACTAAAAAAGAGTAGCATCCATGGTAAACATGATCAAGCTTGGGGCACTAACTTGTTGTTATGACTGATTTTTGTTCAAGCCTATCATTTTTTCATTCTCACTAAAGTTCCTGTGCATGTATTTTGAATCTTGTTAGGATCGAACTCCTTTTGTTCCGCCGGAGTTACTGCTAAAATGATAAGAATTTTTCTCACTTTTTCTCTTTTGATTCCAAGCTCACTGTTCGCGGACAATGTTTCGTGCATTCCAATCTTTTCGATTCCTAAGAGTAAAGGGATGGTGCCATGGGGGTTTTGGACCAAACAAGATAATATTAACAAAATTGTACAGATCCTCAATTCTCACAAGAAGCCAGTTTATATCCATCTCTTAAAAGAAGATCCATTAGCAGAGTTAACATGGCAAATGGTTCAAGAGTTTGGTTTTCCAATTTCGGGTTCGCAAATTGAAGTTATCATTAGGACGTCTCGCAAAGTTCCGATGTGGGAAAAAGCACTGATAAAAATTGGTTTTCCTGCAACATGGTTGGAAAGGCAGAAGCAACTGTTCACAGAAGTGGTGCGCGAAAGACAGCGCCAGGGTCTGCCGTTAAACTCAGAAGCTTTTCTTCAAGATTCTTCGCCGTTAGCATTGCAAATTCTAAAGCAAGTCACTGGAGAATCTTTGACTCCTCAAGCCTTCCGTCAACGAGCGATGCGAAAGTTTAAAGATTGGGAATCTTTGTTATTGGCTTCTGGACTCAACCCTGAGTCTGTTGTGAAGAGAAGTGTGAGCTTGAGTCCCCGTGCGATTCAAAAAATAATAACCCAAATTTATGAACTAAATCCTGAGTTTGATTTTAGTCCTAAAAATATGAAGGAAGTGGACTCTCCGCTATTCCGAGATGTGACCTTCAGTGTTGTTGGAAGTCGAATTTCAGCGGAATCTGTTTATCGTATGGCATTGGAAGTTAAACCGTGGGCACAGTGGATTCGGGATCTTGAGCTAGATTACCGTAAAATGCGAAGAACCAATAAACAACTGACGGAGGATGAGATCATTCGAGGTCTTAGGGCACTCCATGATAACGATATACCACTGAATGCGCAGGCCTTGTCGCAAAATAAAAGTGTTTTCGGACAAGATATTATTTATCAAGAAATCGGATTCAAAATCACCGCGGCACAATTGTATAATTCTGCAATTCATAAAAAGAAATGGCTTCTGTGGTTGTCGGCGGCTGGTTTTGATATCACGCAAATTCAACTTCGTGGGTCCATCCCTTACGACTTAGTCAATCGCGTGACTCAGCTGGCATTGAGAAGAATTGCACAAGCCCGAACCTCACTTGTCGGTGATAGTTCTGCCTGGCAAATGAGTGGTGAGCTCGCGGAACGTATCCGGATTGATGAAAGTGATGGCGAAGCAAGACTTATTCAAAAAGAATTCAGCGAAAGTTTTAGTGAGTTCGATAAATTATTAAATAAGAACGAAAGAGCGCTCCTACAAAACCTTATCGATTCCCTCGAGGAAGGCTATGATTTGAACGAAGCTGTATCCTTGACGGCATCATCCTTCGGCCTTGATTCCCAACAGAGCGTTATCGACTTGCTTCAAAAGATTTCACAGCACCCTAGATTTATTGAGATGTTTAAATCCACAGAGAGCGATATCGATCAAGCTCCATTTACGCCAAATTAAACGGGCCTGAATTATAGACATCGATCCCAAACGAATTAATATTGAGCCCTGCCATACGTGCTACAGTGACCCATAAATCGGCCACGTGACGTGTGCTAAATGGTGCACCATAATTTCTATCACACTCAAAACGGTTGTTGTTGATATCACGAGTGCCCCAAAAGAAGCCTTGGCGATTTCGTGGATCAAGTTTTGGTATTTGGATGAGGCGATTTCGTCGGACTCTGCTTCCGCCTCCTATCAGTGTGTAGACCACGTCGTCCATGGCATGAACTCCGTTGCCGACATCGCCAAGAAGAACGATCAATGTGTTGTCAATAAGAGGACGCCCATCCACATCTGTGATTTGCGAAAGACGATTTACGAAAGTGGCAATTTTATTGATGTGCCAGTTGACCCAACCCGTATAGGCAGCATAGTTGACGGGGGCGACAGAATAGTCAGGTCCCTTATCATAGTGAGCGATATCTTGGTGAAAATCGTTTCCGAAAGTATTTCCACTTTGCGTGGCGCCGTTTTGAGGGTTCACCCAAGGCCAGGACTGTTGCCCCTCACCCATGGCCATGACGGCCACGCGGTGGGTGTCCAAAGTAAACGCGGTTCGAATCATATCTAAATAGCTATCAATCATCGAACTATGTGCTGGCGAAGGACCGGGGTCGTTCGGGAGGATAATGTTGCTCAAATCCGTCGTCGATCCTGATTGAGCAATGCGATCGCCGAGTGCATTGAGAGAGCTAAGATAGGTTTCCATTTTTGAGCGCTCGTTGCCAGAAAGTTTATTTAATAGTCGATTCGCGTCCTTTCCAAGCATGTTGAGGAGGATGCTGTTCGCCA
This sequence comes from uncultured Pseudobdellovibrionaceae bacterium, assembly GCA_964579625.1. Lineage (GTDB taxonomy): Bacteria > Bdellovibrionota > Bdellovibrionia > Bdellovibrionales > JAGQZY01 > JANPLN01. The sequence continues at coordinate 33,962 of CAZOGU010000028.1, forward strand.
TGGCGTTCGGATTCGCGGTGCTCCCACCACCGGCTTGCTGCTGCTGCTGTTGGCGAAGCGGATCGATGATGCTCCTATAGGCCGATTGAGCATCCGTGAAAAGAGGGAGATTTGTGATATTACTGTCGTAGCACATACTGCCGCCCCAGTTTGCTGAAAATCGCAATACGCCTTTTTGAAGTTGTTGACCGATCAGCCAGTCTAGCGACGCTGACGACGGCCTCCAGCCACCACCTGGTGAATCCACAGCCTGATAGCGTACGCTGCTTGTTAACATATCGGGATGTCCGACCTCGTGAGCGTTGGACCAAAACGAGTGGCGAAGTCCGTCAATAAAAACGCACTGATTCTTTATAGCCTGAAATCCATTCATGTTCCCAGGTAAAGTAAAGTTAAATTCAGAGCCCGTGAAGGGTTGATATCCCGTATGAAAGCCCCAACCATGTCCAAGCGGAACAAACATAATGCGGAGAGGGGCCGTTGTCGTTTGGCCCATGGCCACTTCGGATTGTAAAAAAGGAATTGCCAGACCGGCGGCAGTTCCAAACTCTTTAATAAAATCTCTCCGTGAATAACCTTTGTACTTGCTCATCTTATCTCTCCGTTTAATTTCCTGCGGGATTTCTGCGTACAAAACTCTCAAGTTCTATAAAACTCTCAAGCACAGCACCGACCGACGCCGGCTTGGTGAGGGAGTTCTTTTCAAAGTTTTCAAACTCGCACTGCCCAGGGCCCGATTGCGCACTTTGCCCTGAGAGGTATTTAAAATACTGCTTTTTCATACATTTTTGAAAATCAGGACTGCTCTCCAGCCTTCTAAAAAAATCGGGGCTGTTCATAAAGCTAATCGGCTGACTTACGATTCCGGCGATGGATCCCGAGGCATCAATCGTGAGGTTGTTCCGCTCAGTCGAGCGAAAGGTACCGACAGCATTAAAGTTTTCGTAGGCAAACCCTGCCGGGTCAATGCTCTGGTGACAACCCATACAAGACGTTTGAGAACTGTGGGTAACTCTTAACTCCTCACGCGCTGTTAAGGTGGTAGGATCAAAATTGGCAGGCAGGTTTGGGTTTGGCGAAACATTTGCCGGTGCTGGAGGCAGGTGATAGCAAAGGAGCTGTTCAAGCGTGAACACGCCGCGCTTTACGATTCCCGAAGAAATTTCTCCGCCCAAGGCCGTAAGAAACGCCGGGTGCGATAACATTCCATGCCGCTGGTTCGTCGCAAGAGTCATCGGCGTAAAGCTGGTTGTGAGCCCTGTGGTCGACGTATTAAAAAAACGCGCGCTGGTGGAGTTCACATAAAAAGGCTGTTGTGCGAACGCGGCCAAAAAGTTGGCACTGGGTGAGCTGTAAATGCTTTCGAGGCCCGCGTTCGCGCTCGAAAAAAGATCGTTACGCTCTTGTGTCGTGAGATTATAAGTCGAACTTTTAAGGACCGTTTTGACTAAGTCGAGTTTTAGAAGCTCGACGACAAACGAGGAAAGTTTTCTCGCTGAGCGTGGGTCTGCGGCCATGCGCTGTGCTTGGGCTTTTAATGTGGCGATACTATGGAGTTGTTGATCGCGTGCTAAATTGTAAAGTGTTGTGTCAGGCGGGCTGTCCCAGATAGAAAACGACAGTAACGATGCTATTTCGTAATGGGAAAGATAGTACACGCTCTGCTGCGGTGTCGACCCTGACCCAAGCTCGGTTAAAAAAAGATGGTTTGGCGACAAAATCAATTGAGCTAACAAATAATTCATCCGCACACGACGGGAAACATTGGTGGCTTGAATCGCAGTTAAGCCGGACTGAACATCGTTGATCTCGGTCGAGGTGAGTGGGCGTCTCCACAAGAGCGATCCATAGTTTTGGAGCGTTGAAGTAAAGCAACTGTCAGTTGTTGAGTTTACGCAATTCACGATCGAAGATACGGATCCAGAGATCGTATTTGCTAAAAGGAGCGTTGAATCGTAGTAAGCATTGATATTCACTTCATTCACTTGCATCAACTGGGGATCGTTTGCGAAATCGAGTTTTGGAATTCTGTCATTCAGTACGGGAAATTGACTGTCGTTAAAGATCGAACCAAAAACGGCGACCAATGAATTCTTAAATTGCTTGGGTGTCAGGCGCTTGATTTGTGGTTTTAATAAATTGGATCCTGTTGTGCAGGTGATCGTCTGCGGACGTCCCATCAGTGTGACCCACTCGAAAAGAGTGTTGTACTCTCCATCAGTCAGAGTTCCGTTTGTCGGCATGTTTTGGCCACCAGATGGTAGACCTCGGTAATTTTTAAGTCGGTAAATAAGAGACGACTGTTCAGGAAGCCCGGGTGTCACTAAACCGGCCTGAATAAATTCGGTCTCTGTCGCGAGGTTAAAGGTTCTCGCAAGGCCGCCAGTCGTGTGACACAAAATACAGCGAGCCTCGAGCACGGCCTTGGCTGTCACAAAGCGGTCCGCATTGAGAGAGTTTGAACTGCTCTGTGCTGCTTTAAAAACGTGACTGGGTGCACAGTTCTGAAAAATCAAAAGAGCAACGTAGGGAATAATAAGCCAAAGAAAAATGTACCGTTTTTTCGTGAAGTACAAAAGCCCCTCCCACTTGGTTGAGTTTTCCTATCGGAGTCTAGGTGAAAGTCCTAAAGCCGTACGCACCGAAAAAATCCGAAGTTGTCTCACTGTGAGACGGGTTTTGTTTCAGGCGAGGAATAAAAAAGTCACCGATCGAGTTGTTTGCGATTTAATGGAATTACGATTAACTAAAGACTTCGGAGTTTTGCCGTCGAGCAAACATGTGTTCGTACTTTTTTTCTTAGGATTCTTATTTTCTTACTGGAGGTTTTTTGTGGGCATATCCTCCATTCTTCAACTATTTGTTGAGCGTGATTTAAGTTTAAAAACCAATGTTGACTCAAACACTCTTCGCGCATCTTGCCATTGAACGACTCTACAAAAGCATTCTGCGTGGGTTTTCCAGGCTGAATGAACTTTAACTGCACTTTGTTTTGATACGCCCACACGTCCATGTTTTGTGAAATAAACTCTGGCCCATTATCGCAAACAATCATCTCTGGTAGTTTTTTCGTAAGTTTTAATAAATTTAATGATGCTACAACTTTTTCTGATTTTAACGAGTGATCGACTTTCGTTACTAACACTCGTGCGTAAAATCATCTACCAAATTAAAACACCGAAAGCGTCTACCATCAGCAAGCTCGTCGTGAATAAAGTCCATCGACCAAATTTGATTGGGTCTGGTTGCTCTTGGCAAAACAGGACGCAAATGCACACGCTTCTTATGCTTAAGTCGTTTTTGTATCTGTAAATTTGCCTTTACATAAACTCGATGAACTCTCTTGTGATTATCGTTAATGCCTTCACGACGAAGCAGCACGAGCAGTCTCGGCAGTCCCCAGCGCACTCTTGCTTGTGAGTGGTGCACAAGTCTTTCGCGCAAAACATCGTCACTGCGATCAGAATATTTTTTGTAATAAAAAGTAGAGTTTTGTAACCCAACAAGCGCACATGCACGTTTTTGCTTAAGCTTCTTTACCTCACACAAAAACTTCACGGCCTCGCGCTTTGCCTGCGGGCCTACCACTTTTTTGCGTTAACCTCTTTTAAAGGATATCCGTGGATAGATTGATAGATTTGGCTTAGAACTCAGGTCTGTATTGGGGATTATATTTTTCATTATTCACCAAATTGGTGAAGCCCATATTTTAAGCAACGAGAGTGATTTTTTATTTAAAAAAATCTGTGATACGAGTATGATTTATTATCTGCGACGAGAGTTGATTGTCTCATTAGTTTCATGG
>CAZOGU010000029.1:0-15133 GCA_964579625.1 uncultured Pseudobdellovibrionaceae bacterium
TTGCACTTTTATATGGTTAAAACTTCAAAACTAAATGAGGACACGCCCTATTTTGATTCAGAAATTTGGAGGTGGTAACCGGATTTGAACCGATGTACACGGATTTGCAGTCCGCTGCCTAGCCACTCGGCCATACCACCAAATCGAGCTCATGCTTATCTCATCAAAATGACTTAGAGAAAAGCCGCTTTCTTTAATTAATGCGCGGCGCGAAGTACTTCACTAAAGCATTTAGCACTTATTTTGTTAATAAACTTCACAGGACGTCCAGGAGGAGTCGAGTCGAGCAGGTAGATCTCAAAGCTCGATCAAGGCCTTAAAATCAAGACCTGCCCTGACTTTAGACTCTCCTATAAGCTCCGAAAAACCCCATGATACTTGGAGGAGCTATGAAAATACTCAGTCGTTTTTTAGTGATGAATCTTGTGATGTTGATGGTTTCAGCCTGTTCTGACCCTCAGTTTAGCAAGGTTGAAAATGGGTCATTCGAAGAGCCGGAAGAACCGGAAGAACCGGTTGGACAAAAAGGTCCTTCGATTTTGATATTACAAGCCCCAAAAGGAGATCTTTCGATCTTTGATGAGTTGGCCGTTGAATATCAAGTGGTCGCTGGAACCTCTCCTATTGCAACTATCGATTGTCAGTGGAATGGGATCACTCTTCCATGTCCTAAAGACCGCGATCGATTGGTCCTGCCGGGTGGGAAAGTCGGTGGTCATAAATTTGAAATCGTTGCTAAAGATGCCAATGGTCTTGAGGATCGTAAAATTCTTCCATGGAAATTGTTTGATAAATTTAAAAAGCACAAAACTCCTTTTCAGGTTCAGGGCAAAAACGATCAAGTGGATATTTTATTTGTCATCGATAATTCTGACTCCATGGATGAAGAGCAAGCTCAAATGGCTCAGCGCTTTTCAAGTTTTATTGATCGAGTGAGAACTTTAGACTGGAATATAGGGATTGTTACAACCACGCCATCTCATAACACTCACGGAGATGGACGATTGTTACAATTTCCAAACGGACAATATTTTTTAACGTCTAAGCTTAACGTAGACGCAGTTCGCGATTACTTTGGGAAAACAATTCAACGCTCGGAAAACGGAAGCAACACTGAAGAGGGAATCCGTGCCACGGCTCGGGCTATCCAACGTTATGCAAAACCCAAGGAGGCCATCGATCAATATCATAAGAACTTTTTTCGCGACAATGCTTCGTTGTCGGTGGTTGTGGTCAGTGATGAAGACGAAAGCAGTGGCGCGCCGATCAATAAAGGTTCCGAACTTTTAAAATTGGTGGACACAACATGGTCCTCAAAAAAGAAGTTCCAGTTCCACTCCATTATTGCGCGCCCTGGGGATCGGGAGTGTTTAAATGGAAACGGGATGACGGCTGGATATTTTTATGCGGATCTTACTTTGGCAACAGAGGGTATTTTAGGAAATATTTGCGAATCGGACTATGGCTCACAGCTTTCTGCGATTGGACAATCGGTTGCGAATACTCAAAAAACCTACGACCTTGATTGTGCCCCCAAAGATCTAAATAGCGATGGAAACCCCGATGTGCTTGTTAAAGAGGCGGGTGGTTCTACGGTTCCAAATTTTGTGGTGAGTGGCGATAAGATTATCTTTTCACAACCGCCAGGCGTGGGGCAGTACATAGTTGAGTACTACTGTCCATCCAAGTAGTTTTTTTAAAAAAAATGGTAAGATTAAAAGCCCTGATGTTCGGGGCTTTTAATTTTTTGCAGTGGGGTGACTTTTCCTGAGGCCTCTTTTTGTAAAAAAGATCCAGCAACTTCGATATCGTGGGTGAAGAAGAAAATTGTTTTTTTTAAGTCCACCGAGCTATAAAGAGTTTCTTTTTCTTCAATCAAAAGTTCTGGAAATCGATCGTAACCCATGGTGATTGGAACATGAACCCAAGGAAGTCCAGGGATCAAATCTCCACAAAAGAAAAGATCATTTTGCTCTCCGTGAAAAAGCGATAGGAGCTGCCCGGGAGTGTGACCGTTAGAGATGCGAAATTCCAATCGCCCGCCAAAGAGTTTTTCTGTTCCCATCATCAGCTTTAAGCGACCTGTGGATTCAATCTTCTCCACAAGTCCTGGAATAAATGAGGCGCGATCACGAGCGTGTGGCTTCTTCGCTCGTGCGTAGGCTTCGTGACTGATGATAAAATCAGCATTCTTAAAAATCAATTGGTTATTTCCCGATTGAATTTCATCAAATGTGGGAAGCAGTCCGCCAGCATGATCAAAATGCAAATGCGAAAGAACAACCGTGGTGATCTGATCGGGATTTAATTCTCGTTGCTTTAAACTTTCAACGAGAATGTGCTGTTTGGGAGTTTGCACCCCAAAGCGTTCGGCCATGGTCGGATCAAAAAAAGCACCAATGCCTGTTTCGAAGAGAATTTTTTGATCGTCAAATTCGATCAACAGCGCACGACAGGCTAAAGGAATCCGTCCGATATCGTCGGGAGGTAGCCATTTTTGCCAAACAGCGCGAGGGGCGTTGCCAAACATGGCGCCACCGTCGAGCTTTTGTGAGTTGCCAAGAATTTCCGAGTAAAAAAAGACTGACATGACGACATAAATAGCTCGTTTTGTGTGAAAAAACAATGATCGCAAAAGCTGTTTGCTCCGCGAAGTCAACTCAGTGAGTCCAGCCTTGTTAACTCTGCACTTCGTCAAGTACGCTTAAAAGGAATGACCTTTCTTTTGATGTTTCTTATTCAGTTCAGTTCGGCGCAGACATTTTATCTGGGAGGCAACCTTGGTTTTTCCGATGCTTCGGGCCCACGAACACCCAAAGAGGCCGAACCATCCATTGGCGGACGCGCCGGTTGGTTGTTTTATGACCATGTCGGTTTTGGTGTGCTCGCCCAGTTTCATCAAATTAATTCGAGAACCGAATCCATCGGTTATTTTCCCTTGCTCGCCGAGGTGAGCTTTTTTCCGTACAAATCACCGCTCGAAAAAACCGCCCTTTTTGTCAGCGCCCTCTTTGGTACAACGAAAATAATTTATGATGAAGGGGCCAGCGAAGGAACAAACACTCAAACGACGTTTGGTGCGGCAGCCGGGTATTTAATCTATATCGAACCTCGTTACTCCATCGGTCCAGAGTTTCAGTATCTTTTTATCTTTGATAATGAAAAGTATGCAGTGTGGAGTGCTCTGGTGACGACGAGAGTGTGGTTTTAATTCCACATCAGCTCACTCAAGTGGCACATTCTTTTTCTAATTCGCTGTGTAAGCGGTTGTTTCGGTTTTAAAAGTTAATACACTTCCAGCAAACAGTAACTTCGGAAGAAGTTTTTACAAAGGAGTTTCTATGAAGTTTTTAATGATCGCGATGATGATGTTTACAAGCTTTCAAGCATCAGCAAATTATTTTAAAGCCGGTTTGGGATTTAATGTTGGCGGGGAAGTGGAGACCGAAATTCCAGCTTTAGGAACTACAAAATCCGATTTGGATAATACTTTTATGAGCCCTCTTTTACTGGCTTACGGTTTTGACATGATGGGTGATGTGTACGGCGAAATTGAAGTGGGCTATCGTCAACATGAATACGATCCTTCATCAACAGAAGAACCGACATTGTTAACCGGTGCCTTTAACGTGGTTGGAAACGCTCCTATGGGTGGCGTGATACTCACAGGCGGAGCTGGTGCATTTTTTGGAAGCTTTGACTCTGAGGATACAACTGCCGGCACAGGAACAGGTTTCGGTCTCCAAATCTTCGGCGGAGTGGACTTCGCACTCAACGAAGACGTGAAATTGGGCGGAGAGCTTCGTTACATGACAACTGTTTCTGATATCGGCCTCGACAACAATATCGATGCTTCGTACAGCAGCACGTCTGCCATCTTCAACGTTAAATTCGGCATGTAATTTTTCTTTATCCGCAAATTGCAAAAAAAACCAAAGGCCACTCAAAAAGTGGCCTTTTTCTTTTCCTAAAAGGGACCAAGTCCCTATACCGGCGCTATATAACACTTGAGTGACTTGCGCGAATGAAATAAGACTGAGATGCTTTAGATGCACGGAAAAGGGATTTGGTCCCTTTTAGGAGTCTTGATGTTGCGAGTTTATAATTCCCTTTCTCGAACCAAAGAAGAGTTTAAAACGCTCGAGCCCGGCAAGGTCAAAATGTACTGTTGTGGACCTACCGTTTACGACTTTCTCCATGTGGGAAATTTTCGCGGTGCTGTGGTTTATAATTTTGTTCGCAACTGGCTTCAAAAATCAGGCTATCAGGTCAACTACGTTTATAATTTTACCGATGTGGACGACAAAATCATCAATCGCGCCAATCAAGAGAATACCACGGCAAAAGTGATCGCCGAGCGCTATATCGAAGAGTTTAAAAAAGATTTTGCAACTCTGGGTCTTCAGCCTCATACGCACAATCCACGCGTGACCGAGCACATGGAAGGGATCATTCGTTTGATCCAAGATCTGATCAATAACAAAAAAGCGTATGTGGTTTCAGGCGAAGTGTTTTACTCCATCCGCTCTTTTGCAGAATACGGAAAACTGAGCAATCGAAAGATCGACGATATGGCCGCCGGTTCCCGTGTCGAAGTGGATGAAAAAAAACAAGATCCTCTTGATTTTACGTTATGGAAGCCCGCAAAACCGGGAGAGCAAAGCTGGCCATCACCGTGGGGCGACGGCCGTCCGGGTTGGCACATTGAGTGCTCGTGCATGATTCGCGATATCCTTGGTGAACAGATTGATATTCACGGTGGCGGGATGGATTTGATTTTCCCCCATCACGAAAACGAAATCGCGCAAGGTGAAGGCGCTTCCGGAAAACCTTACGCGCGCTACTGGTTGCACAATAACATGTTTACCTTTAGTGGTGCAAAAATGTCCAAATCCCTTGGCAATATCCGCACCATGCGTAGTTTTTTACAGGAATACCCTGCGGAAGTTTTTAAGTATCTCGTGATGTCGGTTCACTATCGCTCGGAGAGTGAGTTTTCCGAAAACACCATCGGGCAATCGATCGCGGGGCTAGCGCGAATTTATGCAGCCCTCAAATTAGCGGAAGAGGGAGAAAAGAATTCCGTTCAAACCAATTTAGAGTCACCAGCGGCCAAAGACTTTGCAAAAAATATTGCCGAAGCCCAGCAGCGCATGAACGAATCCTATGATGACGATTTTAACACTTCAAAAGCGTTTGCCGATCTTTTCGAAACTGTGCGTTTGTTTAATCAAAAAGTAAAACCCGGCCAAAAAATAACTGCAGATGTAAAAGCGTACTGTCTCTTATTTAAAAAATTTATTTTAGATAACGGAACGATGATGGCGTTGTTTTACGAGTCGCCCCACGAGTTTTTACGCGCTCTCGATTTAATGTTGGTGCGACAAAAAAATCTCGATTTAAAGCAGATCGAAAGTTTAGTGTTGGAACGTTGGGAAGCAAAGAAACAAAAAGACTTTGCAAAAGCGGATGCTCTTCGTGCACAACTTCAAGCGCTGGGAATTGACGTTCGTGACGCGCAGAGCGAAAGCACTTGGGAAGTCATAAAATAAACTAAGTTATTTAAATCGCTCAATTAATTTCTGTAAGATCTGTCATTAGCTAGCCTAATAATCACTCATCAATTTATAAAAAATTAGTGTTGAGAATTGCACGTAGGTCTATGTAGAATTTTTTCATACCAAAGAATGGTTCTGCGGTGATTCGATTATCCATGGAATGGGGGAATTATGAAAAAGTTATTCGTATTATTGGTGGCAGTTTGTTTTGCTCAAGCAGCCGTTGCCGGAAATAAGATGATCGTTCGTATCGAACAAGGAAGCGACATATCTCAATTTCGCTTTATGGGACAAAAAGCAAAGCTTGAAGCACTTGTGCCCGAACTCGGTATTTATGCTTTCGAAATGCCAAAAGGTGCAAATGTATCGATGCGTTCAGCGTTATCGACTCTGCGCAAGCAGTCAGGCATTGTTTATGCTCAAGAAGATCATCCTGTCACAATGAGAGCAATTCCAAACGATAAAAGTTTTGCTCAACAGTGGGATATGAACTTAGATGCCTCAAATTGGGGAATCGACGCTGTCAACGCATGGAGCAACTTCGGAATTGGTGGACTTGATCCTGCTGGAAACGATGTTGTGGTTGCGATTGTTGATGGCGGAGTGGAACTCACTCACCAAGATCTGCAAAAAAACATTTGGGTCAACAAAGGCGAAATCGCTGGCAATAAATTGGATGATGATGGTAACGGATTTGTCGATGACATCAATGGATGGAATGCCTACAATAACTCTGGAAAAGTGGATCCAGATGATCACGGAACTCATGTTTCTGGCACAGTGGGCGCGATTGGTAACAATTCCATCGGAATTGCTGGAATGAACTGGGATGTAAAAGTGATGGCTGTTAACGGAGCCACGAGCACCACATCTGTTGTTCTTAAGGCTTACGGTTATGTTCTTAAGCAAAAACAACTTTGGATTCAGTCCGGTGGTAAACAAGGCGCCAATGTTGTTGCAACTAATTCCAGCTTTGGTGTGGATAATGGAGATTGCTCTTCTGCGCAGTTTGCTGCATGGAATGATATCTATAACGAAATGGGAAAAGTTGGAATTCTTCACGCTATCGCTACCGCCAATAACAATGTGGATGTGGATAAAGTGGGCGACGTTCCAACTGGTTGCACAAGCCCGTACATCATTGCTGTGACAAACACTCAAAAAGATGGAAAGCAGAATCCCTATTCTGGATACGGTTTAACAACGATTGATATTGGTGCTCCGGGCACAAATATCTACTCCACAGTGACGGGGAATTCTTATGCAAATATGACAGGAACAAGCATGGCAAGCCCACACGTTGCTGGCGCGGTGGCTTATATGCATAGTGCTGCATCGACAGGATTTAGCTCACTTTATATGCAAAATCCTTCAAAGGCTGCTTTAGAACTTAAAGAATTGATGTTGAATTCAGCGACTCCGACAGCTTCTATGAAAGATAGAACTGTTTCGGGCGGCATTCTTAATATCAATAAAGCGGCTCAATCGATCAGTGCTTATTAAAAGCTTATAAAAGTGACAAAAATTGGGGGCTAGGGGCCCCTTTTTTTTTGCCTTTTTGTTTTCCCTCAAGTAAAACTGTGTCAATGGCAAAAGACGATTTAATACAGTTGGATGGCAAGATTTCTGACGTGACCGGCGGCGGAACTTATAAAGTTCTTCTTGATAACGGGGTTGAAGTTAATGCTCGACTCTGCGGAAAGATGAAGCGCTTTAAAATTAAAGTTATCGTTGGGGATCGAGTCACAGTCGGTGTTTCTCCTTACGATCCAACACACGGTCTTATCACCTTCCGACACAAAGGCTAAATTCATGATTTTTGATGATCTTAAGGATCGCGGGCTTGTTTATCAAACAACCAACGAAAAGCTATCTGAGTGGCTTGGCACTCCACGCACATTTTATTGTGGTTTTGATCCCTCTTCGGATTGTCTACATATCGGCTCCCTGATGCCGCTGATGACGATGCGTCGATTGCAACTGGCAGGGCACAAACCCATCGTGTTATTGGGTGGCGCCACCGGAATGATTGGCGATCCTAGCGGAAAAAGCCAAGAACGACAGCTTTTGGATCACGACTCCATCGAAAAAAATATTTTTGGCATTCGCCAGGTGATCGAAAAATTTATTGATCTTAAAGGTCCACAAGGAGCGATGATCGTCAACAATTCCACTTGGATGGAAAAATTTAGCTTTATTGATTTTCTTCGCGATGTCGGAAAGTATTTTTCCGTCAATTACATGCTTGCCAAAGACTCGGTCAAAAGTCGTATCGAAAGTGATCAAGGAATTTCTTTTACGGAATTCTCCTATATGATTTTGCAATCCTATGACTTCTTTGTATTAAGCAAAAACTACAACTGCCAATTGCAAATCGGTGGCTCCGACCAGTGGGGAAATATCACCGCAGGTGTTGAGTTTATTCGTAAAATGCGCGCGCAAGGAAATTCAGTCAAAGACGAGGCTGTTGGATTTACAATCCCGCTTGTGACAAAAGCCGATGGTTCTAAGTTTGGCAAAACCGAAAGCGGAAATATCTGGCTCGACGGACGTAAAACATCCGCTTATCAATTTTATCAATTCTTTATGCGCATTCCAGATAACGAAATCATTCAAATGCTTAATTATTTTAGTTTTATGACGGTCGTTGAAATCAAAGACCTCGAAAAGCAAATGAAAGAGTCACCGGAAAAAAGAATCCCACAAGCAACTCTGGCGCGCGAATTAACAACGCTCGTCCATGGCGATGAGGAGCTTAAAAAGGTCGAAAAAGCGTCGCAGGCTCTCTTCTCGGGAGATCTACGCGAGCTGGATAAACCTCTTTTGCTCGAAGTGTTTAGTGAAGCACCTTCTGTGAAAATCGCAAAAACGCAAATGGCTACAATGACGATTGTCGATCTGCTCGTCGAAAGCCAATTGGCCACATCCAAAGGAATGGCACGCAAGGATGTGCAGGGTGGCGGCGTTTACATCAATAACGTGCGGGTCGAAAAAGAAGATATGGTCATCAAAGCCGAGCAACTTCTTTATCAATCCATGGTCGTGATTCGCAAAGGCAAAAAAACATACAGCCTTGTGATGTTTGTATAAGGAAGAATTCATGAAGCTGACTTTTGTTTGCATCGGCAATGACGAGTATGAACATATTCGCATTTTACTCCCACAACTTAAAGAGCTCGCTGACGAAGTGATCTATGTCGATTGCGAATCCAAAGACGGTTCTTTCGAATACGCAAATCAATTGGGTATTCGCGTGATGCAAAAGCCTCGCAACATGAACGCCAATATTAATCGCACTGCCGCTTTCGAAGTGACCCAAGGTGACTGGATCTTTTATGTCGATCCCGATGAGCGTTTTTCAAAAGCCATCATTGACGAGTTACGAACAAGGGTGGCGCAGGACCCGAACTGCGTTGGTTATAAGCTCCCGAGAAAGAATTACTTTTTTGGATGTTGGTTAAAATATGGCGGCCAGTATCCCGATCATCAAATTCGAATTTTTAAAAAAGGTTACGGTGTTTTTAACAACATTCACGTCCACGAGCGCTTGCGAATCAACGGCCCCATCGGCTCACTTGAGGCCCCGATGGAACACTATCCTTATCTCACAATTTCGCAATTTATTAAAAAATTCGATTTTTATTCCACGTTCGAAGCGACGTATTTGCTCAATGCCAACGAGCAAATTAACTTCAAGAACAACATCAAGTTTTTCGTCCTTAAGCCCTTCAATCGATTTTTTCGTCGCTACATCGTCAAACGCGGCTACAAAGATGGTATCCCAGGATTTTTTGCTGCACTTTTTGATGCCTTAGGCTGGATGACCAGATATTTTAAACTCTGGGAAATGCGAAAAAATCAATCGGAAAGTAATTAAGGTTCTCTCGCCATAAGAGGATGACGGAGATTATTTTTGTAGCTTATTTTTTCTTTTTTCCTTCAGGAAAGGAGAATCCCACTTTGATGGACGTGGAAATGGGTGTCCCGTAGCGCGATTCTTCGATGTACATCAGGTGTTCCACTTCGAAGAAAAGAGGAAAGACAGTTTTTCGGTAAAATTTAATTCCAAAGGCCGCGCTCACGGCAAAGCTGTAAGTTGATTCGGGAGGATAGCCACCGGATTCGTGGTTGCGTGCATAACCAGCACCAAGACCGCCGCCAGCGTACCAAGAGGAGTTGGATTCTTCGTCGCTAAATAAGTAACGACCTTTTAGTTGTGGGCAAAGGAGGCGAACGTCATTGTGTTTAAATGAAATACCTGCGTCCGCAACAGCGATCAAATCAAATTGAGGATCTAAGTTCCAAATGTAGCCACCAGTAAAGATCGTGCCGAGGCCACGAGAGTTGAGGTTGCTGTAGGAAGTAGGGCCAAAACCAAAAAGCCAACGACGGGTTGCCTTATGAGTTCCTTCTTTTGCGAAAGTACTTGCCGCGAATGAGAGGTTCAGCAAAAGTAGAAGGCTAAGACCCTTGAGGTTCATAGATAAAGTCTATATGAGGTGCTAACGATGTCAAACAGCTTATTGGGATTCCACTCGCAGTCTGTGCTTTCTACGTGTTTGTGGGCAGAACCTACGCAAAAATCAGTTCTCGCGCAGGTGTTCTTTTTTGGAGCAAAGGAAAAAGTCCAGGTGAAGGACATCGGGCAGATTCCTCTTGTGTGGCAAAAAACTCAAGGTGACAAGTACCCACTCATTCAAAAAGTGGCGGGTGAACACGGACCGATTTGGATCGTTAAATTGGAAATCCCACAAAATCGCGAACATCAGGGACAGTTTCAGGTTTCACCATTCACCGCGGCTCGCGATGTGATGGGTTCCATCTATCGTGAACTGAGTGGTTTTGAAAATATTCATATTAAGTACACCGGAAAAGAGTCGCAAGAGTTTGCGGGTCTGATTTGTGGGATCGAAATCGCCCAATATCGATTTAAAAATTATTGGCCGAAGAGGAATCTCGAAAAAAAGAATTTCTCAATGTCAGCAAAAGGAATCAAAGACGCAAAAAAAGTTTTTCAAAAAGCAAAAACTCTGGGCGAATCGGTCAATCTTTCCCGACATCTTGTCAATCTGCCGCCGAACATTCTTCAGCCTAAATCCTATGCCGCCTTGATCAAGGAGCTTTTTAAAAACACACGTTGTAAGGTCGAAGTCTGGGATGAAGAAAAACTAAAAAAAGAAAACCACCACTTGCACGTGGCCGTGGGGCAGGCTTCAGAAAATCCCGCGTGTTTGGTTAAAATTTCCTATCGCCATGACAAGAACAAAAAGCATTACAGTTTTGTCGGAAAAGGAATCACGTTCGACTCAGGAGGTCTCGACATCAAGCCGGCCTCAGGCATGCGCGATATGAAAAAAGACATGGGCGGCTCCGCCTCCGTCGTTGCCTTGGCGTATTATCTTTGTCAGACAAACAAAAAAATCAACGCCGATTTTTACTTAGCAATTGCAGAGAATGCGATCAGCGACGAAGCCTTTCGCCCCGGAGACATTTATTCCACACGCAACGGAAAAACCGTCGAAATCCACAACACCGACGCCGAGGGGCGTTTGGTTTTGTGTGACACTTTAACTCTCGCACAAGAATCAAAACCCGAATGGATCATGGATCTCGCAACTCTGACAGGAGCAATCAAAGTGGCCCTCGGAGAAACAACTCCAGGTCTTTTTTGCAATAACGATAAGCTAGCAAAACAAGTCTTAGCCTCTTCACAAGCCACCGGCGACAACTGCTGGCGCATGCCTCTAGATCCATCACAAAGAATAAAATTAAAATCTGACGTCGCAGACCTGATCAACGCCCACGAGGGCTTCGGCGGCGCCGTCACAGCCGCCCTCTTCCTCGAAGCCTTCATCAACAACACCCCATGGGCCCACTTCGACATCTACGCATGGACAGGCTCCCCCTCAGGTGCCCTCTCAGAAAAAGGCGGAAGCGGCCAACTCGTCCAATGCTTAGCCCACCTGTGTGACTCAATATAAAGCCCACCAAATAAAAAAAAACCAACGAAGCGAACACTCCGAATTAGAGAATAAAACTTTCTTTTTACAAAAGGTCTTTTTTAGGACCTCCGTTGAGCGTGACGCGATCGCCGCAGGCGACAACGGCAGAGGTAAGGACTGCCGTGTCCTAAAAAAGACCTTTTGTAAAAAGAAAGTTTTATTCTCTAATTCGGGGTCCTGAGCGCCGCTATTGGTGCTTTGCCATTTCTTCTTTGCGCAAATCCTTACGTAAAATTTTACCCACGTTCGATTTTGGAAGTTCCGTGCGGAATTCCACTTTCTTAGGCACTTTGTAGCCCGTGAGTTTTTTACGCGAGAAGGCAATCAAATCATCACCTGTGACATCGGATTTTTTAACAACAAAGATTTTAACCACTTCGCCAGAATGTTCATCGGGGACACCAATCGCCGCCACTTCAAGAACCGCGGGGTGGGAGGCCACCACATCTTCCACTTCGTTGGGATAAACATTAAAGCCCGAGACGAGGATCATATCTTTTTTGCGATCGACAATTTTAAAGAACCCATCGGCACCAACAACGGCGATGTCGCCGGTTTTTAACCATTCGCCATCCATCACTTTGGCGGTCTCATCGGGACGCTGCCAATAGCCCTTCATCACTTGTGGGCCTTTTACGCAAAGTTCACCCATTTCGCCCATAGCGACTTCTTTGCCATTGTCGTCAATCAATTTGATATCAGTCGATGGAAAGGGGAGGCCAATTGTTCCTGTTTTATCGGTTCCATCAATCGGATTGCAGCACGCAACGGGTGATGTCTCGGTCAAGCCATAGCCTTCCACAACAGGAGAGTTGGTGAGCTTGAGCCATTTTTTAGCAACAGTTTCCTGAAGAGCCATGGCACCAGCGACGCTTAATTTTAAATGGCTAAGATCGATATTTAAAAAATCTTTGTGATTCATCAGAGCATTAAAAAGAGTATTGACGCCGGACATCAGTGTCGGTTTGTACTTCTGCATGATTTTAATAAATTCGGGAATGTCGCGTGGATTTGTAATCAAAATATTGTGCGCTCCGTAGGCCATCAAGGTGAGGCAATTTATGGTGAGTGAAAAAATATGATAAAGAGGAAGTGGAGTGAGGACAATCTCTTCTCCTTTCTTAAGTCGAGGATTGAGCCACTCAAATGTCTGAAGCATGTTGGCGATAATATTTTTATGAGTCAGCATCGCCCCTTTTGCAACGCCGGTCGTTCCTCCGGTGTACTGAAGAAATGCGATTTCGTCTTGACTGTAGATAGCGGGATCAAAGCTCATCGAACGTCCAATTTCTAGAGCATCCAGCAAGCGAACGGTGAGAGGAAGCGAGTACTCGGGCACCATTTTTTTTACATATTTAATCATAGCATTGACGATGTGTTTTTTAGGAAAGGGAAGCATGTCGCCAACAGACGTAACGATGACATGTTGAATGTCGGTTTGAGAAATAATTTTTTGCAAAAGATGCGCGTAGAGGTCCACAATCACAAGGGCTCTACAGTCGGCATCACGAAATTGATGTTCCATCTCGCGGTCGGTGTAAAGGGGATTGGTATTCACAACAATCATCCCCGCTTTAAGAGCACCAAAAAGCACAACCGGGTATTGCAAAAGATTTGGCATCTGAATCGCGATGCGATCGCCTTTTTTAAGTTTACATGTGTTGAGTAAATAAGACGCAAAATGATCCGAGAGTTGATCGAGTTCGTTGTAGGTGATTGTGTAATTGAGATTGGTAAAGCAAGGTTTGTCACCATACTGTTGCACGGCCCAATCAAAGACGTCCACAATCGATTGGTACTGAGAAAGATCAATGTCGTGTTTAACGCCGGCAGGATAATTTTTAAGCCAAATCTTTTCCATAAAGACCTCGTTGTTGTTAGCCAATAGATGAGCTTCTTAAAATAGCTTTTCTGCGATCATTTGTCGTCGATTTATTTTTTAAAATCAAGATAAACGCGAATACCGGCCCCGACGCCGTCGCGAGTGATACGCATGTCCCCGGTAGGACTTACATATTCCATGGGTTCATGAAACCAAGTGCCAAACACACGCACGCCGCCCCACTCGACCCAGGTCGTAGCTTCGAAGCGATAGCCACTGATATCGCTTCCTGCGTCCGATTTTTTTTCGAAAAAATGCTGATAACGAGCTTGAACGGCCCACGCATTCACGAGGTAAAACGTGAGGGATCCTCCGGCCTGCGGCATGACCGCTTTGTCATCAAGAAATTCTTGTTGATGAAGACCGTAAAAAAGTGTCAGGTTGCTGGCTTGATCGGAAACTCCAAGAAGTCTCAATTGCAAAAGGCCATCCCAAACGGTGCGATCTTCCGTTTCGCTGTTTTCATAACGACCATGAAGACCGAAGACCGAAAAGAAAGCGCCAGCATGGTAACCAATCGCGCGATAATCTCCTTCGTTGGGCGATCCAACTAATGTCGAAGTGGTTTCTCGGTCATGAAGATTATAATCACCGCCAATATAAACATCATAAATCCACGGGCCTCGGCGACCACTGCGACGTTGTTCATCGTAGGGAGTCTTAAGCCACAAATCCATCCATTGAACTTTGCCTTTTTGCTCCATCCACTGCGACAAGCTCCAGCGGCGCGAAGCCTTGGCTTCTTGCGTTGGTGAGGTTGGCGAAAAATCCATACTCCAGGAAGCAATAGGTGCCATTAAAATAAGCAAAATGGTTAGATACCTCATTCCTTTATTTTAGCATAAATCTGTCCACACGCCCTATTAGTCCTAAAGTGAGACAGACTTTCTTGTTTCTTTTTTGCCGGAGAGTCCTATAATGGGACGATATTCAGAAGACAAAAAGAGCCATTCAGTGCAAGTCACATGACTTGTTTTTGGTTTCAAATAGACTTCTGATCAACGGAGGAACCAATGTCTAAAATAATGATGATCGCTTTAAGTTTACTATTTTTTACTGCGTGTAGCACGAATCCGCACAAGGCTGAAAAAATTGATACCGAGATGGAGAAGAGTGAGCACATGACTCCTGAGCAAAAAATTGGAGTCAAAGACGGCAATATGATTTACCAACAAAAAGTAAATATGGCCGAAGAGCTTCGTCGCCTACAGATCGACGTGTACAGCCTTGAGGACCGCGTTTACGGAAGCCGCAAATTTGGCTCCCTTGGTCTTTACGGAACCCTCAAGGGATGTCGCAAAGACCTTGTTGATCCTAAAAATGGTGGCAACGGCAAGCTCAAGTGGACAGAGCCTATGGATCGCGTTACGGATAAAGAAGAAGAATTCAAAATTGGCTTGGATGACAAAGACAAAATTATCGGTGTGTCTGAAGAGTTCTTAAAGGATCGCATTGAGAGATTCAAAGACTACAAGCGAACGTTGCAGAAGCGCGAAGATGAATATCAAGAAAAGGTCGAAATCTGCGAAGCCGAGCTCAACGCTCAAAAGCACGACGCAGTTAAAAAGCAATCCAACCAATAAGCTAGACTTTAGTGGGGCGCTCCAAAGTTCTAGAGAGAGTTTTATAAAATCCCTCTCTAGAACTTTGGAGACTTCGTTGAATCTCTGAATGTCTCTTGATAATCCCTC
>CAZOGU010000029.1:15233-37165 GCA_964579625.1 uncultured Pseudobdellovibrionaceae bacterium
GATTCGATTGTTGATTTTTTTCAAAGAAGTCCTGTCACGGAGCTCGAAGCCAATTATCGTGCGCAGAAGATTTGGGATCAGCTTGCGAATAAAAACTTAAATGCCTCCGATATTTATCACATTCAACAATCCTTTGGTTACGACATCGCTTGTGGAATCCTTTACAAGACGATGAAGGAAAACCCTCAGTTTATTGAATTCAATCAATTTATCGAAAAACAAAAAGATGTTTACGATAAGAATCATAAAGATGTCGTTGCAGTTGTGCTTGCGCACAATCCCTGGGAATCCAAAAAACAAAATGAAAATTATCAATGGCGACTTAAAAACATTGCCGCCGATATGGGTTTTGATTGTGCATTTCCCGACATCCAACACCGGCGATCCATTTATCCCAATGCCTACTACTACCAGGAACTGCTCAAGCGTTGGAATGGACGCAATGTGATCTTTATCACCCATGGTTTGGCAAGTCTTGAGCTTCGGTTGGTTTTGGAAAAGAGTGTGCAACTCAACTTAAATGTGATGGGTTGGCTCAATGTTTCGGGGATGATGTATGGGACGTCATTACCGCCGACCAATAAAGATGTTTTTTATAACCTCAAAAATTACTTTAACAATGACTATCCGGTTCTTCCCGAAGTGGCTCGCAGCAACGGATTTTGTTATGCGCCATTAAAAATAGGAACAGAAATTCCACTCGTTAATTTGGTGGCTGTTCGACCGCAGCGCTATTATTATTTTTTCGAAAAAGTGCGCGACCAACAACTCAACTACTGGGGTCCGCATGATGGGTATGTAACGATCGCTGATTATTTGCAAAAACCTGGAGTCACTTGGCCACTTTGGGGGCAGAATCACTACATCGATGTCGAAGTCTTTAAACGCCGTATTCAAGCCTCTCTGAAGTGGACGCTAGAACAGAACGACAAACAGAACTTAATTCAGCCGCGATTTCAAGAGATCTCCGCAGAGATAGAGTGAGCCGGTCACAACGACTAAATCTTCAGGTTGAACTTTTTCTAAAATCGCATTCAACCCATCAATGGGTTTTTCAAAAAAAGGCAGAGCGCCTTTTTCTGGTTGCACGCCATTAAACTGAGGCTTTGTTAAATAAAGTTGGCTTCGTGGAATGGATTTAAGGGCCTTTAAAAAATCACGATGAATTCGATTTTTGGATAAACCAAATAACACAAAAACCTGACGATAATTGGATTGGCTTAAAATCTCCTTGAGGCTTTCGATGCCCTGGAGATTGTGATCTCCCGAGAGGTACACAGGGCAGATCATTTCTTCGGGCCAAGGAGTCATGCGTGCAGGCCAGTCGATGTTTTTCAAAACCGAAAGGCCTTCTTTGTAAGAATATCCTAAGTTCGAAAAGACCTGTAACGCCAGCTCCATATTTTGTGCGGCCCTCGGGCCTGGCAGAGACAGCGGGTAAAGAGACTGTTGATGTTTGATTGAATACACGGGGAGGTGAGTTGATTTTTCGATCACAACTTCCGGAGGAAGAACCCGCACCGCTGTTGAACTTGTGGCTTCGATTTTATCCTTGAGTTGGTTTTCGATATCTTCTTCATAAGGCAAATGAAACACATGATTGTTCTTTTTAATAATACCAAATTTATTTTCTGCGATTTCACTTAAAGTATCGCCGAGAATGTGTTGGTGATCAAAACCAAGAGTTGTAATAACACTCGTCTGATGAGGGATTACATTGGTGGCGTCCCACGTGCCTCCCAAGCCAATCTCATAAATGGCGTAGTCAACAGGGGAGTCATCAAAGAATAAGGCTACAGAAAAAAGCGTCAAACTTTCAAAATGAGAAAGGTTCCATTTTTCGATCAGGGGTTGAAACTTTTCGCACGCACTTACAAGCGCTTGTTTCGAAATCATCTCTCCGTTGAGGCGAATGCGTTCGGTGGTTTCTACCAGGTGAGGTGAGGTGTAAAGGCCCACTGTTTTACCTTGAGAAAGTAATAGCTGTTCAAGAGTCTTAGCGGTGGTGCCTTTACCGTTAGTTCCCGCAATGTGTATGACATTTTTTGGATTCACTTTGTTGAGGAGTCCTGACTCTGTCAGCGCCGCCTCTGTGTGCTTAAGACCGGGGCGAATTTGCGGCATAATGCTTCGTTCCTCGAGCCAAGCCACCCATTCTTCGTAGTTTTTACTCACAACGGTCCTCCCAGGGCGAGAAGGGATTGGACCATTTTTTGATGAGCGTCCAGATTGTGGATACGAAGGAATTCGACTTTTCCATAAAGAAATGCCGACACTCCTAAAGTTTCATGATCGCGTTTAAAGAAGGACTCTTTGCTCCACAAATTCATAAATGATTTTCGCGAGTGCCCGACGAGAAGAGGAAGCTCGAGAGCATAAAGCGCTTCGATGTTTTGCAAGATCTGCAAGGAGTGACGTGGAGTTTTTCCAAAACCAATCCCCGGATCGAAGATCAACTTTTTTTGCAGCATCGGGGTGAGAGAGTTTTTCTTCTCCTGTGCCCAACGCAGAACAATCTCTGTCGGATGTGTGGATGGAGGAAGAATCACTTTTGGATCCGCTGGAACAGTTAAAGAATGCATAAAAATAACTTGATCGTAATGCTCGGCCGCTTCGCACATTTCGGGAGAGATGAGACCACTGACATCGTTAAGGAGGCTCACACCAAAGTCACGTGCACGCTGTGCAGTTTTTGGATGTCGAGTGTCGAGGCTGATCTGTGTAAAGGGAAATTGTTTTTGGTTTTCTCGCCAAAAAGTGAGGACGGACTCTAAGCGGAACCACTCATCGTCTGCGGAAACTGCCGCGGCCCCGGGGCGCGTGGATTCAGCCCCTATATCAATCACCGCCGGATTCTGTTTTAGGAGGGCTTTAAATTTTTCGAGTTTTGAATCAGGTGTAGTCTCTGTATTGTTCTCGGAAAAAGAATCGGGAGTGACATTCAATATGGGCATCCATGCGGTGAGAGGTGTTTTTTTGTCGCGATGATGTTTTAAAATTTCTGGTGCAAGCCTTGATGAAGGCAAGAGGTGAAGAAGTGGAGCTAAAACAAAATTGCGATTTTTCCAATCCGAATGAGGAAGCCGGAGGTCATCTGTTTCACAAAGGACTGGCGTATCATCCACGGAAAGTTCAAAAATCAGATCAATATCCAAAGTTCGAGGAGCCCATTTTTCTCGATTCAAGGGACGGCCGGTTTCTGTTTCAACGGTTTGACACTTTTTTAAAAGTTCCTGAGCGGAGAGCGAAGATTCAATCAATACAGCTGTGTTTAAAAAAAACTGGTACCAAGACTCTGGAGCATTGGGTGGGAGTAGAGGCGCATTTTCAAAAATGGGAGAGATTTTAATCAGCTTTGAAAACTGCGATATTTTAGAAAGACCTTCTCGAAGATGTTCAAGGCGAGGTTCGCAATTTGTGCCTAAAGCTAAAACATATCGATTCATATTTTTTGTCGAATGGTAAAGAGGGAGCCTCCGATAATTTCTTTGACGGGAGGAGAGATTTTTTTAATCTGTGTTGAGAGAATCGATTTCTTCACTTTTTTTGTTTTTAAATACGTTTTAAGATTTTGGTGACAACAATTGCAGAGATGCTCGATGGTCGCATAGTGTTTTTGCGAAAACGTCTCCATCGCGATCGACGTCATTTCCGCATAACAAGGAGTATCGGAAATGGAGTCTGAGGAAAGCGCCTTTGGTGGCTTTGCAAATTCGATCAAGATTTCCAGCTCAACATCTTGGGCTTTTTTCCGTTCAAGAGCCGTGCATCCCAAGTGCACTCGCCCCGCAATCGCAGGAATTCGAAGAGAAGTTTTCATGGCCCAAATGTGTAGCACAAAACCCCACCCTGCGTCGTCGGAAAGGTACGCCGTACCTTTTACATAGGCAACGCGTTAAAGCACGTTGTTATCTTGAGCAAAGTTCCGTCACCTTGAGCTTAGCGAAAGATCTCGACAGGAGCCTTCTCTTTGAGGATGACTGGGCTCTGTTAAGAATGACCATAACTTAACGCAACGCTTAAGGAAAGGGAACGGCGTACCTTTCCAACCTGAGCAATGCTGTAATTGAAGCATGTTAGCAAAACGAAAAACCAAAATTGTTGCCACAATCGGTCCGGCCTCTGAGTCAGAGGAGATGCTCAAAAAATGTCTGATAGCGGGGATGAATGTGGCCCGGCTTAACTTTAGTCACGGAGAACATGCCCAACATCAAAAAGTGATTAAGCATTTACACAAGCTCTCCGAATCTCTCAAAGCGCCTGTGGCTATTTTGCAAGACTTGCAAGGTCCTAAAGTTCGTGTCGGGAAGATCAAAGATATCACTCTCAAGGATGGGGACGAGATCACCATTGTCGGAGATCTCGAGGCATCCAATAAAAAAACAATTCCCATCGATATTCAAAATCTTCATCAATATATTAAGATCGGTGATTCTGTTTTGATCGATGACGGTTTGATTGAACTCCGAGCAAAAAAAGTTCAAAAAACGCAAGTGATCTGCGAAGTGATTCATGGGGGGATCGTTCGTGAACGCAAAGGGGTTAATCTTCCTCAAACATCACTTCCAATGAGTAGTTTAACGGATAAAGATTTGGCTGATCTTAAGTTTGGTCTCGCACAAGGTGTGGATTATGTCGCACTCAGTTTTGTGCGCCAAGCGCGAGATATTATCGAACTTCGTAAGCTGATTAAAAAAGCCGCGACAAATCCTGTCCGTGTTATCGCTAAGATTGAAATGGCTGAGGCCATCGAACATCTGAGCGACATCGTCGAAGTCAGCGATGCGGTGATGGTGGCGCGCGGAGATCTTGCTGTTGAAGTAGGGCAAACAAGACTTGCCTCCTTACAAAAACGAATCATTTCGACATGCAACGAGATCGGACGCCCAGTGATTACTGCTACGCAAATGTTAGAAAGCATGAAAGATAATCCGCGTCCCACACGAGCGGAGATCACCGATGTGGTCAATGCAGTGCTCGATGGATCAGACGCGTTGATGCTTTCTGCCGAATCGGCTCGTGGAAAGTTTCCTGTCGAGTCGATTCGCACCATGCACGATCTTATTATGGAAGTAGAAAAAGAAGAACTCGAGATTTATAACAAAATCAATCTCGACAGTAAAATTGAACATGTTCCAGAGGCAATCTCTGTGTCTGCCTCTCTTTGTGCGCTCACGCTGGACGCCAGCGTGATCGTGTGTCTTTCCACAACCGGACGAACCGCGCGCTTGATTTCACGCTTTCGCCCCAAGGCTCATCTGGTTGCGGTGACAGATCAGGCTCACACCTTGCGCAGCCTTGAGTTGTGTTGGGGCGTGCAAACCTTACCGATTAAAAACTTTCGTATGAACGACGAACTGATGAAGGAGCTTGAAGGGCTCTTGATGAGTCATGGATTGGTAAAAACGGGAGATCGAGTGGTGATTACTTTGGGTTTACCGATTCAAAAAGGGAATAAAACAAATGCTCTTCGCGTTTTCACGGTTGGCGAGGCCAAAAAAGAAAAGGCAACGGGTACAAAGCCGCTTCGATACCAAGTCTTTCCATTTTAAAAACAACGAACAGTCAGATACTCCCTCACCATTAAAGCCGATGAGGGGTGAGATCACTAATTCAATTCCATCTTAGCGATGGTCTGAAGTTGCATATTTGTTGTGCCTTCGTAGATCTGACCAATTTTTGCATCTCTCCAGAATTTCTCCACTGGATACTCAGTCGTAAATCCATTTCCACCAAAAAGATCAATGGCTTGGGATGTGATTTTTTCTGCAGCTCGTGATGAAAAGAGTTTTGCAAATGCGGCCTGCTGAATAAAATCTTTTCCAGAATCTTTTAGTCGTGCGGCATTGTAAACCAGAACACGAGCGGCTTCGAGTTGTGTACGCATTTCGGCCAGTTGAAATTGCACGCCCTGAAAGTCAGAGAGTTTTTTTCCAAACTGTTCGCGTGTTTGAATATAATTTTTCGCAGCCTCGTAGGCGCCCTGTGCAATTCCGACCATTTGCGCGCCAATACCAATTCGGCCTTCATTCAGGGTCTCGATGGCAATTTTGTATCCCTTGCCAACTTCACCAAGAACATTTTCTTTTGGAACTTCGCAGTGTTCAAAAAGCAGTTCGCAAGTGGAGCTAGCGCGAATTCCAACTTTGTCTTCTTTTTTACCAACGATAAAACCTTTATAGCCTTTTTCTACGATAAAGGCGGTGATTCCTTTATAGCCTTTTGCAGGATCAAGATTCGCAAAACAAATAAACAGGCTGGCTTCTTTGCCGTTCGTGATCCAAAGTTTGTGACCGTTGAGAACAAACTTATCACCCTTGTCTTCGCCGCGAAGTTTTAAAGCAAAAGCATCGGAGCCGGAAACACTTTCCGAAAGGGCATAAGCGCCCACCCATTCTTTTGCAAGGCGGGGAAGGTACTTTTCTTTCAGCGCTGGAGACGCCCACTTGAGAAGAGCATTTGTCACTAATGTGTTTTGCACATCCAGAAGAACACTCACGGAGCCATCGACTCGGGCAATCTCTTCAACGGCAATGCAAGCCATCGTGAAGGAGCCTGCTGAACCCCCATAATTTTCGGGAGTTTCGATTCCCATGATGCCCATCTCAAAAAGTTGTTTCACTATGTCTGAATCCATTTGCTGCTCGGCATCCATTTTGTGCACCTTGGGTTTAATTTCGGATTCCGCGAATTCGCGCACAGCTTGGCGAAAGGCCACTTCGTCATCAGTAAAATCAGTAGACGCAAAACGAGTTGTCGACATGGTTAACCTCCTCAAAAGATAATTCGTGGTCGAGCTTAGCAGTTTGATGTTCAACTCGCAATAAGGTTTTAAGCTACATTTTTGCCATTTAATATACCCTGGTGGGGTATATTAAGTTGGATCATGATTTATCGCTTTCCAGATACTTTTAATTTTTCCAACGTGCAGCGCTCATCCGATGACTTTCCAGGGGCACAATGCATAAGTCCATAGCGCGGGAGGATATGAGCGAAGCGTCTCTTACTTAGACCTTCTATGGACAGTTGGCGGTGGGCGTCGAGGTGGATCGACTTCTTTGGGAACTAATGACACCCACTGGGGACTGATTGAATTGAATGCTCTTTTAAAAGGCTGGAATGGTGAACACCCGCAAGCCAATTACTAAACTTGGCAATTTTACACTTTGGCCGTGTTTTCATCCTGGCATTCGGAATCGATCGATACAAATTAGGCTCTTTATCGAATTGGCTTTGCGCCTTTTGTTGCAGGGTATGACGACCTCAATCTCTGGGCGAGTCTACAGCTTAATTACAACAAAGACATGCGAAGTGAAGTTTAGACCACACTCTTTTTCACTCTTTTAACATCCACCAGCACACTTCTCTGCTGTACACTTCCGGCTCTCTTGGTTCGACGTTGGGGGCTGTGTTTGTACCTCGTATCATTGCAGGTATTTTTTATTGGCTTCTTTTTTGCGTTCTTGGTAGCGTTGTTTCCATGAAAAAAAATGCTGACCACTCCCAAGACCTACATCGTTTGCGCCGAATTTCCGGGCAAATCGATGGTATCAAAAAAATGATCGAAGAAAAAAGATATTGCACGGATATTTTAAATCAAACCAAAGCTGTTCGTGCCGCGCTGAAAGCATTGGAAGTTTCGATTTTGGAAAAGCACCTAGGCCACTGTGTGGCTGGTGCTTTTGAATCAAAGAGCAAAGCTGAAAGTCAGAAAAAGATGAACGAGCTTCTGGAGTTTTTTGCGAAAAGGATGGGGTGATGGAAGACTCCTGTCACCATCCGCAAGATCTTGCTCACGGTCATTCTCATGGAAAGACGGACTGGCTTTATTGGAGTTCATTGATCGTTGTTGCTGTGACTTATGTGGCCCACTTGGTGAATCTCGATGGCGGAATGCATTGGGTGCAAAGCTTTCAGTACAAAGTCTTCGAGCTCATGAACGACATGTGGTGGGGGATTGCGATCAGTATTATTGCCGTTGGAGTTTTGTCCAAGGTCCCTCGCGAACTTGTGATGACCTATTTTGGCTCAAAATCCCGGTTGGGTGGTTTGGCCAAAGCCACAATGGCGGGTACACTTTTTGATCTCTGTAATCACGGCATCCTTATCTTAGGTATGAAAATCTACGAACGTGGGGCAAGTCTTGGGCAAACGATGGCATTTTTAATCGCCAGCCCATGGAATTCGTTTTCGCTCACACTCATACTGTACACTCTGATCGGCGGAGAGTTGACGTTCTATTTTCTTATTTTTTCATTGGTGATTGCCATTATCACGGGTTGGATTTTTGATGAGTTAGTGGAGCGAAACATACTGCCTGCCAATCCCAATCACTTTCAGCCCTCACAGTTCGAGCCCCGGACTTTAAAAATTGAGGTCTCGTGGTCACTGATAAAATCGATTTTAAAAATCGGCTTTTCGGAATCGCAAATGATTCTAAAATGGATTCTAGTAGGGACTATTCTATCTTCAGTGATTAGCACATTTTTGCCAACACGAATTTTTATAGAATTTTTTGGTCCTTCGCTCAAAGGACTCTTTTCAACATTGCTCGCGGCAACAGGCATCGAGGTTTGCTCCGAAGGTTCTGTGCCTCTGGCTGCAGATTTAGTTCGGATCGCAAAGGCACCAGGCAATGCGTTTGTTTTTTTAATGGCAGGTGTTGCGACAGACTTCACCGAGTTTATGGCCATTCGCGAGACAACAAAATCCTGGAAGATTGCCGTGCTGGTTCCTCTTTTAACAGTGCCTCAGATTTTACTCTTGGGGTGGCTGATGAATATTTGGAATCAATAAAAAAAGTGATCGTTTGTGAATTGAGTCAGGCAATTTTCTTGGCAAAGAGCGCCTATTCAGTTTTCCGGTCACGAAAAACACTCGCTGAAGATAAGGTCATCTAGAAAGGATGAAGACGAGTGATTTCACGGGATCTCCTCTGAGATATGTTTAAAAATAAAGCACCTGCGTTGGTCTATCAAAAACTTTTTAGGAGGAAAGAAAAATGATGCAAATTGTAGACATCGCATAGCGCTCGTTTTAGAGTCTTTATATGTTTACACCTGATAAAATTATCGATGTGATTACCTTTTACATTCCTTTTCTATTTGCGCTCTGTTTTCATGAGTATGCTCATGGTTGGACGGCTAAAAAATTTGGCGATAACACGGCGGATATTATGGGGCGTTTAACACTGAATCCAATGGCTCATATCGATTGGGTGGGGACGGTGGTACTACCAATCATGGCCATTCTTGTGCCAGGCGTTCCCCTCTTTGGCTGGGCGAAACCGGTCCCGGTCAATTCGCGAAACCTCGAAAAACCTCGCAATGGGATGTTTTGGATTGCTCTCGCAGGACCGCTTTCGAATGTTCTTTTATTTATTGCGGGATTGCTATTTTTGGTCGTTTTAGTCAATCAATCCCAGTTTGTCCCATCGATGCAGATGAACAAAATGATCTATACGTTTTTAGCGCTCAATCTGTATCTCGCTTTTTTTAATCTCCTTCCGATTCATCCTCTTGACGGAGGAAAGGTATTTGCTCGTTTTTTACCTCTGAAATGGGATCTGTGGTTAGAGAAGCAGCAGGATACAATGCAATGGATATTGCTGCTTTTAGTCATTTTTGGGGGCCTGCGTATATTGGCCTTGCCCGTGGACTGGGTTTTAGACAACTCTATAGCTTTGGTGGAGAGTTTACAGGTGAATCGCTAATGAGTCTTGAAATCCATTTACCCCATTTTGAAGGCCCGATGGCCCTTCTTCTTTACCTCATTCGTAAAGAAGAGATGGATATCTTTGATATTAATATTTACCAAATCACAACTCAGTACATGGACTACATTCGTCGGATGAAAGAGTTGGATCTTGAAACCGCAGGCGACTTTGTAGCCATGGCGGCCACGCTGATCCAAATCAAATCGCAGATGCTTCTTCCGCAGTATAATGAAAATGGTGAGCTTCTGGAAGTTGAAGATCCACGAAAAGAGCTGGTGAATCGTCTTTTGGAATATCAAAGATTTCAAGATGCCGCAAAACAACTCTACGCCAAACCTCTTTTGGGACGTGATCAGTGGGTGAGTGGAGTGCGTGAAGAACTTCCGCCCGATGAAGACGAGTCGGACATTATCATCGAAGAGGGCGGACTTTTTGCTTTGATCTCACACTATCGCCGCGCGATTCGTAATATTAAAAAAACAGTTCACAAAGTGGCACTCAAAACCAAATCGATTGCGTCGCAAATCATGCAGATCAAAGATCGTTTGATTGTGGGTCAGCAAGTTGTGCTTAAAGATCTTATCACCGCGGCTGAAGATTTTCGCAGCGAACTTTTGATCACCTTTCTCTCGGCTTTGGAACTTGGAAAAATGGGCCTCGTAACGGTTTTTCAATCGGAAGTGTATGGGGATATTTATCTCACAGCCAAACGGACCATTGATGCCAGTGTTTTGGAGCGCGTTCAGGAGTACAACTCCATCAACTCCGAAAAAGTGGCTGACACTCTTTTTGAAAATTCTCTTGAACAACAAACGGTGAGTTTGTCGACAGACGGCGAAGAGTTGAGCGCGGAAGGCAATTCGGCAACGGATGACGATATCCTTCAGGCCGAAAGCGAACTGAAGATCGAAGGAGAGCAGACAGATGTTTGATAATGAATTCGAAAAAAAATTGGAATCTGTTGTGGAAGAAGAAAACAGTGCCGCTCCAAACGAAACTTCTGTGGACGAATCAGCCGATGCCATTTTTGTCGACTCGTTTCAGCTGCTCTCAGTTTTAGAGAGTTTATTTTTTGTTTCCGAAAAGCCCATGAGTTTGGCTACACTTAAACAGGTTTTTCATAATTCCAACGTCGACACAAAGATGCTTAAAAAAGCCATCGAAGAGATGCAGATGATTTACGCCGACCCAACTCGTGGTGTGACACTCGAAGAAGTCACTGGTGGGTGGCAGTTTCGGACCAAGCTCGACAATATGGACTTTTTAAAAAAAATCAGTAAAGCACGCCCGTTTCGCCTCAGCGGTCCGGCGTTAGAAGTGCTTTCGATCATTGCGTACAAACAGCCTATTATTAAAAACGAAGTGGACCAAATCCGCGGCGTTGAGTCCGGCCATTTGGTGCGTGCCCTGATGGAGAAAGGTTTGGTTTCCTTCGAAGGCAAAACCGATCTTCCCGGAAAGCCAATGGCCTATTCGACCACACGCAAGTTTTTAGAAATCTTTGGCCTCCGCAATTTGCAGGAACTTCCGTCTCTTTCGGAAATTGATCAGCTATTGCCTGAAGGCATCGGCGAAGAGCAAGAAAAAGAAACGCTCAGTGACGTCACCTCGAACATGTCACAAGCCTTGATGTCATCGTATTCTGAAGGCGAAGAAGAGCTCTCCCACATTACCGAAAAAATTAATTCCATCGATACATCGTCCGAGTTTTTTGAGCAGGAAAAACAACGACAAAAAGAAAAACGCGAGCGCGAGCGTGCCGAAGACATCCGCGAGGCCATGGCCGTTGGTGAATTGGTAGAAGCGAAAGATGTAAAGTGGTTAGAGCGCTACGAAACTCAAGTCGCTTTAGCTCAGGCAACAGCTCAAAAAGCCGAAGAAATGGCGCCTGTGAGTCTTGAGGAAATCGTTATTTCAGAAAAGAATAACGCTCCAGAAGATTCTGAAGCGTTATGAGGAAGTATAGAACATCATCCTAACCGAAGGGAAGGATCTCGTCGAGACCCTTCATTACAACTCAGGGTGACGGTTACTGAATCTTATCAACTAAGACTTGAATTTCAGCATCGGTAAATACGAGAACTTGTGGTGTTTCGTTTTTGCAATACCCACGACTCTCTACAGACTTTACCTCGAGCTTTGCTCCCACAATTTTTTCACAAGCATTGCGACTCATGCACGCTGTTTTAGGTGTTGAGTTTTGTGAAACAATCTGATTATTAATCACAGCCACGTGGCGTGATTTACCTGGTCCGGCAAGGATACAGACATAGCGCCCATTGCCATCTTTTTTGTCATTGCAACTACGACCGTTGTCATCATCGTCGTCACCCGATGAACTGGCTGTTGTTGATCCGCCCGTGCTGTTGCCGCCGGTGCTACTTCCGCCAGTTGAATTTCCTGGAGAATCATCGTCGTCGTTTTCTGCAACAACATCATCATCAGAAGAGCTGGCTGTGGTTGAACCACCAGAGCTGCTACCTCCGCTGCTAGAACCGCCGGTGCTACTACCGCCGGTGCTGCTGCCTCCCATGGTGCTGCCGTCGCCATCATTATTAGAGTCATCATCGTTATTGACGACATCATCTTCAATTTCGTTTGGAATATCATCCTCTACAAGCTGTTCAGAGCCGTCGAGCGATGACAGTGATTTGTTTAAATCTGTACGAGTCGAAAACGACTTGTCGGAACAGTTTTGGAAAACCACCAACATCGCACCGATCAAACAGATTGCAATTAATGACTTCTTCATACACTTCCCCCTTTGTGCTCATTCTTTATCGGAGAAGCCAGGTAGGACTTTAGCCCAAATTGACCCAAGATGAGACAAAACAGCAATTATTTAGAAAAAATTGAAAAGTATTTTTTCACTTTGAGTCAAATTGTCGAAGAAATCTCACTTCGAAGCTTCTTCACCCCTTGGATGGCATCATCAAAAGGCATGCTCTGTAACTGTGTGAGGCAACATCATCCTGACCAAATCACTGTCATTCTGAGCGAAACGAAGGATCTTGTTAAATTCTAATTCTTTTCCCAAAAAGCGTCTTAAAGAAATTACCAACTCCTTTAAAGAAATCAGGGGTTTTAGCTTTTAGAGGTGGCAGGGCTGCTCACGCCTTGTAGAAGGTAGTGCCACAGTCTGTCCCTTGGTGAAAGACTGTGAGCGCTGAGCGAAGGCTTTATGGTGCGATCTTGTCGAGATCTTTCGCTGTGCTCAGGATGAAGAGGAAAGCTAGAAAGTATAGCCCGCTTTGAGTTCAAGCTCGGTCATGCTGTAATCAAATTTTTGATTTCCGATTTTGTAATCGAGGTTGTAAAAGTTAATACTGCAATCAGCAAAAAAGTTTCGATACATGTAATAGCGCCCACCAAGGTGAAATCCAAAGTCGCCAGCCATTTCGCCATTAAAGCCAGAGCTTGAAACAAACAAACGGTTGAGGCCAAAATAAGCCCATAGAGTATCACTCCAGTGGTAGCGAAGATTGGAAAACAGAGAAAGAGTTTCAAGCTTTGGGGTGCCATTAAAATTCTCTGACTGTGAATTTCCATCGCTCGTCAGTTGAAAGCGCCCATACGAGCGCGGAAGGCTGTAAGCCATTCCTGTCGACCAGGTTAAATTATAAGGCAAGTGCCAGATGGTGTAATCAAGACCGAGCGCCATGGTGTTTGAACCACGAATGTCTTCGATCACGGTATTTTGATTGAGGCGGGCTTGACCATCTAGCGAATTTCCCGCGAGATACGAAACCGTCGCAGATAAACGGTCTTTTACGTAAGTATTAAAAAAATCAGAATTCAAAAATGTAAGATCGGTCGAAACACTGTCAGCAGAAATCTCTGCGCTGAGGACAGTGGGTTCAACCATCGATTTTTCCACAGTCACTTGTTGGCGTGGAGAAATGGGAGTGCCCTTACTGAGATACTCAGACTGGCACTGTTCTGTATCGACATAAATATAATCTGTGACAATTTTTTTAACAACGAGGTGGCACACGCCTTGAGGGGTTTCGACGCTGAATTCATTTCCAACGGCAAAATTTTGCGCTTCGACGGTTGCGATCACGGCCAGATTGTGTTGCGGCTCTAAGCGAAGAATTGAAAAAGTTTCGGCGTTGACAATTAGTGAGGCAAAAAAGAAAAATAAAAATGACATGAGAGTCCTCCTGTGAGACCCGTCATCCTGAGCGGAGCGCGAAAGATGACGGGTAAAACCAATCTCAGCATTAGTTGGCAAATTGGTCAACGATGGCTTCTGCGGCGCGCACTCCGTCGCAAGCCGCACTCGTGATGCCTCCTGCGTAACCCGCACCTTCTCCGATGGGATAAAGCCCGGGGTGAGAAACCGATTGTAAGGTTTCGTTAAAACGTGGGATGCGAATGGGGCACGAGGTTCGTGTTTCAACGCCATGAAGTTGAGCACCGGGTGCAGTAAATCCACGCATCTTGCGTTCGAAAATTTCAAGAGCTTCGCTCAAGCGTAAATAAATGCTGGCCGGAAGAATTTGATCCAAACGAATGGGAACAACTCCCGATGGAGAGCTTGTTGCTGTGTACTTCGATTTGGATTGTGATAAAAAACTGAGCACATCTTGGCTGGGGATTTGTTTCGTCCCTTTGTTCTCCTGCACTTTGCAAAAAGCTTCGTTTTCGATCTGTCGACGAAGTTTCATGCCGCCAAAAACATCAGAGCCAAAAAGTTTATCGTGATCAATCGAGACAACAATGGCTGCATTGGCATAAGGTGAGCCACGATTGTAGTTACTCATGCCGTTAGCCACAACACCGTCGGCTTCCGTGCCAGAAGAAAGAACATATCCTCCGGGGCACATGCAAAATGAGTAAACGCCGATATGGTCTTCAGAATCATGATAGGTGAGTTTGTAATTGGCCGCTTTGAGTTCGGGGTGATCTTTGTATTCACCGTACTGAATTTTATTGATCAAGTCTTGTGAGTGTTCAATGCGAAGCCCTAGTGCAAACGACTTTCCTTCAAGTTTCACACCATGGGATTGCAAGTTGGCAAACACGTCTCCAGCGGAATGACCTGTTGCTAAAATAACCACCGGAGATTCGAACTGTTTGCCATCGGCTGTTTTGACTCCGTTCACTCGACCATTTTGAATCATCAGTTCTTCGATACGACAGTTAAAGTGTATGTCGCAGCCTTCGGCCAAAAGATAATTTCGCAAACGCGGAATCACTCGTCGAATTCGATCGGAACCCACATGGGGATTGGAGAGGTATTTAATTTCCTGAGGAGCCCCAAAATCCACCAAGCGGTCCATAACGTAAGGAATATGCGGGGATTTGATGCGTGTAATCAATTTTCCGTCGGAATAAAGACCAGCGCCACCCTCGCCAAAACAAACATTGTCTTCGGGGTTCAAGGTGCCATAGCGCCAGAATTTATTAATCGATACAATGCGTTTTTCACAGGCAGAGCCACGCTCAAAAAGAATAGGTTTAAGGCCGCGCTCAATCAACCGAAGGCAGGCAAACAGACCGGCCGGTCCAGCGCCCACAACCAGAGGGCGAAAGGCAGGTTGAGTGATCTTTTTCTCAACGAGGATGCGATCTTCGGGAGGAGTTTCTTGTTGGGAAAAGACCTCAACAGAGTAGATCCACTGTGGCTTTTTGTCCCCGCGAGCGTCGATGGATTTTCGTAAAATACGATGAGTCTTGTACTGGGGATCTAAAAGTTGCAATTTTTCCAAAAGGTCTTCCCCGAGAGGGACCTTTAAATCTTTGATTATTTGACTCATGTGAATTAAATTAACATACAAATAAGGATGCGTCGACTCTATGATGATGGTGAGCAAGCTCGTGCAAAGAAAATTCCTGTCCAAAATGATTCGCAATCAACTCTTAAATGCCATAATGCCCCAGTTGCCTAAAAAGTACGTCAGTCATTATGTTGGATCGGTGGCTTACAAAGATTGGCCCATTCCATTTGCAAAACTTTCTGTAAAAACCTTCGCAAGCCTTGTTGGAATTAATGTTGAAGAAGCCGAAAAACCTCTTGGCGATTACAAAAGCATCGGCGAGCTCTTCTCGCGTCGTCTTAAAAAAGGCATTCGCCCTATCGAAGGCGAACGTGTTCATCCATGCGATAGCCGAATCACTCAAAGCGGTCGCATCGTTCAAGGTGTTTTGATTCAAGCCAAGGGCATCAAATACACACTTGAAGAATTTTTGCCGCAAACTCCTTGGGCTGATCTTCTCGAAGGCGGCGTATTTACCACGTATTATTTGAGTCCCAAGGACTATCATCGCGTTCACTCACCAGTAAAAGGCAAGATCCACTGGCTTAAAACATTTCCGGGCGAATTATGGCCGGTGAACTACTGGAGCCTGCGCAACATTCCGGGTGTGCTCGCCGTCAACGAACGCGTCGCCATCGGTATCGAAACACCTCAGGGAAAAATGATTCTTGTGATGGTGGGCGCCACCAACGTCGGGAGCATGTCTTTCCCTTTTGATCCCACCGTGATGACAAATCAGTACCCCTTCAAAAACCGCCGCCTCTTGATGGATTACCCAACTCCCAAAAACATCCAAGTGGGAGACGAGCTCGGCATCTTCAATCTCGGAAGCACGGTCGTTGTTCTCACAGAGCCCAAAATGGGCTGGATCCAAAGCGAACCCTGCAAAGTCAAAATGGGCCAAGCCCTGAGTTAGTCACCTAGCCCTTGGTTGTGTTAAAAAAATAAATAAAAAGGCCGATATTGTGTCATCCTAGAGGAGAACTTTATGAAATTGGTCTTGATTGCAATCTCGATGTCTCTGTTGGCAGCCTGTTCGTCGTCGTCTTCGTCGCAACGAACACCGGCCAGTCGTGCAGGTCGTCCTTACCAAGAACCTAAGGTGATGAATCGCCACAATGTGGACACTGAAAGTTTATTTCAGGCGTGCATAAAAGAGTGGCCAGAACTTTATTGCCGCAATCGCATGGGGCGATAAGACGGGAGACCGTTTATGGATTTGCAAAAACGCCACTTGGCTCAACGTTGGTTTGTCATTGGCTTTGTGTCGGCGATTTTTTGCGGAGTCTTGGCTTTTGGCTCCTATCGGGCCCTTTTCGAAAAAACCTTCTCGCAAATCTCAGACGAAAAATCAGAATTCCTTCTCGGAAACCGCGAGGGAGCCGAAAAGATCAAAAGCTCCATTCGTTTGATCGAAATCAAATTTGGCTCCGGAGAAATCCGCATCGACTCCAACAGTGGCGATGAAATCAATTGGGACTGCGATGGCGTGGGTAAAAGCACTCGCCTCGAAACAGATGTCGAAGAGGCTTCGGTTCGTTTGGACTTTTCTTCGGCCATTGTAGACTGCGATATCACCATTCCTTCAAGAGCCTTAAAGATCGAGGGACTGCATGGGGAGGTGGAATTGCGTCGGATCAGCGCGCCTGTGGATGTTCATATGATCAATGGCGAACTTTTCCTCCAGCCACTCAAAGAACTCCTCTACCGCTACGAACTCAATATCGAATCTGGCTCTGTTGACGAGAGTTTTGAAAGCTCTTCGGACCCCAAAGCCATTCTTATCAAAGCCGAAATGAAGTACGGAACCATCGAAACGCTAGACTAACGTATTGATTTTGAGCAAACAGGCCACCTGCAATGCGTTAGGATTTGCTGTAAAAAAAAATATCTCTTAGCCTCTTAATTGGGACGGGCGATGGTTTTTAGGATGAAAGACCCGATAGCAGAATGCTGTGGCATCGCCTTTTTATTGTCTCTTCTTTTGTAAATCTTCCTTCTCAAAATCAAAAACTTGCACGTCGCTAGATCGCAACCTATATTTCACTCTTTGTGACTAAGGAGAGCGATGAAGCTGGTTTTAATTCGGCATGGACAAAGTTTATGGAATCTCGAAAATCGATTCACAGGTTGGGTCGATGTTCCCCTCACTGAACAGGGCGTTCAAGAGGCTAAAGGGGCCGGAAAGCTCCTGGCAAAGCACGGCTATGAGTTTGACAACGTGTTTACTTCGTACCTCCAGCGCGCCATTAAAACGACGTGGCTTGTGCTCGAAGAGCTCAACCAGATGTGGCTCCCACAGCAAAAATCTTGGAAGCTCAACGAACGTCATTACGGCGGGCTTCAAGGACTCAACAAAGCAGAAACCAAAGCCAAGTACGGCGAAGAGCAAGTTCATCTGTGGCGCCGCAGTTACGACATCCTTCCGCCGGCGGGCACGCTAGACACAAATAAAGACTTACGCAGCGACCGTCGCTACCAAGGCGTCAGTCTCCCTGAGGGCGAAGCCCTCAAGCAAACAGTGGAGCGCGTGCTTCCGTATTGGCAGGATTCGATTTTGCCAGAGATTCAAAAACAAAAACGCGTTCTGGTCGTTGCTCATGGCAATAGCTTAAGAGCTCTTGTAAAACATTTGGCCAAAATGTCAGATCAGCAGATTGTTGAATTTGAATTTGAAACCGGTGTGCCGCTCGTTTGTGAACTGGATGCAAATTTTCAACTTCTATCTAAAACTTTTTTGAAAGAATAATTATTATGAGAATCAATTTACAAGATATCGGCGAAGAAGGTCATGAATTTAAACTCAAATGGCGCGAGGAAAAAGCGGTCGATGAAAAAGTCAGACTGGCTGTCGAAAGCATCAAAAACTTCCAGTTTCGCATTTTTATCCAAAAAACCGGCGATATCTACACGGCAATGGGAGATTATGCGATCGATTACGATCAGGAGTGTTCTCTCTGCGCCGAAGACATCACTCTCCCTCTTAAAGGTCGTTTTACAGAATACTTAATGAATCAGACAAAGGCCGATCAAAAGGGCCACGCGCCTCACAATGGCTTAAATATCGACAGTCAGCACGAAGTCACGTTTGTTCAGCATCATGAACTGGAGCTGGGTGAGTTTATTGCCGAGCTGTTCACGTTGGCTGTGACCCCGTATCCAAAGTGCATTGATACGAAGGCGTGTGAAGAGCGCCAAGAAGAAAACAGAAGGTACGTCGAAGCTCAAAGCCTTAAAGGGCATCCCGCATTTTCGGTTTTATCCAAACTTAAGAAGAAGTAGGGCCTGTTGACGTTTTATCTAGCTTTTATTCAATCCTATTTGAATTGAATCGAGGCGCGAGGAGGAAACGCTAGCAAAGCGCTAACGCGACGACGAGTAACGAAGAGTCAATTCAAATAGGATTGAATAAAAGCTAGATAAAACGTCAACAGGCCCTAGGATTGTAGCGCGCCTGAAATTTTTTATTCAATTGGCGTAAATCAAGAATGGTCAATAAATCAAAACACAAAAAGTCTTTGTCGTAGGCGGGAAGACCGTAAACAAAACTTCCGGCATTGAGGTACGAGCGAAGCAAAGGCGGAAGCTCTTTGGTGTATCCCTTCATGGGCTCAGCCCGATCGAACAAAGCACGACTCTGTGGCCAATCAAACGACTCTACTGGGTGGACATTGTAATCCCACTTTAATTGTTCGTTGAGAGACAAACTCTTCATCATCGAGAACATATATGTAGGATCTGTTGTCTTGACGCTCGAACATCCAAATAAGTAACGAGTTTGTGAGATTGTAATGTAGCGTGAAAGTCCCTGCCACAGGAGATCCATGGTGCGACCGTTTCGAAATTCCATATGGGTGCAGGCACGACCCATCTCGAGTTTTGGCGCATCCACTTTTAAAAATTCGTCCAAAAAGAATTCACCTTGCGAATAAAACCGCGGAGCGTGACGAGAATGAATCAGACGATAGGTACCGACCGCTTCATCTGTTTGTTTGTTGATAATTATAAGATGATCGGCAAATTCATCGTATTCATCAAAATCAAAACCCGAATCGTGAGTTTTTCCTAAACCTTCCTCAAGAAAGATTTTGTGGCGAAGTTTGAGAGCTTTAGCCATGTCTTCTGAGGTCTCGGCAATTTTGACAATAAAGTCTTCCGCTTCGATCTGTAAGTTCCATTTGGCTTTAAAATCAGAGGGGAGCTGCATGGTCTTAGTCTGCTTTGTTTTTAATAAAAATTTGTGGAAGACCGTTGATCTTTTTTATTTTCACAGTGCAAGCCTTATCAATGCGATCTTTGATGGCAAACCAGCGAGGTTTTGTGTACGCGATGGGAAGAGTTAAATAAATGTATCCGCCGGGTTTAAGTTGTGCGCTTTTCTCGCGCATCTCTTTGTATAAAGTGCGTGCGACGATAAGAGGATCACTGGATGTAAAATCCCAAAAAACGGGTTCTTCAGACACATTTGTTTTTATCGTTTGTGAAATTTCTTGATGAAGAGTTTTATTCCAACGAATCGTATTTTGTGCAATGACCAACGGAAAATCGGGTTGGTAGTGATTTTTTAAATTTCCGGGAGCATCTTTAGATGTTCCATAGGAAACTTCGAGCTTTTTATAATAAACAGACAAGCATTTGAGAATGTCAGTTTCCGAAATAGCGCCGGGTCGTAAAATAACAACAGAAAGAGTGCCATCAGGGAGTTCCGATATTTTTATGATTGTTGATTCGATGCCGACGTCACAATCACCTCCGTCGACGACGGGGATTTGGCCAGAAAACTCAGCTTCAACATGCGCCGCCGATGTGGGGCTTGTTTTTCCAAAGCGATTGGCGCTTGGTGCCGCAATAGGTCCCACAGCGTTGGCCAACTCCAAAAAGAGAGAGTTCTGAGGCATGCGTACGGCCACAGTTGGTTGATCGGCGCTAATAAGAGGTCCAATGTCTTTATTTTTTTGTGTGATGATGGTGAGCGGCCCCGGCCAGAATGCGTCGGCTAGTTTTTGGCAATAGATGGGCCAGTGTTCTACAACTTTGTAAACCTGAGCTTTTGAGCCAATATGAACAATCAATGGATCAAAAAGAGGTCTTTGTTTAACTTTAAAAATTTTTTCAAGCGCCGAAGTATTAAACGCCACTCCAGCAAGTCCATAAACGGTCTCGGTCGGTAAGGCGACAACGCCGCCATCCAATAGAATATCCAAAGCCTGTGTCGCCGAAACGATCATGAACCCTTCGCTTTTGTGCGATAACGCATATTTATCAACTCTACAGCAAAGGCAAAGAACATCGCAAAATAAATATAATTCTTATCCACATGTGTCTTCATTCCCTCGAGAACTAAAAAGACACCAATGAGAATTAAAAAGGCCAAGGCAAGAATTTTAACTGTGGGGTGTTTTTCGACAAAATTGCTTATGAATTTTGCAGAAAACAGCATCACCACCATGGAAATCAGCATGGCAATAATCATAATCGTTAAACTCTGTGCCATCCCAATCGCAGTGATCACCGAATCCAAGGAAAAGACGATATCAATGATCATAATCTGAAAGATCACAAATCCCATATTTTTTGCGTTTCCGCCACTCAGAGAGGACCCATGTTCGATGTCCTCGAGCTTGTCGTGAATTTCTTTGGTGGCCTTGGCGATCAGAAAGGCGCCTCCACCAATCAGGATGATGTCGCGGAAAGAGAAGGAGTAGTTCCCAAATTCAATCAAGGTCTCTGTGAGTCCCATCAGCCAGCTGAGGGAAAAGAGAAGAAGAAGTCTTGAGACGAGAGCAAAAGTCAGTCCCATGTTGCGAGCTTTGGCTTGTTGATTTTTGGGAAGTCGACTGGTTAAGAGAGCGATAAAAATAACGTTATCGATGCCCAGAACCGTTTCCATAAAAGTGAGAGAAATCAATGCGGTCAGAGCTTCAGCGGATAGCATTTTTTATTGCTGATCTTCTTTACAGGCCACTTCGCGCTCCACTTCTGTTGTAAAAACAAAGGGCTCATGGATTCGATTGCGGCACTGAAAACAGTTGTATTCGACAATTTTTTGCACAGTTGCACGTTTGTCATCAGCCAAAGCAAATGAGAGACGAAAGACCATTTGGTCCGGAGATGTCGTGATTAAAGAAACAGATTCGACAACAAAGGTGTCGTCTGTTTCTTGATCTTTTTCGAGAGGAGATGCAAATTCTGCCAAGCCTTCACATGAGGCCTTCATAAACAATTGGGACTCAGTGAGCTGAGAGGGATGGCTTGAGTCGACCGATTGGGCGGAAGACGCTTTACCCAAAAAGACAAGAACGAAAATAAACAAAACAGATTTCATAACACCTCTAGAAAGAGTTTTAATCGAATCTGTCGCGGAAGACAATTTAATTCACAGCAAATGGAATAATTACAGCTAATGATAACACTTTTCATTTGCGAAAACGCAACAAATTATCAGATGGAGTGTC
>CAZOGU010000030.1:0-37103 GCA_964579625.1 uncultured Pseudobdellovibrionaceae bacterium
ACGAAAATATTAATAGAAGGATGCAACTTTAGCGTTGTAATCTTTCATTGGAGAACATCTATGAAATTCAATGTGCCTACGATCGCTCGCTATTTGCTTGGACTGATTTTTTTTGTCTTTGGCGCAGCAGGGTTATTCAACCTGATTCCGCCACCACCAGATATGCCGGAAAAACTTCAGACGTTTATGTCTGGTATGATGGTTACAGGATATTTTTTTCCTCTTTTAAAGCTCACCGAAACTATTTGTGGGTTGTTGCTACTCATTGGTTTTATGCCAGCCTTGGCTTTAATAATCTTAGCGCCGATTTCTCTCAACATTCTGTTGATTCATCTTTTTTTAACACCAGGACTGGAAAATCTCGCACTTCCTTTAGTGATAGTTGCACTTCATATTGCTGCCGCTAAAGGATACTGGCATCTTTATCAGCCTCTTTTTCAGCGCAAATAAAAATCAAACGGCACTCGTCAGGAGCGCCGCTCTTTATTCCTGCAATAGCTCTTCTAATTTATCAAATGATCCTGTCCAGCCCTGGGTCATGCCACTTTTTGACTTGATAAAGGTTTCAAGCTCTTCGGTCGTGTATTTACCATAAGCTTCCCAGGTTACAGTGACGCGTGTTTGATTTGCTCCTTCTTCGGTAAAGGTAACCACAGTGTGCATGGTTTCGGGCCATGTGGGTGCGTAGGGATGGCGAGAAATGTTCTCGTGCTCATCACAAAACTGCTGGGTGTAAACAAGACGAGTGGGTTTTTCGATCTCGAGATAGTTGGCCCGGCCATACATTTTGGTAGAGCCTCCATCGGTCATAAAATAAAAAGTACTTCCGCCTGGCTTAATATTCGCGCGTAGAAATTCCATGTTGAATCCGTTGGGTGCGAGCCATTTGGCAAAATGTTTTGGATCGGTCCACATTTCAAACATGGTGGTGATAGGCACGGCGAAAGAGCGATTGATTACAAATGGATCTTTGCCAGATCCTTCTTTGGCTAAATACTCTGCCAGGCGATCCCACGTTGATTCTCCGCCTGCTAGCTTGATAAGCTTTCGAATCTCCGTTGCGGCCTCGACCGATGGGAGTGTCATCGTCATTTCCATTTTTGTTTTATTTTTAATTTCACTAAATAGAACAGTGACACGAAAAAGTGGTGGGCGATCATCCGAACCACCATGATCATAAACCAGTTTGCGATTTGTTTCGACTTCGTAGTAGATGGTTTTATTTGGATAATCGACGCCATCAGGTCCATGCATGGTATAGCGCCAATGACCGCCGGGTTTAAGATCTTTACTATGAGTCGTAAGCGTAAAGCCGCGAGGTCCCCACCACTGGGCCACTTGTTGAGGATCTGTCCACGCGTCCCAGACCATTTTGACTGGAGCGTCGTAGATGCGACTGATTTGAATTTCGTTGGATTTATTTTTTGCGGCCATGTTTTTTTCCTTTCGCTTTTTTGGCAGTGACCATTGTTTTTAAGTAAGCATCAAGGCGATCAAAGCTCTCTTCCCAAAACATGCGATACTGCTCCATCCAATCCGTTGCCTGTTGCAAGGGTTGTGCGTTGATTTTGCAAGGGCGCCATTGGGCATCTCGGCTCTTGGTCACAAGACCCGCTTTTTCCAAAACTTTAAGGTGTTTTGTAACGGCGGGGAGACTCATTTCCTTCAAAAAGGGCTTTGCCAAATCAGAAACACTTGTTTCGCCCAAAGAAAGACGTGCAAGCAGGGCCCGGCGCGTGGGGTCGGCCAGGGCCGAAAACGTTTGGCTCAGGGAATCGTGCATAGGACCTCTTTGTGAAAGCTTCTATATTATACTTTATGGTTAATTAACTAATTAGTTAAATATAAGGCAGTCCCGTTCTAATGTCAATAGGGTGTCTTGGGATGAGATATTGAGGTATGAGGGGCGTTGAATTTCCGAACGTCTTGGGGCTATTTTACATCCACAAAATGGACGATTGAGAATTCTTAAAGCTTTTAAAAGCAAGAGGTCAGTTGAGTGATTAAGCCCGCTTTACAATTTTGATTTTAGGAGATAGAAAAAGATGTGAAAAAGTGGAATGTGTGGTCTCATTTTAAAGTCACTTTTGCGACTCTCAGCAAGGCCCTATTTAATACAAGTTTGAATGAAAGTGACGAGATCAAAGAGCTTTCTCAGATTGCAAAACGTTTGAGTGATTCGCGCGCGTTTTTAGATTCTGTGATCGAGAACATCCCCAATATGATTTTTGTGAAAGACGCAAAAGATCTTCGCTTTGTACGCTTTAATCGTGCGGGGGAAGAATTACTCGGGCGGTCCCGCGAAGCTCTTATTGGTAAAAATGATTTTGATTTTTTCCCTGAGGCCCAAGCTCAACATTTTACCGAAAAGGACTGTGCTGTTCTGCAAAGTAAAACGTTGTTGGATATTCCGGAAGAACCGATTCAAACGCCTAAGGGCATTCGTTATTTGCACACAGTTAAAATTCCCATTCTGGACAGCTTTGGAGTGCCACTTTATCTTTTAGGTATCTCCGAGGACATCACCGAAAGAAAGCTTATCGAAAGTCAAAGGCAAGCCCTTATCGAAGAGCAGATTGCGCGCAAAGAGGCAGAAAAAAATGCCAAAAATCTAGCTGATCTTGCGGAGGCTGCCACTCAGGCCAGCCGCGCCAAGAGCGCATTTATAGCAAATATGAGTCATGAAATTCGCACTCCTCTGGGGGCGATGCTGGGTTTTGCCGATTTGATTTTGGATGAAAAAAATCTCACAAAGGATCAAGTGAGAAATGTTTCAACCATCATAA
The DNA here is from genome assembly GCA_964579625.1 of uncultured Pseudobdellovibrionaceae bacterium. Taxonomy (GTDB): domain Bacteria; phylum Bdellovibrionota; class Bdellovibrionia; order Bdellovibrionales; family JAGQZY01; genus JANPLN01. Next base: position 2,787 of record CAZOGU010000030.1, read on the forward strand.
GAAATGGTCAGCAACTCTTGCGCATCGTGGATGAAGTTCTCGATATTTCTAAAGTCGAATCAAGTCATATCGAAATTGAAAATATTCCTTTCTCGCTCACCAAATTAATCGAAGAAGTGACCAGCCTCTTCTCTATGAAAGCGATCGAAAAAGGTCTTAAATTATCAGTTTCTATATCTTCGAATGTTCCTGAGCATATTATTTCCGATCCAACGCGCTTGCGGCAAATTTTAATCAACATCATAGGGAATGCCATTAAGTTCACTCACACAGGCAGTGTGACTGTCGAAGTCACTATGAAGACAGAGTCAGAGATTGAGTTTTTAGTCACTGACACCGGTATTGGTCTTAGCGAAGAGCAAGCGTCGGGATTGTTCCAGCCTTTTTCTCAGGCCGATAGCTCGATGACTCGAAGGTATGGCGGCACGGGCTTGGGCTTATTTTTGTCTCGAAAACTCGCTAACCTATTGCATGGAGATGTGACATTAAAAACAACATCCTTGGGATCAGGAAGCGCTTTTTTAATTACAATCAAAGCACAAGTGAAGTCTGCTGAAACAACATCGAAGGCATCTAAATTAAAGTCATCTGAAAATAAAATCAGTGAGCCCTTAGTAAAGAGTCGTGTTCTGGTGGTGGATGACTCCGAAGACAATCGATACCTCGTTCAGATTCTGCTGTCCAAGGCGGGTCTCACCGTTGACGCCGCAGAAAGCGCTCGCGAGGGGATTGAAAAAGCATTGTCGAGCTCTTATGACGTTATTCTCATGGATATCCAAATGCCCGATATGGACGGGTTTGAAGCTCTTAAGGTTTTACGTAGTAAAAATTATACAAGACCTATTATTGCACTGACGGCGCATGCGATGAAGGGACATCGAGAAAAATTTCTGGCCGATGGTTTTGATGATTATCTCTGTAAGCCTATATCGAAGGATGTTCTCCTCAATGTGATAACGCGATTATCATAGGAGTCGGTTCATTTTGGTTTTAAGCAGTTTCTGGCAGAACTATTTTCGCTTGTAAACCTGTTCCATCATTTTAAATTCTTTACCTGTTTCCATGTCAGGCATGTTCATGGTGAATGTCATATTGTTTTTGTCGATCCATTTCATTTCTGAGCGCATTTTTTATGTGTGGTTATCGGACCGTGATTCTGCGGCAGCCAATCGTTCCATCTGGTTCAACAATGTGTCTTCGAGCTTTTGAATCGTTTGCGCACAAGAACTCAGCTCTTTTGCGATCTCACCCGTGCGTGGCCCTTTTGATACCAAAAGCTCTTCATTGAGACTGGCGAGTTGTTGGCTGTGGGTTTGTAAACTGTCTTCGCTTTTTTTGATTTGTCGCTGAAGATCTCGAATCTCAGTTTTTAATTTTTTATTTTCTTCCCAGGTGCTGGCTTTCTCGGTCACGACTTCGATTGGTTTTTCTGTAATCTTCATCGGCGCGGAAGTGGATTCTGCAAAGCGTGTCTTAAGCGTGCCCTTTTCGAGGCTCCACAAGTAATCGTCGTAAGTTCCTGGGTAAATCTCCGCACGTCCATCGCGAATCTCTAAGATTTGCGTGGCCACGCGTCCAATAAAACTGCGGTCGTGGCTCACGACGACGACAGTGCCTGGATAATTTTTAAGTGCGACGGTCAGAGCTTCCACAGTGTCAAAATCCAAATGGTTTGTCGGTTCATCCAAAAGAATCAATGGACTTCGTTGTAAAAGAATCTGCCCAAGAGCCACACGCGATTTTTCGCCGCCAGAGAGTACAGCCACTTTTTTTTGAACCGCATCTCCCGAAAAAAGAAGTGATCCTGCGACACTGAGAATTTCCTGAGTGGGAATGTCGTGACTTGCGACACGCTGTAAGCTTTGAAGAACGGTTTCTTTAGGATCGAGCTCTTCACTGACATGCTGGGCGTAGTAGGACAAACTCACTTGGTGACCGAGTTTAATCTCACCGGTCAAAAGAGGGAGTCGCCCGGAGAGAGATTTGAGTAGGGTGGATTTTCCGGCGCCGTTAAATCCGACGACGCCAAGGTGGACGCCTCTTTCCAGACGCAGATCACATCGAGAGATGACAGTTTTTTCAGGATACCCCAGGGCGGCGCCTTTGATGTTGAGAATTTCTTTTCCCGTTGAGAGTGGGGGAGGAATTTTGATCTGCGCACGAACTTGCAGCTCTTTGATTTCAATTTTTTCCATTTTGTCGAGCTGCTTGGCGCGGCTCTGGGCTTGGCGAGCTTTTGTGGCTTTAGCTCCAAAGCGATCAATAAAATCTTGTAGATGTTTCCGTTTGGCCTCTTGATTGGCGGCTTGCGCTTCGAGAATTGTTCGCAGCTGAGCTTTTTGCTCGAAATAATCGTCGATGTTCCCGGGAAATTTCGTGATCTCGCCACCTTCCACTTCCAAAGTGTGATCGGTGACACGTCGAAGGAATTCACGATCGTGAGAGATCAACATAAACGCGCCCTGATATCCACGCAAAAATTTCTCAAGCGCTAAAATACTTTCTAAGTCCAAAAAGTTTGTCGGTTCATCGAGCAACATTAAGTTGGGTTCGCGACCAATGAGCGAGAGAAGTTTCATCCGCATGCGATAACCGCCACTGAGCTTGTGAAAGGGAACTGCAAAGTGACTCTCCAGAAGTCCAAGATCCGTCCCGAGCTGCTTCAGCTCCCAAAGGGGAGTCGTGCAAGTGGTTTCCAAATACTCTTCCGCCGACACATCAAGCGGTTCATGCGCCTCTTGTTCCAAATAGCCAATATTCAACCGCTGCGATTTAACCAGTTCGCCAGAGTCGAGCGAAATCTGATTCACAATAATTTTAAACAGCGTGGTTTTGCCAGCTCCATTGGGTCCAATCACCCCAACATGTTCACCTTCGTTGATCGCAAAGCGCGCATCATCAAAAAGAACTTTAGGCCCGTACTGCTTATAACCATTATTCAGTTGAAGAAGATTCATGTCGGCGAGAGTAGCGCGTTGTTCGGAGTGTGTCTAGATTTCACTCGTCGATCTACGGAAAACCATTCATCGGAAACGGTATACAGTTGCTAAGACGTTGGCACAAAATTTGAAGTTTGTGAAACAAAGAGGAGAAATTATGAAAACATTTAGAACACTGGAGTTGGCGATTGAATTTTATGAGCTTGCAGATAAACAAAAAGTAAATGGGATCTTACGAGATCAGTTATTGAGAGCAGCATCTTCCATTTCGCTTAATTTGTCTGAGGGAAATGCAAAAGCCTCAGTAAAAGATAAAATACGTTATTTTCAAACAGCCTACGGCTCTCTTCGCGAGTGCCAAACAATATTTAAACTAGCAAAAGTACAAGATCCTGAACTTCAAAAAAAAGCAGATCACTTGGCTGCATGCTTGTATAAACTTTTAAACTCAGATGTTAAGCCGTTCAGATATCAGAATTCGGATATCTGATTTCCGATATCCGTTGCGCCTAAAGGCGCAAATGGCGTCCCCTACCGAATTCGAATCGGTGTCTACTCCGTGAAAGGGAGTTGTCCTAGGCCTCTAGACGAAGGGGACGTAAAAAATGGTGACCCGTCATGGATTTGAACCATGGACCCTCTCCTTAAAAGGGAGATGCTCTACCGCTGAGCTAACGGGTCAAAAAAATCGCGGAATGGAATTTCTCTTATTTTCTCGCTCTCTTGTCAACGAGTTTGGTAGCGTCAAATAAGAGTTTTTTATATAAGATGTCCCCGCTAAACACTTAAAATGCCTAAAAAATAGAGTTTAAGCCAATTGTTTGGCTGCGATCTGCACCGACTGAGACCACATCCACGGGAACACCGACTTGTTCTTGAATATAGTCCACGTAGGCGCGTGTGGCGGCCGGAAGTTCGCTGAGAGTGCGGCATCCACTGATGTCCGTCTTCCATCCTTTAAACTCCTTATAGACCGGCTGCGCATTGGCGTTTTGAGCAAATAAAAAGTCGTTGGACGCATGTCCCTTCGACTCGTAAGCCGTACACACTTGAATGGTATCAAACGTATTTAACACATCGAGTTTAGTGAGCACGATGCTGCTGATCCCATTGATTTGTACGGAATACTTCAGTGCCACCAGATCCAACCAACCACAGCGGCGCGGTCGACCTGTTGTTGCACCAAACTCCGAGCCTTCAGCGCGCAGTTTTTCGCCAATGTCATTTTTAAGTTCTGTGGGAAAGGGGCCTTCGCCCACGCGCGTGCAGTACGCTTTTGTCACGCCCACGACTTTTGAAATCCTTTGCGGACCAATACCGATGCTCAAGCACGCAGAAGAGCTGATGGTCGACGAACTTGTCACAAACGGATAAGAACCGTGAAAAATATCAAGAAGAGCGCCTTGAGCCCCTTCGAATAGAATCTTTTTCTTCTGATCAAGCCAGCCACTGACGAGTTCCCCCAAATTATCGATGATGTACGGGCGATAGTAATCAGCCAAGCTTTGCAACTGATTGTAAACATCCTTGGCGTTGATTTTTGGAATCTTGTAAAGATGCTCAAAGAGACAGTTTTTTTCTTCGATCAAAAGTTCGAGTTTGCTCATGAGCTGCGGCGAAAAAAGATCGCGAAACAAAATCGCGCGACGAGACGAGCGATCTTCGTAACAGGGACCAATTCCGCGCTTTGTTGTGCCGATTTTGCTGCGATTTTCGCGAGCGGCATCGAGGTCTTTGTGAAATGGTAAAACAAGCGTCGCTTGTCCAGCAATGCGAAAGCGCTCGGGGCTGATGTTGTAACCAGCAGTTTTAACTTTTTCCATTTCTTCTTTAAGGCCAAAAATATCAAGGGCCACGCCGCTGCCGATAAAGCACTGGGTGTGAGGGTGAAGAATGCCAGAAGGGATGAGGTGGAGAACCGTTTTTTTACCGCCAACAATCAGCGTGTGGCCAGCATTGGCTCCACCTTGAAAGCGCACAACACCATCAGAATCTTGTGAGAAATAATCGACAAATTTTCCTTTGCCTTCGTCACCCCATTGCGAGCCGACAATAATTACTGCGGGCATAGCACCCCTCCCTTTTTAAAGCAGGCCCAATCTAGCGAAGTGAGCTGCTGATGTCAAAAAATGAGCTTGTCGGCCCACAAAGTCGAGGGGGGGAGTGTGTCAGACGTTTTTCCTGTCTGTAAAAAGAGCAGAAGCTTCTGAGCCGCCTCAAGAGAGGCCCTGGCAATGGCCTGGTGGGTGGTGGCGCCGATGTGAGGTGTGCAAAAAATTTGCGGATGTTGCAAAACAGCGGAATTTTTATCCAATGGCTCGGCGGCATACACATCAAGACCCAGGCGAAAAAGCGGGTTTTCGATGAGGTGATTGAGAAGAGAGCTAAAACAAATCACATCACCGCGGCTGATGTTAATCAGGGTCGCATTCTCATGAAACCATTCCAAAGTGGATGCCTTAATCATATGAAAGGTTTCCGTAGTGAGTGGGACGTGAAAACTGACAATATCAGATTTTCGCACCACTTCTTCAAATCCTAAAAACGTTGCGCGTGAATGATTTTTTTGTTCGGTGTAGGGATCGTGCACCAAAACTTGCATGCCAAAGGCCTCAGCGATCTTGTGCACTCGCGATCCAATACGGCCTAAGCCAATCAGACCCAGTGTTTTACCTTGAAGCTCTTCGCCCAAAAGAGCTCCACGCTCCCAGTGCCCGGATTCCATTTGTCGACTGGCGCGTAAGTAGCAGCGTTGAGCGGCAAGCATAAGTCCGATCGTGTGCTCGGCAGCACTTTGCGCATTGGCTTCTGGTGTGTGCATCACAACGATGGATTTTTCTCTACAACTTTGTAAATCGATATGATCAAAACCGCTTGTCGCGCTGATGATCACTTTTAATTTTGGCATTTGCAAAAGCAGTTCGCGAGAGACTTTCGCCCCACTGCGAAGGAGCAAACCTTCGCACTCGGGCCATTCATTTTTAAGCTCACTGATATTTTCACAAGTGCTGACATAAACGAGACCACTTTTTTGCAGATGAATCAGCGACTCCTGTGAAAACCGATTGGCGACAATCAATTTAAACATTTTTAAGCTCATCAATGACTGCGTGAAGGGCCGTGCTTGTTTCTTCTAAGTCTTTGAATGTCATGGCACCCATGTGCCCAACACGAATCACTTTGCCCTTGAGCTGATCTTGCCCACCCATGACCACAATTCGGTGCTTGTCCTGAAGAATCTGTTGCACCTTTTGGGTGTCGGCAGTCATTACCAAACACGTCAAACTGGGGCTTGCCACAGAGGGAAATTGGCAGACATTGTTTTTCACCACAAGTTTACGAAAATGCGCCGCTCGATCCGCATGTTGCTGAAAAAGTGCGGGAAGACCCATTTTTTCGATTTGTGAGAGCACCACATTCAGTGAGCGCAGCAAACTCACTGCGGAGCTAAAGCGAGTTTGCGTTTTTTGGTTCGATTTTAATTCTTCGATCAAATTCCAGTAGTAGGTTTGCGTGGGAGCAATTTTTTTGGCAGCCTCAAGAGCGCGCGGTGACAAACTTAAAACAGTGAGGCCTGTCGGCAGACTTAAAGCCTTTTGTGATCCACTGATCACAACATCAAGGCCCCATTTGTCCATCTCGATGGGAAATGCACCGAGACCCGTGACGGCATCGACAATGTGAAGGCAATCAGAATTTCGCGAAAGCTGTGCGATCTCTTTCACCGGTAGAAGCGCACCAGTGCTGGTCTCGCAAGCTTGGTACATTAATGCCTTGGCATCGGGATGCTGTTTAAGGGTGTCCGCTATTTTTTGCAGATCAATCGCAGAGCCCCAAGGAAAACTTAAGCAAATGGAGTTGTAACCGAGAGCGACCGCCATCTCGTGCCAACGGGCACCAAACTTTCCACTGTCAATGGAAATCACTTTTTCGCCGCGACGAACAGTGTTGAGAAGAGAAGCCTCCATCCCACCAGTTCCCGTTGCCGTGAGAACAAAACAGGGTTGCTCGGTCATAAAAACAATCTTTAATTTTCTTAAAATCTGCTCGAGAATCGCTTCAAACTCATTGGTTCGATGATGAAGGACGGGGAGCGCCAATTCTTTCAGCACATCCTCGGAAAGGGGCACTGGGCCGGGTGTCATGAGTTTATAGTCATGGCGATTCATTTTTTCAATTTCGATCTTGAAAGCCTAAAAGTCAAAAGGTAGCTTAGTCTTTCATGAAAAAAACGTCCGTATTTTTGATTCTTTGTCTTGGAACTCTGGTTGGTTGCGCCTATCGCTTTGGGCCTCACCATCGGCAGCTACCTGGGGGACATCAAAAAATCTTCGTCAAGATTTTCGAAAATCGCACGCAAGAGGTGGGGATCGAAGTCGAATTTACTAATGCGTTTATTCAAGAGCTGGCGCGATCCGGTGTCGCGACCGTGACCACCGAAGCCAATGCCGATGTGGTTTTAGAGGGTGTGATACACGCCGTCTCCTATCTTGGAAAATCAGCGGTGACGTTTCAAACCACCCCCAGCGAAACACGCAGTTTGATTTCGGAGTATCAAACCCATGTGAACGTGGTTTTTAAATTATTAGACCAACAGAAAAAAGAACTTTGGCAAGGTCAGATCCTCGGAGAAAAAAACTACAAGGCTCCTCAGGTTCGAACGATGGGTCTCAGTACGGCCAACCCACTCTACAATCAAAATGCCCGACGACAGGTTTTAAAAGTGATTGCCAAAGACATGGCGGCCGAAGCCGTCGGTGACATGACGGAGAATTTTTAATGGATTTTCATTTAGATTCTTTTCATAAAAAACTTCAAACACAAATTCGCCCTCTTTATTTATTTTTTGGTGAAGAAGAGTTTTTAATGCAAGAAGCACTCGCCGTGTTCGAAGCCACAGCACTCGATGGTGGCACTCGCGATTTTAATTACGATTCTTTTTACGCGAAAGAAGTCCCAACTTCACAAATCTTAGACGTCGCAGAAACACTGCCGATGATGTCACCGCGACGCTTAGTGATTATCAAGAGCATCGAAAAATGGACCGAAGCAGACTGGGACACCTTTACTCCTTATGTGTTAAATCCGTCGGACTCTTCAATCGTTGTGATGACGGCAAAAGCCCTCGATAAGCGTAAAAAAACGCACAAACTTCTTATCGAAAAAGCCGAAACTTTCGAATTTAAAAAACCCTACGACAATCAGGTCCCACAGTGGATTGGCTACATTGTGCAAAAGCAAGGTTTGACCATCGAACCCGATGCCGTGCTTTTGTTGCATCAGTTTGTTGGCAATCAATTGATGGATATCGAGAGCGAAGTTATAAAACTTTCGCAGTTTATCGGTCAAAGAAAACAGATTTTAGTGAAAGATGTGATCGAAGTCGTTTCTAAAATCAAAGTGCAGTCTGTTTTTGATTTAGCGCGTGCGATTGGCGAGGGCGATAAGGCCCGGGCCCTTCTTTGTTTGTCGCAACTTTTATCTCATGGTCAAAACGAAGTGGGAATTTTAGCGCTTGTGTCTCGACATGTTCGAATTTTGCGTTCGGTTCGTAAAGCCCAGCGTGAAGGACTGCGCGGAGCTCAAATGGCCTCAAAAGTGGGAGTCTCGCCGTATTTTCTTCAGGAGTACGAGCAACAAGCCCGCGAGTGGAGCGACAAAAAGATCGAAAACACATTTAGAGCATTGCTCGACACAGACAGAGCTTTAAAATCATCTCCATTGTCATCGCATATTTGGCTTGAGAATTTTGTCATACAGACGTGTCGATAGGACATCGAGCCACCTAAGATCGAAGATGGCTGGTAAATGCAAAAAAAACTTACTTACTAGCTTGGATACTGATGCGGCTGATTTTGCGAGAGGCTGTTTCTTTTTTGTAAACGCCTTTTTGAGCCGCTTTGTTGATTGCGCTTGAAAACTCGCGAAGAGCTTCTGCTGTTTTGGTTTTATCACCAGCAGCAATCGCCGCGCGTACTTTTTTCTCAGCTGTGCGCACAGTTTTTTTCGTTTTTTGATTGCGATCTCTTCTGACAAGAGCCTGACGAGCTTGTTTTTCGGCTGACTTAATATTTGCCAAGGTCATTCCTCCAAAGTAATCTGAATGCACGTTTCTATTATAAAAGGTCCGTACATACAAGCCTTTTTGCTTTTTGGGGTGGAATTCTTGCAAATCAAAACTGAAAAAAAAATAAAGAATTCCGTTGCAAAATCAGCTATTTACTTTGCTTCTGGCACCATGATGAGCCGGGTGACAGGTTTATTGAGAGATAATCTTTTGGTCACAGTTTTCGGAGTCAGCGTCTCCGATGCTTGGCTCGCGGCCTTTCGCTTTCCCAATTTATTTCGACGTATTTTTGGCGAAGGGGCACTTTCTGCCTGTTTTATTCCTCTTTACGTTGAATACAAAGATCAAAAAAATGAACGGGCTTTGGCGCAACTGACGGCGGGAGTTTTAGGTCTTTTGCTCTGCGTGCTCATTCCGCTGACCATACTTTTTGTGCTTGGTATGGATTCCATTATTAGTTATTGGGTTCATGGAAAAGGTTTTACCGATGTTCCAGGAAAAGTCGAAATGACTGTGACCATGACAAAGATCATGTTTCCTTTTTTGCTACTCATGATGCTGTTTGCTTATTTTATGGCAGTGCTCAATGCACATAAGCAGTTTTTGTTGTCTGCACTGGCGCCACTTTTTTTTAATTTGATCATCATCGTAGCCAGTCTTTATTGCTACTGGAGCGGTTTTATTTCGGCTTATTTTCTATCGTGGGCTGTGATTGTTGGTGGTGTGGTTCAATTCGCGGTGCTGGTGCCATCTTTTATGCGGCTGAAAGTTCCCTTCGATTGGCAATGGAAGAGTTTATCCTCTCCGCCTGTGCAAAAAGTTTTGAAAGCATTTTTGCCGAGTGTTTTAGGGCTGGGAATCATTCAACTGATGGGATTCGTAAACACTTCTTTTGCCAGTGAACTTTCGGAGGGGGCGGTCACTTCGATTTATCTCGCCGATCGATTGCTTGAGCTACCACTGTCTCTTGTTGCCGTCAGTTTGAGTGCAACTCTGCTACCAACTCTTTCAGAATACATCAGTCAAAACAACGAATCGGGATTTAAAGCAGAGTTGTTTAAAAATATTAAATTGCTTTTTTTACTTTGTGTCCCGGCAGGTGTTGGTTTGTGGATGACGTCTTCTTTACTGGTGTCTGTTCTCTATGAGGGTGGAGAATTTAAGGCGGAGCAAGGTGCTGTTGTTGCGCAGATCGTGCGAGTTTATGCTTTTACACTTATTGGAGCTTCGCTTACAAGAATTCTTGGTCAGGCGTTTTACGCCGAAAAAAAAACGATGATCCCGGCGGTGGCATCGTTTATTGGGTTTGTATTTCACATTCTGGTAGCTCCATTTTTGATGGATCGATGGGGATTAGAGGGACTTGTGATTTCGACCTCGATCGCCTCGTTTATCAATTGTTTTGTGCTTTTAGGTTTGTTTTATTCACGCCATGGTAGTTTGTATTTTACTTCACTTTTAGGGTTTTCAATCAAGATAACAATTGCGAGTTTGGCGATTGTTGGCGTGGGTTGGTTGCAGAGTTCTTTCTTTATGCCAGTGACGTTTTTGCAAAAATTAATCGCACTCATTGCCGTGGTCTTTTGGAGTGTAGTGTTGTTTTTTATATTTGCGAAGGCTCTTAAGGTCGAAGAAGCAGACTTTTTATTGCAAAAATTTGTTCGCCGCCAAAAACGCCCCAGTTAGTTTAATCGTCTGTGGCTTCGGACGTTGCGGGATTTGAATTCCACACTCCACCTGTATAATCTGTCGCAGTTCCAGTTCCAATCCCAGGATAATCGATACAGCATGAATTTGTGAGATCAAATTGGGCGGCATTGACGCCAGCAATACGAGCTGTTGAAACCGGACAATTGACGGCAGAGGCAGCAGCAAACGGACTCGTCCCCGATGAGGTGGTGCAGTAGAAACTCCAGCCCACAGGTCGACCCGCAACATCTCCTATGTTGTAGCAAAGACGATCGCCAGGAATATTTTCATGGGTGTACTCATGGACTTCAGTGGCTCGCACGTTATAAGCGGCATCAATCTCTGCAATTTGCAAGTGAACTTCACAACCATAGGGTAATGGATTCAATGCATCTCCATAAGACAAGTGATAGGCATCAGCCCTTGTTCCACCGCCGGGAACAAATTGTGCGACGATGGGAGTGTAAAGCGCTTCTGTTGCAGAAGTGTCATTGGTAGCGCAAGAAATCTGTGCATATTCACAGGGGACCCATGTGTTTGTTTTAAAAGTATTGTCCCAGGCAGTGGCCACATTCGAATTGTGCTGTGAAGGTTCGTAAACTGTGTAACTACCCGCCGGGTAGGCACTGCCGGTGTTATCAAAACGAGGAAGGCCTTGGCAATTATCGCCTGTGTTACAAAAATAAGTTCCTTGAGGATAATAGAGACTGTTAAAAAACAGATCGCCAGCATAACCATCCGCGAGAGGAATGGCCGGAACTCCTCCGTTATCAAAGGCGCTCACCTGACGTGAAAGCTCCGTCGATAAAAAGCTTTGGCGCATTCCTCCGACAGGAAAAATCTGCAAACTGTTGGACCCCACCACAGGATTATTTGGCGTGATCACGCTCACGCCGGCGATACTCAGAGCTCGCTGTCTTGTGAGGTTTCTGCACATAAAAATACTGCCAGGACGTGCGTTAATGACTCGAAAATTAAGACTTCGATTTGTATTGGGTGTAGAGCAAGAAAGAGCTGGTTGATTTCCAGTGTTCGTGCTGTAATCCACGACGAGATTGCTATTTACAAAACTCGACATTTCATCTGGAAAGTCCACGGCAAGGACATCACTCACAGGTCCTACAGTATCAATATCCAGCACTGTGAGTAATAAAGTGGGATCGGGTTTCATCGATGGATATTGAAAGCGTTCAGTCACCGCGCAGTTCTCCAACAAGCCAGCGCGATTGGTGTGTTCGATGGTGATTGTGACTTCGTAACCGAGGTCATTGCGAACTCCAGCCCCCGTCACTCCCACACGATTGACTGCGGGAATTGCTGGGGCGGGATAGTTAACTCCCGAGAGAAATCCTTCGGGAACAAGGGCCATCTCACCGCCGGGAACATTCGTCGCCGGAGTGACAGATTCACCAGCCGGAGCCGCATGAATTTCGGGTCCACCACAGGCAATGGGTGCTCCGGTGCCTGTATTGATCGCACGAATACGCAAATAAGCTTCGGGCTGACTCAAGGCTGTTGTAATTCCGGGCACATTGTCTTCCAATCCGATTGGCGTCGGAAAAATAGCATTCAATGGAGCCACGGCTGATGATGCAGCCAGTCCATAGTTAGAGCCAGCCGTGCAAACGGCGGCGTTGTAATTATTGTAGATTGTTTCGATGGCCGTGATGGCTCCCATGATCAATGAGTGAGGGCGTATTGTTGCTGGTGAGGCGGTGGGATTTGCCATCGAGTAAGGAGTATTGAGGCTTGATGGAGCGCCTGTGCTAGCCCAACGCTGAGTAAAATCAATTCCAATTTCGTTGGCAGCTGGATCACCAATGGGTGGCGTTATATTTCCAGAAGTTGGAATCGGACCTGGTGGCAAAGCCACATTGTCGAATCGGTAATAACTTCGAATCAAACCTTTATTTTTAAAATTGTTCAGTAAACGATTGGCTTCCGTTCGGCAACTCGAATTGCCAATAACTCTGTCGGCAAAAACTCGCAAATCTGTTCCGACCGTGACGGAAAGCACTCCGGTGACCAATATACCAAGGAGAACCATCCCGATCAAAACTTCGATAAGAGAGAACCCCCGCTGGGATTTTGAAAAATCCATACATAAGTATCGGTTTTTTATTAAAAAACTCAATATATTTTATCAAAATGCTGTATCAAAACGAAACAGATCGTAAGGATTATGATCGAGTTGTGGCAAAGCGATTTCTGTGACTGTTACTTTTAGAAAATCGAAAGGAATTGCCAGACGGTTTGTCGGTTTTTGAGACACTTGCTTCTGTTGATCAATGTAAAAACAAGAAGAAGAGATTTCTTTTTGGCTGGTCACTTCAAAAACACGTGCGGCCGTTTGAATAGGGATTAGCCAATAGTTTTTATTTTTAATACGTACAACGTCTGTTGTAAAAGAAGTTTCTTTAAAATTTATTTTTTTTGCCAGCACCCAAACTCCAGGAGAGTATTGGAAATAGTTACCTTCTAAAAAAATCTTAACCTCTGGCTCAAAAAAAACATTTTTAAAAGTATAGAGATAAATATCTGGTCTTTGGGTTTCGATAAGGCTAAAAATTTGTGAACGTTGACTGACATCGCCCGGTCCGATAAAGATAGAATAGGTGTTGTTTTTGGGAAGCAGTCCAATGACATCGTAAATAGTCACCGTTGAATTCTTTTGTTTGTAATTTTGCAATTGCGAAACAAAATAAAGTTGTTTTTCATTGTAATTATAAAGTGAGTTGAGCAGGTATTGCTTATAGGCAAAAAAGACGGTCACGACAAGTAGCACTGGCGGCAAAAAAGAAAGTCGTGGTCTTTGGCTTACAAAATCCGTAAAAAGACCAAATTGAAAAGCGATCAATGGAACAAGGAATGCCGCTAAAAAGAAAGGCAACTTTTGATTGTAACAAAGAACAAAAATAAACAGAAAGACGGAATAAAAAGAAAAGTAAGACTTTAAAGTTTGTTTATTTTCTTTACGAAAAAGAGAAATAAAAAAAGAAACAAGCCAAAATAAAAAGAGAAGTGAATGAACGGGACTCCATTTAAAAAAACGAATCAAGTACAAAAAGTCCAGGGGCTTAAAAAAAGCGGCCCCACCGAGCGCGGGATCAAAACTCTTTAAGTAAAAATTAATGGCAGAATGAATGGCTAAAAGCACAGGATGTTGCTGATTAAAAAATGCAATGGTGCACAAGATAAAGAGTAAAACGCTCATGGGAAAGAAGAGGGATAATAAAATATTTCTGCCGAGACGTTTCTGTTCCTTTGACATGCCACGAAAAAAAAATAAAAGACCTAAAATGAAGTGCAGCGCCAAGAAGAGGATGGATTTGGGCGTCGTTAAGAGAAGTAAACAATGCAGGGCTACGAAGACAACTGCATTTTGTAATTTTTTAGAATTACTAACAATCACAATCCATAAAAAGAACACATGGATCAGGAGCGCAACGATGTCTGCACGAATTCGAAAACCTTGGTTAAAGAAAAGGCTTGAGGTGAGATTGATAATAAACAGGGGAAAGAAAAGTTTTTTGTTTTGAAACACTTTGCAGAAAACAAGAGAGTTTAAACCAACAGCGAGGAGCGAGATCAAAGCATAAAAGAGGCGGGCGCCTTGAAATGTTAATACATTATCCGTTGTCCAGGCTGTGCTCAGAAATGTGAGGATATGAAAGAACCACTTGTAGTAAATGGCAAAGTGGATGTTTGGTGAGAACGCATTTTGTGAGGAAGTCAGAAGCCAAATTTCGGAATCTGAGTAGTAGCAATGCAGGGCTAAGTCGAGAAACAAAAATGTGAGGCAGAAGGTCAGAATAGCATAGAGCCACTGACTTTTTTGCAAAAAAAACTTTGGCATTCCTCCACCCCTATGCGTATATATTATTGATCTCCGCACAAAGAAAGGCATCTAAAAATGATAAATTTAAACCATCTCTTCGTTGCTCCTCCTCGCGTTAGCGCCCTCAGGCTAGCGCTTCGTCGTCGCGTCTCGATCTGCTCTAAATTTATCATTTTTAGATGCCTTTCTTTGTGCGGAGATCAATAGATATGAGTCTAACGATCTGCTTTGTCGTTTACAACGAAGAAAAAAATCTTTCCATCATCGAAGCCAACCTCAAAGAGATTCTTTGTAGAACAGACTCCGTCAGAACCTTGATCATTGATAACGGCTCCACGGATGGCTCCTCACTCCCGCTTGAGCAACTCGCAAAGACTTACCTAGCGACATATATCAAACGACAGGACAACCATCTTCCCCAAGCACGTCAACAAGCACTCGATGGCACAACAACTCCATGGATTGGATTTATTGATGCCGACTGTCGGATGGGTTCCCAGTGGATACCACTGGCCTTACAAAAGATCGCAACACCACAGACTGCTTTTTCTGCTTTTGGTGGACCATGGAGGATCGCGGGGGAGTGGGCCGTGCTGTACCAATCTCTATTTTGCACATTTCTCGGTCATTTTGGTCTGCCGTACTTAAATCTTAAAAAAAGCGAAGAGAATTTTGTCGATCATTTACCCACAGCGAATATTGTATACGATCGCGCAAGGTTGATACAAATTGGTGGTTTTAGCTCGCAGCATCCCCATGTGGGAGAAGATCTTGATGTGAGCTATCGGTTGCAACGCCAAAATCAGAGGATTCTTTTTGTTCCTAGTCTGACAGTGGAACATTATTTGCCTGCAAAATGGTCAAAGTGGACTTTTAAAATGTTTCTATACGGGGTGGCCAGAGGTCAGTCTCTGTGGAGTTACCGCGATCTTTTCAAAGCTAAAAGTCTTTTGCCATTTCTGTTTTGCGGGTTTTTCGTTTTGAGTTTGATAAGTTTCCATCCGCTGTCCTTATTGGCAATGACTGGCTATTTAGCGCTTTGTCTTGCGGTGAGTTTTTTATTTTCACCGATAGCACAGGCGGCGAAAGTCTTTTTATTGATGTTGGCAACCCACTTATTTTATTCTCTTGGGGTTGTGTTTGGTTTTTTTCAAGCCTTGTTTGAGTCTGTTTCTTTAGGGACGACAGGCGACCGACAATTCCGTAAAGAGCCAAAAGTGGAAAATGTTTTATAGAGCTTTCGGGGTGGGAGTAAAGATAGCGCGCCACTTGCTGCCACTGTCGTTTTGACGGAAGCAGTTGATCTGAGAAAATTTGCTGCCCTTGCGTCCATGACTTTTTAAGCAGATCGACCAGAGACGTTTCCGGAGTGTGATAAACGCTCCACTTATGACTGAGAAGAAGACCAAAACCACACTCCGTCCATTTTTTATTGAGTAAATACTCTTCACCGGCGCGCGAACACGTTTCGTTAAACAAAATCTTTTTTTCTTTTAAAAGACGGGACGGATAAAAACTGCATCCACCGAGGAGAACTTGTGGATCTCCTTTTGGACTTTTGTGGCTTTCGAGCCACGAGTTACAAAATAAGTTGTAAGTGGCATCGTAATTGGATTTTGGCAGAGAAAAATCCAGATAATACCCTCCACCCGCAATCTCAGGATTGGCGCAATGAAAATCATAAATTTGTTGTAAAAAATCATTGTTTGGGAGTGAGCAATCTTCGTCAATAAAGAAGAGCACTTTCCCTCTCGACTTTTGGATTCCCAAGTTTCTGGCGGCACTGATATTGGCAATCGGAGTCGACAGAATACGAACAGGAAGCTCGGGGACTTGTTTTTTGATGAGTAATCCTGCCTGACGAGACGCTTGAGTGGCGCACAAGAGGATTTCGTAGGGCCGTTGAAAATTTTGTGTTTTGAGGGATTCAAAAAGTCGTGCGAGGTGCTTTTGATTGAGGAGAGTGGGAACGATCAGAGAAAGTGAAATCACCGGAAACCCACTGTCTTTAAACAGAGCCAGGCCATCTTTTTACTTACATGAACGGCACGCAGCTGAAGACGTTCGCCGAAGGTAGAATTGAAGCCCGCGGGCAAAGGTTCGGTGAGCGAGACGATAAAACCAACGCTCGAGCAGAAGAGGTGATGAAAAAAGAAATAAATTTTGAGCACACGGTGACGAAGCATCCAGTAAAGCTGATTGAGGCCCATCGAGATAGGATGGCGAATTCGCGCGTGTAACCACCAGTAAAGTCGGTTCAGGCCCATCACGATGGGATGACGAATCCGAGCATGTTGCCACCAGTAGACATGGACCAATTGGGCGCGCGCTTGTCCCGTGTAGCGTTGTTGTGCGATTTCGTAGCGTCGAAGCAGTGTTTCCTTCTTTTTTAAAACAAACCGCGACCAAAACTCTTGCACTAAAACCAAAAACATTTTTTTCTTGAGCAGATGAGATTTGTAACTCGTCATAAATAAAAAGCCATAGAGCTCGAGTCCCCAGCGCACAAATCCTGTTTCGGTCTTAGCCACATCTGTGGATTGTTGAAGTTGATGGCCAAACAATTTGGTTTGCACCGCGGCCCCTTTTCCCTGGCGATAGGCTTTTTGCCACAACGCCATCGTACCGAGCGACGTTTGGTGCGTGATCACAAGATCTTCAAAGTAGCCGAGGGGGCCATACTTTAATGACAGCAATGTATTGAGAGGAGTTTCGCTCCCGCCATAGGTGATTTCTTCGGTAAACTGAAAGCCATTTTTAAACACCGTTGCTTTGTAGGATGTATTTCCGCCGAGGAGAGCAAATGTTTGGGTCTCCGACACTCGATTCGCACCCAACCAACTGAGATTGTTTTGTTGGTAAATGCGATCCCAAAGACTGGCGGATGAAGGAATTTGATAGGGACCGCCGAGAGCCATGGTTTGTGGAAAACTTTGGTGATAACCAATGTGCTTTTGCAAAAAGTAAGGATCTTCGGCCACGCAATCATCATCGATAAATAAAACAACGTCACCCCGGGCGGCTTGCGCTCCTCGATTGCGCGCAAAATTAACACCGGGTTGAGGCGCACTCAAAATTTTTAATCCTGAGTGCTCTTGGAGTGGAGTTTTTTGAGCTTCCGCCGGATCATTGTAAACCACGAGGATTTCAAACTCCGTACGTTCGATGATTTGTCGCTCTAAGGAGTCCACAAGCTTGACAAGGCTATCCGGTCTGTTCAGAGTGGGGATCACAATTGAGAGCATGAAACGAAACTACTGATAAGGATATTGTGTGTCAATGTGGTCAGAACAGAATCCCTACAGAAATGGTCGCCAGTATGTGTTGGCATGGCCGTCTTCGGATGGAGCTGAAAATAAGCTTTGGGAATTGAATGGCACATGGCGAAAGAGTTTATGGAATTCACAAAAAATGCGCAGCTCTTTGCAAAAAGCGACCTTTGCGAATTATTCAGGTCTCACTTTTTCGGAAATTGCCTTTAAACATCCTGACTTTGAAAAATATCTTACAGAAATACGCGATCATTCCCATTTAAAGCTCACCGTGCAAATAAGCAGTGATGAAATTTTAAAACAAGCCCTGCCCTGGATTCAAAAATACAATTTGCAGGTGGAGCGTTGGATTCAAAATCGTTGGCCGGACTGGGATTTTTTAAGACAAGTTCACGCAACAAACCCTGTAGGCTTGGTGATCGTGGGTCTTAAATCAAACCCCATGCTCCAGCAAATCGAAACCATTCCGATGGATTTTCAAAACTCCACGGAGTTTTATTTTCCACACCTGGCAGAAAAAAAAGAGCGTTTCAAACCGCGTGAGGTGATCCACTGGCAGGAGTCGGTTTTAAAAAAGAATCGTCAGTTTGTCATTCGCCCGAAAAGTGGCGTCGATCTATTTGAATCGCGCATTCCCGAGACGGCAGAACTTGAGCCGTCCCATGGCCCCGTTTATCAATCCCATTTGCAGCTCAAGCCGAAAGTGTCCGTGGTGATTCCTGTTTATAATAGTGGTTTTTATCTTTTAAATACGCTTCGCCATCTTGAACAACAAGATCTGTCAAAAGACTCTTACGAGGTCGTGATTGTGGATGATGGAAGCTCCGATCGCGTGAGTGAAAATCTGATTGAATTGGTGCGAGATTTTGCGATGCCAATCACTGTGCTGTATTATCCGCGTCTGCGCGCTCGCCAGATGGGAGATAGTCAGTTTCGTGCGGGTCTTGCCAGAAATTATGGCGTGAAGTTCGCCCGCGGAGATATTCTTGTTTTTTTAGACTCCGATATTCTAACACCGACGCACTTTTTGCAAAAAACACTGGAGCTACACACATCGCAGTCGGTGGTGCAATGGCGCCGGGAGTATTTGCGCAAATCCGTTCCATGCACCAGCATTCGCTATCAAGAAATCCAGGCAGAAGCGCATTGTTATGTACCCGAAAATGGTTACTGGCATCGGTTTTACGACGAAGCCCAAGACAAGGGCTGGTCGCAGATGGCGGATTCGTGGAAGTACGCATGCACCTATGCGTTTTCGTTGCGCAAGGATCTTTTTCAGAAGGCGGGATGGTTTCGTAAGACATTTTGTTTTTACGGACTTGAAGACACGGATTTGGGCTGGCGTTTGTCGCAGGCGGGAGAGCGCTTTCATTTGGAACCCACGCCTGTGTATCATCTCTTCCACGAGGATGTTCGTTCGGAGTTTTATAACTCCTCGTACCGTCGCCAAAAACTGCTAAAAACCACAGCAGAGATCTTCTTTTACAACAACCTTTCGCCCGATATCTATCGCGTTTTTCAGTACCTTTTTAACAGCTGGATCTTTTAACCCCCGTCATCTGAGCGAAGCGAAGGATGACGAGAGAAACGCTCAGGACGGGAGGACTTTCTTTTTCAAAGCCTTTTTCGCAAGCTTCCACAAAGCTTCCTTCTTCGGAACAGAAAGCGCACAGTACTCTTTCCAGCTTAAGCCCGAGATTTTGTAGGCGGCGACAATTCGACGGACCACTTTGCGATTGGCCTGGCGCAGGGCTTTTTCGGGATCAATTTCCAAAAGTCTGGCCACTTGAGCAAGGGTAAAAAGGGTGTCGCCCAGTTCTTCTTCTTTGTGGGCCTTGCTTTTTCCGCGAAGAGCGGCTTTGAGTTCTGCGACTTCGGATAAAAATTGTTGAAAGGCGCCGCCGTAAGCGGGCCAATCAAAATCGATGGTGCGAGTTTTTTTTCCAATTTTAACGGCGCTCAAAAGTGAGGGAAAGTTTTTGGGGAGTTTAAAAATCTCGGGCGAAGACACCTTGGCGCTCTTGTTCTTTTCCCAACGATGCAGCACTCCGGCCCCGGTCATCGCTTCTTTGTTTTTTGTAAAAACATGCGGGTGGCGCTCAATCATTTTTGTGCTGAGATTGTGAATCACATCTTCCAAAGTAAATTGCCCTTGTTCTTCCGCCATTTGACTCTGAAAAACGACCTGAAACAACACATCTCCTAGCTCCTCCATTACATCCTGCGGAGATTTATTGTGAACCGCATCTTCGAGTTCGAGGGCCTCTTCGACGGCGAAAGGAGTTAAGCTCTCGGGAGTTTGTTTGCGGTCCCAAGGACACCCTTTGGGGCCACGCAATGTGGCCATGATTTTTTTAAGATCTTCCAGAGATTGTCGTTTCATGGTGGCACCCCTTTGATTTTTAGGATAGGTTCTCTTTATGAAATTCTACCTGATAAATAACACAACCTGGTCGGTGCCAGAAGCTTTTTTAAAGTGGGTGCTGGCGCAGGCGCAGAAAGATCTTCAAAAGCGAAGTAAAAAAAACCACGCACCACTTAAAAAAACAGTGGGTGTTGTGATTATTGGCAACGCCAACATGAAGGCTTTAAATAAAAAATATCGTCGCAAAAATAAAGTCACCGATGTTTTGAGTTTTTCGGGTGATCATGATTTTTTAGGTGATATCGTACTTTGCTTGCCGCAGATTCAAAAACAAGCCAAGGAGCATCAACTGAGTGAGGTGGAAGAGTTCACTTATTTGCTGATTCACGGATTGCTGCACTTGCTCGGTTACGATCACGAAGTTTCTGCAAGTGAAGCCAAAAAAATGTTCAAAATTCAAGATAAACTCTTTGCAGATCTGCAGGATCGCGATATCTTAAAAACCTTCGAAAAGAAAATGGGATCGCATGGAAAAAAAACGTAGTTTAGTGACACATTACAACGACAGCAAAAGCCAAATCGCCTCCATGGTCGCCAAGGTGGAGGATTTGCGGAGGTCGCTTTGACCTCGATAGCAAAGTAAAACAACTCGAAGAGCTCAGACACAAATCCGAAAATCCGCAAGTTTGGGGAAATCCGTCTCTGATGCAAAAAATCAATCAGGATATTTCGATTCTCGAAAAGACCTGTGGCCAATGGCAAAATCTAAAAACCCGCACCGAAGACGCGCTTTTGATGTTAGATATGGCGCAAGAAGCAGAAGACGAAAGCACATTTCAGGAAGTCAGTCAGGAAATCCTGCGACTCAACAGCGAAATCGATGAGTTGGAACTCAAAAGATTGTTAGATGGAGAAACGGACATGAACAGTTCGTTTTTATCGATCAACTCGGGAGCCGGTGGAACAGAGGCTTGCGATTGGGCGAGCATGCTCTTGCGCATGTATGTCCGCTATGCTGAAAAAAATGGCTACCGCGTGGAGGTTTTAGAGATGACCGAAGGTGACGGGGCGGGCATTAAGTCTGTGACTTTGCATATTCAGGGTCCCTACGCCTATGGTTATCTTAAAGCCGAATCGGGAGTGCACCGTTTGGTAAGAATCAGTCCGTTTGATTCCAATGCTCGACGACACACCAGTTTTGCATCGGTGTTTGCGTGGCCCGAAATCGATGACACCATCCAAATTGATATTAAAACCGAAGATCTTAAAATCGACACCTACCGCGCCGGTGGCTCGGGCGGACAGCACGTGAACAAAACAGATTCCGCTGTGCGAATTACACACATTCCGACGGGAATCGTTGTTCAATGTCAAAATGAACGCAGCCAACACTCCAACAAAGATCGCGCCATGAAGATGTTGAAAGCCGCCATGTACGAGCGCGAGATGGAAGAAAAACAAAAAGAAATCGATAAAATGAATTCCACGAAAAGTGCTAACGAATGGGGAAGTCAGATTCGCTCCTACGTCATGCACCCGTACCAGTTGGTGAAAGACCATCGTACAGACCACGAAACCAGCCAAACGCAAGACGTGATGGATGGCGATATACAGCCATTTATAAACACCTATTTAAAATCGTTAAAAAGTTAACCAGAGAGGTTGTAAAATTTGTTTTTTCATTTTTGGATTTTAGCCAGATACATCAAAGCGTGGAGACAATTTTTTGATGTCACCATTTTGCTCACCATTGCGGGCATCACTCTGGGTGTTTCGGTCTTGATGGTGGCGATGTCGAGCTTTAGTGGTTTTGAGACCACGCTCAAGCGTGCGATCATCGAAGCGGTTGGCGATGTGGCCATTTACAAGCGCAATGGTAAAATCGATAAAATCGAAGCTCTCGAAAAACAACTCAAACCGCACATGGACAGCGTGCAAGAAAAACTTTTCTTTTTAGGACAGGAATCCTTGGTCGCCTCCAAAGGAAAAATCTCTGCGGTCTTTTTGCAAGGCGTGGAAAAAGAAAAAACCTCCAGCGTGCTCAATATTAAAAATCGCATTGTTCAAGGTCAAAGCTCCTGGGAGTTTCGCGATGATGTGCCTCCGGCGTATCTCGGTAAAGATCTTGTCAAAAAGATGGACTTAAAAATCGGTGACACTTTTAAAGTTGTTCTTCCGCGAACGAGCAAATCCAGTGCTTCGGACCTCAATCCTATCATCAAAACTTTTTATGTTGTCGGCGTATTGGATTTAGGAAAGTACGATTTTAATTCGCGGTTTATCTTTGTGGATCTTCCGATCGTGCAGGATCTTTTGGGCACGGATATGATCTCGGGCATTCGCCTCAAACTTAAAAATTCGGATCGCGCCGAAAAATGGGCGCAAACTGTTCAGGAAAAACTCGGGTGGTCCTACTCGGTGATGGATTGGCGACAGACCAATAAAAATTATTTCTCGGCCATCGACTATGAAAAGCGGGTGATCTTTTTTGTGGTTTTAATTATTGTTGTTGCCGCAGGTTTTAATGTGATCACCTCTTTGTTTGTGACCATTCTTAAAAGATATCGCGACATCAGTTTATTAAAAACATTGGGCGCGCGACCGTTTGATATTGGTTTTTTGTTTTGCCTGCATGGCCTGTTGCTGGGAGCCCTTGGCACCAGTCTTGGACTTTTGATTGGCTGGGTGCTTTGTTATGGTTTTGAGTGGGCGCAAAAAATATATCCACTGATGCCAGCGGATATCTATCGACTATCCTTTGTGGCGACAGAGTTTCGCTCGCAAGATATTCTTTGGATTTGCTCAGCCACGATGACGATCTGTTTTTTATCGACACTGATTCCAGCACTGCGCGGAGCTCGGCTTTCGCCAGTGGAAGGGTTAAAGTATGAATAAAATTTTGATGGATGTAAAATGCATCACCAAGTCTTTTTCGCGAAGTGGAGAGTCCCTTGATGTGCTCAAGGGCATTGATCTTGAGGTTCGCGAAGGCGAAGCGCTCTGTATCATGGGATCTTCGGGCGCCGGAAAGAGCACTTTGCTGCACATTCTCGGCACTCTGGATCGCCCCACTTTAGGGAAGGTGTTTTTCGAAGGCGTCGATCTCACGCGAAAATCGTCTGGGGAGTTGGCGCAATTTCGCAGCCAAACCATGGGCTTTGTTTTTCAGTTTCACCACCTTCTGCCCGAATTTACAGCACTTGAGAATGTGCTTTTACCTTGTCGCATTGCTGGTGATTCGCGTTCGGCAAGCCTCGAAAAAGCAGAGTCTCTTCTTCATCGGTTGGGTCTTAAAGACCGAAAAGAGCATTACCCCTCCCAATTGAGCGGCGGCGAGCAACAACGGGTGGCCATTGCGCGCGCGTTGATTCGCGGTCCACGCATTTTATTTGCCGACGAACCCACCGGAAATCTCGACAGCGCCAATGCAAAAATCATTCAGGATTTATTCTTTCAGCTGAAGCAGGAAAAGAAGTTAACGCTTGTTGTCGTGACCCATGATCAAAACTTCGCGGCGCGATTTCCACGCCGTCTGGAGTTAAAAGATGGCATGTGGGTCAGTTACCGTTTCTAAGTCTTTCTCCACTCGGTTATCAATAGAGTTTTGACTTGCAAGATGTTTATAGCTACTTTGCAATTTGTTCTTAAAACGTAGAGATTTAGACAACATGAGAGGTTTCGTGAAGGTAGCTTGTTTTGTAGGGATTTGGTTGGTGTGGGGAGCTCTGGCTCACGCTCAACAACAGGCTGGCTCAATCTCGGAAATTCGCGTTGAGGGCAATAAAAAAATCGAGACCACCGCGGTCCTCGAAAAAATGACTATCAAAAAAGGCGACAAGTTCGATTCCGCAAAAGTCCGAGAGAATATTCAAGCTCTTTACGACATGGGCTACTTCGAAGACATTCGTTTTGATCGCAAGGGATCGGAGCTGATTGTCACCATCAGCGAAAAGCCATCCATCTCGGCCATCGAATACGAAGGCAACGAAGAGATCGACGACGACGATCTTACTGAAAAAATCGGCATCAAGACGTTCGAGATGGTGAACTACAGCAAAATTCAAAAAGCGATCACCGAGATTCAAAAAGCTTATGAGGAAAAAGGCTACCTCCTGGCCAAAGTGGACTTTACTTTAAAGCCCGAGGAAAAAGCGCCGCAGTCTTCGCGTTTGGTTTTTAAAATCGATGAAAATCAAAAGGTGCAAGTCAAACGCGTTTCTTTTATTGGCAATAAGCATGTGAAGGACCAAGACCTCAAAGCGTTTATGATGACTCAAGAGGGTGGCTTTTTTAGTTTCGTCAGCGGCAGCGGTACCTACAAGCAAGACATCTTTGATGATGACGTCAAACGCCTCTCTTTGATCTACCTCAACAAAGGTTACGTTCAGGCCAAAGTGAGTCGCCCCGAAGTGACAGTGACCCCGGATAAAAAGGGAATTTATATTTCTGTTCGTATCGAAGAGGGTGAGCAGTTTCAGGTGGGCGAAGTGGATTTTGCTGGCGACCTATTGTTTGACAAGGGCGAGCTTCGAACCGAAACCAAAATTGATGACTCGGAAGATTTTTCTTACGAAACCGTGCAAAACGATTTGCGCGCTCTCGAAGCAAAATACGGCGATTTGGGTTACGCCTATGCCAACCCCATCCCGCGCATTCAGACGTTAGAAAAAGAACGTAAAGTGAATATCACTTACGAAATCGAAAAAGGCCAAAAAGTTTACTTCCGAAGAATCAACGTGATCGGAAACACGAGCACGCGCGACAAGGTGATCCGTCGGGAACTTAGAATTATTGAAGGCGAGCTTTACAACGAGACTCACAAACGCAACTCTTTAAATAACATCAAACGCTTGGGTTATTTTGAAGACGTGCAATTTATGACAAAAACCCCGCCAGGTCGTGATGACCAAATGGACATCGACATTGTCGTTAAAGAAAGAAACACCGGACAGTTCCAGCTTGGCGCAGGATATGCGACGGCTTTGGGTGCCCAGCTCAACGTTCAGCTCGATGAGAGTAACTTTTTGGGCTATGGCTACCGCGCAGGAATGCGCGTCGAGTACAACGGCGCTCGCTATCAAAACTACACTCTCAGTTTTACCGATCCCTATTTTAACGACACGTTTTGGAGCTTAGGAACAGATCTGTATTACACCGATTCGCGTGTGTTACAGTTTATTCAACAAAACAAAGGGGGAGCGCTTCGCGCCGGTCATCCGCTCTTTTTTGAATATTTTCAAAATAACAACTTCTATGCCTTTATTCGATACAAAATGGATGACACGTTCGTGAGCTTTACATCCGACAGAGATGTGTCCGATGTCTTAAAGCCCGAAACAGTGAATGGGATTACGAGTTCCATCCAAGGCTCTCTCGAATTTGATAAACGAAACGATCGTATGATGCCGACAGATGGTGTCTACGCGAGCGCCTCTTACGAATTTGCCGGGCTTGGTGGTGATATCAAGTTTATGAAGTCGTCCCTGAACGGTCGTTATTATAAAAATTTATTTTGGGACGTTGTCTTCAGAAACAATCTCTCTTACGGGATTATGGGATCAGTCGATGGCAAGGAGCTTCCGTTCACGGAGCTTTTCCGTCTGGGCGGTCCAAACAACCTTCGTGGATATTCGTTTCGAAACGTGGGACATCGTGAGTACTCGAACAAGTTGTACAACTTCTTAATTGATCCCGAAAATACAACGGCCGATGTTTCGGCATCGGTCCAGTGTGCAGCCAATTTTGATAGCAACTGTCAACAAGCCTTCACCGTCAAAGGTGGATCGCAGCAGCTTTTGTATATGGCCGAGCTTGAGTTCCCGCTGGCGAAAGAAGCCGGAATGCGCGCTGTGATTTTTTATGACATCGGACAAGCTGAAAACAAAATCACCGGCAATGGCTTCCGCAGTGATATGGGATTTGGGATTCGTTGGTTTTCGCCAATGGGTCCATTGCGCTTTGAATTTGGATTTCCTCTGGATCGTAGAGCCGAACTTGGCGAACGAAGTAACAACTTTCAGTTTGCCGTGGGAAGTCCGTTTTAACGTTTAATTTGTGTGTAAAACACGGAAGGAGAATTATGAAAACGATTTTATTACTAGGGATGACACTTTTGTTTTCCTCGGTCGCTTTGGCTGATTTTAAAGTAGGGATTGTGGACATGCAAAAAGCCATTCAGTCCTCTTCTGCAGGTAAAAAGGCTAAAAAAGAAGTGGAAGGCGATTTCGAAAAGAAAAAGAAAGAGCTCAAGAAAAAAGAAGACGATCTTAAAAAACGTGTTGAAGAGTTCGAAAAAAAGCAAGCTGTCCTTTCTGATAAAGTTCGTCAAGAGCAACAAGCTGATTTGCAAAAAGATATGATGCAGTTTCGCGAAGAAGTGGGCAAAAGCCAGATGACCATTCAACAAAGAGAGCGCGAACTCACAAAACCCATTCTTGAAAAGCTACAAAAAATTATTTCCGAAGTGGCAAAAGAAAAAGACTTCTCAGTGGTTCTCGAAAAAGCCGAGCAAAGCGTGATGTTTGCAAAGTCAGAGCTTGATATCACCGACGAAGTGATCAAAAGAGCGGATAAGTAAACACATGTCAGATAAAAAAGTGTTCTTGGATGTTTTAGATATTCGTAAGCGCATTCCGCATCGATTTCCATTTTTGTTTATCGATCGCGTGGATTCCTACACTCCAGGGCCTCTCGGCGATAAAAGTCGTGTGGGTCGCAAAGTGGTTGCGCGAAAGAATGTCACCGTCAATGAACCTTACTTTAACGGGCACTTTCCGCACAAGCCCGTGATGCCGGGTGTGTTGCAAGTCGAAGCGATGGCGCAAGCTGGGGCTTTGGCCTGCCTTCCTTACGAGGGCGAACACTTGGATGTCCTGATTGCTAAAATTGATAACACTCGATTTCGCCGTCCCGTTGTTCCGGGTGATGTTCTTGAAATTCACGCGGAAATCACGCGTGAAAAAGCCGGCATCCTTTGCCTGAAAGGCGCCATTTATTGTGATGGGGAGCTGGTGGCAGAAACCGATATCACGGCGAAAATATTTCCGACGAAGGAGGCATGGTCATGAACACAAGCATGAGCGTTCACCCTACAAGTCTCATCGGTCCCGATGTGAAGTTGGGAAACAATGTTGAGATTGGTCCTTTTTGTGTGGTGACAGGAGATGTCACCATTGGCGATGGCACACAGTTGATGAGCCATGTGGTGATTGGCGATCCTAAAACCCAAGTGGTGATTGGGAAAAACAACCGATTTTTTTCGGGCGCCGTTGTCGGTGGACCACCACAAGATCTGACTTATAAAGGCGAAAAAACACAGCTTGTGATTGGCGATAGCAATAGCATTCGCGAATTTGTAACGATCAATGTAGGAACGCCCAAAGGCGGCGGGATCACGCGGATCGGATCGCACAATTTATTAATGGCCTATGTTCATATCGCTCACGACTGCCAACTTGGAGATCACATTGTGATGGCCAACTCCTGCCAACTGGCAGGACATGTGGAAATTCACGATCATGCAAAAATTGGTGGAGCCTGCTTATTTAACCAGTTTGTGGTTCTTGGGAAATACTGCTACATTACTGGCGACAGCGCCGTAAACAAAGATGTTCCTCCCTTCTGTATCGCGCAAGGCAAGTATGCCGTTGTTCGCGCCGCCAATGAGATTGGCATGGATCGCTCTGGGTTTACCAAGCCCGAAATCGAAAACGTACGAAGATCTGTACGTATTTTAACAAAATCAAAACTCACTCTCGAAGAGTCATTACAGAGAATCAACGAAGAGTGCGAAATGGTTCCAGCACTTAAAGATTTCTTAGATTTTATTCGCTCTCCCGAGCGCAAACGTGGATTGGCTCTGTCATGAGTACATCCGCGCCACTTCGTCTTGCCGTGGTTGGAGCGGGCCATTTAGGACGCTTTCATTCGCAAAAATTTTCTCAGATCAAAGAGTGCCAACTCGTTGGCATTTGCGATGTGGATCTACAAAAAGCGCAAGCGGTGGCCGATGAGGTCAAAAGCCAAGCACTCACTGATTACAAACAGCTGATCGGCAAAGTGGATGCGGTGATGGTGGCCACACCCACCACGCATCATTTTGAAGTGGTGAAGTTCTTCTTACAAAATGGCGTGCATGTGCAAGTGGAAAAACCACTGACGGAATCTGTCGTCGAAGGCCGTGAGCTTTGCCAGATTGCCAAAGAAAAAAACCTCATTCTGCAAGTGGGACATGTGGAGCGCTTCAATCCAGCGCTCGTGGCGGCTAAAGACAAATTGGGAATTCCACTTTTTATTGAGTGCCATCGTTTGGCGCCGTTTAAACCTCGCAGTATCGATGTGGATGTGGTGCTGGATCTCATGATTCATGATCTCGATGTGGTGATGTCCCTTGTGAAAAGCCCAGTGAAGTCGGTTTCGGCCATTGGCACTCCGGTTCTCACAAAAACCATCGATATCGCCAATGTGCGCCTGGAGTTTGAGTCCAAAGCCATTGCCAACCTCACAGCGTCGCGTGTGTCTCTCAATTCCATGCGCAAGTTTAGAATCTTTCAAAAGTCTCAATATCTTTCCATCGATTTTGGCAGCGGTGAAGTCAATCTCACAACAAAAACCGGCGACTGGAAATTTGGCGAAGAACCACCACTTGAGTTTGAAAACTGGAACCTCGAAAAGGGCGACGCCCTTATGGTGGAAGACAAAGCGTTTGTGGACGCGGTCCGCGGAGTTCAACCGTGTCTCGTCAGCGGCGAAGACGGGCTGCGGGCCCTCGAAGTGGCGGAGTTGATTCGTGCAGACATCCAAAAAAGAATCTCTTAATATTCTCATCGTGGCCGCCGAAGCATCGAGTGCGGCCTATGCAAAACATCTTTTGCAAATCTGGAAACAAGACGGAGTTTCCTATCAAGCGGCCGGCATTGGCAGTCGCGAGATGGAAAGCCTTGGCTTTTCGATCTTAGGACGTTCTGAGGAATTAGCGGTTGTTGGCTTACAAGAAATCATTGCTCATTGGGGCGATATCAAAAAAGCCTTTCATGCGGTGGTGGATTACGCCAAAAACGAAAAGCCCGATTTTGTTCTGCTGATGGATTATCCCGAGTTTAATTTGCGTTTAGCAAAAAAAATAAAAGCACTGGGCATTCCGGTGGTTTATTATATTTCTCCGCAGATTTGGGCGTGGAGAAGCTATCGCGTTCATCAAATTAAAAAAATTGTGGATCTCATGCTGGTGATCTTTCCCTTCGAGGTGGATTTTTACAAAAAGCATGGTGTTCCGGTGCAGTTTGTGGGGCATCCTCTGTTAGAACTGCTCGATGATAAAATTCCATCGCCCGAAAAAATCCAAGCCACACGCGCTCGTCTGTTAACCAAAGGCAAACAACGAATCTTGGGCCTCATGCCAGGAAGCCGACGAAGCGAACTGAAGTACAACTTAAAAACTCAAATAGAAACCGCTCAGCTTTTACAAAAAAATCATCCCGAAATACAACCCGTGCTCTTTATTGCGCCCTCGCTCGACGAAGCGGCGGTCAAAGCGCAATGTGCTCAGTGGAACTATCAGGGTCTGTTTTTAAAAGAAGATCCGTTTTTTATGATTCAAACTGCCGATGAAATATTGTGTGCCTCTGGCACGGCCACCTTGATGGTGGGTTTGTGCGAAAAGCCCATGGTGATTATGTACAAGATGAATGCGTTTTCGAGCCGTCTTGCAAAGTTACTGGTCAACAAGATTCCTTTTTTTGGCATGGTCAATTTGATTTCCGAAAGCGAAATTGTACCCGAACGCTTTCAGGAAGACGCCAATCCACAAGAGCTGGCGCGATGTTTAGAAAAAATGGTCGGGGAGCCCACGTATCGACAAAAGATTTTGCAAGATCTTAAAGCGCTTAAAATCAAACTTGGTGACGGCGGTGGGCTGCGTACCCTGGCGAAAACCTTGGTGGCCTTTAAAGATCAATTGCGTGGGACCAAATAAGTGAAGCACTTTGTGGCGACGCTAAAAAGTGTGGTTCTTTTTCCTCTCGAAGTTCTCTTTTGTATCGTTATCACACTTCGTAACTTTTTATTTGATGCCGGTCTTTTTAAGGTCCGTTCTTTTGATGTGCCGGTGATTTCGGTGGGAAACATCAGCGTTGGGGGAACAGGCAAAACCCCGCATGTGGCACTTTTGGTTGAAAGTTTTCTTAAGAAAAAGAAGCGAGTGGGCATTGTGAGTCGAGGCTATGGTGGTCACTACGGTGGCTACGCCACGCGTGTTCGCGCCGATGTGGAAAACGCCGCCCACCTCTACGGCGATGAGCCTGTTTACTACGCTAAAGGCTTGGCCGTTCCGGTGTATGTGGCTCACGATCGATCAGCGGCGGTGGAAAAATGCATTGCGGAAGAGCACCCCGAAGTGATTGTGTCCGATGATAGTTTTCAGCATCGGTGGTTGGGGCGCGCGAAGGACATTGTTCTTCTGGATAGCACGGATCAAAATCTACGACTTCTTCCTTTGGGACGCTTGCGTGAACCACTCTCGTCACTCAAGCGCGCGGATTGGGTGGTGTTGACCAAAACCAATTTTGTGAATCAGGAATCCATTACAAAATGGCTTGATCTTTTAAAAACAAAAGGGTTTTCGCCAGAAACTCAAAATCTTTTTTTATCTCGTTACGAAATCGACAAGATAAATCTGTTTCGCGGGACCGAGGAATGGACCGAAGGAACCTCAGTCTATTTGGCTTCGACCATTGCGCAGCCACAGAGCTTTAAGCAATTGGTAGAGCCGAAGGCTGTTATCAAAAAGCACTTTGTTTATCCTGATCATTACTATTGGCAACAAAAGGATATTGATCAAATCGAAGCCCAGGCTGCGAGTGAGGGGATTCAGCACCTTTTGATCACCGAGAAAGACGCCGTTAAAATGGACCTTTTGGTCTTTCGCTATATACAAGTGCATGTGGTTTCTTTGGCACTGAAAATCGACCCCCCAATGAATGTGGCCAGCCTTTTGATGTCTGCGGAAAAATAAGATTTTACAATCCTCTGAAGCGAAGTATAATTAACGGAAAGAGGACGGTTTTTGTGAATAGAAAATATTTATTGATCTCTCTTTTGTGTTTTCTATGTGTCCAGTGTGCCTCGCTGTTTACTGAGTATGATGAAAAACTTTTAGAGAACAAAGAATTCAACGAAAATCTCAAAGTTCAGGAAATAGAGCCTCCAGCAGCTTCGCCAGATCCCGCGAAACCCGCGGAGATGGTCGTAAAGCCCATGGATACGGCTAAAGCACCAGCACCGGCTAAAAAGGCACCTCCGATCTATTCTCCAAAAAAAGAGAAACAGCTTGAGGCGAAAGTTGCTCCCAAAGCGGATGCAAAACCTGTTGTGCATGAACCCTCTGTTGAAGACCCCGAAGGGTTTAACGGTCGTCGGCCCATTGTCGATCCTTTTGTGATTAACGAAGAACTAACCTATGCGGTTTCGTATTTTGCGGTAGAGGCGGGTCGCTTTCGGATGAAGACCCATCCTTTTGTCGAGGTGAATGGGCGGAAATCCTATCATTTTACACTCCATGCGCAATCGAGTTCGGTGTTTTCACTTTTTTATGCCGTGGACGATATGGCCGAGTCGTTTTTGGACTACGAAGAGCTGATTCCCTACAGCTATTCTATCAAAGCCAAGGAGTCCAAACAGGTTCGTGATGTGAAAACATTTTTTAACTGGAAGACCATGCAAGGAAAAACCTGGGATAAAAAAATAAAAAAAAACAAAGAGCCCGAAGAAAAAATTTATGATTGGAAAATCCTTCCTTATTCGCAAAACGTCTTTACCGTGGCCTACTACCTCAGATGTTTTCAGTTTCATGTTGGAAAAAATCTTTCAGTCCGTGTGGCCCATGAAGGGCAAAACATGGTCATGACCGCCAAGGTGTTGCGCCAAGAGAAGCTCAAGACCGGAGCCGGGGAGCTCGATACTTTTGTGATCAAGCCGGAGTTCGAAATCGATGGCGTGTTTAAACCCGTTGGTGATGTGTTTATGTGGATCACTAATGATTCCTACCATCGCATTGCTCGCATCGAATCTAAAATTAAAATCGGCAAAGTGGTTGTTAACCTTCAACAGATTTCTCCATGATTCTTTATATTCAAACAGCTTTTTTAGGTGATCTGTTATTGAGCATTCCGGCTCTTAAGCGACTTCGTCAGCTTTATCCCGATCAAAAGATTCATTTGCTCTGTCGAAAAAACCTAGGTTCTCTTTTTGTGCAAACAGGACTGGTGGATGAGGCCTTCGATCAGTTTTCTGCAACAAAGCCCAATCTCTTCGAAGTTTTAAAAACATTTTCCGGAAAAAAATACGATCTCCTGGTTTGTCCTCATGAGTCTTTTCGTTCGACATGGATCAGTGCTTTGATTTCCGCAAAGAAAAAATTAGGATTCTCCAATTTTTACAGTCGCTCGATTTTTTCCCAACACAATGCGAGACCCCTTTCGTATCCCGAAGTGCTGCGCCAATTGAGTCTTTTGACATTTGTTGACCCAGAGCTAGAAAAAAAGTTCTTAAGCCTTTCAGAACATCAGGCACCATTTCGAGAGATCCCGGCTTGGACATCCATGGATCTGGATTTTTACAAACAAACCGAACGTCGAGAGCACTGGGGAGTTAAATACAAATTTGATTCGCAAAAAAAAGTAGTGTGCCTAGCACCTGGAAGTGTGTGGGCCACCAAACAGTGGGGTGTGGATAAATACACGCGCCTTGCTCAGCAGTTATTGGCAAAAGGGCACCAAGTGGTCCTTGTAGGAAGTGGAAGTGAAGTTCCATTGGCCGATCAAATCGAAAGCGCTTGCCCCGGAGTTAAGAACGCGGCGGGTGCTACAAACTTGACCGAGCTTGCAGAAATTATCGCATTGAGTGATGTACTGGTTTGCAACGACAGCGGCGCCATGCACATGGCATCGATGACGGGAACATCCACCGTGAGCGTTTTTGGTCCAACGGTTTTAGGCTTTGGCTACCAGCCTTGGAACGCGAATTCCGTCGTTGTGGAAAATAAAAATCTGTACTGCAGACCCTGTTCCTCCCATGGAGGGAAAGTATGTCCTCTCGGCACACATGAATGCATGAAATCCATTTCTGCCGAGCAAGTCCTTCATGAAGTCCAAGGATTTTTGCCATGATACATTTATTGATCTTATTCAGCTTTGCACAGTATGGTCCCGACTCACGCACTCTTTGTCTGGATAACGTGGATCGTTTGGAGCAAATCGTGTTGCAATCTTCAAATTGCCAATGGGTGGCCGATTCGGATCTGCCGCCATCAACGCCCGATCTTCCGCCGCCACCCACGTTCTACAATGCACAAACAGGGCAGTGCCAAGGGACATTCGAGTGCACAAGTCCCTTTCCAGAAACAGATCAAACCTATCGAATTTTAAATGCCTTTTGCACCATGCTCCGCCCACCACCCGGCGGAGTGTGTAATGTGATGAGTATCGATTGCAAAAACTCGTTTATAACAATCGAACGCAATCAATGCAGCAGCATTCAATTGCAAAACCCATAGGACAAAAAGATGATGATGCTCTTTTTTATATTTTTCTTAAACGCTCAGCCGATCAATGCTCCTTCGGCAAAAGAGCTTTGCTTAAAAGAAGCCGTTGCCCTCAATAAAATTCTCTCCTCAAGTGATTGCAAGTGGGCCAAGAAAAAAAAGGATCAAGTCTGGCCATCAGATTGTCAGTGGCCTTTGCAATGTGAGATTCAGGACAGTACAAACGTCAATTTTCAGTTCTGTCCAAACGGAGTCGAAACAAAAGACACCCCGTGGAGTGAATCTTTGATACAAAGTCTGTACGAGCAAGAAGAAAATATGTGCAAGGCGGAGTCCACCCACCTCAAGCGCTGCCGATATGTTCCCGAGCAAAAAGATGGAATCGCCGTCGGAGACGATCCAGGATATAGCGATGAAAACTGTAAAATCCAGCTCAAAAAAAACCCAACAAGCAGCCCAAGATGATCGCAAAGTTATTGTTAATAACACACCTCATAGCCGCAGACCCCGTGATTTACATCGAAGGCACAGTGATCGCCTTCGATCAAAAAACCATCACCCTCAAGCAAACCAATGGCGCCACCGTGTATCTTCCTCGAAGTGCTTTAAA
>CAZOGU010000031.1:0-36556 GCA_964579625.1 uncultured Pseudobdellovibrionaceae bacterium
ACCAAAATTTTTATAAAACCTGGCTACGAATTTAAAGTTGTGGATGTGCTGATGACCAATTTTCATCAACCTCAATCCACGCTCCTTGCTCTGGTCGCGGCCTTTAGCGATTTGGACACGGTTTTGTCTTGCTATCGTTGGGCCATTGAGCGAGAGTTTCGCCTCTTTAGTTACGGAGATTTGTCAGTATGGACCAAAAAGTAGGACAATTTACAGTCGACGCCACCGACGGCGAAGCGCGCGCTGCGCGTTTGCAAACCGCTCACGGCGGAGTGCAAACTCCGGTTTTTATGGCTGTGGGAACACGGGCCACAGTGAAAGCCATGTCACCTGATGAGCTCGAAACTCTCGGCTGTCAGGTCGTTTTAGGAAACACCTATCACTTGCATCTGCGCCCTGGCGAAGATGTGGTAAAGACGTTGGGCGGACTGCATAAGTTTATGAACTGGCAAAAACCCATTCTCACCGATAGTGGTGGCTTTCAGGTTTTCTCCCTCTCCAAATTGCGCAAAATCACCGAAGAAGGCGTGGAATTCCGCAGCCACATTGATGGCAGCAAATATTTTATCAGCCCCGAAAAAAGCATGGAGATCCAAATGGATCTTGGTGCCGATGTGATCATGGCGTTTGATGAATGCCCTCCGTGGCCCGCGACGCCCGAACAGATCGAATCTTCGATGGCGTTAACTCTGCGTTGGCTTAAGCGCTGCGTAGCGCGCATGGATCGCAAGGAGAGTTTGTTATTTGGCATTGCACAGGGTGGGCTTAATTATGATTCGCGCATGCGCAGCGTGGAGCAAATCACTTCGGTGGAACTGCCAGGATATGCGTTGGGTGGATTTAGTGTGGGGGAACCCATCGAGATGATGCACGAACTTGTCAAAAAAGTAGGACCTCAACTTCCCAAGCAAAAGCCGCGCTATTTAATGGGCGTGGGAACTCCTTTGGATTTACTGCTCTGCATTGATAGCGGAATTGATATGTTCGATTGCGTGCTGCCAACACGCGTTGCGCGCAACGGGACACTTTTTACATCTTTAGGAAAATTAAGTATTAAGCGCACCGAGTACAAGTTGGACTCGAGCCCACTCGATCCCAACTGCGATTGCTACACTTGTAAGAATTTTTCTAAGGGCTATTTGCGTCATTTATTCTTAACTGGTGAAATTTTAGGCTCTCGACTCAACACGATTCACAACCTTGCATTTTATTTCCGCATGATGAGCGATGCGCGCACAGCGATCGTCGAAAAACGATGGTCCGAGTACCGCGATAAAATGCTCGCTGTTTTTCTTGATTCAAATCGCAAATAGTGATTCTCTCTTGGGTTTTACAGCCCCAGGAGGATTCATGAATCGTTGGTTATTGGCGTGGTCTCTTTTTTTCTCAAACACGGCATTTGCTCAAAATTCAGGCGCCGCGAAACCTAGCTTTTTAATGCAGATGGTTCCGATTCTTGCGTTTGTGGCGATCTTTTTTTTCTTAGTGATTCGTCCCAATGCCAAAAAACAAAAACTGCAGCAGGAGTTTTTAACTCAACTCAAGCGCGGAGATGAAGTTTTGACATCGAGTGGAATCTTCGGAACTATAGAAGGTCTGACAGAAAAATTTGTAACTTTGGAAGTAGCACAAGGGGTAAAAATTCGTGTGCTCCGTAGCAGTGTTGCAATGTCCAGCAAAGAGGTAAAAAATGGTTGAGAGCTTAAGAGGTCGATTGATGATATGTCTCGCGGTCACACTCATTGGAGTGATCTGGGTCGCCCCTAACTTTATCGATACTTCAAAAATATGGTGGCCCACAAAAGAAAAACTCAATTACGGCTTGGATATCCAAGGTGGTTTGCATTTAGGGCTTGGGATTGATGTTCCTAAGGCCATGCAAGAGCAAAGCACCAAGCAATCGGCCAGTATTAAAAATGGTCTCAAGACGGATAAAAATATCGACGCAACTGTGGATATTGTCGATCCAAACATTGTGGCTCTTAAAATCACCTTTCAAGGCCCTGCAGGCCCTGTCGAAGATTACTTAGATCTCACAAATCGTGGAGCCATTCAGATTACAAAATCAGGCGTGGGCTTTGTCGAAGTTCAGTATTACGAGTCGTACCTCCAGCAATTTAAGAAAAATCTTGTCGAAAAAGCGCGTGAAGTCATCGCCAATCGTATTGATGAGTTTGGCGTGGCCGAACCCGTGATTACGATTCAAGGCGAGGACCGCATTCTTGTGCAGCTTCCTGGTCTCACAGATACCGAGAGTGCAAAAAACCTCATCAATCGTACGGCAAAACTGGAGTTTATGATCGTCGACAAGGACGCCAATCCCGAAGAGGTTCAAAAGTGGATTGACGAAGCCGAAAAGGCTGGCAATTTTGCTCTTGGCAAAGAAGGGCTCCGTTATTCGGCTTATATCGACAAGCTCAACGAAGCGCTTAAGGCCAAATTGCCGAAGAACACAGTTGTTCGTTTTATGAAATCCCCATCTGCAAAAACTTTAGAAGCCGGTAAGATTCCTATGGTTTTAAAAATGGATGCAATGATGGGCGGAGAGACGCTCGACAATGCTTACAGCACTTATGATCCGCAGGACAATTCTCCGCAAGTGGCATTTAGTTTTAACGACAAAGGAGCGCGCGATTTTGGCGATCTCACCACACAACACACAAAAGAGTTGATGGCGATTGTTCTCGATGGGGTGGTGCAGTCTGCGCCGCAGATTCGTGGACCGATCATGGGCGGAAACGGCGTGATTCAATTGGGTCAGGGAAACTATCAAGAGCTTCTCAAGGAAGCCAATCTTTTAAGTATGGTGCTGCGCTCAGGAGCTTTACCTGTGACGCTTGAATTGGTCGAAGAAAGAGCGGTGGGCCCTTCTTTAGGTGCAGATTCGATTTCCAAAGGGAAATTAGCCACGCTTTGGGGATCTCTCGGTGTGGTTCTTTTTATGCTCATTTACTACCGCGTCTTTGGTTTTATCGCTGACATCGCGGTGCTAGTGAACATGATTCTCCTCTTTGCAGTTCTCTCTTCTCTCAGAGCGACCATTACGCTGCCGGGAATTGCGGGGATCGCATTAACCGTTGGGATGGCCGTTGATGCCAACATCATTATCTTTGAAAAAGTTCGAGACGAGATCTCTAAGGGTGCAAGTTTGATCGCATCTGTTCGCGATGGTTTTGGTCGCGCTTTCTGGACGATTTTTGATTCCAACGTCACAACCATGGCGACATGTATCGTGCTGATGTACTACGGCTCAGGACCGATCCGTGGTTTTGCGGTGTCGCTAACAATTGGTCTTGCGGTTTCGATGTTCACTGCGATTTACATGACACGAACTTTGATTGAACTCTTTGTCGTTAAATTCAAGTGGAAAATCAGAATCTAAGGGGAGATGACTATGACAGCAAAAAACTTTGCTAACTTTGGCAAAATTGATTTTATGAAAATGTCCCCCATTATGGGTGGCATTTCGGTTTTAACATTTATCGTGGCGCTCTTCTTTATCTTCACTAAAGGTTTTCACTTTGGGATTGATTTTGAAGGTGGAACGGAAGTGCAGGTAAAATTTGCTTCAACACCTGATGTGGCGCAAATTCGAACTTTGCTCACCGATATTGGTGCGGATGGTGCTTCGGTGCAAACATTTGGTCTTGAAAACGAAGTTTTGATTCGTATGCAACAGGCCAAAGGAGCGACGAACCAAGAGACGAACAAGCTCAATCAAGTCTTGTTAGAAAAACTGACCAAAACCCTCAAAGAAAAAATGGCTCTTCCCGAAGATGGTATTCGACGTGTGGACTCTGTGGGACCGCAAGTTGGAGCTGAGTTAAAAAACCAAGCCATGCTTTCTGTTTTATACAGTTTAATTCTCATTTTGATTTATGTAGGACTGCGTTTCGATTTTCGTTATTCGCCGGGAGCGGTCCTGTGTTTGTTTCATGATACCATCGTGCTTTTGGGGATCTATTCCCTTTTGGGTCGCGAAGTGAATATTCAGGTCTTAGCAGGTGTTCTCACTCTCATTGGTTACTCTTTAAATGATACGATCGTTATTTACGATAGCATTCGTGAAAACGAACCCATCTATAAAGAAAAAGGGCTTAACTTTGTCATCAATCGTTCGGTGAACGAAATGTTAGTTCGAACCGTTTTAACGGGTGGAACCACATTGATCAGTTCATTCTGTCTGTTCTTTATCGGAACGGGAGTGATTCAAGATATCGCCTTTACGATGATTATCGGAGTTCTCTTGGGAACCTTCTCGTCCGTCTATGTGGCCGCACCGATGATCCCACTTACGGACAAATTTATTAAAAAGTTCGCGTAGAGCAAAGCTGGCTTCGCCCAGCTTTTGCATTCACTGGGGGCATGATGGATTCTGCACAATGGGTAGAACGAGAAAAAACAATCATGCCCGATCTCCCAGACTTTGACGATGTGGTGAAACAATTTTTAGCGGCTCGTGGTTTTGCCGACCCACAAACAGCCAAAGATTTTATTCATTTTGGTCTCAAAAATCTCAAAGATCCCCTTGCGCTCAAAGGTATGGACCTTGCGGTGGCTCGACTTGCGCAAGCCCTTCAACAGCAAGAGGCCGTGTGTATCTACGGTGATTTTGATATGGATGGCACGCCCGCCTTAGCCTTGGTGTACAGAGGTCTTCGAGGGCTGGGCTTTCAAAATGTTTATTACTGTCAGCCCGATCGCCATGCCGACGGTTACGGGTTCCACTATCACTTGGCGCAACCCTTTATCGAACAAAAGTCAGTAAAGGTTTTTATCACCGTCGATGTGGGCATTACCGATGTCGAAACTGTGCAAAGAGTTCAAGCTGCGGGCGCCGATGTGATTCTTACTGACCATCACCAGGTTTTGGAAAAAATTCCGCAAGCGTATTGCATTGTAAATCCCAATCAACCCGACTGCAAAGCGGGGCTTGGTCACCTGTGTGGCACAGGAGTTGGATTTTATTTAATCATGGCACTTCGTCGCTATCTAAAAGACCAAAATCTTTTAGTGACAGACTTTGATATCAAAAATCTTCTCGATTGTTTTGCGATTGGTACGATTGCTGATTTGGTTCCTTTGATTCAAGAAAATAGAATTTTAGTCAAACACGGCCTTAAGGTTCTCGAAAAAACCTCCATGATTGGCATACAGCTCCTGCTTCAGGCCTTAAAAATGGACGGCAAAACCTTGGGCGCTCAAGACGTTGCCATTCGTTTTGTGCCCAAGCTCAATTCCCTCACGCGTTTAGATATTGATCTTAAGCCCATCGATCTATTTCTCGTCGAAGATCCCGCAAAGGCGGCCTTGATGGTGCAAACAGTTTTAAAAAACAACGAGCATCGAGTGGCCTTACTGGATGAAGCCGAAGCTCTCCTCGATGCCATGGTTGCCCAAAAAACCTCACATGACGTTTTATTTTTTTGGTCGGAACACTTTCATAAAGGACTTGTGGGGCTTTTGGCGACAAAACTTGTTAATAAATACAACCGCCCCGCGTTTGTTGGAGCCTTCACCAAACAGGGCGTGATTGTGGGAAGTGCGCGCTCTCCCGATGCCAATGGTGTCAATGTCGTAAGCGCCTTGCAGGAGGCGAGTGGGCATCTTAACAAATTTGGTGGTCACCCTGCCGCCGCTGGATTTGAACTTTCTCCCGAAAAAGCCTCCGATTTTGAGCACTCTTTGATTCAGAGTTTTTCCAAAGTAACGGCTCAAAAACCACAACAGACTTACGATGTGGCATTGGATTTTTATGGCGTACAAAATTTTATGAAGTGGTGGGATAGCCTTGAACCCTTTGGACAGCAATTCCAAGTTCCGGTCTTTTATGTCGATCGGTTAAAAATTCAACGAGTGGTCAAAATGAAAAATATGCACCTCAAAGTCACTTTTAAGGATTCCGCCGGTTTTTTAATGGAATGTGTCTGGTTTTTTCCTCAGCAAATTGATTTTTTTGCGCAAAAAGAAGATAACACCTTTGCGCTCCTTTGTGAGCCGCAATGGAATGAGTTTATGGGAAATCGACGCATTCAGCTTTTGCTGAAAGACATTCGGATAGTGGAATGAAGACCAGTGTTGTTCTTCTTTCCGGTGGCTTGGATTCAACGGTTAATTTTTTAGAATGTCTCCACGATGGTGGAGTTCGTTTGGCTCTGACTTTTCATTATGGTCAAAGAGCCGTGCAGCAAGAAATCGCTTCCGCCAAAAAGCTGTGCGAAAAATATCAAGTCCCTCATCAAACGATTGAACTCCCGTTTTTTAAAAATTTTACGAAAACATCTTTAGTGGATCGGGATCAAAAAATTCCTACAGACAAAGAAGTTGATATCAAATCCTTCGAAAAAAGTTTGCTCACTGCCAATCGAGTCTGGGTCCCCAATCGCAATGGTATTTTTTTAAACATTGCCGCAGGTTTTGCCGAAGGGCTTGGCGCCGCTTTTGTTGTTCCCGGTTTTAATCTCGAGGAGGCCACGACGTTTCCTGATAACTCGGTCGAATTTCAACAAGCCTTAGAGACGTCTTTTTCGTTTTCAACGCAAAATAAGATCAAAGTAAAATGTTACACCCTTCGAAAAAATAAAAGCGAAATCCTTAAGCGTGGTTTAGAACTTGGAATGGCCGTGCCTGATCTTTGGCCCTGCTATTTTGGCGAGGAAAAATGGTGTGGGCAGTGCGAATCCTGCTTGCGATTTCAGAACGCATTATTGAGTATTGCATAAATAAAGCCGCATAAAAAGTCGAAATTGAGACCGGCTCTTCGTTACTCCTTCTCGCGTTAGCGCCTTTGGCTAGCGCTTCGTCGTCGCGCCTCGATCCGATCTCAATTTCGACTTTTTATGCGGCTTTATTTATGCAATACTCAATAAAACAAGTGGGAGTGATCAAATGAAGACTTTGTTTGTCAATAAAAAAATAAAGTACACCGGTGAGCAACTCAAACCTCTGACCAATTATTTACAGCATGGCCTTTTAGGCAATTCGGCAGTGGCGTGGATCGGAGCTTGTGAGGTGACGCCTGAGCATATGATAGACGGCGAGGATCTTCGGGCCCATGAGACCATTGCCGCTGACGAAATGGTGCATTTTGTCCTCGAGCTATTTGATTTTGACCTCAAAGCGGGAGTGATTTTACAACGTCTTATAGCCGAAATGGTCGCTGACTTTCTCCGTAAAAACTCAAAAGATCCAAAAGCACAAATGTTCATTCGCAAAGGTGACGATCTTTATGTCCAAGATAAAAAATTAAATATTTCGATCGCAACGGTTTCGACTCAATCCTGTTTGATACATTTCGCGGTGAATGTCAAAAAGACGGGAGCTCCCGTTCCGATTCTCTGCCTGGAAGATTTGGGAATTCCGGCCGACACTTTCGCAAAATCTCTTCTAGAAAACTTGCAAAAAGAAATCATCGATGTTTTTGAGTCCAGCTGCAAGGTTCGAACTTTTTAATCGATCGACTTTCGAACAATCAAAAATGTGAATCCCACCGAGATACAAAACAAAGTCCACAGAAGCAAATGAAGTTGCTGGAAAGATAAAAGTTCGTAATCCGGTGCCTGGATCAGGTAAACCAACTTTTGTCGAAATGTGTCTGAGTGAGAGAGATTGATTGTGACGGTGAGGTACTTTTGCCGCTGCAAAGTCATGTATTGCGCGTTTTGGGCGAAGAGCCCTTTTTCTGACTCAAGTTTAAGCCCCACTTTTTCGAAGTCAAATTGGGAGAGAAGGTCTTGTCCTTGTTGTTCTGTTAGATTTGTAAAAATCATTTGCGGTTTTTGAGAATCCTGTTCAACAATCGCGAGCGTTACGCCACTGTAATTCAGCATTTTGTCGAAGAAAGACCGAGGTTTTTTAATGGTGATCGCGGTGTGAACGTTGGAAGGAGCCGAAGACGCCATAAAAGACGTAAAAAATAAATCTTTATCTCTCGAAAAAAAAGTCAAATTGCCGGTAGTGAAAAGATCTTGAGAAAAGGGAAACACCTTTCGCTGTCCGCGAACTTCTAATGTCTTTTGACCATCAAACTCCAGGGCCATTTCGATGTCGTCAAAGTCGAGGAGGACCTTCTGTTTTTCAATCAGTGTCGGTTTTTGTGAAAGCTGATAAGCCAAGGTGCGAGCTTCACGATGGTCATTGATAAACTGGCGGTTAAAATGAGAGCTATTATGAGCCAACCACTGGGCCATGGAGCGGTGGTTGTCCCCGGTGTCCACTTGGCGTTGCACCCACACGGCGACGCCGGCAAAAAACACGCTGTTTAAAATCACTGCAAAAATGAGAAATTTTTTCTTAGAATTCATTCTTATTAGCGTCTGATTGAATTTCACGGGGGTCAAGTGCTGTGAACTGTGTTTCACTCATGGCTTGTCGTTGACTTCATGGTCATTCTAAGAGAATCAGTTGTCTTCTTTGTACAGACAGAAAGAGGCATTTATGACACCTAGAGTCAGAGAGATCTTAAGTTGGTATGGTTCAGAAAATCCAGGAGTCCTCACCAACATGGCACGTGTGCTTAACCACGGTCGTTTAGGTGGCACCGGAAAAGTGGTCATCTTGCCAGTCGATCAAGGTTTCGAGCACGGACCCGCGCGTAGTTTCGCAAAAAATCCAGACGGCTACGATCCCATTTATCATGCGAGCTTGGCTGTCGAAGCCGGTTGTAATGCCTACGCAGCACCTCTCGGTTTTATCGAAGCTGTGGCCCGCGATTTTGCCGGAGAAATTCCTTTAATTCTTAAAATCAATAACTCAGATGTTCTCTACAAAACACAAGGTCCTTGTTCCGCGCTCACTTCCAGTGTCGAAGATGCCCTTCGTTTGGGTTGTGTGGGAATTGGTTTTACAATTTATCCAGGGAGTTCTTTACGTAAAGAAATGTACGAAGAGATCGCCGAGGCGTCTCGCCTTGCCAAACAAAATGGCCTGCTTGTCGTCCTGTGGGCCTATGCGCGCGGAGAGCACCTCAGCAAAGACGGTGAGACCGGTATTGACGTGATTGCGTATTGCGCACAAATTGCGGCTCAACTGGGCGCTCACTTTATTAAAGTCAAACCACCAACCGCATTTATCGAGCAAGCCGAAGCCAAAAAAGTCTATCAAGAGCAAAATATTCCTATTCAAAAACTTTCGGACCGCATTCGTCATGTCATCGACTCGGCCTTTAACGGTCGCCGTGTGGTGATCTTTAGCGGTGGCGAAGCAAAATCCACTGAGGCCATCTTGGCCGAGGTCAAAGAACTCGCCGAGGGCGGAGCGTTTGGCAGCATCATGGGCCGGAATGCATTTCAGCGTCCCAAAGCGGAAGCCATTCAATTGCTACACAAAGTGATGGACACTTTTGTTGGCCACTCACTTTAAGAGGTTCCTGTGGAATTAGATCAAAACGAAAATCCAATCCGTGCCGAAAAACGTCGTAAACTTCACGAATTAAAAAATCAAAATTACGATCCTTATCCGCACAATTTCGAGCGAACAAGCTCCATCGCGCCCATCAAGACGCAGTTTGCGGAGATCGCTACGGGCGAAGCCAAAAAAGACGCCGTCTACCGCGTGGCCGGACGCTTAATGACCAAACGCCCGATGGGAAAAGCGGCTTTTTTTAATATTCAAGATCAGTCAGGAAACATGCAGTGCTATCTCCGCCGGGAGGAACTTGTCGAGCGCGATCAGTTTGCGTTTGATCAAATTGATTTAGGGGACATCGTCGGCATCGAAGGATTTGTTTTTAAAACACAAAAAGGCGAACTCTCACTTCATTGCACAAAGTTCGAAATTCTTTGCAAAACGCTCGAGCCCCTTCCCGAAAAATTTCATGGCATTCAAGATATCGAAATCAAATACCGTCACCGCCACTTGGATTTAATCACCGACGAAGACAGCCGCCGTGTTTTTGAAACACGTTCAAAAATCATTTCCGAAATTCGCCAGTTTTTAAACAAACGAGGATTTTTAGAAGTGGAGACGCCTGTTCTTCAGCCCATTTACGGTGGGGCCTCAGCGTATCCATTTTCTACGCATCATCGCGCGCTGGATATGAAATTGTATTTAAAAATCAGCCCCGAGCTGTACCTCAAGCGATTGATCGTGGGTGGGTTTGAAAAGGTTTACGAGATTGGTAAAAACTTTCGTAACGAAGGAATTGATCGTTCCCACAACCCCGAGTTTACCATGCTCGAATGGTACGAGGCTTACACGGACTATAACTATCAGATGACTCAATTCGAAGACCTGGTGGCCCATCTCGCGGTGACTGCCACGGGTTCTACAAAAGTCATGTACCAAGGCAAAGAAGTGGACTTCACAACGCCTTGGAAGCGCCTCAAAGTTTACGATGGCGTTCGCGAGTACGCGGGG
Organism: uncultured Pseudobdellovibrionaceae bacterium; assembly: GCA_964579625.1. Classification (GTDB taxonomy): domain Bacteria; phylum Bdellovibrionota; class Bdellovibrionia; order Bdellovibrionales; family JAGQZY01; genus JANPLN01. Next base: position 10,357 of record CAZOGU010000031.1, read on the forward strand.
ATCGATCCCGAAAAAGCCACCGTCGAAGAGCTTTTTCAAAAAGCCCGAAGCCTTGGCAGTGATCTCGAAAAAGCGCCAACGAAGGGCGAACTTGTGATGGAAATTTTTGAACTGGCTGTGGAAAAACACCTTTGGCATCCCACATTGATTATGGATTTTCCGGTCGAAGTTTCGCCTTTGACAAAAAAACACCGCACGCAAGCAGGTCTAGTGGAGCGTTTTGAGCCTTACTGTGCCGGAATGGAAATCGGCAATGCGTACACCGAGCTTAACGATCCCGAAGATCAGCTGTCTCGCTTGCGAGAGCAGGAAGCACGTCGTTTGGTGGATGAAGAAGCACAGCCTATGGACAAAGATTTTATCCATGCCATTGACGTAGGCATGCCACCAACAGGTGGTGTTGGTTTAGGCGTTGAGCGTGTTGTTATGATTTTAACGGATCGTCCGAGTATACGAGATATTCTCTTTTTCCCGACGATGAAACACAAAGACTGAGTTTTTATGTTTGAGCGCGTGAAGATCTTCTTTCTTTTATCCCTTTTGAGTGTGTGTTCTTGCACGCTGGCACCAACCACCGGGTCGGAATCGGATATCAGCTTGATCGATCGTGCGTATCACTTCGAAAAAGACAATCGCCCCATCAAAATCACGCAAGAGACCGTGGTGATCGATGTGCGCACTTTTTTTGATTACCAAATTTCACGTTTGCCGGGAGCGCTCCACGTCGAACCCAAAGAATTCTCTCTGCGCAAATTGCGTGGCGATGACTTGCAAAATCGTGCGATTGCCATTGCACGTCGATTGGCACTTCTTGGAGTCAATCCGTTCACACATGTGGTTGTGGTTGGTTACGGTGATCGTGGAAATGCCGATGAAGGTATCGTCGCCTTAACACTCTTGGCGTTGGGAGTAGAGCGAGTGCAGATGGGTTCGATGAAAGATTTTAAATTTTTAGCGACATCCAAGGCGTCGAAGTCGTTAGCCAACCAACGCTACTGGGAGCCGCGGATCGTCAATTCGTTGATTTGTCCCGCGCACTCCGGAGAAGACGTGGCGTTCGTCATCGATTTAGGTAAAAAAGCACCGATGACAACGGCGCCAGGCTGGCAAAAAATAGCAATTATTTACAAAAACTGGAAAGACTTTGTGAAAAAGGAAGATTTTTCTCCCAATTACACGATAAAAAGTCAGTTGCTCAAAGATGAGATACAAGATTCTGCGCGCGTGATGGTCCGAGGTCTGCAAGCTCCAGTGGTTGTGTTTTCCATGCTGCAAATGGGATACAACCGTGTCTGTTTGATGGATGAGTAGTATTTAGGTTTGAAGGGTCGGGGGGCTCATGGTTTTTCTTTTCTCTCTTGTGCAAATTCTTTTTTATTCAAATTCTCTTCACGCCGACTCTTTTCAAACAGGCGAATACAAACTTCCTGCGTCCATAGACAAAGAAGTTCTTGCCGATCGTCAAACCGAATTGTGGGCCCAGGTTTACTATCCTAAAAATCTCACTCAACCAGCGCCACTTGTGATCCTTTTGCATGGGAATCACGGAACATGCGGAAAAGGCAGCAATCCGCGCATTGATGACAACTGCTCTTACACCAACACAGGCACTTGTCCTAAAGACTATGTCGTCACTCCCAATCATTTGGGTTACGCCTATCTCGCAGAAAAAATGTCTGCACAGGGCATGATTGTGGTTTCGATCAATGCCAATCGGGGTATCACTTGTAGCAGTGGTGGGTCCGAAGACTATGGATTAAACTTGGCCCGTGGTCGTCTGGTTTTAAAACATCTTAAGATGTTGAGTGGCTGGAATCAGCGCGGTGGAACACCGAATACCATTGGTACAAGTTTAAAAAATAAGATCGACTTCTCGCGCGTTGCAATGATGGGCCATTCGCGCGGCGGTGAGGGCGTGCGAGCTGCCTATAATCTGTATCATGAATTTGAAAGTGATTGGCCGTCTCTGATTTTAAAGCCTGTCAACTTTCGTGCGATCTTCGAAATCGGTCCGGTGGATGGGCAGACCAGTCGAGAGCTCAATGCGTTTAATACGGCATGGGCCGTGCTATTACCGATGTGTGATGGAGATGTGTCTGACTTGCAGGGAATGAATCCATTTGATCGTATGCTCGCCGAGAACAAAGAAGTTCGTCCCTCCTCCAAGTCGAGCCTTGTGGTGTGGGGAACCAATCATAATTTTTACAACACAGAATGGCAGCAGTCAGATTCCTACGGCTGCAAAGATCATGATCCGCTTTGGGAAAAAGCCAATGGCCAAGAGTTACAAAGAAAAACAGCCGAGATGACGATGATTCCTTTTATAAAAGCCAAATTGATGGACGAATCATCTCCCTTCTTAAATATTTATGATCCGGCGTATGTACTTCCTTCGGAAATCTCTTCGATGACTCGCATCGATCGTAATTTTGTTTCGACCGTCGCTCAAGAATGGACTTCGACCTATGACGTTTCGAAACTCAATTTTAAAAAACAGATTTTTAATAAAACCGATCTTAAAATTGAGCGCATACCCGCGCATGAATCAGACCTCAAAGGTTTACTTATTAAATGGAACCAAAAAGGCGCCAATGTTTATTATCAGTTACCGCTTTCCACATCAGAGGTTGTCAGTCTCGAAGACATCGAATTTATATCTCTTCGTCTGAATCGCTCATCTTTCGACGAAAAATCCATCTTGTTGCAAGATTTTTCTTTAGCGCTTGTCGACCAAAACAAAAAAATGTCGGCCGTGCTTCATGCCAGTGATCTCATCGAACTCGTCAAAACGGCGGATCATGGACTCTTGATGACGATCAAAATTCCAGTGGCCGCTTTCACCGGTGATTTTGATCATCAATCGATTCGAGGATTGCGATTTATCTTTGATCAGACTGAAAAAGGCCTCCTTTATGTGAGCCAGCCGTCTCTTCTTAAAAAAGACTTTGAGGAAGATCTGTCTGTTTCCGTCTTGGATATGCCAGTTCCTAAAACGCCACTGAAGGACATCAAGCCACGCCCACGACCGAAGATGGTAGAGAAACAAACTGAACCCTTAAAAACACGCATTTTTGTGGCAAAGACGATCCACGGAAAAACCGCAGACTTTATGGAGATCCAAATCAATGGCAAGTTTCCAATTCGTGATGCTCTTCCGGTATTAAAAATTGGCGATGTGATCTATCGCTCTGGACAATTCCCGGCGGATGGTTCGACGGATCGGATGATTTTTGAGATTGATAAATCGACACCGTGGCGCCATCGCGCGACAGATAAAATCGAATTTTACTATGAAGGGTCATCAGAGCTTAAACTTTATTCGGGTGGCACAATGGGTGATGTAGACAATGAGAACTAAAAAAACTCTGGAACTTTTTTCGACGTCCATTTACCAAAAAAACCTAGGGTCTTTTCATCGCAATTGGAAGAAGGATCTTCTCAGTGAAGTCCAAGTTTTGTATCGAGATGACCAGGCGGGGAGAGAATGGTCAAAAATCAACTATCCCCGAGGGTACACGTCCTACGCCTCCGCGAATCAAATGCATGCCACCTCACCCACATTTTCGGAGTTAGAGCGGGCCATTCGCACCCATGTGATTCAATACATTCAAAAGCTAAAATTGAACATGGACGTAAAAACTCTCAACATGAATACCTGTTGGGTGAATATCATGAACACGGGCTGCACTCACCCGATGCACATCCACCCTCATTCGTTTATCAGCGGAACCTACTACCTCGATATTCCACGCGGAGCCAGCGCCATTCGTTTCGAGGATCCACGCTACGGTTTGTTTATGAGCCGGCCGCCATTAAAAAAGAGTGCGAAGGAACAGCAGCAGACTCACTTTTGCGTGCCGACAAGCCCGGGCGATATCGTTTTGTTTGAGAGTTGGTTGCGACACGATGTGCCGCTCCATAATTCAAAAGAGTCTCGCATCAGCATTAGCTTTAACTATTGAGATGTGGGAGGTGTCTCGGCGGTGTCTCTTGCTGAAACTGGATCAAAATGGAGAAATTGTCTAAAAGTTAAATAAAAATGGTTGAATTTTTGTCTCATAAATAAAATAAGTTTAAGAACCTTAAAAGGCTTTAGAAGATGGTATTTAAGTCCGATAAGAAGAGTTATGGAGGCTCCTGAGTGACGATTGGTAATAACTCATATTATGAGGACCGCCGCGCGCACAAACGATATGAGATCGATTCGCCGGTGAGCGTTTGCTATTTGGGTGATTTTAGCATCAAAAAGTGTGTGCAAATTAGCGAAGGCGGAATGCTGCTCTCTGCGGAAAACATGAATTGGGCCATAGGGTCTCATATTGAGATTTGCTTTTTGATCCCTGGCAATAAGTCCATTATTCTTTACGCCGAAGTCGTTTATAACCTTCACCTCAAAGAGTCCGAAAAGTATGCGGGGGTCCGCTTTGTGAATACCTCTAACTCAGTACGAGATCATCTCTGTCAGTATATTTCCACCCTAGCAACGATCTAATCCTACGCCGAATTCCGATTTCTTACCCTAGGAAATGCCCTAATACCGTAAATATATTTTAGTTATAGACTTTGCGCTTGCCTTTTTAAAGGGCGCTGGCTATCTCCTTTGATTTGATTGGTACCAATAATACGAACATGTTAAGATTTCGCAATACAAGAAGGCTTTGAATGAACCGAATATTAGTGATTGATGATGCACAAGAATTTCAGGTGTTTCTTCACTCCTTTTTAAGAGAATACGAACTCACAGAAGCCACAACTGTTTCCGAGGCTATGCAAATCCTTCGACCGGAGAAAAGTCGGTTTGATCTTATCCTTCTTGATCTTTCGCTGCCGGATGGAAATGGCTTACAAATTCTTTCGACTCTTCGAGAGTCGGCCATCTATAAAGACACACCCATCATCATTGTAAGTGGTGATAGTAATGTTCTTACTAAAATCACTGCTTTTGGTCTAGGAGCCGACGATTACATGATTAAGCCATTTGATTATGGTGAACTCAAAGCGCGGATTTCGGCACGTCTTAGGGTTGCGAAAATACAGCAAAAAGAAAAGTCACAATTTTCGTTTGGAGATTTAATTATTGATTCGACACGTATGACGGTAAGTATTCAAAAAAGTCATTCGGAAGCTTTGCAAATGACGCTCACACCGACGGAATACCAAATCCTCTTGCTTCTCACAAACCGCCCGGAAATGGTTTTTTCCCGCGAGATGATTATCGATTGTGTTTGGGGAACAGGTAAGCACGTAACCACTCGAACCGTGGACGCTCATATATGCCATCTCCGCGCAAAACTTGAAGATAGCAAAGCCGATATTAAAACTGTCTTAAATTTTGGATACAAAATCGTATTTAACGATAATGTTTAATTCCTAGAAAGCTTGAAAGAATTTTTGCTCTTAAGTTTTCTGCTTCTTTGGAAAAGGCTTTTACATTCTGTCGCTTTTGTTCGATTTTGAGGAGTGGGTTTTTTACGTCGATGCCGAGCTGTTTGGCTTTCTCTGTAAAATCAATAAAACCAAGCAATTCAGCCGAAGACGACACTTTGTGACAGTACATCCATACATCGCTAAATTCATTGGAGATAAAAGCTTTATCAAAAGTGTTTTTAATTTCGTTTAAAGTTTCGGTGAAGCGAGCGAGGATTCTCAGTGCAGTCGTTTCGTCTGTGTCAGAGATCAGACCCTGAATGTTCTCAACAGTGAATTGCTTATTGCTTTCGAAATGATCCAAAAACGATTTTAAATCCGGAGACCTAATCTTGTTTTCTTTTTCCATTTGTAACATGTCCCTCCCATTTGACCCGTCAAAAAATCCTTATCCCTGATTTCATAGTATAAGAAGTGTATGATTTGTATGTGAAATTTGCTTTAAGATTTCTTAATATCGGCAAATCCCTTTCGAAAAGACATGAGCCATGCTATGTTGCCGAACTATGCGTAAATGGTGGCAAAATCTTTCAGTCTCAAGAAAGTTGTATTTCTTTTTGTCAGGACTATTTATAATCGTTTCGATTGAGTTGATCGCGCTCAAATTTTCCTTAGACAGCCTGGCTGCTGTTCGCTCCTATCTCAGCGGAGAGAGTCGCTGGGCCAAAGCACAAAAAAGCGCGGTCAATGCTTTGTATATGTATGTCATTACGAACGACAAAAAGTTTTACCAACAGTTCAATGAACAAACCAAAATCATTGTTGCCATGGAAAAGGCACGCCTGGAGATGCAAAAACCAGATTTTTCTTACAAGCAGGCAGAAAACTACTTTTTAGAAGGGCTGGCGCCGCCACAAGACGTTTATCACCTGATCAGTTGGTATCGAAGTTTTTCAACACATTCTCTTTTTGCTCCCGCCGTTGCTAACTGGAAAAAGGGAGACGAGCTTTTTTTGCAGGTTATTAGCGAGGGACAAATCATCCATGATGATTTACAGCAAGGGCCGCTCGATTTTAAAAAAAGAGCCGAAACCTTAGCGAGTATCTATGACCTCGATCAAAAGTTAACAAAAGTCGAAAAAAATTTCGTCATGCAGCTTCAAGAGGTGGCGTTGTTAGCCGAGCGATTTTTTCGCGGTATTCTTTATGGCATTTTAGCCATCTCGTTTTTTGCGATCTATTGTGCACTCATATATGGTCGATATGTCACGCGGTGGCTTTCGGAGTTTGTCAATGTGGCCACTCGAGTGGGTGAGGGCGACTTTAATCAAAAGGTGGTCGTCGGCTCCGATGATGAATTCGGCAAAGTTTCCAATGCCCTGAATCTTATGATTGCCTCTTTAAAGTCGCAAACCAACGAGAGGCTCAGTGCCGAGCATGCAAGTTTGGCTAAAAATATATTTTTGGCCAATATGAGCCATGAAATTCGAACACCATTAAATTCCATCCTCGGCTTTTCGGAATTGCTCAGAGACGCCAATCTAGAAGCCAATGAGCGCGAGCAGTACGCCGGGATTATTCAGCGAACGGGGACAAGCTTAATGTCCATCATTCGAGATATTTTGGACATTGCCCGCATCGAAGCGGAACAGATTTCTATTGAGTTATCTGTTTTTTCGATTGAGCAATTGCTCGTTGATATCAAAGAACTCTTGAGGCTGCGCTGTGAGGAAAAAGGAATTGAGCTTATCTTCGAAAAACAAGAACCAATCGCCCAAAACATTCGCTCCGATTTGACTCGTGTTCGACAAATTCTTTTAAATGTTTTAGGAAATGCTATTAAATTTACGGATAAGGGTTTTATTTATTTACGATATTATGTCGTTAACGATGTTCTTGTCTTTAATATTCAAGACACGGGCACCGGAATCTCTCCCGATCAGATGAGCAGCCTTTTTAGACCCTTCTCTCAGGGGGACAGTTCGGTTCGAAAGCGCTACGGTGGCACCGGACTTGGTTTAATGATTTCGAAGCGACTGGCGCAGCTCTTAGGCGGGGACGTAAGCCTGGTGCAGAGTGTGCTAGGGGAAGGAAGTATTTTCGAAGTCCGTATTCGCTACGAGGTCGTGACAAGTCAAGAGAAACAGATTTCTTTTGAAAAGCCTCAGGAGTCGACATTTAATGAAGCCGAATTGAAAGGTAAAAGAATCCTTGTGGTCGAAGACTCTATCGACAATCAAATCTTGATCAGTGTTCACCTCAGCCGATGTGGCGCAGTTCTGGATATGGCAAATGATGGCCTGCAAGGTTTGGAAAAATGTTCGGCGAATATGTATGATTTGATTATCATGGATATGCAGATGCCAGTAATGGATGGCTATTCGACGACAAGAAAATTAAGAATGCGTGGGTGTGACTTGCCAATTTTAGCGCTGACTGGATTTGCAATGAAGGGCGACGAGGAAAAATGCCTCGAAGCTGGTTGTGATGCCTATCTGAGCAAACCTTTTGATCGACGAAGCCTCGTTTCTGCCGTGATCCAGACGATGAAAACCAAACAGGTCGCGTCTTTAACAACATAAAATAATGCAAAAAAATCAATTCTAGGGCGTGTCCTCATTTCTTCACGGGGAATTTTGTCTTCGGGGTTGAGGCATTTTTTCCCATAAACGGCTCAACAAAGAATCAACCATCGTAGAGGGATGGCATATATCTTGCCTTCTGAGGTTTTAGAGAACAAAGGGAGGACCAAATGCATTCAATAATGATCAAAGATTACATGATCCGATATCCTTACATTGTATCGCCAGATTTAAGTGTTCAGGATGCCGCTGACTACATGTTAGAGATGGGCATTAGACATTTACCTGTTGTCGCCAATGAGAGGTTGAAGGGAATTGTGAGCGAAAGGGAGGTGAAAGCGGCTTTAGCAACAGATAATCCAGCAATGCTTCGTGTGGCGGATGTGATGAAGACGGATGTCTACATCGCTCATCCAAAGGAAGCGTTGAGTGACGTGGTCAATGACATGGCTAGCGAAAAAGTGGGGTCTGTAATTGTTGTCGATGATGCTCATCAGGTTCTAGGAATTTTTACGACGACCGATGCTTTAAAAATTCTCGCTGATCGCATGGGAGATTTGGAAGACGAACGAGAGGATTTAGACCTTATCGAAAGCTATGAAGATCGATTTATTTGGGCCAATTGAATTATTAACTGATTTTCACTCATTTTTGAAGTGAAGGAGACGTCGATGAATTATGCAATTCGTATAGAAGACTTCGAAATAAAACCAACATTGAGACAAAAAATGGAAGAAGAGCTAGAGGACTTTCTGGCTCAGGAGCCATTGATTTCTTCGATGAAGGTGTTTGTAAAAGCAACCCCCGATAAAAAATTTAAAGTCGACTGCGAGGCTCATTGTTGGCACAAGGATTTCTTTTATTCCAAAGTGGGCGCCAACTTGCACCGTACACTGATCGAAGCAGAGCGCCAACTTCTTAAAGTCGTTCGAGAAAACAAAAAACGACACTTTAAGCTACGCAAGAGAAATTACGCCGATAATTATGTCGATGCGTTCCCGATTGTTCCGGGTCTAGAAACTCCTTCGTTTTTATAACAAGGAATTTTTTACTCGCGATTCAAACAGCGATTGAAAAGTGACGCGAGGAGAGCTGTAATCAGCTCACTATGAAAACGCGGAATATCGTTATTGTCGGCGGCGGAGCCGCTGGCTTTTTTACGGCCATCAACGTGGCTGAAAGCTGCAATGCGAAGGGCATTGCAGCTCATGTTCAAACTTTAGAACTCTCTGGCAGTACCCTCAAAAAAGTAAGAATCTCAGGAGGCGGGCGTTGCAATGTGACTCACCATCTCTTCGAACCCCGTGCATTTTGTGAACGATATCCTCGCGGTGCTAAAGAACTGTTGTCGGCGTTTCAAAGATTTCAGGCGAAAGACTCAGTGGAGTGGTTTAAGGCGCGGGGAGTGACTCTCGTTGCCGAAGAAGACGGCCGAATGTTTCCGGACACCAATACGTCAGAAACTGTGATTCAATGTTTTTTGGATTCAGCACAAGCGGCAGGTGTGCATGTTCGCCTCAATCAAAAAGTCGAGACGATTCGTCAGCAAGACGACAAATCCTTTCTTGTCGAAATTAAAAACGGAGAGCCGATAGTTGCTGACGCAGTGATGATCTGCACAGGCAGCAGTGCGGGTGGTTATCAGATCGCCAAAAACTTGGGGCACACCATCACAGAACTTGCGCCGTCGCTTTTTAGTTTTAAAGTCGAAGACCCATTACTGCAGGATCTTTCGGGTTTGAGTTTTGAAAAGGCGGAAGTAAAGCTTCTGATCCCTGGGCAGAAGACCTTTACAGAGAGCGGACCATTACTGATCACGCACTGGGGAGTGAGCGGACCGGCCGTATTAAAAATCTCTGCGTGGGCCGCACGCGAAATGCTTCATGCGGATTACAAGGCGGATCTTAGGGTTAATTGGATGGGACTTAAGACTTTGGATGAAGTTGTGCTGCTAGTGAAAAGGATAAGATCCGATGCGGCCAAATCCCAAGTTCATAATATTTACCCCGAGCAATTGGCGAAACGTTTTTGGGTGAAAGTTTTGGCCAAAGCCGGAGTGCCCGAGGACAAGCGCTGGGGCGATGTCTCAAACAAAGAGCTGCAAAGTATGGCGGAGATTCTTTTTGCCAGCGAATTTAAAGTGCTAGGAAAAAACAGATTCAAAGACGAATTCGTCGAATGCGGGGGAGTGTCCCTCAAAGAAATCGATTTTAAAACCATGCAAAGTAAACTCTGCCCCGGCCTCTACTTCGCCGGCGAGATCCTCGACATCGACGGCATCACCGGCGGCTTCAACTTTCAAAACGCCTGGACAGGCGCCTGGATCGCCGCCCAACACATGGGTAGTAGGTAAGTTGGTTCGCTGGCGCTCACATTGTTTGTAGGTAGGTTCGCTAGCGCTCACATTTCTGATGGCGTATTGAATTCTTACGTTAACAGAACGCCGCCGCAGGCAGGAGCGGAGCGACCAGTATTAGTTCGTAATTGTTGAAATGACATTCCTGATATCCCGTATACAAGTTAACCCGTATACCGGATATCAGGAATTTTTTTTAGTGGAGCGGGAAAAGGGGCTCGAACCCTCGACCTCAACCTTGGCAAGGTTGCGCTCTAGCCAACTGAGCTACTCCCGCGGCAAAAGAGATTTAGAGAATTATAACTAATATTTAACGAAGTCAAATTATCGTCGAATCTTAAGGGTCTACGCCTAGAAATTGAGCTGTTGATTCGATGCGCAAATAAAAAAGCCTCTTGGGTAAGAGGCTTTTTCTACGAAATTTTTTTATATTAAATTCTAGTAATCGTCATCACGGTAGCCACCGCCACCGCCGCCACCACCGTAGCCTCCGCCGCCGCGACTACCACCGCCGCCACCGCGTCCGCCACCACCGTAGCCTCCGCCGCCGCCGCGTCCACCGCCGCCACCACGTCCACCACCGTAACCACCGCCGCCACGGCCTCCGCCGCTTCCGCGACTTTCTTGTGGACGAGCTTCACTGATTTTGAGTTCTCTTCCGCCGAAGTCTTGGCCATTTAAAGACTCAATCGCCTTCATTGCCAAATCGTCAGAGCTCATCTCAACAAAAGCAAAACCTTTGCTGCGACCTGTGTCTCTGTCTGTGATTATCTTTACACTACCGACGCTTCCTACTTTCGAAAAAGCCTCTGTGAGAGCTTCTTCAGTTGCTGAAAAAGGAAGATTTCCTACATACAATTTATTACCCATGATTCCTCACTACTTTACCTGTTCTTTTCCTTTTTACCGGAGTCCTCAGAGACCCAATACCTCAATAAAAAGTTCTAAACAGCGTAGCAGAAGAGATATTAAAGGGGAAGAGTTTTCTCCCAGGTTTCCGGTGTAGTAAAGGGTCTGCGGATGTTTTTATCTTCTCTTTATTTTTCAATAGTTTGTGCGTATTTAAGATAGCCGCAAAGATACTGGGCTGCAGAGATTAAACTTAACACGAGGCTGAACCAGAGTCCCCAGTAGCCGATCCACTGCCCGGAAAGGGGTCCTACATTTTCATAAATTAAAAGTGCGGGGATCGCGACCATTTGCACGGCGGTTTTCCATTTTCCTAAAGATCCTGCGGAAATAATCTTACCTTCTGAGGCGGCAAAAGAGCGCAGACCATTAATTAAAATATCACGATTGAGCAAAACAACCACCAGAAGCGCCTCGATGCGCGCAAGCGGAATGAGTAAAATCAGCACCGTAGAAACTAAAAATTTATCAGCAATCGGGTCGAGCAATTTTCCGAGATTGGACTCTGTTTTGTACTTTCGTGCAAAATAGCCATCGAGCCAATCAGACAGGGAAGCCAAGATAAATAACGCCGCCGAAGACCAGTTCCACAGCGCCGGTTGAAGCAAAACAAGGGCAACGATAAAGGGCACCGCGAGCATTCGGAAATAGGTGAGCCAGAGAGGAAGTTTTTTTTGCCATTCTTTTGCAGCCATTGGGTCAATTTACAGGACTCACGATCACTCTGTCCATAGACATTTGGAGGGGGGAAAGAGATAATTATCAGATGTTTCAGTGGTGGGTTGTTATTAACTTTATTTTTTGCAGTTCGGCTCAAGAACTTCCGTGGTGGAAGAAGCCCAACATCGAAAAAAAACTTCGTGAAGAACGTGCAGTTATTATCTCCATCAAAGAAAAATCCGAGTTTTCGAAAAACTACTACGACATGACGGGTGCGGGTGTGGTCAAAGCCACGCGGGCCTTTACGCTTAAAAAAATTCTTTCCTTTAATGAGCTCGAAAAAGTGAGCCCTTACTTTAAAAAAGTGATCCATCAGCCTGAATACAGTCGGGTTTATTTTCTCCTCGAAGCCTATGGGTACCAAGCTCGATTGTTAATTAAGTACGAAGTTCAGGAGGTCGAGGGCCGGACCGTTTTTATGTGGAATGTTGTCTGGGGGGGGTTTCAGGGTATGATAGGAAGAATCGAGTTGAGCAGTCTGACCGGCGAAAAAACGGAGGCCGTTTTAACCTCGCGTTTTGAGGATAAAGAAATCCCTTTGCCAAAAATTTTTAAGGGGTTTGTTTTGGAAGTCATTGTTCAGCAAGTTGCAAAAAGCATGCGGTCATGGATCGAAGACGCCGCGAACAAGGAGAAACACTAGTATGAATCAAAAAGCAGATGATCGCCGTAAGTTTCACCGTGTTCAGGTACAAAATGTAGGCGCAGCGATTTCGGGCCTTAGCGTCGAGTTGAGTGGTGTTGGACCGGTTGAGCTGGTCGATATTGGCTATGGTGGGGCGGCGTTTTCGCAACCCGAAAAAACTCGAATCTCGTTAACGGGCGACACAGTTCATCTGGATTTTTTGATGTACGGAAAAAAGAATCAAACTCTCAAAGGCCGTGTGATTCGACTTTCAGAAGACATGTTTGCAGTTGAGTTTGTCGATTCGTCTCAACAGACAAAAGCCTTTGTTGACCAGCTGATTTCCAATCGCATGGTCGGCTTAAATATGAATCTTATCGACCCTCAATTTTACCGTGGCAAAGAGTCCTTTGCGTATTGGTTTCATGGTCCAAAAAGCACCAATCTTTTTCTTTGGGAAAACAATGGTGCTTTGCAAAAGGCGACGATGGATTTTACCGATGTGGCGTTGCACTGGGAAAATGGCCAGTTTCAGATTGATAATAAAATGAATCGCGGTCATAAATTGCAAGGAGCGGCCCTCGGTGAGGGCGTTTTCCGTTTGGCGGCCGAAGTGTTAAGCCAGATGCGATCCAACGTCGATCTGCTTGTCGAATTTAAAAAAGTGGTGATGGAAAAGGTGACTCAAAAGTGAAGTTCGAATATTCCCGCAGGATCAAATTTTACGAAACCGATGCCATGGGAATTGTTCATCATGCTATCTACTTGCATCTCTTTGAGGAGGCGCGTGTGGAGTTTTTACGCCACATGGGTTTTTTAGAGCACAAGTCTCTCGATGAAATCAACTATCCCCTTTTGGAATCCCATGTGAGTTATAAAAAACCACTCTATTTTGACGATCTTGTCGAGGTGGTGCTCAATCTCACAACAGATCAAATTCGCATGTATTTTGAGTACGAACTAAAAACAAAAAGATACCCTGATGTCGCTGCTTTTGGTAGAACCATACACATTGCAATGGACATGGGGACGCGCCGACCGATTCGGCTCCCGGAGCCATTGAAAGAACTCAAGTAAGGATCGGTGTATGGATCGCAATTTAGCATTAGAATTTGTCAGGATCACTGAAGCCGCAGCGCTTGCCTGCTCCAAATGGACGGGTCGCGGAGACTCCAACGCCGCCGATCAAGCGGCTGTGGATTCCATGAGACGAGCCTTTGATTCGATTGATATCGAGGGCACTGTGGTGATTGGCGAAGGCGAACGCGACGAAGCCCCTATGCTCTATATCGGCGAAAAAGTCGGTGCCGCAAAACCGGGCGCGCCCAAAGTGGACATTGCTCTTGATCCCCTCGAAGGAACCAGTCTCTGTGCCAACGGCATCGTGGGCGCACTCTCGGTGATTGCTGTTGCGGGGCAAGGAAAGTTTTTACATGCTCCTGATACCTACATGGATAAAATCGCAGTGGGACCTGGAGCCATTGGCTGTGTTGACATTGATGCTCCGATTGAAGAAAACGTCCAAGCTGTTGCCAAAGCATTAAATAAAATTGTCAGTGAAGTCACGGTTGTGGTTTTAGATCGCCCTCGTCACAGCGATACAATTGCGCGGTTACGAAAAATGGGAACCCGTATTCTTTTGATCTCGGATGGAGATGTATCAGCCGGGATTGCCACCAGTTGGGAAAACAGCGGGATCGATATGCTTGTTGGCACAGGAGGCGCTCCCGAAGGTGTGATTACAGCCGCCGCTCTGAAATGTTTGGGTGGTGATTTTCAGGGAAAATTAAAATTTCGCAACGATGATGAGCGTCGTCGCGCCGAAAAAATGGGAATTCAAAATTTAGACCGCGCCTACAAGCGCGATGAGTTGGCGCAAGGACCTGTGATGTTTTGTGCGACGGGTGTAACAGATGGAGCTCTTCTTAAGGGTGTGCGCTTCTTGGCGGGCCGTCGTGTGCTGACGCAGTCAGTGGTCATGCGTTCGGAGACGGGCACGATTCGTATGCTTGAGTCCCATCACAATCTTTCCTTAAAACCCTCAGTGTTTTCAGGTGGCGCAAAATGATCAAGGTGATCTGTTTTTCGTGTCACAAGACCACAGAGGTGGCTGAGCGCGTAGGGCTTCGCGAAGAATGTTCCTCCTGCGGAGCTGATTTGCATTCTTGCAAGTGCTGTTCTTTTTATGATCCTAAAGTTTACAACGAGTGCCGTGAGACGAGCGCCGATGTCGTGCGCGACAAAGAGCGTTCTAATTTTTGTGATTTTTATCAACCCAACGGACAGGCAGCTGCACGCAATCAGCGCGAGGATTTGTTAGCAGCGGCAGAAGCTCTTTTTAAAAAGGGAGGCCAGTAATGGCAGAAGTGAACCACATCGAAACTTTCAATTGCACTCCACAAGAGTTTTATAACGTTCTTAAAGATTACGCCAAGTACCCCGAATTTTTAAAAGAAGTAAAATCGTGCACGGTTCTCGAAGACAAGGGCAACGAAAAAATCGTCGAGTACAAAGTGTCTGTGGTCAAAGATCTCACTTACGTCAATCAGCAATTCGAAAACGAACCACACACCATTCACTGGAAATTTATGAAAGGCGATCTGTTTAAAAAAATGGAAGGCGGCTGGAAACTCGAAGACGTGGGTGGAAAAACCAAAGCCACTTATATTATTCGCGCCGAATTTTCGATGTTTGTGCCAAGCATGATCGTTAAAACTGTTTTGTCGGCCAATTTGCCGACGATGATGAAAGCGTACCACCAGCGCGTGAAGGATGTTTATGGAAAATAATAAATCAGAAAACAATGTCGAATTTAACTGGGACACCGAGACTCAAAAAGCCACGGTCTCTGATGGTCTAAAAAAGATTTTAACCACTGGGATTTCGGCAGTGTTGATGTCCGAAGAGGGTGTTCGTCAGTATTTGCAAGATCTCAAACTTCCGAAGGATGCACTCGGTTCTTTAATTAAGGGTGTGGCAAAATCCAAAGAAGAGATCGTGATGCGCGTGGGAAGTGAGTTTTCAAAACTTGTCGAAAAAATTGATCTCGTCGAAGAGATGACAAAATTTTTGCGCGAAAACAAAATTAAAATTTCTGCGGAAATAGAGTTTTCGAAAAAAGAAAAGTCAAAAAAAGGGACGAATGACCCGACCACTTGAGGTTTCGCAATACGGGTTTTTTAAAAATCGCCGTCACAAAAAATTTCTCTTAGCCGTAAGCGGTGGGCTCGATTCGATGGCCCTCGTCAAGCTCTTCGAACAGCTCGCCCCCAAATTGGACTTGGATTTTACGGTGGCTCACATTCATCATGGGCCGAGTTTGGTGCCTCTCCAGCAAGTCTACCGTGATGATGCCTTTGTTTTTCTTAAAGAGTATTGTGCAAAAAAGAAGATGTCTTTTATGAGCAATATCCATGCTCTCGAAGATGTAGCGACCATGGAGTCTTTGCCCGACTCTGAAGCTGCGTTACGTACTTATCGCAAACATCAGCTGGAGAAAATGTGGAAAAAAAAGCCGTTTGATTTTTTGGTCTTTGGTCATCATGCGGATGATCTCTTTGAAACACGGCTGCTACGAATGATTCGTGGAACAGGACCTCAAGGCCTTGCCTCCATGTCGATGGAAAAAGGTCCCATTTTGCGGCCGTTTTTGAAAACCACAAAAAATCAATTGCGAGAGTATTTACAGAGTTTTTCAGGACCAGGACAGATGCCAGTCTTTTTCGCAGATCCGTCCAACGAATTCAGTAAATACTTGCGGAATTGGCTGCGTAATGAGTGGCTACCGGCTCTCGAAAGTCGTCAACCAGGGGCCGTTCGTTGTCTACAACAATCCACAGAGTTGATTTTGGCAGCTATTCAGAAGGTGCCTTCCTTGGACTATTGTTTTGATCAACAGGGTTTATTGCGATCTGAGTACCTCTCTCTTACGCTCTCGGACAAAAGGAGGGTTTGGGCCCTCTATCTGAAACGACTTGGTTTGCAAAATTATGGCCTTTCACACATCAATGAGCTCGTAAAGCGTCTTGACGTGGAACAAAAAGATCTCACATTTAGATTGTTGAAAAAAAGATGGCTAGCTAACGCACGGCACATTTGGTGTGAGTCGAAAAACGCGATAGAATAAAGCCTGGGTCTAGTTTCTCGCCGACCCCATGAACACAGGAGAGCTTGATGAGTTCATCACAAAAAACCGCTGCCTTTTGGGCCTTGGCCATCGTTGTTGCTTTGATTGCCGTGCAGTTCTACCAGCAAAAGCAAGACACTTACATTCAGGATTTTGACAATCCCAAATATCACTCCGCTGTGGAACAGGGAAAAATCGAATCGGTTGTGCTTAATAAGTTTTCCGGACGCGTGAGCGGAACTGTGAAAGAAGCCTTCGTTAAAGAACTCGGTGGAAAGAAATTTGCTTTTGATGGCGATCCCGGCGATGCCGAAAGAATTTTTTTAGAAAGAAATGGCATCGTTCCTAAGTACGAAAACAATCAAGAGACATCTTACTTTATGATTTTGATCCAAGCCTTGCCGTTTTTACTTATCGGTGGCTTTTTATTTTTCTTGTTTCGCCAAATCCAAGTCGGTGGCGGCAAAGCCATGTCGTTTGGCAAAAGCCGAGCCAAGCTTCTCACCGAAAACAAAAACAAAGTGACCTTTAAAGATGTGGCGGGTGTCGAAGAAGCCAAAGAAGAACTCAAAGAGATCGTTCAATTTTTAAAAGATCCAAAAAAATACACGCGCCTTGGCGGCAAAATTCCTAAAGGTGTTTTACTCGTTGGTCCTCCAGGAACCGGAAAAACTCTTTTAGCTCGCGCGGTCGCGGGTGAAGCGGGAGTTCCCTTCTTTACAATTTCTGGATCAGACTTTGTCGAAATGTTTGTCGGTGTGGGTGCAAGCCGCGTGCGCGATCTTTTTGAACAGGGTAAAAAGAGTGCTCCGTGTTTGATCTTTATCGATGAGATCGATGCAGTGGGTAGACATCGTGGAGCTGGCATGGGCGGCGGACATGATGAGCGTGAGCAAACTCTCAATCAAATGCTTGTCGAGATGGATGGCTTTGAAAGCAATGAAGGCGTCATCCTCATTGCAGCCACCAACCGACCTGATGTTTTGGATCCAGCTCTTCTTCGCCCGGGTCGTTTTGATCGTCGCGTGGTGGTGAGTGTTCCGGATCTCAATGGGCGTGAAAAAATTCTTGCGGTTCATTGCAAAAAAGTTCCCTTGGCTTCCAATTTTGATGCGAAAAAAATCGCTCGTGGAACTCCGGGTTTTAGTGGTGCAGATCTTGCCAACCTCGTCAACGAAGCCGCACTTTCGGCGGCAAGACAAGAGCGCAACAAAGTCACCATGGAAGATTTTGAATATGCCAAAGACAAAGTGATGATGGGCTCCGAAAGAAGATCCATGGTCATTAGCGAACAAGATAAAAAAATCACGGCGTACCACGAGGCCGGACATGCTCTTGTGGGAGTTCTTCTTAAAGGTGGAGATCCCATTCATAAAGTGACAATCATTCCTCGTGGAATGGCTTTAGGATTGACCCAATTTTTACCAGAAGAAGATCGCCTTAATATTTCAAAACACAAGGCAGAGAATATGATTGCCACTCTCTTTGGTGGTCGAATCGCCGAAGAGTTGATCTTTCAGGATTACACAACGGGTGCAGGAAATGATATCGAACGCGCCACTTCCATCGCTCGCCGCATGGTTTGCGAGTGGGGGATGAGTGAAAAACTGGGTCCTCTTGCTTATGCAAAAATGGAAGGCCCTGTGTTTTTAGGAATGCAAAGCCAGCAAACGCGCGAGTACTCTGACACAAAAGCTCTTGAGATTGACACCGAAGTTCATCGCATCGTGATGGAAGGTTACAATCACGCCAAACGCATGATTCAAGATAATATCAAAATTCTTCATGAGCTTGCCAAAGCCTTGTTGGAATTTGAAACCATTGATGGTGACGATGTGGATATGCTTTTTAAAGGCGGCACCATCGAGGACATTCGCCGTAAAATGAAAGAGCACGAAACCAGCATGGCCAAAGAGCAAGAAGAAGCTCGCACCAAACCGTCTGAGCGCGAAGAGCTGGTCAAGACACCAGCCAAAGGCGGCAGCGGCCTCGGCGACCCAGATCCGATCACAATTTAATAAGCGTGGTATTGACGTCTTGTTTTTTGCGGGCGACGATGAAGAGATGATGAAGATTATTTTTACACTTATATGTTTTGTTTCTATCCCGACCTTTGCCAATGACCAGTGTGGCGCTATTATTGAGGCTCAGTACTGTGATGTACTGACTGACGATGATGGTAGCGATTATTGCGGTGGTTATGTTTTTAAAACGGTTTCATATTTGGAAGCGTATCAAAAAAATCAGACCAAAGAATTCAATGGTGTTACAGCCAGTTTTCCCGATGATGGCTTTCTTTATGAGGCCGCTTACAACGACCTCGCAGGAGAGGTTTTGGATATCGTGCTTGTGGATCAGTACTGCACGATTCTGCAAAAATTAAATGTCCCTTTGGCTCAACAAAATTAAAAGACAATCGTGTAGCCGCAGTAAAGGCCATCAGGGCTTAACCAACCGCCCAAAGGTTTACAAATTTTGAGAAACTTATTAAGAGACATGAGTCCAGGATTTCGTTTTAGAACTCGGACGAGAGCACTTTCGTATTCAGTTTCACTTTCGATCCAAAACTCTGGATTTTCTGAACCTTCCGTGTACGGACTGATAGTGCCGATACACAGATCTTGATGAGATTTAAGACCCATCAGGGCTTCTTCACTGTATTTAAGATCTTCACAGTCTGGAAGGCCCGGCTTCTTTTGGACTTTTTTGGTTGGAAAAAGACCGAAGTCAGTTTGTTCGATGGATTGGAGATCTGAGAGCCCCTGAGCATGGCTTATTGCCGAAGCGAGGAACCCGACACAAATAAAAACGCTGAATAAAATAGATTAGTCTTCATGAGGAGAGTAGGTATCCGAGTCTTTTGACTTCTTATACAAAATAAGACGAAACAGTTTGAATATGTAAATTTGTTAATTGCTAAAGCCTGTTTGTGATCACAGTTTTGAAAAAGATCCTAAAATCTCCGTACGGACGACCCCGGGGTTTGCTACTCCAAGTAGTTTAAGTCCTTGTGGAAGGTTTCTTCCATTTTCCATGTGGAAAGATAGGCGAGGCTCAGGGTAAAGGCTCCGACCATCATGGCGGCGGTTCTTAGATCGGTGTGCTTTTGAAAAAGTTCAAAACAAAAGGTGACGGGGATCACGGAGCCGCGCACGAAGTTGGGAACGGTGGTGGCTACCGTCGAGCGAATGTTTGTTCCAAACTGCTCTGCGCTGATTGTGACAAACACGGCCCAGTAGCCTGTGGAAAAACCCAAAAGGGCGCAGACAAAATAAAACAGCGACGGTGTGGGCTGTTCGAGTTGTAGGTAAACAAAACTCGTGATGACGGTGAGGTGAAGAAATAGAAAGACGGATTTTCTTCGACTCTTAAAAAACTGACTTAATAATCCGCTCGAGAGATCGCCGATGGAAAGACCCAGGTAGGCCCACATCACAGCGTGACCTGCTTTCACCACCTCACTCATACCCATCTGTTGGCCTATTTCCGGAGAGAAGGTGATCAGAATTCCCATCACAAACCAGATCGGGACGCCAATCAAAATACAGCGCAGATATTTATAAAAGTTTTTGGAGTTGGCAAACAGCAAGAACATATTGCCCTTGTTGGCTGCCTGATCTTTGATTTGATCGAACAGGTGCGACTCCGCAACACCCACACGCAGAGCGAGGAGGCAAAACCCCAAGCCGCCACCAATCAGGTACGCATTTCGCCAGTGGGTGAGATCGGCAATCAGTCCGCCCACGACAGCGCCCAGGATGCCAACACTTGCCACAATTGTGGTGCCGATGCCTCGTTTATTTTTGGGTAAAATTTCAGCAACCAGGGTGATTCCGGCGCCCAGCTCACCTGCGAGACCAATGCCGGCGATAAAGCGCCAAATGGCGTAGGTTTCCACGGAAGAGACAAAGCTGTTAGCAATATTTGCGGTTGAATAAAGAAAAATCGAACCAAAGAGAACCGAAAGACGTCCCTTGATATCACCCACCACGCCCCAAACAAGGCCACCTACCAGGAGTCCCAACATCTGAATGTTGATTAAAAACACCCCTTCGCTGAGCAATTCCGTGTCGGGAACACCAATATCCTTCAGGCTTGCCACGCGAACGATGCTAAATAACAACAGATCGTAAATATCCACAAAATATCCTAGGGCCGCAACGATAACGGTGAGGATCACTTTTTTTTCTAATTTTTGGCTCATAGAGATTGAAGTACATGTCTTGATGTCTTTTGGCAACTCAGTTAATGTGAGTGCTTATGGAACAAAAACTTTTCGGCACAGATGGCATTCGCGCAACGGCAAACACATACCCCATGACTCCCGACATGATCCTGCGAGTGGGGCAGGCGTTGGGTTATATGATTCGCAGCAATCCTCCTCGCAACCAAGAACCCAAAGTGGTGATTGGCAAAGACACGCGTCTTTCGGGGTACATGGTGGAGCTGGCTTTGACGAGTGGGCTCAATTCCATGGGTGTACATGTTCGACTATTGGGTCCGCTTCCGACACCCGGCATTGGTTTTTTAACACGCGACATGCGAGCCGATGCGGGGATTGTAATTTCCGCTTCGCACAATCCATTTTATGACAACGGAATTAAAATTTTTGGTCCCGATGGTTATAAAATTTCTCAAGAGCAAGAAAAACAAATCGAAGATTTAGTTTTTCACAAAGATCTCAATCAACTTTTGTCAGAATCTTCGAAGCTCGGTCGCACCAAGCGCATCGAAGATGCCATGGGCCGCTACATCGTCCATATTAAAAATTCCTTTCCTCTCGAATACACCCTTGAGGGAATGCGCATTGTTCTCGATTGCGCAAATGGCGCCTCCTACAAACTCGCACCCGCTGTTTTTGAAGAACTCGGTGCCGAGGTGTTTGTTCTTGGTAACACGCCAAATGGCTTTAACGTGAACGACAAAGCCGGCGCTCTTTATCCCGAGAAGTTGGCAGAAAATGTTAAAAAATATCGCGCCGACATTGGGATCAGTCTCGATGGGGATGCGGACCGCGTGATCTTGGTGGATGAAGAGGGTGATATCGTGAACGGTGATCACATTTTAGCGATCAGTGCCCTTCATCTAAAAAAGAAAAAGAAACTCTTAAAAGACACAGTGGTTGCAACTTTGATGAGCAATTATGGACTCAACAAAGTGCTCAACGCCCATGGCATCGAAGTGGTGCGCACGGCGGTGGGTGATAAGTACGTGGTCGAAGAGATGCGCCAAAACGGATTTGTTCTGGGCGGTGAGCAGTCGGGTCATATTATTTTTCTCGACCATTCCACCACGGGCGATGGCTGTGTGGCCGCTTTAAATATTTTAGCGGTGATGAAAGAGCAAAAAAAGAAACTCAGCGAGCTGCGCTCGATCATGGAAGATGTTCCACAGATTTTAATCAATGTGAAAGTAAAAACGCGCAAAGAACTTGATTCAATCAAGGGGTATAAAGAACTCGTCAAAGACATCGAAAAACAACTCAAAGGCCAGGGCCGTGTGCTGGTGCGCTTTTCGGGAACTGAGAATGTCTTGCGGATTCTCGTCGAGGGTTCGGATCGTAAGCAGATTGCCCAGTATGCAGAAACCATCGCGCAGTTTGTAGAAAAAAGCTTAGGTTGATTGATGGCGAGCGTGCAAAATGTTTCATTGGCACAGCTTCCTGATTTTTGTGAAACGCTTTTAAAAAAGTTTTCCCCCAAACAACTCGTCCTTTTGGATGGTCCACTAGGAGCTGGTAAAACTCAGTTCGTCAAAGAGTGTGTGCAACTTTTGGGAGGAGAAATGCCAGATTCTCCCACCTTTTCGGTGATCAACTTTTACAAAACTCCCAAGCATTCCATCTATCACATCGATCTCTACCGTATGGAATCCGACGAGGACATCGAGTCCACCGGTTTTTGGGATTTATTCCGCGAAGAAAAGGCCCTCATCTTTATCGAATGGGCCAACAAAGTGCCACAGTCGGATTGGCCCAAAACATGGAACCACTGCCACATCGAAATCACCCCGACAGAGACCGACACCCAAAAAAGGTACGCCGTTACTTTTTAAGAGGCTTTTTTACCGGAGTTGAGTTCTTTGTGAATGTTCATAAAGGTTTGCACCAGCTCGTCGCAGGTGGCTTGCATAATATCTAAGCTATTGATGGGATGGTAGTGGAGGGCGGGTTCGCAGCCGACAAAGTATGCAAAGACTTTGCCTTGAAGACGAATGGGAACAATCGTCATGACGGGTGGATACTTTCCAGCATTCCATAATTTAAAAAACTGATCATTGATGGGATTTGGATAAACTTCCCCATGAAAGGGCTTGGCCGTAAATTTAGCGATACGGAATGGATTGGGGCTTTTAAAGTCGATGGGTGTATTCCACGCTTCTTCGGAAAAGTCCCAGGCTGTGTTACTAGCAATGGCATACACGGCTCCTTTTTGATCGCGCACGGCCCACATCAACTTTTTGTAGTAATCCTTCAGAATATGAAACGCGCTGATCAGAGCTTGATGAGGATCTGTGTTTTCTTTGATTTTATCTCGCGCTTCTAAAATAATTTGTTCCGAAAATACGGTGCGGATAAAACTAAAATGCGTGGACCGCTCGGGAAACGGCATAATTGTTTTTGTATTCGTAAACGTGATTTCAGGTTTTGTGCGTCCCAGTTGGACAACCTGTGTGTCTTCGGGGTCAACATCATCATTTGGAGCCGGAGCTTCTTCGGGTTTCATCAATTCATCAATGACAAAATCAGGAATAGAGATTTGTGTATTTTCCGAATGCGAAAAAAGGGAAGTAATTTTGCTGTCCTCGTAAACATTTCCAGGAGAGGGGTGTTGATAAGTAACGACAACTTGTTCTGCAACGTCGGCAGTGGGTGCGAAGGGGACAGGAGGCTCAGGGGTCTCAAATATTTCAGCAGGTGCAACCTCTTCGGCCGAAGAGGTTTGCTCGGACTGTACAATGCCATCAAACGAAAAATCAGGTGTGGTGAGCACCTCTTGGATATGAGAATTTGTATCTTGATACTCATCGACGGGAGTTGGGGCAGAAGGAGCCACCATCGAAGCAGGTTTTTCCATCTTGTTCCACGCCGTCTCCATGCGAAAGAGCGAGCCAAGAACAAAACTGTGCGGCTTTTGTAATTTGATCTCTTGGGGCTCCAAACACAAAATAAAAAGAGTGTTCTCCCATTCTAAAATCGGAAAAAAAGAATCATTCCACTGGGGAGACGGGTTTTCGATCAAGAGACGGTAATTGCTGACAGTTTTAAAAAACTCGTGGTCTACCTGGGGGATTTGATAGGTCTCGGAAGCCCATTGCAAATAATCCTCTTCGCTGACAAAGCCGGAGCGTAATATTTCAGCGATGGAGTGCTCGGAGTCCGCAGGAATGTTGAATTTTTCTTTCCAGGACAGTTTCTTCATACCCCGTCTTATCGGCGGGCTCAGAATTGATCTTTACAAAGGTTTTTCAATAAATTAGCCTATTTTGTGACAAGGCTCGACAAGAGTCTTGCGTTGGGGTTCTAGCAAAGGTCGGGGTCTAAAAAAATGAAACAGTTAAAGCGCGTAAAATCTGTGTCATGGCCTTTGATCCATGTGGTGGCTCCTGGGATGCCCTATGATCCCAAAGAATTGGCACAATCGCAAAAAATTGTCGAATCGTGGGGATTGGAGATGGATGTTCCCAAAGATCTGCTCCAAAAAAATCATCCCATTTGTTCAAGCGATCGGGCGACGCGATGGTCGCACCTGCAAAAAGCGCTGTTTGCGCCAGAGCCTGGAATCATTTGGGCGGTGCGCGGGGGTTATGGCAGTCTACATTTGGTTCCGTATCTTGATAAAATCAAAAAACCAAAAGTAAAAAAATTATTGATCGGCTTTAGCGACAACACCACTTTGCATCAGTACGTGAATCAAAAGTGGGGATGGGAAAGCTGGCATGGGCCGCACTTGGATCGTCTTTACAAATTGAATTCATCATCGCAAAAAAATCTCAAAGATCTGCTTTTTGGAAAAACCAAATCGCTGGTGTTTAAAAAACTGATGCCGGTGAATTCGAAAGCGCAAAAAACCAAGTCAGTCGTTGGCGATTTGATCGGTGGGAACTTGATCACCTTGCAATCATCGCTTGCGACCTCAAATCCACTTTTGGCTCGTGGAAAGATCCTTTTTGTGGAAGACATTGGCGAGCGGGGATATCGCATCGATCGAGTGCTTGAACATTTTTTGCAAGCCGGAGTTTTCGCAGGAATTCGTGCGCTGATTTTAGGACCATTTGTTGGTGGGCTTGAGCCCAATGGAAAAGATTTTACTTCCAAAGCGCTTGCCGAGTTTTCGGTAAGACAACCTTTTCCAATTTATACAGGTTTAAAAAGTGGGCATGTGCCAAACTCGTTGGTTTTGCCTTTGGGCGCGCAAGGTCGCTTACAAAAAACAGGAAGTACACACGAGCTTGTTGTGAACACGGGGTGGGCTCTGTGAATGCTTTAGAAAAAAAGTTACAGACGCACTTTACAACACTTTCTCCCAAGGCCGCTCCAGGTTTTTTACTGCGTGTTTATCACAAAGGCCAAAAAGTGTGCGACACCTCCTGGGGGGAAACCTGGAAGTACTACGATTTGGCGTCGCTGACGAAAATTTTTTTTACTGTGCCATGGATGATTCGCTCGGTGCATTTAAATCAAGTGGATCTTTTTCGCCAACTCTCAAAGTATCTCTCCTGGTACCCACACACGATGGTGGTGAAAGATCTTTTATCTCACTCGGGTGGCAATGAGTGGTGGCAGCCGTTTTACAAAATGATCGATGGGACAAGAGAGACCGAAATTAAAAAAATGCAGTTAAAACTCAAACTGCGCGAACTTGCACCCTCACAAAAAAATACAAAAGCCATTTATTCTGACATCGATTTTTTTCTTTTGGGATTTTTAATGGAAACCGTTCACGAGCAAACCTGGCTTGAGTTGTGGACGGAGCTTTCGGAGGTTGTTTTTAAAAAAGACGGTTTGTTCTTTCATCCACTGAACAAACCCATTAAGCCCATCGAGCAGTATGCGCCCACGGAAAAATGTCCGTGGCGGGGGAGAATCCTTCAGGGCGAAGTTCACGATGAAAATGCATGGGCGCTGGATGGTGTGGCGCCGCACGCTGGTTTGTTTGGGTCCATGGACGCCGTTGGTGAGTGGGCCTTGTGGTTTCGTGCCGAGTTTTTAGGAAAAAAATCAAAATGGGCTACGGCACCTCTTGTGCAAAAGTTCACCGAGCGCGCGTTGCCTGCAGAGCGGGGGGATTGGTCGTTGGGCTTTATGCTTCCCACAGAGGGCTCGGCCAGTTGTGGAAAGTTTTTTTCTCCAGAGTCTTTCGGGCACACGGGTTTTACCGGAACCTCGTTTTGGATGGACCCGCAAAAAGATTTAATGGTGATTTTACTATCCAACAGAATTCATCCAACACGGCAGAATGAAATTTTTAAAAAAACTCGTCCACAAATTCATGATTGGGTGTGTGAAGAGTTGG
>CAZOGU010000032.1:0-35486 GCA_964579625.1 uncultured Pseudobdellovibrionaceae bacterium
AGCCGACCTTTACACTTTAGGCAGTAACCATCCAGTCAAGTGCCCGCAGTCCAAACTGATCAGTTGGATAATTTCTTATTACCATAGGCCAGTTGTTTATCGAAGCGTAAAATGGCAAATAACTATTATCTACAAATCTTATAGTGTTTGCTATTTTAATTAAATCACAATTTATGACTGGCCTATCCGCGACGGTGCTGAGATGCCACTCTTTATCCATTTCGTTGGTGTATACTTTTATAGAGTCTGCGAAAATTTGCTGCCGCGCCAAGTACGTCTGCGGGAAAATAATATACTTGGCTCTGCCAGAGCGGCATTCGTCTTGGATGGTGGTGCTTTCGAGGATCAGACGGTAGTGGCCGTCGGGCTGGGGGGCCCAGCGTTCGATCACTTGCCAGTGTGGGTTTGGTTCTTTTGGCAAATCTTGGACGCCGAGTAAATGGTAAATCACCATCAACACTTCAAGCGCCCATTGATCTAAGCCTTCTAAAAAATGAGTCATTTACTCGGCGGGTTCGCCTTTTTCGCTTGTCACATGCTCTTTGCACTTCTCTGAGAGCTGATCCATGTTTTTCTTCATGCATTCAATAATACGGCCGCCGCCAGGTTTTACATCTTTGCAAAACTTTTCGCGATCTTCTTTGCACGCCTCTTTGTGCTCGTGCCACATTTCTTTTTTCTCAGCGAGTTTCTTTTGGCAATCTTCACTCAGCTTTGTCACATTTTCTTTAGCACACGCCCACATCTCTTTACCCATTTTATCTTTACAAAGCTCTTTCATCTCTTTATGGCACTTGCCCATCATCTTGGCCTTTTCACCCGCAAAGGCGTTAAAACCTAAAACCGAACAAGCCACAAAAATTAACAGCGTCTTCATAGATATCTCCCTCTCAAATACGTTTTATTTACCTTAGCGCAAGGAACAGTGGATGAGTACACGCAATGAAAGCGCCCCTCGACATTGGTCTTGGATTATTTTTGTAAAGCCTTAAACGCCGTCGCGTAAAGCATGATTTGCTTCACCATGGACATCAAACCATTCGCACGGCTCGGAGAAAGATGAGACTGAAAGCCCAATTCAGCAATAAAACTCGGTGGGTTCCTTAGAATTTCATCGGGCTTCGCTAACGAATACACCCGCACCAAGAGGCTCACTAACCCCTTCACAATCATGGCATCACTGTCGGCAAAGAGCTCAATCTCCCCTGCCGCATTCAACTGGGCGTGGAGCCACACTCGGGACTGGCATCCTTTGACAAGGTACTGGTCTTGTCGATACTCCGCAGGTAGATCTGGCAAGGTTTTACCCAAATCAATCACATGCTTGTATCGCTCTTCCCAATTTCGGAAACGAGAGAACTCTGCAATCAACTGCGTTTGTCTTTCAGCGACGTCTGTCATGGCTTGGACCCTATACCAAGAGTCTGTTTTTGGGCAAGCAGTTCGTTATAAACATCGCGCCCTTTCTGACCCAATAGCTCTAAAACCTGATCTTCTTTGAGGGCTTGCACATACGCTCTCGCTTCGGAGTAAAAACGCTGAGCTTCGGCCACATCTTTTAATAAAAATTCGGGAGGCAGTGCTTCTGTGGCTATTTTTCCTTCTTCTTCGAGATACTTTTTAATTTGCGCCACTTCTTCGAGGGTCCATCCCTTGTGATGTAAAAAATCTTCTAACAACGCCCATTCGAGCTGCCAGGTAAACTCTTCGGCCTTTTTCCAATAATAAGCACCCGTCTCCTGATAACTGCTCTTGCAAAAAAAAGTGCGACAAACTGCCGCGCGCGAATTCCAGATTCGGCAGCCGCCTGTGCTCTTATTGTAAAACGAACACAAAAGCGTCGCATCGGTGCCAAAACCCCATTTGCCTTTTTTTGAAAAATATTTTCGGTACTTCATATTGGGCGATAATCCCACAATCAAAAAATCCCATTCGTTTTTGAGTTCCTCATTAAAAAAATCAGCGTGAGCAAATCCACCCACTAAAAAATTGGCAATGAACGGACGATAGGTGCAACATTTTAAATCCAAATCACAACGAGAGCAGTCCACGGCGGACTCACGCACGGAAATTTGGGTTAATAGATAATGGTAATAGTTTGTATCAATCATACTTATGTCACCGAAAGGATTAGCATATTTTTAATGAATCACAAAAATAATATTTGCGATTTTGTGTGCAAAGAAATAGGTTGTTTGCGGGGACACTTGCAAATGACTGCAGGTGACAGCTTCGAAAGAGGCTGAACTCGCTCTCCGGAGCGAGAACAAGGAAGAGGGGGGTTTATGGTTCGTCGTTTGTCGTCGCAAACGAGATTCGTGGTCGTATGTTTAGGTCTTCTGTTCGTTCGGTCGTCCGACGCAGAGTTGATTCAAATCGACACGTCAGTCTCACCAGCTCAGTATGAGCTCGAAAATCAAGTCCAACTCAAGGAAATATCATCAGAGCTTCGTCTCTACGAAGCATCATCGCTACCAAACGCAAGAGGATTTCGCCAGATGAGCGTCAGACGCTCGAAAAATTCTGGAGCTCATGTCATTCCGAACCATCCCGTTCAATGGCGCGGCACAAGCCTGAATTTTCTTTCGAGCGATCCACTTCTCCCTCAACAATGGAATTGGTCTCTCGACGAAGCCACAATTGGCATCAACGCCGCCGAAAGCTGGAACGAGTATGGAACTGGGGGTACAACGGCTCTTGGCCAAGATATCGTTGTCGCCATTGTTGATGGCGGTTTCGATCACAAACATCCCGATCTCTCGTTCAATCGTTGGCGCAATTGGGGCGAAATTATCGGCAACGGAAAAGACGACGATGGCAATGGTTACATCGACGACATCAATGGCTGGAACGCCCAGGCCGAAAATGGAGAAATTGAGTCCGAAGACCACGGAACACATGTCGCTGGCATTATCGGAGGTCGCGGCAATAACAGTCGTGGAATTGCGGGGCTCAACTGGCGCATTAAAATTATGTACGTCTCACTCGGGGCCAAACTGGCAGACACCGTATCGACCATGCGTGCTTACTCCTATATTCTCAAACAAAAACAGTTATGGCTCGAAAGCGGCGGCAAAAAAGGCGCCAACGTCGTGGCTGTTAACTCGAGTTTTGGAATCGACGCTCGCAAATGTTCGGAGAGAGATTTTGTGATTTGGAATGAAATGATCGAAAAACTGGGCGAACAGGGAATCCTCTCTGTGGCTGCAACGTCTAACTTTGAAATCAATGTCGATAAATTTGGCGACATTCCCACCAGCTGTAGTAGCCCCTATTTGATTTCCGTTACCAACAGTGGACGCAGCGGAAAAAAGAGCTCGGGAGCTGAATGGAATCCGTTGATTTCAAGTCCAAGCTTTTTAAACTCGGGAGCGGGCTTTGGAGCAACAAGTATCGATCTGGCGGCACCTGGGGAAAAAATTCTGTCCACCGCACAACGACGCGGGACCAAGGATTTGTCGCCTTATTCCGCGCAATCGGGAACTTCGTTTTCGGCCCCTCACGTGGCTGGAGCAGTGGGCTATTTGCACAGTGTCGCTACCGCTGATTTTCAGAACAGAAATGTCTTAAATCCTGCGTCGGCGGCCTTGCAGATTAAAGAAGCATTGCTTCAAAGCGTAACACCCATCGCAAGCCTTAAATCGCAAACTGGCAGTGGCGGTGTGTTAAATATCCATGCAGCCAGCACGTTTTTTCAGCAGAATGAACAACGTCTTGCGACGGGCTTTTAGACTCTACACTTTAAAAACGAACTATGCTTTACTGTCACTCCTGAAAAAATATCACAAGGAGTGACGATGAAGTTTGTATTTTTAATCAGTTTATTGTCTTTTCACTCAGCCTTCGCCAACGTTCAAGAAGTAACGCGCGAAACGCT
Source organism: uncultured Pseudobdellovibrionaceae bacterium (assembly GCA_964579625.1). Lineage (GTDB taxonomy): Bacteria > Bdellovibrionota > Bdellovibrionia > Bdellovibrionales > JAGQZY01 > JANPLN01. The sequence continues at coordinate 3,878 of CAZOGU010000032.1, forward strand.
GATGAAGGGGCTTAAGATTCCCGAAAAACGCGACTACACCCTCAGTAAAAAAATCCCGGCTTGCCAAGATTTTCATAAATACGTTTGTTCGGATGTAGAAAGTAAATTTAAACTTCCAGCCGATCGCGAACGCTGGACGTTTTCTTTTACCGATATTGCTGAAAAGCTCCTTCACAGTAAAAAACAATTTTTTAAGAGCATTCAAAACTACACACCTAAAACTGAGCGCGGTCAGCAGTTTAAAGATGTTTACATAGCATGCATGGATCAAAAATCTTCGACGGCCGAAGAAAAAGAAAAAATCTCGAGCGAAAAAGATTTGATCGTAAAAATCAAAACTTGGGAAGAACTTGCTGATCTTGCTCAATCGCGAATTGATCAAGGTTTATCGAGCTTTGTGGATTTTTTCTCCGAAGCCAACAAAGAAAATCCTCTGAAAAACGATGCTTTCCTGGCGTCGGACATGCGCACTCTCCCTGAGAGAAGCTACTACGAGAACAAAGCTTTGATGAAGGACTTCGAAAAGCTTTTGGTCGATTTCTTTAAAACCGTTAAAATGGATCAACCCGAAAAGCGCGCCAAATGGGTTCTTGAGTTCGAAAAAGCTTTGGCTCTTAAATATCCACTCCCCAACGAAATGCGTGAACGTTTTACGCAAAAACGCGATATCGATAAAAAAGAATTTCTTAAAAAATATCCAAACCTCAAAATGGATCGTTTTATCGCTCGACTTCCATCGAAGACGGTTTTGATTGACCTTGTTCCTGAGTCCAATGAGTTTTTTAACTCAGCACTCACCACAATGCCGCTCGAGCAACTCAAGAGCACTTACATGTTTCATAGCATATCTGGTTATCTTGATGACTCCAACCCTACTTTCTTTAACAAGTACTTCCAGTTCCGCCATAAATATTTAGGCGGACCGGCCAAGCGCTCTGCACGCGATGAGCGTTGTACAAAACTTGTTATGAACAACTTTGGAATGGAGTTGGATTACGAATTGATCAACATCCTTTTCCCTAACTTTCCACAAGAACGCATGGTGAGTGTGGGTGAAAATGTTCGTAAGTCCATCATTGCTGGACTCGAAAAAAACACCTGGCTTGAGCGCTCGACGCGCAAAGAAGCCATTAAAAAAATTGAGAAGGCAAAACTTTATCTCGTAAAACCACAAACTGATGCCGATTGGGATTTTGTACCGATTCAAAAATACGCTCTCAATAAACCTTACGACAATTCGACTCTGTATCGTAAAACTCGCATCGAAAAGCAGATTAAAGAGTTAGCCGAAGATCGCAATCCAAAGCGCTGGGAGTACATGTCTCCGCTTGTCGTGAATGCGTATTACAATCCACCAGATAATAAATTTGTTCTTCCACAGGGAATTCTGCAATTCCCATTCTTTGATCCCGAAATGTCAGACATCGAGAACATTGCAGCGATTGGCACCGTCGTTGGCCACGAGCTCGGTCATGGTGTCGATGACCAAGGTTCGCAATACGATTATCAAGGTAAAGTGCGAAAGTGGTTTACCGATAAGGATCTCGAAAAGTTTAAAGCACAGGGCGAAAAGTTTATTTCCCAGTTTAACAAAATTGGCCATGACGGAAAGCTGACTCTTGGTGAAAACATTGGCGATCACGTCGGCCTGACGTTCGCATACAATGCGGCCTTCCCCGATCCAGCCAAAGCGACGACAGAAGACAAACAAAAGTTTTTCGTCGCCTATGCGCGCATGTGGTGCAACGTTGCGACACCATCGTACATCACTCGCCAACTAAAGACCGATCCGCACTCTCTTGGAAGAGAGCGTATCAATCAGCAAGTGATCCATATCGACGGATTTTACGAAGCCTACAACTGCAAAAAAGGCGACAAAATGTTCGTTGATTCTGGCGAACGTATTCGCGTCTGGTAAAAAATAGAGGCCGTTCCTTGTTTAAGGAGCGGCCCCTTCTTTCAAGGAGAAATCCTATGCATGCTTGGCATGAAGTAGACAGCGGTCCCGATGCTCCACAGATCGTGAATGCGATTATCGAAATTCCTAAAGGCTCAAAGGCCAAATACGAAATAGATAAAAAAAGCGGACTGATTAAAATGGACCGCATTTTATACAGCTCTGTGCAATACCCTGCCAACTACGGTTTTATTCCACAATCCTACTGTGGAGATGGAGACCCACTTGATATCCTTGTTCTGGGACAAGAACCTGCCGTCCCACTTTGTATTATGCGGGCCCGCCCGATCGGCGTTATGCGCATGCGCGATCAAGGTGACGAGGACGATAAAATAATTGCTGTACACGCAGATGACCCAGAGTATGCCCATGTCGAAAGTCTCAACGACATTTCACCTCACCGACTTAAAGAGATTCGACGATTTTTTGTGGATTATAAAATTCTCGAAAACAAAACCGTAGAAATCGAAAACTTCTTAGACAAAGCCGAAGCTTTGCAAATTATCATCAAGGCTTTTGCACTTTATAAAAAAGAATTTAAAAAATAACAGCATCTGTGTTTCTTTTCGTCATCTTGAGTAAAGCGAAAGATCTTTCGCTTTACTCAAGATGACGGGGAAATATTATTTGGTAACGGGTAAATCGTAGAGCGAGTTGTAGAAACGAAATGGCATTCTTGCTGTAAATAGCCCAAATGTGATGGCTCCAGCTGTGAGGGCCACGCGGTAGGCGATCACTCCTTGGCCTGGTGATCCTGCAATACTAAAGAAGGATGAGAGGGCGAGTAAGCCTGGAACTAATAACAAGATTCCTGTTGTCGAAAAAACCTGACTGGGCCAATTGTAAATACGCGCTAAAGTCAAACTCAAGAGCCCCACTGTTAACGAGGCCGAAAACGAAGCCAAAACAAAGAGCTCAGGATTTTCGAACTGATCCAGCACAAACAAACTCACAAGACCCGATACCACGGCTCCCCAAAAGGCCTTTCGTGGTAAATGGAAAAACACGCAAAAAGATAAAATCATCACAATCTGACAAACAAACTGAAACCAACCCATTTGCGTAAACGTATTGGGTGGAGTCACCTTCGATAAATTTTGTGCCGAAAATCCAAAACTCAGCATCACATTCTCAACCAGAAGATAGGAAACACCCATGGCTACAAGTATCAAAATGGACTTCATCATCTTTACGGTGCCAGAAACAAAGTTGTGTTCAGCGAGTTCGCTGATCGCGGAGGTTAAAGTGAGACCTGGAACAATTAAAATTAAACTTCCAATCACAAAAATCGGAACTCCCAGCCCCGTTACAGTCGATGCTAACACAGACACAACAAACGCCACAAGGCAGCCGATAAAATCAGTAAAAACGCCACTGAATTTTAATTTACGACCCAACGGACGCTGAAGAATATAAATAAAAGCAGAAATAACTCCACTCAAAATGGCTCCCCAAAACTGACCATAGCGCGGATAGCTTGCAACAAAGCCAATTAAAAATGCCGAAATCACCACAAACAAAAACCGATACTTACGCGATTTAAAGTTCCGCATCCGTTCTTCGGCCTGAACAATCGAGATCTCCCCGGCTCCTAATTTTTCGAGAATTGAATCATAAAAAAGCATATCCGTAAAATTGATCGTGTTTTCCGTAGAACGCTCAAGCGTCGTGACCACATCCATGCCTTTTTTGGCCGTAATAAAAACAGCAGTCGGCGTTGCATACACATCGCACTGCAAACCACAAACAGACCCCGCATGCGCCAACCGCTCCTCAAGCCGCGTAATAGGCCCACCGGTCGTCAAATACCCACGCGCACACTCGCCAACAACTTTCAAAAAAACATTCATATTCGTCGTCATCTATCTGAATTCTAATTCGTATTGTAAATTGAGTAAAGAAATCTCTAAGTCCGTAACAAAAAGAAAATACGAGCATCGTGACTTTCTAGAAGAGGTCTTTATTTCCTTTCCTCTTTTTTGGACCTCTCGCCAACAGGATGTTGTGTATTGCGAGCAGAGCCCTGGAGGGACAGAGAGTGGTAACTCGTTTGCGTGCGTAGCTCGCTTTGTCCCGGATGGGCGTGTCCAAAAAAGAGGAAAGGAAATAAAGACCTCTTCTAGAAAGTCACCGTATTATATAGGGAAGAAACAGATGAATTCTGAGCCGCGGCCTGGGAGACTTTCCACTTCGATTCGTCCACCCATTTTGAGCATTGAGTTTTTTGCAATTGAGAGTCCCAATCCGGTTCCAGCAACTCCACTTCGCACCTTGCCGCCTTGCACGCGATAAAACCGCTCAAACAATCGAGGCGCATGCTCCTCGCTCACACCAGGGCCATTATCAATCACGCGCAGAAGAACAGACGTGTCGTCTTGATCCCAGACAATTTTAATCTGCGCTTTTTCGGGGCAGTATTTGATCGCGTTTTCTACTAGGTTGGATAAAACTTGTAAAACAAGAAGCCGGTTTGCTATCACCACAGGAGTTTTAAACTCAGTGACAATCTCTTGCTGTTTTTCTTTCCAAGAGAAACTCAAAGACTGCACGATCTCGTGCGTCAGCTCTTCCGTGGACAAATCTTCTTTGGCCGTCTCGGCGCTGGCGTCCAATCGTGAAAGTGTTAAAAGATCCACCACCAGTTCGTTGAGTTTATTCACGTTGCGCTCAACGACCGCCAACTTCTCTTTGGCTGCCGAAAAGTTTTGCGCCTCGTAATCGGTCTTTAAAGAATCCACATAGCCTTTGATGGAAGTGAGTGGAGTTTTAAGCTCGTGCGAAGCATTAGCGACGAAATCAATTCGCAATTCTTCAACTTTTTTAGCCTCAGTGATATCGTGAAAAACAGCAATCACTCCATAAAACTTGTTTTTCTTTTCATTCACTACCGGATTCACTGTGACATCAAAAATATGGTTTTCTAAAGACTTATGAGGTCGCATCTGAATTTGAATCCGCCGAGATTTTCTTTCGGCCAGCACTTCGTCGACAGCCAAGGTCAACTTTGGGGCTCGAAAGACTTCGTCCAGATAAGACGGTGGTGATAACGGGTCAAACACTTTCCCTAAAATCAAAGCCATCTGGCCATTAAAGTATTGCACACGCTTCATGCCATCAATGGCAATCACTCCATCGGAGACCGCGCCGGCCAAGGTTTCAATCTCTAATTCTCTTCGCGATTTATCGTCTTTGTGTTTTTTAATCTCACGATGAATTTTATTGAGTGTCAGCTCCATCTCATACCACTCACCAAAATCCTGAATGGGTTCATACTCATGATCCCATTCTTTTTCATAGGTGCCGCGTTTAATATTTTTGGCTTTGGCTAAAAGGCGACCCAACGGTGATAAAAAGAGATAGGAAATCAAAATGGAGTGAACGATCAAGATCACCGTTGCGATTATTAACAGAGAGACTAAGTCATGAATCAACTCGCTTCGCCATAATCCAAAAACGACAGCTCCCACTAAAAGCAAAGAGATCACATGGGCAATCACATGGCGCTGAATTACTTTAAATGGAGCTAACTCAAAAGGACTACTCACTGTTTACACATCTTCCTTCACGCGGTAACCAACTCCACGAATGGTCTCAATCAACTCTCCGGCATCACCCAGCTTTTTTCTTAAACCAAAAACATGCGTGTCCACCGTTCGCCCCACCACACTCACGCCTTCACCCTGCACTTCACTAATAAGACGTTCCCGAGTTAAAACACGTCCTTTTTGCGAAAGCATTGTAGATAAGAGTTTAAACTCAGATGGCGTAAGATCTATCAACTCGTTTCCTGTGCGCACTTCGTATGTTTTAAGAGAGAGCTGAATGGGTCCCAAAGTTAACATTTCCACCGACGGCAGGCTGCTTGGCGACGTTTTGCTTTCTTGACTCAAACGCTGCGAGCGCCTCATCAATGCTTGAACTCGCGCCCACAGGACAGCGTTGTCAAAGGGCTTGATCATGTAATCATCCGCCCCAGAATCCAAACCTTCAACGATATTTTCCGGCTCCGACTTCGCTGTTAGCATTAAAATAGCAAGGTGCTTTCCGTTTTCCATTCCACGAGCCACTTTTGCAACCTGAACACCACTCACCCCAGGGAGCATCCAATCGAGAATCAAAAGATCGTAGTGATGATCCTTGATCGATAGCAATCCTTCCTCGCCATTTGCACAGCTTGTCACTTCATATCCACGCCCACTTAGATTAAATTTGAGAAGATCGCGAATGTCCTTTTCGTCTTCGACGATCAGAATTTTTCCTTTTCCTGGTATCATCTCATTCCTCCTTGTTTGGTTCGGTCCTGCTTAAGTCTGTATTCGGGATCGTGACGAACATCCGATCCCGTTAAAAAGAAAATCACTTCTTCAGCAATATTTGTCGCATGATCGGCCAGTCTTTCCATGTTGCGAATCACAGAGAGTAAAGCCATGGTGGACTGAAAATCACTCACGGGATGCTGAAGATGTTCGCGCAACTCGACACTGAGGCGATTGCGAAATTTGTCGACACTGTCATCGAGCGACAAAACACGCAAAGCTCTTTCGATATCACTCTCCATAAAGGCATCAAACCCATCACGAATCATATGCATTACAGTGGTCGCCATTTCGCGAATCTGTTGCACAATCAAATTGGGTGACGTTTTTAAATACTCTTCGATCGCAAAAGAATTATTACGAACCAGATCTCCCATTCTCTCCAGATCCACATTGATCTTAATAATTGCAAAAATCAAGCGAAGGTACGAACCGACGGGTGACTGACAGGCCAGGATGCGAAAACAAACGCCATCAATTTTTTTGTGCAGCTGGTTCACTTCGATCTCGATACGAAAGATTTGTTGCAAAAGACTTTTATCTCGCAAAACAAGCGCCTTCATCGATGTGTCCACGGACTCCTCAACAAACCCCGCCATTGTTAAAACAAGGGCTCGAAGCTCATGAATATCTCGTTCGATTCGTGGAGCAACGGCTTTGGGTTTAGACATAAAGTCTCCCGGAAATAAAATTCTCTGATTCTGGACTTTTTGGCATGGTAAAAAATATCTCACATTGGGCGCATTCAATCATTTGTCCGTTTTGTAAAAACAGCACCTGGTTACTCATTCGTGCCACTTGCTCGAGATCGTGATTGACCCAGATGATGCTGATTGAGTTTTTTAAATTCTCAACGACAGCTTCATACTTTGCTTTTTGAACAGGATCTAATTTTAAGGTCGGTTCATCCAAGATTAAAATCGTTGGTTTTAAAAGAAGCGTCCGAGCTAAATTGAGCAACGTCTTTTCGAATCCGTTGAGCTGGGAGGTGGCCTCATGAAGATCATTTTTTAAAAGACTCCACAACCCCACTTTTTTTAAAACCTCTTCCACTTCTTCGGCCAAGTGAGCTTGCATCTCCACACCGGCCAAGCGGCTCACGAGAGATAGATTTTGAAAAATTGAAAAGTGCTCAACACTTGGATAATTTTTAGAAACCAACGCCATACGTTGATTTCCCACCTTTTCGATATGACCCACCACTGTGCCTTTATGAAGCCCAAGAAGAGATTTGATAAAAAGACCCTTGCCTGCGCCCCGCTCACCGATCACTGATAGAATTTCCATGGATTTTAGAGTGAGGTTTAAATTTTGCAAAAAGTACTGATCTTTGCGCTTTAATCCATAATCTCTTAAAATCAAGACAGGATTTTTCATTTAAAATCCTCTCGATAACTCAAAAGGTGTAAACTGATCATTAAACTCATTAATAGCGCAAAGGCCTGAAGACTTAAGCCCGCCTCAACGAGGCGCGGAAGAATAATTCGAAAATCCATTACGACTAAAATAAACACCAAAGGAAGCAACGATCTTTTTAAACAGATAAAAAAATAATTGATGTAAGCCGAAAGCAAATACGGACCCAAAACTCTGTGTGTGCGATAAAAATCAATCTGATGAAACTTGGCAAAAGCAAACAGGTTACGCAATGGGCTGTTGGAAAAGCGAATCCAGTACTGAGTGGTTTCTAAAATCATCAAAGCTGCCAAGATCCAAACCCAATCGCCAAAAGAAGGCGCCGTAAAAAAAATTCCGATCGAAAAGATACCGATATCGACCGTCGGAAATGCGCAGATAAAATCAAATAACTCTTTAAGAAATGAGAAGTTGCTTGTGACGCCAGCGAACCATTTCCAAAGCCCCAGCACGACAAAAACTACAACCTGACTCAAAGCACACGCTCCTATTAACATCAAACAGGCCTTCAGGACGATTCTTACAAAGTATTCGTCCACATCGTTTTTAAATTCCGTGACCAATAGGTAACTGATAATCGAGAAGAAGATAAAGAAAGGAATCCAGCTTAAGGCACTTTTAACAGAATTATAGACAATTCCTGACGATAACTTCACTTTTTGCTCACCAATCCAACTGAATATAACTCAGCTGCTAATAAAGTTCCTGTTTGAATTTGGTCAAGAATCACTGGACCTCCCCTTGTGTAAGATCGGCTAGGACCTTCGACACTGCAAAAAAAGCAAAAGAACCGGCAAGGTGAGTGATCGCACCCATCCCTCCTCCACAATCAAGATTTTTTGCCAAGTCCTCTTCTCCCGCAAGCGGGGCGCAGTGCTCGGCGGGGTACGTGTATTTTTCGGTGGAGTAGACACACGGAATTGAAAACTTCTTATTTTTTTCGCGCGGAAAACCATATTCGGATCGCAATTTTTTGCGCATAAATGCCAACAGGGAATCTTCCGTGCTACGACTCAAATCATCGATTTTGATTTTGCTGGGATCAGTTTTTCCACCGACAGAACCCAATACGATTAATTTTTTTTTGTTTTTTCGGCAATAATTGGCCAAAAAAGATTTGCCTGGGCCATTATCAAAAGCGTCGACAATGTAGTCGTAAGAGTTCTTTAAAAAAGCGTTGGAATCTTCCGCAGTAAAACGTTCATTGAGCAAATGGAGTTTGCATTCTTTATTGATAGAACGAATGCGTTCTCCCATCACTTCAATCTTAAACTTTCCCACAGCCGAATCTGTTGCCAGGATTTGACGATTAAAATTGCTGGTACACACATCATCAAAGTCCATAAGAGTGATTTCGCCAACGCCACTTCGCGCGAGAGCCTCTGCGATCCACGAACCCACGCCGCCAATTCCAATCACTGCCACATGCGATGATGCGAGCTTTAAGAGCCCAGCGTTGCCATACAGGCGAGCGACACCAGAAAAACGATGCAAAAATGGATCGGTCAGCGGATTCAAACTCACTCCTTGGGGAACAAGGAGCTTATATTATGAAATGTCGCCTCTTGCAGCTCTTGTTGCGAGATATTTTTGATCTCGCAAACAGCTTCGACGACTTGTAGATAAATAGAGACCGCATCTTCGGCGCCAGAATCGGGGTCTTTAAAGGCGTCGCTTTCGATGAATAGATCATCGAGAGAAATGCGTGCCACGACATCTTTAAGCGCCTTATAGCCCTTTTGGTAAACACCACGCCCCACAGAAATCTTATAACCGAGATCAATATACAGTTTTGCAACTTCCCAAGAGCCCGAAAACCCGTGCACGAGACCTCGATAGCTAAATGACTTTAAAAGAGATATTGCTTTTTCATGACTTTTGACAACATGCAGCACAAGTGGTTTGCTGTAATCCTTATTTAAATCGAGATGCGCGAGAAACACGTCCTCTTGTTTTTGAAGATCCTCAGACGTTTTTGCACGAAAACCATCGATTCCCGTTTCCCCTAAAAAATCGGCATGAGGAACGAGCTCTTTAAGAGTTTTCATCTCCAACTGAATCTGTTCGTCTGTCATCTTAAGCACTTGCCAAGGATGCAGACCAAAGGATGTCAAAGTCTGTGCGTTTTTGAGTTTGAGTTGGCGTTGCCAATCAAGGCTTTCGTCACCTGCCATGACCCAGGATTTGATATTTTGAGAGGAGGACTTTTTTAAAAGAGTTTGAATCTCTTCTTCCGAAAAACTTGATAAATGAATATGAGCATCAATCCAGTTCATTTGTCGCAAAGACCTCAAAATAAAAGAGCACTTGTTTTAGCAAGTGCTCTTTTAAAAATTTGAATACTATCAATTACTCAGCAGGAGCTGGTTCTGCAGCAGGAGCTTCAGCAGCTGGAGCCGCTTCTTCCATAGCAGGTTGTTCAGCAGGTGCTTCTTCTTTTTTAGAAAAAAGACATCCTGTCGTAAGAGCAGTTGCGAATAACGCGATAACGATTGATTTCATATGTTCCTCCTTAATCGTTTGTTTTTCTAATTAATAATTAGTGCTTTTTTTCTGGAGTTGCAGATGGAGTAGCGGTAGCCGCATCAGCAGCTTTTGTTGTAGCATCAGCAGCTTTTGTTGTCGTAGCGGCAGCTTTTGTCGTTGCAGTTTTAGCTTTAGCAGTTGCTTCTTTTGCTTTAGCTGTCGCTTCTTTTGCAGTCGCAGCAGCATCTGTAGTAGCAGTCGTTGCAGGGCTGTTAGCAAAAGCTACAGTTGTCATAAGGGCTACGATTGTAGTTAGGATCATTTTTGTCATTGGTATTCCTCCATTGTTTATTAGAGCGTTCTTGTACTCTGTGCGGGAGATACTATTGAATCACGCTACGTAATGCTATGATTAAAAAGAGCTTTTTGCTGGGAGTCACGGTTTTTCAAACTCAACTGACTCATTGCGTGATTCCACTTTGAAACCAGAACTTTATGCAAGACAACTTTTCATCGTCAGAGTTCCAAAGCATAATTGAGAATTGCTTTTAAGATGTGCAAAATTATAAGAGGTGCCTCATGCCCAACCTACCTTCGGTAGAATTCGAAAATCTTTTCCTTCAGGATCCTACAGGCCAAAAAGTTTGGCGATCTTACTTGGGCGAATCAACTTACAAAGAACTTCTTCCACTTTACTCCCGGATGGGAAAAAATGGGGCGCTAGCGACACCCCATTCCGCACTCACAGATAAAAATCCTCCCCAACTCCGCACTTTTAACTCCGTCGGGGAGCGCATCGATCACATTGACTACCACTCTTCTTACTACGAGCTGCAAAAACTCTCGTATGGAGCCGAAATCGTCTCGTTAAAATACGATGCAAAATTTTTATCTCAGCACAAAAAAAATCGTCATCTCATTGGGTTTTCGATTGCTTACTACTTTGCGCAAACCGAAACAGGGCTCTTTTGCCCGATTTGTATGACTGATGCTTTGGGGCGTGTCCTCGAACGTCACCCCACTCATCCTTTGGCACAAAAAGCCCTCAAGCATATTTCCTCCTCGGACATCAATACTTTGTGGAGTGCCGCCATGTTTCTCACGGAAAAACAGGGCGGCTCTGATGTGGGCGCCAATACCACTCGTGCCGAGGAACGTGACGGACGATGGTTTTTATATGGAGACAAATGGTTTTGCTCCAATGCAGATGCGGAAGCGAGCCTTGTGCTGGCACGAATGCCCGGTGCGGCCGGAGATCTCAGCCAGGGGACGCGCGGTTTAGGGCTCTTCTTGGTCCTACGCAACGATCCTTCGGAAAATCACAAATCATGGCTCACTCACCGCCTCAAAGACAAACTCGGAGTCAGAACCATGGCTTCCGGGGAGATCACCTTTCAGGGCACTGAGGCGTTTTTAATCGGCGGCGAAAACGAAGGCTTTAAAATCATGACCGAAATGGTGAACATGTCGCGAATCTACAACGCTGTTTCGAGCGTTGCCATTGTCCGTAGAGCCATTCTTGAAGCCCAAGCATTTGGCCAACAACGAACAGCCTTTGGCCACCCCTTGCCCCAACTCCCACTGTGGCGCGCGTGCATGGCCGATTTAAATGCCGAATTTTACGGATTGCTGTTTTTGGTCTTCGAAGCCACTCATCAGCTGGATTTGTCGGACGCCAAAGATCCGCAAGGGGAAAAGCTAGCGCGCCTTATGACTCCTCTTGCAAAGGCCTTAGCGGGAAAATTTTCGGTGTTCGCCGCAAGCGAAGCTATGGAGTTGATAGGTGGGAATGCTTATATCGAAGAGCATATTCTCCCACGCCTGTTGCGTGATGCCCAGGTTCTACCGATCTGGGAAGGAACCACTAATATTCAGTCACTGGATCTTCTCCGCGCTTTGCAAAAAGAAGGGGCTGATGCTTTTTTTGAGCGCTGCCATCAGGCTGTGACTTTGTTTCATGGAAAACCACCCCTCAAAATGGCCCTGCAGTCTCGTCTGCAACAACTTAAAGAGTTACTTTCGAACTTAGCTCATTTTACCAAAGACGATGCCCAAAGAGTCGGTCGCGAAATTTTAGAGAAAATGGGGCGTACTCTGTCGTTGTGTTTACTGGCCGAAGCGACAAAAGATCCTGCTCTCAAAGACGTCTGCGAAGCAGCCATTCAACGAATGCTCTTGCGCGAATCTGTGACAAGCCCTGTGGGCGGGGTCTCCTCGGTGGGGCTTAAAGAAACCGAAGATGTGTTGTTGAAATCGATCTATTAAGTCGACAACCCTGAGATATTTACAAAATAAAGCGGGTTTACTGAGAAACTCTCTTCTTTCAGTTATAGTCTCACCATGCTTGTTTTGTTGTCTTTATTGGTTCCCGCGGCGATGGCTGTATCCCCGCTGAGCTGTCACTCTCTCTTTGCAAAAACCCCCTCTTCCAAGTCCTCTCCGGCGTGGATTCAACAAATTGATGAGCAGCACCTCGAAAACAGCAAACAGGTTTCCTTGCAAGAACCCTGGCCTCAGCAAGATGCACGTTTTTTCCAATCTCTTTTAGCCCATAAAAAAGACCTCACAGCGGCTCCTCCCCAGTACCTGCTCAAGGTGTTTGAGGCCTTTGCCCGGCGCAATCTTATTCCTCCGCCCTCTTTTGAACGCTCTTTGATCGAAACCATGAGAAATTCCCTTTACGAGTGGCGCGAATCAGATATCTCTTCTTTTGCGAGCCTCAGAAAACTGACGCCCCTCCGACTTGATCCCTCCTTTTTAAGCTCATGGAGAACATTGATTGCGCTGAATTTTGAAGACTGGCAACTCAAGACTCAGCTCGAAGTTCTTGGATCAGAGCTCTATCACAACGCTTCGTATGACCGCAGTCAGTGGGACACGCTGATCTCACAAACCACAGCGAATTTGGCTCAATCCAAAAAACTGCAAAGCCTCAAATCCCTGAAAGAGCTTTATCGCGGCCTGATGTTTGTCGACTCACAGAAGACTTCCATCTCTCCAGAGTTGATCGACCTATTGATCACGCAGATTCAAATCCATTTGCAACGACATGAACTCTCCCTTTCCGAAAGCGGCCGCAGTGGCAGCCTCGCTCCCACGCGAAACATTGGCTGGCCCGTGGGTCGTTTGCAGATTTTAATGGATCACGAATTTCCTCATTCGCTAGGACAAACTGAGTATGCAGATCCCACCCGTCCTGGATTTTTTGATCCTGTGGATCTCTATTATTCCGATCTCCGTTTGGTGATTGAGTGGGATGGTGGACAACATTATTTTCGAACACTTCTCGAGACGGGAGATCTTGCTCCCGGCACCCAACTTCGCCCCTTTGATGCTGCTAAAGATGCCACCCTTCGACGTCAAGGCTTCTTGGTGCTTCGACTCTCATCAGAGGACAGCACTTTATTAGAAAATTTTTCGCTGCGTGAATTGATAGAAAAACAGAATCCGGGAGCCGAGCTCCCGCCAGAACACATCCCTCAGTTTTATTTAAACGTAAGGGATTCTACAGATTCAAATTAGAAATCGTTTACTGTCCTGGCGCTTCGGAATTCTCTCTGATTTCACTTCCCACAGGAGCTTCGTTCATTGGTACAGAATCTTTGAGAGGACTTAAGCTTTTATATTCTGGCGGGCACTCACGCATTTCGTTTAAGCGAGCGCGGGCGAAGGTTCCGCTTTTTTCAAAATCCCACGGTGGATACGGATAAAACGTCGCGCTGACACAAATTCCTTTTTGCACCACTTCCCATTTACGATCCTCACCACTGGCAGTAATGATTTCGCCCTTGAGCGTACGAATTGCTACCGCGTAAGAGTGCATGATGCCAGGATTTACATAGGAGGCGTTACCCACCACTAGGTTGGGTTGGTTTACGCGGCGAATTTCGAAAACCTGTCCTTCGACATGTTTTGCAAAAATAAAGCTGTAGTATTTTACCATTACAAACCCAACCAAACCTAAAAATACAAAGGTCATGAGAATGTAAAAATACTTTTTAATCGTCTTCATCATAAATTATCCACCAATCGTTGCGATCAATTGTGCAATCATCAAAGACACAACAGACATCACTTTAATGAGAATCGCAACACCTGGCCCAGATGTGTCCTTGAACGGATCGCCGACAGTGTCACCAACAACGGCTGCTTTGTGAGTGTCGGATCCTTTTGGATGTCCTGGAATTCCACCTTTTTCGATAAATTTCTTAGCGTTATCCCAAGCTCCACCAGCGTTAGCCATAAACAGAGCCATCGACGCTCCAACCGCCATCGCTCCTGCGAGCATTCCGGCTAGTGTTTGTGGGCCCATAAACCAACCGACAAGGACTGGCGCAAGAACCGCAATCAAACCAGGAACAATCATTTCATAAAGAGCTGCACGCGTAGCAATGTCCACAATCTTCGCAGGCTCAGGCTCCGCTTTGCCTTCCATAAGGCCTGGGATTTCTTTAAACTGACGACGAATCTCTTCGACAATTTTTCCTGCGGCACGGCCCACTGCCGTCATCGTTGTCGAGCCCACAAGGAATGGTAAAATCGAACCTAGCAAAATCCCGATCAATACACCCGAAGATGTCAGATCCAGTGACATCGCCGCCATGTTTTGTAATGCGCGAGTGTGGTTGACTTCCATATTGAAGGCCGAAAAAAGCGCGAGCACTGTTAAAATCGCAGAACCAATCGCAAAACCTTTACCAATCGCCGCGGTTGTGTTTCCGACAGCGTCAAGTTCGTCGGTGATATCGCGAACGTTTTTACCAAGACCACTCATTTCGGAAATTCCGCCAGCGTTGTCTGCAATCGGTCCGTAAGCATCGACGGTCATCACAACAGCTGTTCCCGCGAGCATTCCCACTGCGGAGAGTGCAATTCCATAAAGCCCTAAAGCTTGGTCAGCGATATATGCAGCGAGCACAACGATGATTGTTGGGATCGCGACGGATTCCATTCCCACCGCTAAACCGCGAATCACTCCAGTTCCAGGTCCTGTCATCGCTGCTTCTGCAACCAAACGAATCGGACGAGCCGCTGTGTAATACTCTGTGATCAAACCGATCAAGGCTCCACCAAATGCGCCCGCGGCCAAAGCCACAGTCACGTTTTGAGAAATTCCAAAAACCGGAAGCATCACTGCGCACACAGCTGTGAGTAAAATAGGTGGAACCATCAGGCTCGCACGCAAAACAACGGCGGGGCTTGCCGAAGAACACAGTCTTGCTGCAAAAATTACTAAAATAGAAATCACCATTCCAACTGCAGAAAGCACGAGTGGTAACATGATGCCCACAAGTTGAGAGCTTTCTGTCGAATTGGAAATCAAAGCAGAAAGTTTTTCGGGAGCAATGGTCAACGCGATCGCCATCGCAGAAACAATCGCTGCCACCATGGATTCATAGATATCCGCACCCATTCCCGCCACATCACCGACGTTGTCGCCAACGTTGTCGGCGATCACACCTGGATTGCGTGGATCATCTTCGGGAATTCCTTGAATCACTTTTCCGGCAATGTCAGCTCCCACGTCAGCGGCTTTTGTGTAAATGCCGCCACCGATACGGGCAAAAAGAGCAATAGAACTTGCGCCTACTGCAAAACAGTGAAGAACAGTGCCGAGATCACTTGTGCCTTGATAAATTGTGTAAAGAACTCCGAGACCAATCAACGCAAGACCGGCGACGGAAAGCCCCATCACTGCACCGCCATCCAGCGCGACCATCAGCGCCTTGGCTTTTGAGCCCGTCGAAGCAGCTTGAGTGGTGCGAACATTCGCATACGTTGCAGCCTTCATTCCAAAGAATCCAGCAAGAAGACTTAAAAAAGCACCCAAAACAAAACTCATTGAAGCGAGCCAATTGATAGCGAGACCCAGTGCAATGCTCACCACCACAGAATATACGGCAAGAACTTTGTATTCGCGCACTAAAAAGGCCATCGACCCTTCGCGAATATATCCTGCAATTCGATTCATGGTATCGTTGCCAGCTGGTTGACTCTTGACTCGGAAGTAAAGAACCAGAGCCACGATTAAGCCAATAACTCCCGCGATAGCCGGTGTATGTAAAAGACCTTCGATTGTCATGCAGACCACCTTTTTGCTTTGATAATAATATCGAACGACAAGTGATACTGATAGCGATCTATGATGTCAATTTTTCATGCGTATTCGCTCGAGCTCTGATTCATTTTTGCGTCGTGTTAATTTGAGTTGTTTGACTGTGAGAAGGGCGTATATATGAAGGTGTATGAAGCGAAAGCATGTAGTGATTGTCGGCGGTGGCTTTGGCGGCGTGACAGCAGCTCAGAGCCTCAGTCGAACAAAAAATTTAGACATAACACTGATTGATCGCAGAAACTTTCATCTCTTCCAGCCCCTTTTGTATCAAGTGGCCATGGCCGGCTTAAGCCCTTCGGATATTGCCATTCCTTTGCGAAGTCTTTTTAACCAGCAAAAAAATATCAACATTGTTCTCGCCGAAGTGGACGAACTTGATCTCGCGCAACAGAGGATTCACTTTGATCAAAAATGGCTCAATTACGATTATTTGATTCTCGCCTGTGGAGCCAAACACTCCTATTTTGGCAATGATGCATGGGAAAACGTGGCTCCTGGCTTAAAAAATCTTGAGCAAGCCACAGAAATCCGTCGTCGCATCCTCACTGCCTTTGAACTTGCCGAAAAAGAAGACAATCCCGTTGTACGAGAAAATTATCTCACTTTTGTGGTCGTTGGTGGTGGCCCCACGGGAGTGGAATTGGCTGGCGCCATTGCGGAAATGGCCAAACACACTCTTAAAAAGGATTTTCGCAGAGCCGACCTTTCGAAAACAAAAGTTTTTTTAGTCGAAGCGGGGCCTCGAGTTCTTGCTTCGTTTCCAGAAAGTCTCTCATTAGTCGCGCAGAAAAATCTGCAAAACTTGGGCGTCGAAGTTTTCACCAACACCCGCGCCGCAAATCTTTCCAGAGACGGACTCCAGCTCGGCGATCGTTGGGTCGAGACCAAAACCATCATTTGGGCGGCTGGAGTGACGGCGTCTAAACTCACCCAACAACTTCCCATGGAAAAAGATAAGCTCGGACGCGCACTCGTCAACCCCGATCTGAGTCTCCCTGGCTTAAAAAATGTTTTTGTGATTGGTGATCAGGCAGCGTTTCTCACGGCCGATGGTTTACCACTTCCTGGAGTGGCTCCTGTTGCCATTCAACAAGGTCGTCATCTTGAAAAAGTGATTCAAAGTGATTTACGAGGACAAGAGCGCCCGGCCTTTCAATACTACGACAAAGGAATGATGGCCACTATTGGCCGCTCAAAAGCTGTTGTGCACACGTTTGGATTTTCTTTTTCGGGAGTTTTAGCCTGGCTCGCTTGGGCCTTTATTCATATTTTGTATCTTATGAAATTCAAAAATCGCTTTTTTGTTTTTCTTCAATGGTCGTGGTCGTATTTTACCTTCGGCCGCGGCGCCCGCCTGATCACGTACAAATCCTGGAAGTTTTACGACGGCGAGAGAATCAAACTAGACTCCTAACAGATACTCCTGACGCTAAAATTTTTTGATTTTCAAAAAAGAGGAGATCTTCAATTTATCTTCTAATCGACACGCGCGTCCTTGGCTCTGCCATTGTCGGCTGCGCCGAGCGCGTCACACTCAACGGAGGTCGACTTTAAAAAGATATTTTAAATTCTTATTTAAGAAGCTTCCGAAATTTTAGTTAAGACTGAATAGCAGTTCAGCGACGTGGCCTTTGAATCTCTTTTCAGCTTTGTTTTGGTAAACGTCGACGAATAAAAAGAAATAGTTTCCGGACTTGCTGATTTCTTTTTCATTTTTAGCATTTGGGCACTCAAGTTCCCAACTTGGGTTTTTGACATCGTCGCGAGTGAGCATGAGGCGTGTTCCCGGAAGATCCTCTGCTTTTCGTGCGAACTGTTTAAAGTCGGCCAACATCAGTCTCTTCTGATCTGAATAGAGTTTAAGTTCGCAACTCCCGTGTTTATTTTTCAATTCACTAAAGAACAAAGAAACAATTTTTTGAACTATCGCCAAGCGCCCCTCATCTTCTAATGGATTTTTTTTCGCCTCGGCAACTTGAAAGAGAAAGGAATCATTAAAATACATTTTTTCTGGATCATTGATGATGATCGTTGCTCCTGCCTGATTCTCGCTTAAGCTTTTAAATGCGAAGTCTCTCTTTAGCATATAATCACTTAAGCAAAGACCTTCGTGAGTTGATTTTGCCTCTAAAGAAACCATTGTGTTTGTAACTAAAACATCACACACAACATCTGGAACTTGCACGGCAGAGCTTGAAAACGAAAATAGAAATAGACTAAACAAAACCCCTAATAACCTCATCACAACCCCTTGTGAAAAAATGAAGCTATCTGTGTTTGTTAAAGAAAGCTTGGGAAAAATTCACAAGCTATAAAGATTACAAGTTTGGATTTTTAACGCGACGAGTGATGGAGCTTGCTGTTTCGGTAGCCGTAAAAAACATAAACCAGCATGCCTACTGCGAGCCACATTCCAAAGCGGGTCCAGTTTACCACACCCAATTCTGTCATTAAGTAACTGCACGTTGTTGCGCCTAAAAGTGGAATCAATGACCATTTTTTTTGAATGGCAAAAAATAATAGCGCCGACATCAATACAAAGTAAGTCGTAAAGATCAATTGATCTCCCGCCGATGCCTCAAAAGACAAGAGCTCTGGTCGCGAAGAGAAAATATAATAAAAGAGTAAAATATAAACGGGCGGAAAAAACCAACGACCGTTGACGTAAGGCACTTTAAATTTGGCTTTGGACTCGTCTATAAATAAAACACCCATCGACACCAATAAAAAAGCAAAAAGTGTTCCGATGCTCGTGAGGTCCGTGACTTCTGTGAGATTCATAAACAAACACGGGAGCCCTACAAGAATGCCGGTAATGATCGTTGAAAACCAAGGTGTTTTGTATTGCGGGTGAAGCTCTGAAAACTTTTTTGGTAACAGTCCATCACGCCCCATCACCATCCAAATGCGCGGTTGACCCAACTGAAACACCAATAGCACACTAAATAGAGCAATGATCGCACTTGCACTCACCACCGCGGACACCCATGGCACATTCGCTCCCTCTGGCCCAAAAACATAAGCCAAAGGATCTCCGACATTGAGATCTTTATAAGAGACCACTCCGGTTAAAACCAAAGAGATCAAAACATACAGCACAGTACAAATAGCGAGCGCGTAAAACATGGCTCTTGGCAAATCCCGCTTGGGGTTTTTGCACTCTTCAGCGGTGGTCGAAATCGCATCAAAGCCGATGTAGGCAAAGAACACGCCTGAGATTCCCTTCAACACTCCGCCGAGACCATTTGGTGCAAAGGGTGTTAGGTTTTTAGGCTCGATGTAAAAAAAGCCTACACCAATCACCAAGAGAACAATGAGTATTTTTAAGAGCACCATCGCATTGGCAATATTTTTGGACTCTTTGATACCTATGTACACAATCCACGTTGCAATAATATTAATAGCCACCGCGGGAAGATCGCCCACGAGTGGTAAACCAAAAACTTGTGGAGCTGTACGATAGGCTTCGTAACCCAAAATTGTCGCATGAGAAATGTTTTGTGAAGCCAATTGATCGAAAGCCAACCCCGAGGCCAAAAGTGGTTGAACAGCTTCGTAGCCTTTTTTTGCCGACATAAAGTCCATCGAAAAATACGCTGGGAAAGGAATATTGTACTGATACAAAAGCGCTGTAAAGTAATCACTCCACGAAATCGCGACGGCGATATTCCCAATCGCATATTCCATAATCAGCGTCCAGCCAATAATCCATGCGATCAATTCTCCCAAGCTTGCGTAAGCGTATGTATAAGCAGAACCCGATGCAGGAATCGTCGACGCAAACTGCGCGTAGCAAAGAGCCGAAAATCCACAGGCCACGGCGGTAAAAACAAAAAGCAAAGAAACAGCAGGACCGCCGTGAAACGCAGCAGAACCAATTGTCGAAAAAATTCCTGCACCAATCACTGCTGCCACGCCAAAAGAGGTAAGGTCTAAAACTGTGAGTGATTTTTTAAGACCGTGTTCAGAAATATAATCTGTCTCAACATCACTATCTTTTAAAACACGGCCGATTGGTTTTTTTCGAAATAGCTGTTTCATGGACATAAATGGCTTTCTACCCGAAGCGCCCAGCAATGTAGCGCTGGGTTTCGGTTTGTTGAGGCGATTTAAAAATTTGCTCGGTGGTACCGACTTCGATGAGTTTGCCTAGATAGAAAAATGCGGTTCGATCGGCCACGCGTTGGGCCTGCTGCATATTGTGCGTGACCATGATCATCGTCACCGTTTTTTTAAGAGTTTTTATAAGATCCTCAATTCCTGCGGTCGAAATGGGATCGAGCGCGCTGGTGGGCTCGTCAAGAAGAAGAATCGGTGGCTTCATGGCAAGCGCGCGCGCAATACAAAGGCGCTGTTGCTGACCACCAGAGAGACTTGTCCCTGGGGCATCGAGTTTGTCTTTCACTTCGTCCCACAGCGCTGCTTTTTTAAGTGCGAGTTCTGCTTCATCTTTAAGAACTGATTTGTTGCGAATTCCACTCAAGCGCAATCCTGCAACCACATTTTCGTAAATACTCAGACCAGGAAATGGAATTGGCTTTTGAAAGACCATTCCTACCTTACGACGAACATCCACAGAATCCACTGAGCGGTCATTGATGTTTTCATCACCCAAAAATATTCCACCTTCGCTCGTCGCGCCGGGTGTTTCTTCGTGGAGACGATTGATACAACGTAAGAAGGTGGACTTTCCACAGCCCGAGGGCCCAATCAGCGCAAGCACTTCTTTGTCCACGGCGTGCAAAGAGATATTTTTTAAAACTTGGTTGTCACCAAACCACGCATTTAAATTTTCAACTCGGATCGACATTTCAAAAATCCTTTCAACTCATCTTTTCGCGTGAGAGCAAGAGACGAGTGACTAAATTCACCGTCAAAACAAAAAGCACAAGAACCAAAGCTCCGGCCCAAGCTTGTCTCTGCAAATCTTCAAAACCACTCGAGGCAAAATTATAAACCTGCACCGGTAAAGAGGCCGTCGGTTCCCGTAAACTTTCGTTATAAAACTGATTGCCGAGAGCGGTGAATAACAGAGGTGCGGTTTCGCCTGTGACACGTGCCACGGCGAGCATTACAGCCGTGAGGACACCTTTAAATGCTGCTGGAAATACTAGACGATACGTGACCACCCAGCGCGGAAGCCCCAGCGCCAAGCCCGCTTCTCTCACCGTCACAGGTACAAGACGAAACATTTCTTCCGAAGAACGCGCCACAAATGGAAGCATAATCACCGCGAGAGCCATCGCCCCTGCCCAGCCCGAAAAGTGACCTGTTGTTACAACCAACAAGCTGTAAACAAAAATACCAACAACAATCGAAGGCACACTTGTTAATAGATCGACGGACATTCTTAAAAAGAACGCCGTTTTGCTGCGACCAAATTCACTCAAATAAATTCCCGAAATAATTCCCCAGGGAACAGCCACTAAGCTCGCCACTGCGACCATTTGACAAGTTCCCCAGAGCGCATTGGCAATCCCGCCGCCCACCTCTCCTGGTGGTTTTGGAATTTGTGTGAAAAAATCCCAATTCAAAGAACTAAACCCTTTTTGAAAAACATAAATAGTGATCAGAAAAAACGGCAGTGCCCCAAGCAATGCCAAAACGCGCACAAGATTGAGCATAAACGCATTTTTGTAGGCACGAACACGCATCATCGCTGCCTCCGCACACGCCACACAATCAAACGCGCAAACAGATTAACAACAAGAGCAACAAGAAACAGTAACAACCCCACACCTGTTAATGCAGCGATATGAATTTCTCCATCCGCTTCGGCGTATTGATTGGCTAAAAGACTGGCCATGGTTTGTGCGGGCTCAAAGAGATACATGCTGATTTTGGGGACGTTTCCAATCACCATTGTCACGGCCATGGTTTCGCCCAGAGCGCGACCCAACCCTAAAATAGTCGCACCAATCACTCCAGGCAAAGAGGCTCGCAAAACTGCGAGACGTAAAACTTCCCAGCGTGTGGCACCCAAGCCACGAGCGGCATCTTTTTGAATTTGCGGAACTGTGGCAAAGACTTCGCGGCAGATCGCCGTAATGGTTGGCGTGATCATAATCGCAAGCACGATAGCTGCCGTCATCATACCCAAACCAAACGGTGGGCCAGTCAGCATCGGAATCCACTTCACATAGGTATTACAAAAAGGCTGAACAACACTTCTTAAAAAAGGAACCAAAACAAACAGACCCCACATTCCATACACAACACTGGGAATGGCCGCGAGCATTTCGACAAAAAAGCCCACCACTTTGCCGATTTTTGGAGTGGCCATGTCTGTGATAAATAAAGCAACCGAGACACTCAACGGCACAGCAAACAAAAGCGAAACAAACGATGTGACGATGGTTCCGTAAATAAATGGCAGAGCACCATAAACTTTTTTAGCCGGCAACCAGTCACTTCCGGTAATAAAAGCAAATCCATCGCGCTCAAAAATAGGCCACGACATTTTTGCAATCACAAAAATCATAGCAAAAAATAATCCCACCAGCAGCCATGCCATGGTTTTATGAAAAAAATAAAAAATTTGATCCGGCCAATTGCGGATAAGATCTTTTGAGCTCACAAACCAACCTTCGACAGATTCTGATTATTGCAGCTGTATTTTTTGAATGTTTAGCTTGGCTTTGGCAATGACTTTATCAGGAAGCGGAGCATAGTGCATCGCGCCAGTCATTGTTTGCCCCTGAGAAAGGGCCCAACTTAAAAAATCGAGAATCTTTTGTCCCTTTTCTTTACCCATTTTCTGAGGAACTAAAAGATAAGTAAAGGCGCTAATGGGATAGGCCATCTTTGCTTTGGAGTTAGTAATTGACATACGTAGATCATCGCTGATCTGAATATCTTTAGCTGCGGCCGTTACTGTCGCAAGATCGGCTTTTACAAATTGTCCGGCAGCATTTTGTAACACGGCTGTGCGCAAGCTGTTTGCGAGTGCAAATGTCAATTCCACGTAACCAATGGCCCCTGGATTTTGTTTAATCACTCCGCTCACGCCTTCATTGCCTTTAGAACCAAGCCCTGTGGGCCAGCTGACAGATTTTCCTTGGCCAATTTGATTTTTCCAAGCTTCGCTCACTTTGCTCAGATACTCGGTAAAAATCGAAGTGGTTCCACTGCCATCCGAACGTTGAACAACAAGAATGTGTTTTTGTGCAACAGATGAAAGATTGGGATTCAATTTTAAAAGAAGTGGATCGTCCCACGTTTTAATCTGACCCATAAAAATACCAACAAGAAGCTCGGGAGTCAGTTTTAATTCTCCCTGATAGTCAGGAAGATTGTAACTCACAGTGACGGCCCCCATCACAGTCGGAATATGTAAAATCGGCACCGCCGACTTTTTCATTTCGTCATCTTTCATCGGCGCATCCGATGCTCCAAAATCGACAGTCTGGCTGACGATCTGAGTAATCCCTGCACCGCTGCCGATGGACTGGTAATTGATACGTGTGTCTTGCTGATTTTTTTGAAATTCCAAAAACCATTTTGAATAAATGGGCGCCGGAAATGAAGCCCCTGCTCCGTTAATAAGAAGAGCTTGTGCCTGAGAAGAAAGAAGAACACTGATGAGTAAGCCAATGAGTTGTTTCATATCTCTATTTATACTCTTGTGAAGCGCAGGGATTGGTCAGGATATTGTTAGGATTTTAAAATGTATAAAATATTGATATTTATGAGATTTTTTAAATATAGCTGTTTAACTCAGAGCTCTAAAAGTGACCCATTTAGGCGAGTTTTATCAACACAATCCCAAGCAGGATGAGGGCGATCCCAACCGCTTTTAAGCGCGTTATGGGCTCTTTGAGGTACACCACACCCATGACTGTGGCGATAACAATCGAAACTTCACGAAGCGCTAACACATAGTGGGCCGGAGCTCGTGTGTAGGCCCACACCACAATCAAGTAAGCCGCGGAGCCCGCAAGGGCGACTAAAAAAGCCAAGCCCAGATGATTTTTAAAAATAAAAACAAAATCTTTTCTTTTACTTTGATAAAGCCATGGAAGTGCAAATAACGGAGCCACAATGTTCATCACGGCCACATAAAAGACAATGGGAATTTTTTGCGCGCCAAAATTATCGAGAACAGAATATGAAGAAACCAAAACTCCGATGACCACCGCCAACATCATGCCCATTCGACTCTGCTGGTTGTTCAAATGACGAAAAGC
Organism: uncultured Pseudobdellovibrionaceae bacterium; assembly: GCA_964579625.1. Taxonomy (GTDB): domain Bacteria; phylum Bdellovibrionota; class Bdellovibrionia; order Bdellovibrionales; family JAGQZY01; genus JANPLN01. The sequence goes on from CAZOGU010000032.1 coordinate 28,334, forward strand.
CAAAAGCATTGCACCGATAACGATCACGGTGATCCCCGAAACTCCGTAGGCATTAATTGGGTACCCGGCAAATACAACCAACGCCACTGTCGTCAGTGCAATGCTAAGGCCGCGGGCTAAAGGAAAAATCAAGGAGACATCAGCCAACGTGTAAGCTGTGCTTAACGTCACAAGATACAATCCTTGAATCAATCCGGTCGCCAAAACAAAATGCCACCAGCTCGGGTCAAAGGGTTTGTCGACAAAAAAGAAACTCAGGGGAACCGCAATGATTCCAAAAACAAGCCAGCCCACAAAAAGAAAGGCCGCCTTATCCACCTGCACTTTTTTTAAATGAAAATTCCACCACGCCTGAAATAGAGAAGCCGCAATCACAAGCGCAAAAACACCCACCGACATCTTATGAATTTATCGCGTTCAATCGCCCGAGGCTAGCTTAAACTCAGTAGACTCCAAAACTTGAACGAATATCGAGACGCAATTGGTCCTCAATCTGGTCCGCAGTCCATAAACCTCGATAGCATTTTTTGGTCTGAATCCATTTTGCCGTTTGCGAAACCAAGGTGTCCAAATGGACATTTCCGTTGAGTAAAAAGGAGTCATTGTATTCTTGGAGGGTAAAACAATTGGTTCCCAAAATACGATGGGCGGAATTTTTCATACTCAGCAAAATCGTTTTACCGACCATGTAGCCTACCGCTTGAGCACTCCAATGACGGGGGCGAGCGATGGTATCGGCGGCATCTTTTTCTCCTCCGAAGAGGTGTTCGTTTGTGAGCTGTGTCACTTGTGCATTCGACCATCCGTCGTAGTAGTAACGATAAGCCAGAATTAATCGGAGTGCACGCAAGCGAACGGCGTCAAAGAACGCCAATTTTTCTTCGGGATTTTGATAAAATCCCAAATCCAAAGCCAACTCTTCGACATACAGACCCCAACCTTCAATGTAGGGAGAAAAATCTTTATTTTTTTCAAAAAGAGTCTGACTCGATAGTGCCGCTTGGTAGGAAATTGATTGCTCTAGATGATGCCCAGGAATTCCTTCATGAAAAAAGAGCCAAGCCAATTCAAAAGTGAGGTACCCATTGGTGGGTGGTGCCATCGTTGAAAATGTGCCCTGCAGTTTTTCTTTGTCAAGACTGTACCAAGCAGACTTTGGAAAGTAGGGATCTAACAAGTGAAGCTCATACAAGAGCGGATATGCAAGGCTTGCAGATGTAATTTTTGGCAACTCATTCTTCATTCGAATTTCGAGCTGGTCATATATTTTCATGTATCCAGCGTCATCTTTAATCTGATATTTGGGGTCCGCGCTCATCTTAAGATAGGTTTGCTCGATCATCGCAGAAATACTTAAGGGAATGGTTAATGGCTCACCCATTTGGTAAATGAGGTCGAGCATTTCACGCTCGGCGCGGAGGAGTTCGAACTCACCTTTTTTTAGAATCATTGGACCGGTTAATTCTGAATAAATCCCCGCGAGAGTGGCGTCGTAACAGTCTTTTTGAATGGATGGTGGCATCACAAGTGGCGTGTCCATCGTTGCAGCTGGGTAAACAAGATTAAACTTTTCGACAGCCAATTGCATCGCCGGCTGAATTTCTAAATTATACTTCTCTCTTAAAGCCTTGATGTCGATATCTTTACAATAGGCACATGTGAGCGAGGAAAAATCTTTTTCGAAAGCCGCAAAACCCAGCTCGAGAGGATTTTCTCCAAAGTCCAATACGTAAACGAAAGGCTCTAGTGCTAAAGCTGGCGGAATTTTTTGCTCCGCCAACATTTTGTCCATTCTTTCGACGGCATTGATAAGACCAGACTTAACCTGATCCATTCGAATAAGTGCCATTTTCTCAAACTCATCGATCGTAGCCATCTGTGTGATCAAATCCCTGAAATCAAGTGCATTTTGACCATTGTAATACGGTTCCAAATTCCAATAGTAAGATTCGCAAGCATTTTCCTGATGGATTTGTGAATTGATGTAATAATATAAATCGGAACCCAGTCGGCTTTTTCGAACATCCTGAGGCATTTGCGATATCACTTGCAAATCGGCTTTAAATTTTTCAAACACATCAAGGCGTTCTTGATAAGACAAAAGAAAATACTCGTAATAAAAATACTTTTCATCATAAGTATCAGCGATCGCTTTTAACTGTGGATCTATCTGCGCATGTGAAGTTGGATAAGAAAAAATCAAAGAGATTGCAAAAAAGAGTGTTGTCATTCCCCGCCCCCAAACCGTGAGTTATTTGATTAACTTCGATTGAAGTTGAAGACAAGGCAAGAATTTATGAGCTGGGCGTCATGGCAGTGGCGCGTTTATTTTCTTATAAAAACAACTGATAAAGATACGATTCGAGATGGGTTTGGATTTGTAACCATAGCCATAATACCAGCCTTGGGGATCAAGCACTTCGATGTGTCCATGACCTGACGAGCCACCTTTGTAGACGCAGACGTCGTATGTTGTCGCTTGGCTGGGTTTGCGAGTGACTTTGCTAAAGCCATGCTTTGGTAAAATATCTGCCGCCATGTAAGCAGAAACGCCAGGCAGATACACATCAACAAAGCCTTTACTGAGCAAGTATTTTTTAACGTAGCGGTAGCAGTAGGTCATGCGCAGGATCACATCTTCCCTCAGTACCAGTTGCGCAAAATCTTCGGCGCGAACCCACAGATCGTTTTGATTTTCAAGTTCCACATGATTTTCAAATTCGATACCGATGCGAATCCATTTGCTTCCTTGTTTATCCAGTTTTTGCTCTATGAGTAACAGATTCATTCCTGTATAGAAGATAAAATCGTTTTCACTGTTCGAGTTGAGATTGGCACGAACGGGCAGGATGGTTTCATTGGTGTTGATAAAAAGCAGATTTTCTGAGGTGGAATCATCCTGAGCTTGTGCGAATTGAAAGACCATGAGCGATACAAAAAGACAAAACCATTTCATAAAGCGCCCCCCTCTCTTTATTACAGAGAAGGGTGATGTCTTTTTCAATTAAATGTCGACGAACCGACCTAACGAATAGTCTTTGGTCCTAATGGTTGAACTAAAGAGACTTCTCGATGGCGGAAGTGAGTTTTTCATCTTCGGGTTTCACTGAAGACTCAAAACGTCCGATCACCTTGCCCTCTTTGTTGACTAAGAATTTTTCAAAATTCCAGGCGATTTCTTTTTGATTGGGTCCTTCTTTTAAAAGAAATTGAACCAACGGTGATTTTTTTTCTCCGAGCACGACTGTTTTTGACGTGAGAGGAAAGGTGACACCATGATTGAGTTGGCAAAACTTTTTAACATCGGCCTCTTTCTCTGGAGTTTGACCACCAAACTCGTTACTTGGAACACCAATAACGACAAAACCTTTTGCCTTGTATTTTTGGTATAACTTTTCAAGACCCGAAAGCTGCGGAGTGTACCCACACTGTGTGGCGATGTTGACGATGAGAAGAGGTTTCCCTTTGTACTCCGACAAAGTGGTTTTTTGTCCCTCAATTGTAATGACGGATTGTTGATAAAGTGAATCGCTCGCTTGGACCATGGTTCCTCCTAAAATAAATAATGCACATAAGATCAGTTTCATTTTGGCTCCTTCTACTGGGCGCTGTGCCCGGTGCCGGTTGGTTTTTTATATTGCGAGGAAACTGACGGAACGTCAACTTGACCTGCGAATAAGCCTGACTTAATGAATAAGTATGGAATCCAACTCACCCATCGATTGGGGTCCTATTTATAAAGAAACTGTCTACGGACGCTGGCCCGTGGAACCTTGGAATACTGTGACAACTCTGTTTTTTTTGATTTTTGTTATCTATTGGGCGTTAAAAATAAAAGCTCAGTGGAAAACACATCAGCTCATTTCCATTTGTCTACCCATTATTTTTGTCGGCTTTGTTGGTGGTTTTTTGTACCACAGCAACCGCGATAGCCGAATTTGGCTGATCATGGACTGGGGACCCATTGCTTTCACCGCCATTGTTTGCTGTGTGTATTACTGGCGCACCCTACTGCCCTCCTGGAGCATGAGTTTGGCTGCGACTTTTGTTCCTCTCGTCCTTATTGTTGGCGTCTTAAAAACTTTTTTGCCTCGCTATTTATTTTTGTCCTTAGGCTATCCACTTTTGGCCACTCTCGTGCTGATTCCGCTCTTTATCTCCCTCCGTCAAAAATCATTAAGACAAATTGGTTTCCTGCTCTACGCCGTTGTCTGCGTCTGCGTTGCCATCACTCTCCGCTTCCTGGACAAAACCGAATGGATGGATTTCCTTCCAATGGGAAGTCACTTCCTATGGCACACGGTGGGGGCCCTCACCTGTCACTTCTTTGTGGCCCATAACTATGAAAACCCGCCATTGTTAAAATAAGAAATCTTGGCATAAATACATACCAATAAGATTATTTTTGCAAAAAACTGTAAGCCTAAGCAACACGCTGTGGAAGGATTTATCGAGCGCTTTTTTGTGCCGAGCTTTTACTGCCCTTTGCAAAATTGGTTTGATACACCTCGCCTGATCTTGCCAGATGTGGCCTTATCTCTTTTTTACGATCAGGAATGGATTCGTGATTATGACTTAGAACCAAAGGACACCACTCCGCTTGAAAAATTGGAAAAGAAAATCCATGTCCACTTTGTATTGAGTTCCGAAGTTCCGGCCCTATTAAAATAAGATCAGGCATTCTCTCGGATATGAAGTCCTGCAAAATACATGGCGACAGCGCAGAGGCAGTGCCAAAAAACATGTCCATGCAAGATCAAATTGCTTGGTTCGCAATAGATTCTCTTAAGATCGATCTGCGCAAAAACCTGAGCAATAAATAAAACAAAAAAACTCATGGCAAAGAAATACACCTTGCGTGTTTTCTTTAAAACAAAAATACAATACAGCTCCGCCAAAAGAATAGGGATTGAGTTCAACAGTAATAGCATCTGAACAGGCAGCTTAAGAAGCCCTAAGAAAATCAAAATCAGCAAATTGAGGCTGAAAAAAAACCAAAAAAACTGATCGAAACTATTTTGAACTCGGTTTAAAATTCTTCGCACCACAAATGCCAAAAGGAAACTCATCATCAGTGCCATGCCTACAAAATCAAAATATTGGGTTAAAAGATTATTCGTCGCATGGTAAATAGCGGATAGTGTCCCCATGATAAACACCATGATTCCAAACGAACGCACCGATTCATTTTTAATTTTGCGCCACAGCCAAAGTCCTACGAGTAAAAAGGGCAGATTGCTCCAGGTGTTCGCAGGTTCGTTGATCCACGCGCAAACAGTTGGCTCGCACCAATCCACATTGGGGGTCCCATACTCAATTTGCCCTTTGTGCCAAGGACAGTGTTCTGGAATTGAAACTTCGACAGGTTTTGCAGTATAGAGCGACATTTCACGAATCTAACGCCGCAAGTGCGTGAGAGGCAAGTGCTACTTTTTGCGTTGATTGGCCGGATAGCGTTTTGTAGACTTGATTTTAGGCTGTGAACGTTCTGCCAGCTTTAAAATGGCCTCCGCGTAATCGCGGCTGTTGTTGTATTTCATCAATGCTTTAATATGGGTTTTTTGTTTTTTCCATTTCCATCCGTGCTGCTTTAAATAATTTCCAACACTACAGATCGCATCAGAGGGTTTGTAGAGATCGGCAACACCACCCTTTTTGCTGGCACGCGCCCAGTGTTGATAACTCGACGGTAAAAACTGCGGCATGCCAAAGGCTCCCGAAAAGGAACCACGCAAGGAAATCGCCAGCTTTGAGTTTTTCTTATAGAGCTGTTCGAGAGCTTTAAGCTCCTTCAGGGCCCATTCTGCTTTTGTTTTAGTGCGTTTTTTGATTTCTTTACGCTGCTTGGCCGTCACCTTGTCGTTAAAATCTGTGGCTTTGCTTTGCAAGTAGTTCAGAACGGGTTTTCTCTCAGCTTGGAGGAGGTGCAGGTAGGCGCTAGCGACATGAAATGAACCTTGATTTTCTCCGTGACGAGTTTCGATCCACAAAAGACTCGCAATCACGCGACGAGGCACTCCATAGTCACGCTCCGCTTGGGCAAAAACTTTTTCGTTTTTTGCTAAAAATGTCTGCACATTTTTAACTCCCTCCTCCGTCACCTGCACGCCATGGTAATTGCTCGTCACCAGAAACAAAAGAAGGTTGAGTTTAAGAACCGAAGCAAAATGTTTTTGTTCGTAATTTTTTTTAAGAGCGCGAATATAGGAACGACTCAAACCCGCTTTTTTAAGTCGGCTCTCGACATAGGTCCAGTCCGCCTTAGGCTCTTTAATAGAATTGCCAGCGGGTTTTTCCGCTGCACCAGAACTGAAAGCTATCAAAAAAGCCATCATGACCGAAATCATCTATTCTTATCGGCATTTGCCAAAAAAGCCAAAGCACGTCAGACTGATATTTATGAGAACAATTCTTTTTTTAAGTCTGTTTTTTCCATTACTGTCTCAAGCTGATGCGATCAAAACGATTGTTAAAAAGGGCTATAGCTCTGCAACTGCAGACATAAAGGTTTGCGGGCAAGACTACAATGCGGCCTCCTCACAATGGAAAATTTCGGACAAAGACAAACTCTTTCTTTGCGTTTCCCCAGATCAATCGCAAAAGGAAGCCAACCGCCAAAAAACTCTGCAAACAGGACGAAACACTCTTCCCCTGATGTCGGAGTTTGTTCTTGTTTCAAAAAACAAACCCAGTTCTGTGTGTGCAAACGATGAAGTGCGCGAAGTCGACTGCGCCGCTTTTTTGAGCGAGCAAAAAATCGAAATCATGATCACTCACAAAAAAATGCCAGGTCTACAAACCGTTCATCTGATCGAGTGTAAAGACGGGGTCTGTGAAAAGAAAAAAGGCTGCTCCAGTCAAATCCCAATCAGTGCCTCATTTCGCGAACACAAACTAAAAGCATTTCTAAAACGAATCTCCGACGACGCCAAAGCAATAAAAGCAAATAAACCTCCCGCGCTTAAGAACTACACGATCGATGAACAAATCGTCCTTGTGCGCTTAGGCCTCAAAGAAGACAACCTCGATGCCGAGCAAATTCTTAACTGGTTCACATTAGGAAAAGATTGCAAAGACGACTGCATCAGCGCCGATGATTTCTTCGAAGACCGCGACTGCCGCAAAAAGTAAAATTGAAAATAATCTCAAAATC
>CAZOGU010000033.1:0-34435 GCA_964579625.1 uncultured Pseudobdellovibrionaceae bacterium
CGAACGACAACGGCAGAGCCAAGGAGGGACAGAGAGTGCAACTCGTTTGCGAGCTTGCTCGTAACTGTCCCGCACGAGCGTGTCGTCTTAAGAGCACATCCAAAAAGGCCCCATTTTTAAGAAAAGATTTTTGTGGTTAAGCTTTTTTGACGAATTCGGATTTGAGGTAGATGGAGCCGATGCCTTCGATTCTGCATGAGATGTCATGTCCGTCGTGGCCGTCAACAATGCGAATGTTTCGCACTTTGGTGCCGACTTTGACGGCGCTTGAGGCGCCTTTGATTTTGAGTTCTTTGAGGACTGTCACGGAGTCGCCATCTTGGAGGGCTGTCCCGAAGGCGTCGCGGGTTGTTCCATCATCAATTGGTGATGTGCTGGCTTCTGTTTCTGTGGCTAACGCACTCCACTCGTGGGCGCATTCTGGGCAGGTCCAAATGTTTCCGTCTTGATAGATATGTGGCGATTTGCATTTGGGGCATTTGTCGTTCATTCAGTTTTTTTAACAATAACAAACTGAATTGTCGAGATCTTCAAACACTTATAGCCGGCAAACTTCTTTTTTGGTTTGGCACTCGAGGAGGGTTTGGCGGAGGACGGTGGTTTTTTCGATCAGCTCAGGCTTTGTAATTTGTGAGAGGTAACTGAGGGGGCGGTCAATGGCGCCCATACGGACGAGGGAGTAGGCCAGAGCGTAGCGGACTTCGTCGTCTTTTTGCAATTCGCTTCGCTGGATGACCGAGTCGAGTGACGCAATCAGGGAGTATTTATTGGCATCCACATAAGTAGCAATTTTTTGTTTGAGGCGTTCTTTTTCATCGACCACCGAGCTGTTGAAGTAAAGTGAGCGTTCGAATCTCTTTGTCTGACGATTGAGCTCTGCGGTGTGATAATAGTACTTGCTGTCGTTGATCGCGGCACGCCGGAAGCCCTCTTCCGCGGCCCACATCCAGTTTTTTTGAAAATAAATTTGTGAGAGGGCCAAATTGACGTCCATGTTTGATGGATATTGAGCTCGCGCCATCTCCAGGATGGTCAATGCTGACGATGACGCCTGTCGACTCTGAAACATTTCTGCCAGATTAAGAGCATGTGTTGCTGGAGATTGGTGTTGCGCCAGCCACGCCAGAGACATGTTTAGGCCCTCGTGAATCATTTTTAAATCAATGAGCAAGGAAATGACTTCTTGTTCAATGGCAAAACTATGAAAGCGCTCACGAGCTGTCCACAGAGTTTTCCACGCTTCGTTTTTAGTTCCACTCTTTTGTTCACAGGTGGCTTTGTTAATAAAATCTGTTTCCATTGCGAACTGATTTTGTAAAATATTTTGATAAACACTTTTGCATTTTTTGAAATCTTTGAGCTGCAAATAACTTCGTCCTTGCCATACTGAGGCTTCAGCAAGCGTTGTAGAACTTTCTTTGGAGAGCTGCGCCCACTCTTTGAGAGCCTGTTGCCATTCGTTTTTTTGAAAAAACCACTGGCCCTTTAAAAGATGAAATGAGTTTTTATCGCCTTTTTGCAAAGCTTGGATTTCATCTTTGGCCAGATCCAGTTTTCCGTCTTTAAGGAGCGCGCGAACAAGGGCTGCGCCTTCGAGTTCGTCATACATCGGATCTTTAACAAAGCCATGAGCTTTTTTTGTCATTAAAAAGTGACTAAGCAAGATGACAATTAAAAAAAATGTTTTTAAAAATAACGATACCATCAGTTCAACTCAAATTTAATTTTTTGCGATGTCCAGGCCGCCACAATCTGACCCTTGATCATTGCTGGTTCAAACTTCCACGTTTTTATGGATTTCATTGCCGCTTGCTCAAAATAACCGCGCGGTTCGCTCTCTTCAATTTCTACATTTTCCACGCTGCCATTTGTGCCCACTAAAATTTTTAAATTCACAAAGCCCGAAATACTTCTCTGGCGCGCTTCGGAAGGATAATCCAGACTCCCCTTCATCACTAAGCGCGGCGGTCGATTGGTGGCAGCCCCTTCTCGAACCATTGTTGAGGCATCGGCACCAAAGCCTCCCCCTCCCCCCACCGCGGGACCAAAACCACCCGAACCAAAAGCGACGCCCGAACCTAAATCTTGTGGACCGGCAAAAGAATCAGGAGCCAGCGTTGCGAGCAGACTGGCTTCTTTCGCCGTGGGCGGAGGTTCTGGTGGCGGTTCTTGCTGAGGAGCTTCCGGCATTTGAATAGCAATGGGAGCTGGCGCATCCTCTTCGAGAATCAATAACTCCGACGGGTGCCACGCAATAAAACTCGCGATGAGCGACAGCACGACGAGCCCAGCAAAAAAAACTCCACCCAGCATGAGAACGTTAGTCTTCTTAAACATTTAAACCTTAATCAATGCTCCAAAGAGTCCCGCGACAAGTAAAAGTATGAGTCCTAAAAATAAGAGTGGGCTTAAATCTGCGAGTTTTTCTGTAAAACCAGCTTCACGCTGAATCTTTGCCGCTTTATTGAGAGATTCGAAAATATAAAGATTTAAGGACGACTTCGTCGGTGCTTCCGTCGCTTCTAGTGCCTTTAATAAACCCTCACCGTTCGGCCCGAGAACAAAGTGGGAGTCTTTTGTAGAACCAATGGCTGCGACCCGACCGACACGAGTGATCGTACCCTCCGTGAGCTCGCCCTCGAGATTTAAAAAACTACCTGGAAACGATGCCACCTGGGTCGAAGCCATCAAAAGATCTGCGGCTTGATCGATCACTTTTTCAAAGTCTTCAAATTTAAGATCCTCGGGAGCCGTGACTTCTTTGGGCTTCGTGGTTGGCTCGAAACGAAGTCCCTGTTCAAAAGACGCCACCGAAGTTTGGGCTTTTTGAAAGGTGTTTTCAAGAGAGGAGCCTTTTTTTTGCAACTCTATCTTGCGCTTCTCAAGACTCATCAATAGTTCATGCTGCTCATCGTTCTGTGAGGACTTAGCAACAAGTTCGCGCTGAAGACTTTGTGTTTTGGCTTTCGCTCCACCAATCCGCTCTTGATAGCTTTGTTGCATTTGTGCTTTTTGTTTTTGCAAAGCCTGCTTTTGAGAACTGATATAAACGTATTCACGTTGAAATGATTTATTCAATGCCTCATCGGACGAAACCGCGGGAGTTGGTGCAACCTCTTCAGCAGACACTGTGAGAGAAAAAAGAACGATAAGACTCAATAAGATTGTTTTCATAAGCTTGCTCCCATTTGTCCAAGATCGACTGGTAGGTGATAATACCCTGATCCGTTTTTGTTCTTCAGATTATGCACGAGTAAGAGAATGGCGTTTTGGTCTTCGCCCGACTCAATATCTTTCCATTTCCAAGAACCAGCGTCGCGAACGGCCTTGAGAATTTTTTTATCTGGCGTTACCACAAAAAGACTTTGCAATCCGAGGCGAGCCACTTCGCACTTCTTCTGCACTCCTGCCAATTGAATGTCGACGATTTTATATTCATTGGATTGCGCGAGTTTGATTTCGGTGTCTACAAATGCCCAAAAATCGGCCATCACAAATTCAATCGGTTCTTGAGCTTTTTGCGCACGCAATTTTAGATTTTTGAGTGAGTCTTGTCGAGCTTCGTGGAGAAACGGAATCGTACTCGGAACCCAAGTTTCAAAGCGTTCGATCCAGGACAGCAATCTTTTTTGTGCCTGTGGATCGGTCTTCCCCTGAAGTTTAACTCGGGACTCAAGACGCTTGAGTTTTTCGCCGATTTGCAAAGAGCGTAACTGCTCTTTTTGCATCTGCGCTTCAAGCTCTGTCTTTCGCTGAGTCCATTGCTCGAGGTCCGACTGTTTTTCGCGTTGAAGGGAGTCGATCTCCTGACTCAATGTTTCGACCTCTGAACGTGTTTGCGTGAGTTTCTCGACAAAATTTTCCCAAGTGGATGCTTGGGCCCAACCACCAAAACTCAGAATAATAAGAAAAGCGAATTTTATTTTCATAACACCCTCTACTGTGTGACCGGCTTATCCGTTGTCACGGCAAAATTTTTAACACCCGAAGACTTCACCCAATCTAAAACTCTAATCACTTGTCCATAGGGCAAATCACGATCGGCGATCACCACCGCTTGAACATCGGGATTGCGCTCCACTTCTTCGCGCGACAATCGCTTCGCCGATTCTTCATCCACATCTTCATTGTTGATTTGCACTTGGCCATCGGAGGTTATGGCCACATTCAATAGGCTCGGTGTGGTTTCGTCGCCGGATGCTGCTTCTGGAAGATTCACATCCACACTCGGCTTAATCAACGCTGGTGCAGTCACCATAAAAATAATTAAAACCACCAAGATAATATCGATCAAAGGCACCATATTGATTTCGCAAATGGTTTCGGAGCTCGAGCCCCCGGCTTTTGCACCCATCTTAGTATCCCTTCATTTTTCCGTAAGCGATCATGATGTCTTTGCAACTTTCGACGCTACCGACAATCGATTTGACCTGCTTTTGAAAGTAGTTAAAGGCCACAATGTTAGGTATCGCTACAAGAAGACCCGCAGCTGTTGCAATAAGAGCCGCAGAAATTCCCGACATCACCGTCTGCTGGCCTGCATTTGTGGCATTGGCTAAATCGTGGAAGGACTTCATGATCCCTAAAACGGTTCCAAACAATCCAATATAAGGAGCATTGGAGCCAACAGTAGCTAAAAACGCCAAAGACTTTTCAAGCTTGGGTTGTTGAAATTTAATAAAGGTGTCGAAAGTTTCCTCGAGGCCCTTTAAACCGTTTTGTTTCAAATGCTCAAAACCATAACTCATCACTCGGCCCTCAAGAGATTGGGGATCCAGATTCACATCTTCGAGGTTTGATATTTTAACCGCCGACATCGCGTCTTCGAGCTTTTGGCGCTGTTCCGCGCTCTGTTTCGCAAGTTTATTGAGCTTCAGATAACGTTCAACGATGAGAGCGAGACTCACAAACGTTAAAGCGATCAATAGATAGAGCACTCCTTGATCTGCATAATGGGCAATGGCAAAAATTCTATCCTTCATTTTTAACTCCCTCGTCTGTGGCACCTTTGTTCGTTAAATCTGTTTTTAAATCGTCCAGGGCTTTCAATAAATTGGTCTTTAATTTTTCTGAAATCTGGGCATTTGGAATCGTGATCAATAAACGCTGAACCAAAACCAATGGTTTTTCACCAAGGCTATTGGCGAAATTAACATCTGTGGTGGTGGCGCTGTAAGTCTCATCCACCCAATTCACAATGACCGCGGCAGTTTTTAAATACTTGAGCGTCGGCTGTTTCTCAAAAGTCTTTAGCGCCAACAAGAGAGGAGTTTCACCGTCTGCAGTTAAAAAATTTGGATTCACTCCTTGGTTTAAAGTTTCACCCACGCCACCCGTCGCTCCTCTGGTCACTTGCTCGATAAACGTCGCCTGAAGTCCGGCCATCTTCGCTTCATCCAAAAAGATTTGAATCTGTTCGTTCTCGTTTTCGATGGCATGGTCCATGGCCGTTTTCTGTTCATTATCGACCAATGTTCTGTCGGCACCTTGGCGAAGGATTTCGTAAACAAAAAATGCCTTTCCGCTATTGGCGGCCTGAATGAGAGGCGTTCTCCCATTGCTAAAACGGACATTGATATCAGGAATATTCGCCATGGTCTTAAAAAAGACATCACGATCTTCTTTTTTAGTCACAACCCCATTCTGAATGGCATTAAAAAAAAGTTCTAAGGGGGTTTCAGCTTTTTCGCCTTGAACGCCTTTGCTGTTATTCATGATTCCATAATTGGTGGAGTCATGTTTTCCGCAAGCTATTAAAATCAAACACCAACAAATAAGAATTCCTCTACCCATTAGAACACCGCTCCTAACACAAGACCATAAACTCGTCCGCGCTTTTGCGAGCGAACGACATCATCGCCTTGGGTTGATTCAATTTGTGGATTTAAAAGATTGCGGGCTCTTAAACTCAACGTCCAGTTATCAGCAAGCCTTTGAGTTGCTACAAAATCAAGTTGCTCAAATGGTTGCTCATAGGTATCAGGAGTGCGATTGGTGCCCACTTCTGTGATTCGTTTCCCAATCACATTGTAAAGGAGCGTGGTCGAGAGTCCCCACTTTGGACGATCGTACTGAAGTTGAAAGTTGAGCACATAAGGCGACTGTCCCTGCAAAGGGCGTGACTTTGAAGTCTGTTCACCTTTGGACTGACTTCCAAGTTCGATTTCTGAATTGATAAAGGAAACATTCGATAAAACCGTCCAGCGTCTTAAGGGACGGGAGAAATGGCGCAGACCTACACGTCCTTCAAGTTCAACTCCATAATTTTGCGCCGCTTTTGCATTTTCAAATGTTTGAATGGGATTAACACCCGAGAGAAATACAATCTCAATGGGGTTTTCGAATTCTTTGTAAAAAAAGCCAATCGACGCGTACTCATCAGACGTAAAATAGTATTCCCAGCGATGATCGATGTTTTTAATCACAGTTCCTTTGAGGGCTTCATTTCCAGAAATGGTGTAGCCTGTTTCGTCGTCAATAAAGCTTACAATCGACATCTCTCGAAAGTCAGGTCGTGATAAGGTTTCACTGTAAGTGAGTCGCGCGCGAACGGCATCTGTTGGCTTCCAAGTCAGACCATACGAAGGTAAAAGATCCGTCATTTGGATGTTCGACGTCGATGACGAATTGGCCGGGTTCATATAGCGAAATGTGTTGACGATTTGCTCTGAAGTTTCTCTACGTACGCCGGCGTGGAGCGAGAGTGATTCGAAGGGGGAAATATCCATCATCACATATTGAGCTTGAATCGTTTGCACTCCACGATAGCTATCTGTGTTTGTCGAAGAGCTTTTGAGAATCGCTTTTTCATCTTTAATATTTTGATCACTATAAGCTTTATCAGCATTTTCTTTATCTACTTCGCTGAGATTTTGTCCAATCAAGGAAAGGCGATTGATGTCGGACTGTCGATCTTTATCGATTTGGAGATAACCGAGTTTAATTTTAATAAAATCATCGCCTGATTTTTGAATGGGTATACTGAGATTCAGTGCCCGTTCTGTGCTGTTGTCTTCGAGCTCGCTATAAATTCGCCGATTTCCTGTTTGACCATCTAAAATTGATTTTGTGTTGCCAATCATATTGTACGCGAGCTCGCTTCGACCAGGACTGTCGCGAAGGGCATCGGACCAACCCACTCGCCAATCCAACTTGAGTGGAGCGCCAGTCACTTTCATGAGTTCATGTTCACCCTTAAAATGCCGTGTCCAAAGCTGACGCTCAGTAAAGTCAAAGGTCAAAGACTGGATGGGTGAAACACCTTCAGCAGTTGTTTGATCCACTTGTGTCAGTTTCGTTGTGTTTCGTAAGAGAAACGTGCTGGCTATGAGTTTGTGTTTTTGATTGATTTCGAGACCCACATCATAATTTCCCGCCACACGAGTCTCAATCTCCGAGTACTCAGATTCACGACGAGAGTCGGCAACAAATTTATTGGTATTAATGTTAAAGGTCGTTACCGTTCTTTGCAACTGATCTGTGCTCTGCCCATACATCATACTGCCGGTTGTACCGAGTTTAAAACGACCAAACTTCCAACCATTTCCCATCGATAAACTCAAACCAGGCATGGATGGCGAATCTGTGCGCGAAAAATTTCCGTAATCTGGCAGACTCATCGACATTTGCATAAGTTCTTTTTTTGAAACACCGTTGTTAACGATGTCATTGTTAATTTCGAGCTGCTTTCCTTGCGCAAGTGCGTTTTTAATAATATCTGGCATTTGGCGAGAGCCATCATCAAATCCCAACCAGTCTGTTTCTCCGCCTTTGTGCTCCAAGCGGTTACTTATATTCTCGTAAACAAAACTTACATTTCCACGAAAAAAGAATTTTTCAGGTATACTTCGCGTTTGGAGTTGAATAATTCCGCCACCAAACTCCCCTGGAAGATCGGGCGAATAACTTTTTTGTACAACAATACTTTCCATGATCGCTGTTGGAAAAAGATCCAAGGGAACCACACGACGAGCCGGCTCGGGACTTGGCAGAGAAAAGCCATTCATCTGTACACCGGAGTAACGCTCACCCAGTCCACGCACGTAAACATACTTCCCGCCCACTAACGTAAGTCCGGTTACACGTCTCAGTGAAGCCGCTGCATCGCTATCTCCGGCACGCGCCATCTGTTCTGCACCCAAAACATCTGTCACAGCGCTACTTTGTTTGCGAACCTCCACCAAAGCAGACAAACTGCCCTTTATTTTAGGCGCAAGAACAATCACTTCTTCCAACTCATTTTGTGCCGCCTTTAATTCGACAGTGATGGGTTCAGCGGCGTCATCGACGGTTAAATTTGTTAGTGTTTGAGTTTGATAATTGGGATGAAAAACACTGAATGCATACTGACCTTCCGGGATCTGCGCATTTAAAACTCCTGTAGCATCGGTCTTATAAACTTGATCCAAGCCAGAAAATAAAATGGTGGCGTCAGAAATACCCACCTGCTGTTTACTGAGGACTTTGATTTTTAAATCTTTTTTAGGACCTTGCGTTGCAGCCTTGATCTCGAGACCACTTGGCGATTTGACTTCAGCTTGGCTCTCCTGATCTTCGAGCAAATGAACAGTCACTTGCACTTCTTCTTTGGGAACCACAGAAAACTCAACCTCTTGCTCTGTGGAAACAATCTCAATTTTTTGTTTTTGTGCTGGTAAGCTCAGGGACAAAACTCCGGAAGAGTCTGTGGTCAAAACACCCTTGGGGGTTCTCACAACAATATTTTTTGCCGGTAAACCATCTTTAAAAATAACAATAAGAACTTGGCCTTCCTCGACGGGAACCTTTTGAAGCGGAACTTCCACTTTGATCTGAGAAGATTCTTCCTGACCAAAAACAGAAAATGGACCTGCAAGAATGCAGGTCCATGAAAGAACAACAAAAACTAAGAAGAACACATCGACTTTTTTCATGAATTATTTAACAGTCCAACCTTCTGTCCAATCATTCTCAACAGGGCTAAATGCTCCCACATAATCCACACTGTCGAAGACAAAGTTGCCAGGAAGTGTTTGCTCTGGTGGTGTCATTCCCGTATCTAGAGCGGCACTTCCATCCATTGGCATCACATCATCAAGAATTTTATTACTGGCAGCCATCACGAAATTGTTGCGATCGACTTCACCAAACCACTTGTTGATGGACCATAGATCTCCGGCTTCTTCTAAAATCTGATTTTTTGCGCACTGAAGAATTGTGTTTTGCATCACAAGTCCTGTTTGTTGAACGTTGGTTCCGGAAATGGCTCCACCGACTTTAAAAGTCTCTTCATCATCAATATTTAAACAGTTTTGAAAACTTCCGCTCACGATGGTGTTATAAATCTGTGCACCTGTTCCTCTACGAAGCTGTAAGCCGTTAAGGATTGCAGGATTGGAACCTTTTGTAACGATTGTGACATTGCTCAAAATCGGATTCGAACGAGGGCTTGCATCTTGGGGCTTTTTTAAGTTGTCCGCTTCGATTCCATTTGGATCTGCTTCTTGAGCATTTTCCAGAGTGATGAACACGTACTGGGCAGCACCTCTCCAGCCTTGATCCCAATCAAAACCATCATCATCATTATCAGTAGACACAACATATTTCAGATTCACAGCGCCACCAAAAAGTTCGATTCCGTCATCGGCGCCTTTGTAAGCCTGAATGTTCTCAACCACAGTACCGCGACCGACTCCGTAGAATGTAATGGCATTGAGCTCGCTATCTTTACCAAAAGTGTATCCAGCATATTCAACTCTCATAAAACGAATTGAACCAGAGCTGTCATCATCGTTATTGCCACCGTACATTGGTGCAATTTTTGGATCTGCGCCTTCGATAAAAGACTCACAGCCTTTAGGGCCTGGATTTGTACAGTTGTTGATCTGTGCATTGCCAGCGATCACAAGACCGCCCCAATAGCCTCTGTCTGGCTGAATACCAGTGAAAACAACTGGATTGCTTTGTGAACCGTTCACAAAAATCTTAGAATCACGTGTGATCGTTAAAAAAGACTTGGGCTGTCCATAAATAACGGTGCCCGCTTCGATCGTCAGTGTGGAGTTGTCTTTCTTATCGCCACCGATTCGCACATCACCGCGCAAAACCCAGGAATGCTCTGGCGTCAAAACCAAATTGGTGTTGAGAAAGTAAGTGGCCTTTTCGTTTTCTTGAGTTTGCTCTTGGCCAACAAAACAAACAGATTTGCCTTGAATCAATTGTTTTGAAGCCTCAGTTCCAGCGGGGCAAACAGCCCATGTCTGAACAACAGTCAAAAAACTGATAGTAAAGATCGTCATTATTTTCATTTAAAACTCCCTCTATGGGGCCCCACTCAGTACTTCGGAGGCCCTCTGTTTCCGCCCTTATCTCCAGCACACCGTGAGAAGTAAAATTAGGAAACTGTTAGCACTTGATCTTGACGAAATCCTAAATGACTCATTTAGTTAATTGCCTGTAAATGCAGATGATTGTTCTGTTTCTGTCGGGATTTTGTTAGATAGTCCTAACAAAAAAAGGAATCACATATGTTTTACTTTGGTTTTTTACTGTCTTCATTTCTTGGCTTTGCACAAACCACCGAACTTCCGTCGTGGGATTTTGGCAAAGACGGCTTGGTTGTTAAACATGCCCCTAGCCATTTTACGATGAAAACGCGTTTTCGAATTCAAACTCGAGCCACGTACGAAGATTATGACTCAGAGAGCACCTCCAAAGTAGATACCACAGATTTTACGGTTCGCAGAATGCGACTTCGTTTTGATGGAACTGCGCTGGACCCGCGTTTTTTATATAAGGTACAACTCTCCTTCACACGTGGAGATATGGATTATGACAACACCAACTATCCCAATATTTTGCGTGATGCCGTTGTCGGCTGGAAACTGACAGATAAAAATACGCTCTGGTTTGGTCAAACAAAATTGCCGGGCAATCGCCAACGTGTGATTTCCTCCGGAAATCAAGAGTTGGTGGATCGCTCTTTACTCAACGCCACCTTTAACATCGATCGAGACATGGGACTTCAGTTACACAATCAAATCGGCGATGAGTCTCCACTGTGGATTAAACTTGCCATCAGTAATGGTGAAGGCCGCGCCAATAATAATAAAAACTCGGGGCTCTCTTATACTGGAAGAATCGAGTGGCTGCCGTTTGGAAAATTTACGGACGACGGTGATTACTTTGAGGGCGATTTGGCACGAGAGCAAGACGCCAAAGTTTCGATCGGTTCCTCGTACAATTTTAACCAAAAAACAAATCGACTCGGTGGACAAATCGGCAAGACCTTTGATACAGGGCTTTTGCGCAATATGGAAACAGTGCTCGTTGATTTTCTTGTCAAATACAATGGCTGGGCGTGGAGCTCTGAGTATGCACGTCGGTGGACCAATGATCCGATTGTCACGATTGATAGTGCAACTGAAAGTATTTTTAAAGGTTCGGGTTGCTCCACTCAATTGAGCTATGTCTTTACCAATCAATGGTCGCCGGTGGCTCGTTACACACGGATTACCCCCCACGACTCCATTTTATCCGTTGAGGACGAAGTCATTCAGTACACCGTGGGACTTACAAAATACCTCAATCAGCACAAGATTAAGTTGATGGGAGATGTGACTCTTGAAGACGAAAACAATTCGCAAACCTTGCGAGATCGCCAAAACTGGATTGCTCGCATCCAGCTAGAGTTCGGAATTTAAAAAGCCCAATGCGTGTTCTTTCGCTTGGGCAAGTTTATCGAGATGAAACCACTTGATCTCGGCATCTTTTTTAAACCAGGTGAGTTGTTTTTTGATCAACTTCATATTGGCCAGTACGATGGCTGGTAATAGATCGTCTTGCGAAAGCTCGCCACGAAGAAATTGCCCCACTTCTTTATAGCCAACACTCTGCATAGGGGGCCAATCGGCAAAGCCCTTTTGATTGAGCTCTTGAACCTCGTCGATAAAACCTTCGTGGAGCATTTGCTTTGCTCTTGTTTCGACACGTTTACGCAAATCTTCTTTGTCGGCAAAGAGGCCGATTTTTATTTTTCTATAGCCTTCGACAGGACTTGGCGTGAGATTTTTTTCGAGCTCCAGTGGACTTTTTTCAGAGAGAAGGATCATTTCGAGAGCCCGTCGAATGCGATAGTGGTCATTGAGATGAACCGTGCGTTGCAACGCCGGGTCGTGATCCAGAATCCATCGGTAGACGGCTTCCCACCCTTCCGTCTCGATTCTCTCGTCGATCTTTCTATTTAATTCTGCATCGGCTTTTGCAACTGGGTACATCCCTTTTGTAAGGGCCTGTAAATAAAATCCGCTTCCTCCGCAAAAAAGGAGATGAGAGTCTTTAAAATCTTTAGTGGAAATCAGCTTGCGAACGGACTCAACATATCCAGCTGCTGTGAGCTGCTGCCCTTTATCGACAAAGGCGTACAAAAAGTGAGATGTGAGCTTCATGTCTTGTGACGAAGGGATGGCTGAGCCAATTTTAAGGCCTTTGTACATTTGAATACTATCAACATTTAAAATAGGCAGACGGCTGGCCACTGCCAATTCCAAAGCGAGACGAGATTTTCCAGAGGCTGTTGGGCCCAAAACAAAAATCGCTTTCTTCACGAAATGCGTCCGAAATCTTTTTCTATCTTTGTGAAAGGAATTTCCAAATAGACATTACGACCATGAGGGCAATAGCTCGAAAGACGATACTCATCCATCTGCTGAAGAAGGCTTTTCATCTCGTCCATGGACATGGCTTGACCTGCTCTCACAACGGAATGGCAGGCCATCGTTGCAAACACGTCGGCGATTTTCTTTTCGAAAGAAAAACTCCCACCAAGAGAGATGATTTCATCAGCAAATTGGGTCAATGATTTCACAAGAGCCGTTTCGGAAATAAAACTCGGCGACGAAGCTATCAACAATGATTCGGGGCCCGCCTTATCTATTTCAACACCAAATCTTCGAAACTCTTCGTTGAGAGCCATCATTTGATCGATAGATTCCGCGGGGAGTTCAATCGACAATGGCAAAAGAAAGTTCTGCACATCAAAGTGTCCCTCTTTCCATCCGTTCATCAAACGTTCAAAAACCACCCGCTCATGGGCCGCATGCTGATCAATGAGAAAAAAGGAATTCTGCGCCTCTGCCACGATGTAAGTCAGATGAGACTGCCCAATCACCTGCAGTCCAGACCAAAAACTCAATTCGGGTTGGCGCTCAACAGGTTCTGATGAAAACGTGAGCTCCTCTTGCGGCAAAGTGGCGGCTGCCTTGTGAAGAGCTTCGATGGAGAAATCTTTTTGTTGGTACTGAGTTCTGGAAAAACTGGGCGCAGAAAATCGCATGTTATGATCCTGCGCCGGAACAAAAGACGAATCATCTTTTTGATAAAACGAAGACCCTTGCGGCTTTGTGATTTGGCTCGTGGTTGAGGACGAAAAGGGATCTGCTTGCTTTTGATTGAGAGTCGCAATCCAAGGAGCTGCTTCGAGCTCTGTACGAAGCACACTATGGACAAATTTAAAAATTTGTGAAGAGTCCACAAACTTCACCTGTGACTTTGTGGGATGAATATTCACATCCACCGTCGACTCCGGAACCTGAAGTTTGACCACAACAAAGGGATACTCTCCGTGCATCAAAAGACTGCGATAGGACTCCAAAAGCGCGGCTTGGATTGTTCTGTCTGCAACCCAACGATTTTGCACAAAGATCCAAATCTGTTTGCTATTGCCAGTGGTTGTTTGTGGACTGGAATACACCATCTCCAAGCTGTACCCTTGATAACCTCTCTGCACGTAAAATACATCTTTGATATCAAGAACATTTTTTGCACGGGTTAACAGATCGGGAGCAAAAGGAAAAAACAAAAGAATTTTTCCCTGCTGCTTGAGTTTAAATTCAACGGCTGGATTGGCCAGCGCCATGGCTTTTACCACAGACTTGATCTGGGTGATCTCTGCAGAATCGGATTTTAAAAATTTAAGACGAGCGGGCACATTTGAAAAAAGCTCTTCCACTTCGACAGTGGTCCCGGGCTCTCTTCCAGCAGGAAATGGTTTTTGCTCTTTGCCAAAATGATTTTCAAGAGCATACGCTTGAGCGGCTTCGTGGCGACGTGAAGTGATTTTAAGTCGACTGACAGAGGAAATACTCGCGAGCGCCTCACCGCGAAATCCAAATGTGTTGAGTTTCCAAAGGTCATCGGCCTGTGAAATTTTACTGGTAGCGTGGCGGGCGCACACCAAAGAAAGATCTTCGGAATGAATGCCTTTGCCATTGTCAGAAACACGAATCTTTTTTCCGCCTTCGTCCACATCCACTTCGATCTGTGTAGCGCCGGCATCTAAACTGTTCTCTATCAACTCTTTCAAAAGATGCGACGGCCGCTCTACCACTTCACCAGCGGCAATTTGATCGACAACGTCGGAGGAAAGAATCTTAATATCCATGAATTATGTATAGGCCCCGCCCTTTACGAAGTCCACGAAAGGTACGTCATGACTTTTCCTTAAGCTTTGTGTCAAAAAATTTGGCTTCGTTTTCTGAGAAAGGTCTTTTTTACGACACGCCGTCCTTGGCTATGCCGTTGTCGCCTTCGGCGATCGCTTCACGCTCAACGGATGTCGCAAAAAAGACCTTTCTCAGAAAACGAAGCCAAATTTTTTGACACAAAACTCAAGGAAAAGGAACGGCGCGAGAACATACCTTTTTCCCTTTAAAAGGCTTAACGGCATACTTTTATAGGGCTTCCGATAAGGCATCTTTTTTTGTGTGGATACATATCGAAGGCTTTTTTTGTTTAAGTATTTTTAGAAAAACACGGACAGTCCTATTCCTACGTTCACGGAGTTGGCTTGGCCCCAGGTTTTTGCGGGGTTGATGTCGTATTGGATGCGGGGGCCGATGGCGATGTTTTTGTTGAGGAAATAGTTGTAGCCGAGGGTTGTTGTGCCTGACCAAAAGCTTTTATTTTCTGCGATATAGTCACTTCGAATTTCGTTCCAGGTGACGGATTGGGAAATATAAAAAGCGGAGTTTTGCATTTCGTAGAAGTAATACGTTCCAATGAGGCCCAGGGATGTTCGTTCGAAGAACCGATCCTTTTGGAAGTTGGTCACGACTCCCGCTGCGAGTCCGTCCATAAAAAAGTACTGAATCTCTGAGGAGAGATGATAATTGAGGCCGCGTTGAGCATCGTAGGCGATGTTGCCGCTTAATCCGAAGCCCCAGTTTCCTTCGCGGATGGCTTTTTCATTATAAATAGTTTCTTCTTCGGCATACGCCGACGTTTGCATAAAACAGATGATGTATACAATGATGCTTTTTTTCACAGAGAACTCCTTGAAAGTTATATTTAATGACCTTCAAAAAGTAGCTTTGGAAAAAATGAAACAAAATCACAAGTCGACTGACCTGTGATTCGATGAAGCTCAGTTGTTTTTAAACTTTGTGGCCGATGGCTTTTTGGATGGGGCGGCTCACGGCAAAGAAAATAATTCCTGCGGCGACTCCCAAGATAAAGAGCATCATAAAGAATTCATCTTTGGGCATCACTTCGTAAAACGTTCCGATGTAGCCGGTTAAATAATTTCCAAAGAAGCTCGACATCAACCATAGTCCCATCATCGTACTTACTATGGGCTTTGGAGAAACACGCGTGACCAAAGACAATCCAATCGGCGAAAGATAGATTTCTCCGATGGTGAAAATAAAACTCGTCGCGAGAAGCCAAGTGACCGCACCCTTTTCCTCTCCGGGAACCATTTTGGCGGCTAAAATCATAAAGACGTAGGCCATTCCGCACAAAATGCAGCCGATGCCCATTTTCGTGATCGAGCTAGGTTCCGAGTTTTTACGCGCTTGCCAGTTCCATAAACCGACAAGCACAGGTGAGATTAAAAAAATCATCAACGGGTTGAACGATTGAAACCACGTGGATGGCATTTCCCAACCGAACATCATCCAGTCGGTTTTTTTGTCAGCCCAGAGCTGTAAAGTGTTTCCTTGCTGTTCGTAAATGGCCCAAAATACAATATTGAGGAAGCAAAGGAAGGCCAAAGCAAAAACTGCATTCCACTCTTTGCGCGTGAGTGGTGTTTTTTCCGAATGAATTTTAGCTTGGGCTTTGACGGTTGTTAACGGAATCAACCCGCTCCCGAACCAGTAAATAATCAGACTGAGAACCATCCCCACACCGGCAGCGCCAAAACCCCAGTGCCAACCCACTTTTTGGCCAAGTGTCCCGCAAATCAAAGGCGAAATAAACGCTCCCAAATTAATGCCCATGTAATAGATCGCAAAGGCGCCGTCCACACGTTTATCGCCATCAAGATAAAGAGTGGAAACCTGGGTTGATAGATTGGGTTTAAAAAAGCCGTAGCCTAAAATGATGCAAAGAAGGGCGCCCAAGAACGCCGATTCGCTGGCCATAAAAAAGTGCCCAAGGGCCATGAGGGTCCCGCCGATAAAGACCGCACGATACTTTCCGAGATAACGATCCGCAAGAAATCCCCCAAAGATCGGAGTAAAGTACACAAAGCCTGTGTAAAGACCATAAAGTTGAGAACCCACCTGCTGAGCACTCATTTCGCCAAAGACACTGACCAAAAAGTTATAAAGAGTTTGATACCCCACAATTTGATTGGATCGCGCCGGATCGACAAGCAAGTAGTCCACCATGTAAAGAATCAGGAGCGAACGCATTCCGTAGTACGAAAAACGCTCCCACATTTCGGTAAAAAACAAAACGTAAAGTCCCGAAGGGTGGCCGAAGTATTCTTTGCCTGTCCATTTTTTTTGTAGAGTCTTGCGCATAGACTCTTGGACTATCTTACGGCTGGGTGTCTGTCCATTTAAAATTTTTAACTTTTTTGATGATCGGTAGTATTTTTGGCTGAGGTTTTAGTAAAAAGAGAGGGTCTTTTTTTCGTTCTTCGAGATAGGCTTTGACCTCCTGAGCCGCCAATTCAGGATTTTTTTTATAGAGCATGGGATCAAAACCACACCCTTTGCACACAATCGAAAGTCGCCAGCGCATTTGATAAATCATTTCAGAGATCAGCGTCAACGATCCAAAGAGAAAAACACCGGCCCAGTGGAAATCCTGCCAAATTAAATAGGTCGTAATCGCTCCCGCACCAGCCAGTGCCACGACCTCGAGAGCGTGAACATGGCGACGTTTATAAACCTTCTGTGGCAATTTACAAAATGCACAGAAAACCTTCTCTTTCACCTAGACCTCCGGCCCCATTTACGGTGCACAAAACGTAAATTCATGGTTTGCCTGCGGCTTTGTTGTTACCATCAGATCATGAAATACCTGCTTTTGATTGTAAGCGAACTTTTAGTGTCTGTCTGTTTTGCCGCCGATAAACCCTACGAAAGTTATGACGAAATCGTCGAGAAGCTGTCCAAATACCGCAAACAGCAAGTCGTCCAGCAGATGTCGACCTCTGTACCCCAAGAAAACTTTCATATGAGTTTTGGTTTAACCAACTCTTCGACGCGCGCTGCAGACTCCAGCATCAGTCAAAATGGGTTTCTCATTGGATTCGCGCAACCTCTGATTTCCCAACAGCTCTTCTTCGAAGCCTACGGAAAGTTTTTTCAAGACTCGAATGAAGACAACGTCCGCGCCGAATTACAACAGTACGAAGTTCGTCTCAGCCATAAAGAGCGGTTAAGTTTTGCCGTTCTCAATATGGGTGTTGGAACATCGGCTCGTTTTTTGTCAGTCCAAACGCCGACCATTTCAAATGACTACAAAGTGCCAAGTCTTCTCATCACAATGGGACTTGAGCGTCGCTTGGCAAGTCGTTTAAGTGTCGCCGGTGATATCGCTCTTCATCGCAGTTTGCGTGACAATCCCAATGGGAAAAATTCAACAGAATTTGTTTTTCGACTCAATTATCATCTCTAGTAGGGCCCCAACATGATGAAAATATCCCGCTCTGATTACCAACGCGATCTAGAACGGATTAAGGACTTTCTTCCGGGATATTTATTAAATCCTTTCGAAAAAATCAAATCGCCATTGATTTTACCGTGGCAAAGCACAGCTCTCACATTGGCCGGCATCAACTTGATCTTTGGATTTATTCACGGAATTTACAAATGGGATTTGATCCAGTGGGTGATCAGCTTGATCGTCACACCTGTGATGGCAGTGGGCTTTTTGCTTTTGATCAGTCTCTTTTTATCTTATTTTGTGCAATATATGTTTGAGATGAATCATGAGTTCAATCACATTTCCAGCGTGCTCTTTTGGGCCTACATTCCGTCGTCGCTGTTTTTTATGGGATCGCTTTTTTACCCGCCCGTTTATCTACTGGGTCTTCTCGTGCTCGCCGTCTTGTGCATTAAAGGTCTTATTGAAAACTTTCAAATCCCAAAGAATACCGTTGTCACCCTGGTGGTGATTGGTTTTTTAGTCGCTTTGGTTTTTTGGATTCTCAATGAGATTTACGGGTATAAACCACCCGTAAAACCGAAATCGTTGGATCAATTGGAACGCGAGCTGTAAAGCTTACTGTTTATTGCAATAGAGAAATTTATCCCAAGCAGGCTTGGTTAAAAAACCAAAATAACCCATGTGTGTTCTTTGAGCTTTACCCACTTTTACATCCCATCTGCATTGTAAATGCATATTGTTGTGGCGATTAAAATTCACACAATCAAAGTAGTGAGTCACATTCTTGCGAGTGGGTCTTCCATTTTTCTTTTTCGCAGTGATCACTTCTTCCATTTGAAAGAGAGCATGATCTTCGTATATTTCTAAAGATTCAGGAATACTTGTGAGTTCTTTCCCTTGCCAGTTTTGAAAGATCACAGAATTCCCAGAGATCCACATAGAACCCATCGGGCCAAAATTACGATTTTGAACACCAAGGGGTTGATTTTTATTGTTCGGATTTTTCTCCATGTAAAAAGAATCACCGCTGTTCTCTCGACCATCGGATTCGACGTAGGTTGCAACAACCCACTCACCTTGCATGTTCCAGGTGCCTTCGTCTCCCCACCAATCAATTTGGAAAAAAGGAAATAACAAATTATTAAACGTAACCTGTGTGCAGGCATAAGAGTGCGGGTTGGATCTAAAATCACACGCCCCATCTGTTAATTGGTAGGCTTCTTGAGCAATCGCTTTGTCCTGTTCGATTTGTTGGCGTGAAGGGCGCTCACAAACGATTTGTTCTTCATTTGGGTAACCGTTTTCCTGCTCTACATACCCATTTTCTTCGTTATAGCTTGGCTCTTCATAACTTGGTTGTTCCTCATAAATTGGCTCCTCATATTGGGGCAGCGCCTCGTAACGTGGAACCTTTGGATACTGCTTTCCACCATTCACAACTTTATCTTTATCGTAGTAAGGGAATTCATCAGTCTGAGCAAAACTGATCATGGTAGCAAGTAAAGTGACGAGGAAAATAAGATGTTTCATAGAAAGCTCCTTCGAATGACTGAAAGCATTTCTCTACTTATTACTCATTGCGTTATATTCGTAAAGTATAAGATTTAATTGGGAATTTAATGCATCGGCTTTTGTAAATTTTTCACCTAGAGTGACCAAAATCGTTCTCTAGACAAGGGTCTAGGCATCGCTTACGCTCTTTAGATCATGAAAAAAACTGCTGTTGTACTTATTTTCTTCCTCCTTCATGCTTCTATTGCTAGTACTCAAAGCTATCCTTGGCCCGTTGTGCCCACGAGTGCGAAACGCCTGCCCGATTTTATCTGCCGAGACTTTATTTCTTTAGCAGAATCCTCACTACCTATTTGTGACTTTGTCATGACCGATAAGCTCAAGACCGAACTCCTCTCCCTTCTTATCACAGAGCAAAAGAATATTGATCTTATGATCAAGGACACAACTGTGACGAACGAGGAAAAAGAGCGCCTCTCGAAACTCAAACCTCACTTGGTGAATATCGAACAATTTACAATTCAAAAAATGACAGAAATTTGTAACCTTAAAGGGCGGATCATTAAAGAGGGCGCCAATCTTGTCTCTGGATGCGCTTACAACCAGTTTAATAAAATCAAGAAAACTATTTTATTAATTAAAAAACCGTTAAACTTTGCAGCAATGGAGACACATTGGCCTGCCGTCGATGAACAAATACAGTTTGATACTTTTATCAATGACTTACTCCTGGATCTTGCAGAAAAAAATAAACAAGATCAAAAAGACAACACACAAATTAAAATTTTGATGCTAGAGATTTTAAAAATCTATGGCGGCAACGGCCTCAGTTTGTATTCTGCTTTTTGGGGAATTTGTGGCTTAGAGGCCATTGTGCAAACCAGCTCCGGTGATATGGTGGATCATCAAACAGCCATCACCTGCGAAGAAAAGTATCTGAGCGATCTTCGCCAAGTTTTATTTTTAGCGATTTAAGAACATTTATTGCAGAGGCCGCGGACGACGATGGAGTCGTTGGTCATACGGAATTGAGCTTCTTGTTGTAAAAAATCAGCCAGGACTTGCAAGGTTTTTGCGGTGCCACCGACGTCTTTGACGGAACCACATTTTACACAAATAGTTATAAAATGCTTGTCATGCCCGCACGCTTGGTGCGTGCAGTAGATGTATTTGCCATCCCCTACGGAGTGAACAATTTCAAGCTCTTCTAATTTTTCGAGAATTCGGTAAACAGTGACGCGATCAAAATCGCTGGATTTAAATTTTTTCTGTAGAAGCGAAAAAATCTCCGACGGAGAAACAGATTTATGGGTGCTTTCTAAAAGTTGCAGGATTTTAAGACGAGACTGAGTCATACGCAGTCCCGCGTCTTTCATTTTTGTGATGACAAGCTCATTTAAATTTTGATGCTCGTCTTTTGGCTTCATGTGGAAACAGATACTCCTGTGCTGCCAAATCCACCCGCGCCACGAACTGTATCCGAAAGCTCAGACACCAATTGCAATTCGGCTTGGAGAACAGGACAAAGTACACATTGAGCAATTCGATCTTGATCTTGAATCACAAAAGCGTCTTGGCCAAGGTTGATGAGAATCACTTTCACTTCACCACGGTAGTCAGCATCGATGGTCCCTGGCGTGTTAAGAACAGTCACACTCTTCTTAACCGCAAGACCACTGCGCGGGCGAACCTGGATTTCGTATCCCATAGGAATTTCAAAACTTAAGCCCGTCGGGACCATGACAGACGCACCGGGCGCAACTGTGATTGGAGTTTCGAGCTGAGCGCGGATATCAAAACCGCTGGCCAGCTTTGTTTCGTACTTTGGCAGATCGCCTTTAAAATGCGCCCATGCTTTTACATTCATTGTGATTGTATTCATAACCCCTCCATCCATTTTTTATCTTTGTTTTCCTGAACAGCCCCCATCAAATAAAGGCTCATTGTGTTTAAACTTAAAAACTCATCGATATAATTGTTCACATTTTTAAGCTTGATGGATTCCATTTCTTTAATCACCGATTCCACCGATCGGTAGCGACCAAAAACCATTTCGTTCGTAGCTAAAGAAATCATTCGGCTTTCCACGTCTTCGGAAGCAATCAACAATTGCCCTTCCACTTGTCGACGGTAAAAATCCAATTCCTTTTGTTTGATTTTAAGTTTGTGAAAAAGGCGGATCTCTTTGAGCAGCTCTTCGACCAGATTTTGATACAACTTTTTATCAGTGGCTGCATAAAAAATCTGTAAGCCAAAGTCTGTGTAGGTGTTGAGCATGCTAAATATTGAATAGGCCCAACCCTTTTCTTCGCGAATTTTTTGATAAAGACGAGAGGTCATTCCGCCGCCTAGGCAGGCATTCACCATAAAGGCCTCAAAGCGACGATCGGAACCGTAAGGCAACGACGGCGCGCCTAAAACAATATGCACTTGTTCGCTTTCTCGTTTTTTTGCATCTTTCAGCGGTTGTAAACCATGAGTTTTGCGTGCGAGTTCTTTTTTTTGTGCTGGCAAGTGGTCTAAATATTTTTCAATCAACGCCACAACTTTATTGTGCTGAACATGCCCCGCCACACTGATCACCAGATTCCCGGCCAGATAGTTTTGCTTGTACCACTGGAGAACATCTTTTTGCGTAATGGATTTTAAGGAGTCTTCCGTCCCAAGTATCGGCCAACCAATACTGTCCTGAGGAAAGGCTTTTGTAAAGTACTCGTCAAAAACTGAGTCTTCGATGTCATCGTGACTCATGTAAAGCTCTTGAAGCACAACATTCTTTTCTTTTTCAAAATCACCGGCTTCAAAAACGGCATCACAAAAAAGTTGCGAGAGAATTTTAATGCTTAATTCGAGATCTTCTTTGAGAGTCGTGGCATGAAAGCAGGTGTTTTCTTTGGAAGTGAAGGCATTGATCTCTCCGCCCACCGCCTCGATTTTTTGTGCGATTTGCAGAGCCGATAACTTTTTGGTGCCTTTAAACACAAGATGCTCAATAAGATGCGAAACACCCACAAGACGAGGATCTTCGTCGCGTGTGCCGCGATCGAGCCAAAAACCCACCACGGCACAACGAGTGCTGGTGTGGGATTCTGTCAGAATCCGAATTCCATTTTTTAATACGGTTTTTTTAAACTGGGGTTTGGACATAAGAGGTAATCTTATGTCTCTCCAGCTGCTAGTATCGATTTTCTCGAAAGCTTCACACGTCCAGAGCGATCCACTTCGACCACTTGAACTTCAACCTTGTCGCCTTCTTTAAGGACATCAGTCACATTGCGAATGCGTTCGTGAGAAATTTCGGAGATATGCAACAAACCTTGAGTACCAGGAAGAATCTCAACGAAAGCACCAAAATCAACCACCTTCACCACTTTGCCTGAATACTTCCTACCCACTTCGGCTTCAGCACAAATGGATTCGATGATGGCAATCGCTCGGTTTGTCATCTCTGGATTTGTCGATGCGATATTGATCGAGCCATCGTCCTGGATGTCGATCTTTACGCCTGTTTCTTCGATAATTCCTTTGATCACTTTACCGCCAGCACCGATCACTTCGCGGACTTTTTCTGGTTTGATCTTAATGGTTACGATGCGAGGAGCATAGGGAGAAAGTTGACCCTTAGGCTGCTTAATCACCGAATCCATGCGATCCAGAATATGCATACGACCTGCACGCGCTTGCTTAAGAGCTTGTTCCATCACTTCGAAGCTGATGCTATCAATTTTAATATCCATCTGAACAGCCGTCACACCTTCACGCGTTCCAGCCACTTTAAAATCCATATCCCCGAGATGATCCTCATCTCCTAAGATGTCTGTAAGAACCGCGGTTTTTTCGCCTTCTTTAATCAGACCCATGGCGATCCCAGCAACCGGTGCTGTCATCGGCACACCCGCATCTAAAAGAGCCAGTGTTCCAGAACAGACTGTTCCCATAGAGCTTGAACCGTTGGACTCAAGAACTTCGCTCACAATACGAATGGTGTAGGGGAATTTTTCGGGAGTTGGGAGCATCGGCTTAAGCGCGCGCTCTGCCAAGTTTCCATGGCCGATCTCGCGACGGCTCTGACCGCCCATGCGGCCCACTTCGCCAACGCTGAATGGAGGAAAGTTGTAATGAAGCAAAAATTTCTTTTTGTATGTTTGATTGAGGCCATCAATCATTTGTTCGTCATCACCTGTGCCCAAAGTCACTGTTCCAAGGACTTGAGTTTCACCTCGTGTGAAAAGACCCGATCCGTGCACTCTTGGAAGAAGGCTAATTTCGCAATCGATAGGGCGAACTGTTGTCAGGTCGCGGCCGTCAATGCGCTCGCCTTTATCCAGAATATTGGCTCTTGAAATGCGATATTTAAGATCTTCGATGATCATACCCAGGTCTTTTTTACGAAGCTTTAGAGTGTCGCCTTCAAAACCTTGTCCTTTGATCAACTGCTCGTTCGCGAGCTTCGAGATTTCGTAATATTTTGCATAACGCTCGTTTTTGCCGCGAATGTTCAGCGCTTCAGTGATTTTCGATGTTAAAATCGATTCTGCTTTTTGTTTAAAAGCAGTGTCGACAGCATAAGGCGTGAATTCTCTTTTTGCAGGCGCTTTGGATTTTTCGCGAAGCTCATCTTGCATGTCCAAAAGAGCCTTCATCTGAGTGTGACCAAATTTGAGAGCGGCGAGGAAGTCCTCTTCGCTGATCAAACGTGTCTCACCTTCGACCATTAAAATCCCATTGCGTGTTCCTGCAATGATGATGTCCATGTCGGATTTTTCGAGAACTTCTGCATTCGGATTGAGAACAAATTGACCATCCACGCGGCCGATTTGGATTGCGGCTGTAGGGCCGTTGAACGGAATATCACTGACATGAAGTGCTGCCGAAGCACCAAGACTTGCGAGCATTCCAGTTGGATACAAACCATCGTAGCTGAGAACCGTTGCAACAACTTGTGTTTCGTAACGAAAGCCTTCTGGGAAACAAGGACGAATCGGACGATCGATCAAACGAGATGTGAGTGTGGCGTCCGTTGTTGGCTTTCCTTCTCTTTTAAAAAAGCCACCGGGAATTTTT
Source organism: uncultured Pseudobdellovibrionaceae bacterium (assembly GCA_964579625.1). Classification (GTDB taxonomy): domain Bacteria; phylum Bdellovibrionota; class Bdellovibrionia; order Bdellovibrionales; family JAGQZY01; genus JANPLN01. The sequence goes on from CAZOGU010000033.1 coordinate 24,457, forward strand.
CCTGAAGAGTAAAACTTTTCAACATACTCAACTGTGAGCGGAAAGAAATCCATTTCGGATTCTTTGCGGCTGGCAACAGCTGTGACCAGCACCATATTGTTTCCACATGTGACGAGGACCGAGCCATCGGCTTGTTTCGCAAGTCGACCTGTTTCGATTTTGATCTGCTGTCCTGCTAATGTTGTAGTGACTGTCTGAACCATTCGTTCTCCTTGTTTCGTCACCGAGGTTTTCAACCTCGGCTGTTCCACTCAAAATCAAAAAATAATTTTTAGAATTATTTACGGATTTCTAGTTCGGTGATGACCTGTTGGTATTTTTTGAAATCTGTTTGTTTCAAATAATCCAAAAGACGTCGACGACGATTGACGAGTTTTACGAGACCAACTGTTCCATGGTTGTCTTTTGGATGTTTTTTGAAATGTGTTGTGAGCTCTTTAATTTGGAAAGTGAGAAGAGCGATTTGCACTTCTGAACTTCCTGTATCGAGATCTTTGCGTTGGAATTTTTTTACGACCTGTGCTTTTTGAGCAGTGTTTAATGCCATATGTCCTCCTTAAAACAACAAACCTCTTATGGCGTCATGGCGATCGACCACAGAAGTTAAAAAATATTTGCACCGAAACTATGTCTAAGTCCTTGGAAGGTCAAGATATTACCCTTGAAAGGGGCAGATATTATGATCCTTGAGTGGTATTAAAAATACGACGGATCGAATAGCCGTTCTCCCCGCGCTCCAGGATTGCGACTAAATCGTGATTTTTGCGATCAACTATCTTAACTCCGGTAAAATGAGGAGCCATATATTCGATTTCGAGGAAACGAGCTAATTTATATGAGATTTGACCGTTTTTAAGCAGCTTTTCATCCATGCCCTCTACGGGCACCGATGGCCAATCGGGAAGGGTCTTTCCAACCGGAACCCAGTAATCTCCGGACTCAAAATCCTGAGGTTTGTAGTCCGCCAGGGGGACAGCATCCTTTAAAGAATAAGGAAAGGAGATCTCCCGGCACAAGGAGGACACGGTCGCCCCGCAACCCAAGGTTTCGCCTAACTTTTCGACCCAAGTCCTTACAAAACTGCCCTTGCTGCATGATAAACGCACGCGAACACGGTCCCCATCCACTCCTAAAAATTCTGTTGTATAAAAACGCATGGTTTTTGAGGGCGGAGTAAACTCTTCTTTGGCACGAGCCTTTTCGTAAAGCTTTTGGCCTTTGACTTTGACGGCAGAATAGATGGGAACAGGCCACACAAAGTCCCCCTGAAGGGAACGAACAGCCTCTTCGATTTGCTCCCGCTTCAAACTCACCTGTTTTTGCTCGAGAGTCTCGCCATCTGTATCCCCCGTGTCTGTTTTGACACCGAGGAGAGCTTCGACGACGTAGGATTTATCACCTGTTAAAATATAATCTGAAAGTTTTGTCGCTTCGCCCATCAAAACCACCATTAAACCGGTGGCCAGAGGATCTAAGGTGCCGGCATGTCCCACTTGCTTTTGCTGAGAAAGACGACGAACGGAATGGACCACGTCGTGACTGGTCATTCCTTTTGGTTTGTCGATTAGTAGCAGGCCATTTTTCATTTAGTTTTTTATTTTATTGAGGATTTCATCAATTTTTTGCGAACTAACTACGCTCTCATCGTTCACAAATTGCAATTTTGGGCAGTACTTCATGCGCAAGTGCTTCATCACTTCTCGTTGCATTTCACTCGCTTGGTCTTGAAGTTTCTCTAACGTCTCGGCAGGCACTTCTGTTTTTCCAAGAGCGCTAACAAAGACCTTGGCTCCGCGCAGATCCTTGGTCACTCGGACCTGCGTGATATTAAGGAGGTCCGAGGTAAAGTGACGAATAACAAAACTGGCAACGATTTCGCGAAGTTCTTTTTCAACTCGAGGAATGCGTCGCCCGTCACTCATAATTCACGCACAATGGATTCTTGAGTATAGGCTTCGATTTCGTCTCCGACTTTGATGTCGTTGAAGTTTTCGATACCAATACCGCACTCAAATCCAGTCTGAACCTCACGAGCATCGTCTTTGAATCTCTTGAGAGAGCTGATCTTGCCTTGGTAAACCACTTTTCCATCGCGCAAAAGTCTTAACATGCTGTTGCGAGTGACTAAACCATCGGTGACAAAACATCCCGCAATGGTGCCAATCTTTGGAACAGTAAAGGTGTTTCGAACTTGCACGCGTCCCAGTACTTTTTCTCTGACAATGGGATCAAGAAGTCCGGCAAGCGCTTTTTTCATATCATCAACGAGTTCGTAAACAATCGAATACGTTTTGATTTCGACGCCGCGAGCTTTGGCGGCAGCTTGCGCTCCCGTGTCTGGACGCACGTTAAAACCAACAATCATTCCTTTTGTTGTACTTGCTAAAAGAACATCGGACTCGCTAATCGCACCGACTCCCGTGTGAATCAACTTGAGCTTCACTTCGCTTGTCGACACTTTATCAAAAAGACCTTTCACGGCCTCGACGGAACCCGCCACATCGCACTTGAGAACAACAGGCAATTCTTTAACATCACCGGCTTTGATTTTAGAAAATAAATCTTCGAGACTGATTGGTTTTGCTTCGTTCGCCTTGGCGATATCGGCTTTGCGGGAATTGGCAATCTCCTCGGCGCTTTTTTCGTCTTTACAAACGTCAAAGCGATCGCCGGCATTGGGGCACTCAGGAAGACCGATAATTTCCACCGGCATACTTGGTCCCGCTTCTTTTAATACTTTTCCAGTGTCATCATGAATCACACGCACGCGCGTGACGACAGTTCCCACCACAAGAGGTTGACCCACTTTAAGAGTTCCATCTTGCACAAGAAGTGTGGCCACGTTTCCGCGACCTTTTTCGACACGGCTTTCGATCACCACACCTGTGGCTGAGCGATTGGGATTGGCTTTCAGTTCTAAAACCTCGGCAAGAACCGAAATCTGCTCGAGCAGTTCGGCAACGCCGTCGCCTTTGAGAGCAGACACCGGGCAAAACTGAGTCGAACCGCCCCACTCTTCGGGAATCAATTCATACTCTGTCATCTGTTGTTTGATGCGATCGGGAGAGGCATCAGGCTTATCCATCTTATTCACAGCAACAATGATTGGAACGCCTGCGGCTTTGGCGTGGCTGATGGCTTCGATCGTTTGTGGCATCACGCCATCATCAGCGGCAACCACTAGAATGACAATGTCAGTGACATTGGCACCGCGAGCGCGCATCGCTGTAAAGGCTTCGTGGCCTGGAGTATCGATAAAGGTGACTTCGCCAAGAGAGGTTTTTACGCGATAGGCACCAATGTGTTGAGTGATCCCGCCGGCTTCACCTGCTGCCACTCGGGCCTTACGAATCGAGTCGAGAAGAGTTGTTTTCCCGTGATCGACGTGACCCATAACAGTGACAACTGGAGCGCGATGAACACGCTCTGTGCCCGCTTCTGTAAAGGAGGCTTGCTCAATCATTTCCGCATCTGTCTTCTTGACGTTTTGAGCTTCGAATTTAAATTCGGGAACGACTAAGGCAATCGTGTCGAAATCGAGTGTGGTGTTCATGTTCGCCATCACACCATTATTCATCAAAGCTTTTACAACTGCGGGAGCTTTAACGCCCATGGCTTGAGCGAGTTCGCCAAGAGCCATCGTTCCATGAACTTTTACAACGCGCTTATGTGCGGCTGGCATTGTGATCTGTGTTTTTTTGTTGTGACCTTCGGAGATTTTCTTTTTCTTCGGCTGAAAAACAATCTCGCGCTTCATAAAGTCGGCAGAAACAAACGATGGAGGCGCTTGTTCTTTGTCTTTGGCCGGAACAACTGGCGTCATCACGCGACGTTTTTTATCCTTGTTGCGATCATCCGCATCACCACCAACAACTGGCGGAAATTCTTCTGGCACATCTTGTGAGATAAAACCTGTTCGTAAACTGCGATTGGCTGTTTTTGCTTGGCGAGCTTGTGGCAACTGGCTGACGCGATTGAGATCCATTCGACCGACGATATTTCTCTTCGTCGAACGAACGCCGCTGACGGGGCCATCTTCGGTCATTAAAACTTCGCGCTTGCGAGGACCTGTGACTGTCGCTTTTTCGTCAGCAACAACAGGAGCTGCTGTCACGGCTGGAGTTGGTGCCGCTGTTTCGGCTGCTTTTTCTATTACCGTCTCTGTCACTGGGGCCGAGGTTTCTTGCGCACTGACTTCGACGTCTGCGTCCACGGATTTTTCTTCAGCGATCTCCACTTCGGCTTCGGTTTTTTTACGACGGATGACTGTTTTTGAGGCGGCGGCTTTGGCGGCGATGGCCGCAGCGGCGGCGGCAGCTGCTGGAGCGGCTTTGGCGCCAGCTTTTGTCGTTGCTTTTACGGCTGTTTTTGTAACAGCGGTTTTAACCGCCGCTTTTTTTGCAGCTGGTTTTGCGGCGACTTCGGTCTTTGTGGAGGCGGCTGGCGCATCAGCTGCGACAGCTTTCTTGGTGACTTTTTTAGTCACCTTTTTTTTGCCGTCCTCTTTAGAGGATCCGGTTTCTTCGTTGAGTTTCAAACGAATTTGTTCCATCAGGTCGGGATTTAACTCCGCCATGTGGCTCTTGATTGGCAATCCCCACTTACGGATCTTATCCATGAGCGTGATTGTCTCGACTCCAATCTCTTTTGCAAATTCGTAGACTTTTTGTGTGGTCAAAATTCTCTCCCTTAAAAGCTCTTAAGCTTCCGCCCCGTCATCTGAGGTGTTTTTTTCGGCTTCAGCCTCTGCTTCGGCTGTTTCTTCTTTTACTTTCAGTTGCGCCAGCTGTTCTCGTAACTGCTGCTCGGCTTGTTGTTTTGCATCGCCTTTGACTTCCTGAGCCTCAGCCATCACTGGTGCTTTTGGAATCTCGATGCCTTCATCTTGATACTTTTTCACTAATTTTTGCGCTTCATCGATGAGACCTTGCGCTTTTTCTTCGGTGTCATAACCCGCAATCGCCATAACTTCTTTGAGGTTGGCTTCTGCTAAGGACTGGAATGAACCAAATCCACTTTGGAAAATATTTTGCGCCATCGTGTCCGACATTCCTGGAAGAAGCATCAGATTGAAAATCGACTCAGCCGTTCGCGCTGAAGCGTTGGCTTCGGAGATAATATCGATTTTCCAACCAGTCAGTTTTGAGGCCAAACGCACGTTTTGACCTTTTTTACCAATCGCCAAACTCAATTGAGAGTCGGCAACCACGATTTCCATTTCTTTGGAGTTCTCATCGAGAAACACGCGCGATATTTCGGCTGGAGCTAAAGCATTGCACGCAAAACGCGTGATATCTTCATCCCACTCGACAATATCAATTTTTTCGCCTTTGAGTTCCTGAACAATCGTTTGCACACGAGAGCCCTTCATACCGACGCAAGCACCCACGGGATCAACAGACGAATCTTTGCTGTAAACGGCAATTTTGGCTCTTTGCCCTGGCTCACGAGCGGCAGCCATGATTTGCACGATGCCATCGTAGATTTCTGGAACCTCAGCTTCGAAAAGTTTTACAAGATAATCAGGATGAGCGCGCGACATAATAATCTGCGGGCCTTTGGTTGTTTGACGAACATCGAGCAAGTGACCTTGAATGCGATCGCCCGGTTTAAAAGACTCTCCCGGAATCTGCTCACGAGGTGGCATCAGCGCTTCGGTCTTACCGAGATCGACGATGATGTGATTGCGTTCGATGCGACGAATGATCCCAGAGGCCACTTCGCCTTTACGAGCTTCGAATTCGTTAAAGATAATTTCGCGTTCGGCATCACGTACTTTTTGGAGAATGATTTGTTTAGCTGTTTGTGCAGCGATACGGCCGAGGTCTGATGTATCAAGTTTAATACCGATTTGATCGTGCAGTTGAGCATCTGGATCGAGCTTGCGTGCATTGTCCATAGTGATTTCGATTTCTTCGTCTTCGAAGTCTTCGTCCGGAACCACTTCGTTAAACTGGAACAATTCGACTTCGCCCGTTTCTTCGTTGTATTGAGCTTCGATGTCACGGTAAGTGCCATAGACTTTGCGAGCGGCAACCAACATTCCTTGAACGACGGCATCGATAATCAGCTTCTTCTCGATCCCTTTTTCTTTTCCAAGTTGGTCGATCATTCTGTTTAAATCAGAAAACATTCCATCTGCGGCCATAGGCACTCCTTATTGCTTTTTCCCAAAATCAAAAACCCAGTGAGCTTTTGCAATCGTCTCAAGGGGAACTTTTAACATTTTACCTTCAAACTCGATATCCAACTGTTGCTCACCAAACGATGTAATAACGCCTGTGAGTTTTTTACGACTTGCAAACTGCTGCTCAATCTCCGGCACAATCTGACCCAAAGGGCGAAAAAGGCTAAAAGCCACAGACTTGCCAACACTCTGCTCGTAGTGCCATGGTCTCTTCAATTCACGCTCAATGCCCGGGCTCGAAACTTCGAGCTGATACGCACCGTCGATTGGATCTTCGACGTCAAGAACAAGGCTCAACGCTTTTGAAAACTCCGAGCAATCCTCCAGAGAGACCTTTTCGGTGTCAGTGCGATCGATAAAAATTCGCAAAGTTTTACCTCGTCCAGAACCAAAAAGTTCGAGATCATAAATTCTTAATCCTTTGTGGCCTGCAATACGCTCAGCCAACTCAGTCAATTTTGTAACAGTTGGGTTCATACTTTTTCTCAAAAAATAAAGGCCCCAGAGGGGCCCACGAATTTAGGTGTTTTAGCAAAAGCCCCGGAGAAAGGCAAGAAAATGATCGGGGTTCTCAATGCTCAATCTGGCAAAAAATTGAATAAAATCGCAGCACTACCATCTTTGTAGTAGTGAGGCCGATACCCGGTTTCACGAAAACCCTTTTTTAAGTAGAGATGTCGGGCGCTTAGGTTGTCCTCGCGGCACTCCAACCACACCTCTTGCCCCTTGCATCGGCTCAAAAATTCATCAAGTAAGCCCGACATAAAACCCTGTTTTTGGCGATCCGGGGAGGTGGCCAAAAATAAAACCTCACTTTGTCCGGGGGCGATTTTTTGATAGCTGATAAGGGAGGCTATTTTGGATCCATCACGACGGAAGAGGAGCCTGGATTTGCTTTCCAGGCAGGTCTCGATCAATTGTTGGGCCGTCCAACCTTGCTTTCGCAAGTCGTCCTCGGAGAAGCTCATCACCCATTCGTAAATTTGTCGAGCCAAACCTGCGTCCAATGGGTCCTCTACTGGATTTTAAAACCCGAATAATAGTTCACCGGGTGAGTTCGCTGCAGAGCTGCCACCCAATCGCGGAAGCGCTCATGGTTTTTTTGATTTTTGAGAATCTGATAAATTTTTTCGCGCACTTCGGTGAGAGGTCTTTGCCCGAGTTGATTTTTATTCTGCATGTAATAACTCTCGATGGCCTCGTCTCTGACTGTGACTAAGTCTTTGGGCATCTTGAGATTTAAAATCTGTTGAACAAGCCTCTTGCGACGCAAATGAGCACGCAATTCTGACTGGGTCACGGCCAGCGACTTCCAGAGACCATCGTTGCGCATTTTTTTAAGCACGCGTTCTTCCGCTTGCACAATTTCGTCCTCACTCACCTTTACAACGAGAAGGGATTCGGCCTCGCGAACAATCAGATGCTCGTTAACGAGATCTTTAAGGGGCTCCCTGCGGTCGACAAAATCAGACAATGGATTTTGAACCTCATTGAGAAAAAGGTGAATCTGCAGATCGCGCGAAGTGACGACTTGATCGCCCACTTTTGCAAGGGCTGCGACCACCACTTGTGACTCTGCTCCCGACCCCAATAAACTGAGTGCTAAAAGAAACTGCACCATTTAAAAATGATAAGGGGACTTTTGTGCTTTAGATACGCGGCAAGCGTCAAAGAAAAAGCCCAGTCAGGGACCTGACTGGGCGTGTGCTAAAGAGGACGACTTAACAAAACTCTGATTAAAAGTTAAATTTACCGTTCACGAGGAACATTTGATAGCTTGCTTCCTCAAGAGGAGCGACGGTTTCGCCGCTTGTACGACCGTAGCGATCGTATCTGCTACCGTTACGACCGTAACGGCTGTTGCGGCTTAGATCACTTCTTGATCCATCCAATTCGCTGTTATCGCGGCTGTAAGACATGTTGCTCATCCAGCGAAGTTCTGCACCGATGCTCACGTTCTTAGTGATCATCATGTCAGCACCGATTCCGATTCCAGCGTCAACAGCTGTCGAAGAACCTGATCCATTTCCGAAGCGAGTTTGGTCGAACTCACGATACGTGTAGCCTAACAAACCAGCGATTTTTGGAACAAACATTCCCCACTGATTAAAGTGGTAAGCAACGCCCAAACCAAAAGTGTACTGATCAGCCGACTTAAAGGAAGCGTATGTTTCGTTATCGATCACTTCGTTCAAGTTGCTATCCATCGTTAAATCCGAGTAAAGGAAGGACCCTTCGACGCTAAAATTAGTCGCGAAGCGCGAACCAAAGGCCAAACCAGTCGACATGTCGGAGCTGACGTTAGAGGCGCTCGTGTTCATCACACCGATCATTGGTGCGATGTAAGCCTGTTGCCAGAAAGAGTTTGAAGAGTACGCAGTCACATCATTGTAGTCTGCTTTTTCTTCGGCCTTGTTCGGAACTTCGTAAGCAGGCTTTTCGACAACAACGACTGCTGGTTTTTTATACTCGTCTTCTTTTTCGTAACCGTCGTTTTTATAATCGTCATGTTTCTTATCAAGACGGTTTCCAAACAAACGATCGGCGCGATCTTTTTCGTCTTCGATGCGCGACCACTCAAGTTTTTCAATCACTTTTTCGTCTGTCTTGTACTCGAGATTTTTACGAGAATTTTTAATATCACTCGCGTAATTACCCGTTCCATCTCCCACATTGGTTTGTGAGTAGGTGTCGACGTTGGCTTCGCCTTCAGCGACTGCATCCGAAGCCAATGCGGCTTTTTGCTTGTTCGCATTTGAGTTGGCATTATAGATGTTGATCTGCGGACTGCTGTCTGTATTGCTCGCAGAATTGCTGCCTTTAAAATCGTCGACCTGTGATGTTTCTGCTCCATCACCTTGAGCCAAATTGTTTTCAACTGTTTCGATTTCCTCGTAACCATCGTTTCCAGCTTGTGGCTCTTGCGCGGCAGGCTTTGCATAGCGCGTGGCCTGTTTTTGTTGTTGATATCTTTCGTGTTGTGCAAACGACACCGTCGACACCAACATAAGAATTGTTACTAGTATTTTTTGTCCCATCGTATCCTCCTTAGCGTTTTCTTTAGCTTGCTTCACGACCCTTAATAGCAAGGGGTGTTCCAAAAAACGGCATTTTGAAAACTGTATTGCAACTCATTGATTTTACTAAGGAATAATTGGCACCAGTTCCCTATTGGAACCATTAATGGGAGGTATAACAAAAATCTTGGCTTCGTTTCACTCTCTAAGTTTTTGACGACTCTGAAAATAATACTTGTCTGCGAAACACAGATCATTTAGCTTCAGCACTCTTTAAATCGGTTCTCTGTGTGGCCTTTTGGCGGAACTGGTAGACGCGCACGATTCAAAATCGTGTGGGGGTAACTCCATCCCAGTTCGATTCTGGGAAGGGCCACCAATAGTCAACAAGGTCGAACTTAAATCGACAAATTTTTTTAAAGGCTGGTTGCCCAGCCTTTTGTTTTTGTACTCCTCTGAACCATCGAACCCATCAAATCGAGCCACCACCTCCTTGTAATGGCTCTCTCCGATGTAAAAATGGATAGTAATCCCGTCCTTTAAAATCTCAACCTTGTGAACAACCAATTTCATGATCTGCTCTTTGAGTTTGAGGTCCTTTTCTGCTGCGCCTAAAAACTCTGCTAGCACCACCTGAAAGGTCGCTAAATCTTTTGCAAGCGCTGGAGAATCAAAATCAAAGTTTTTTGGATTTTCCTTGGCTTTGACCTCTAGCTCCGCTTTTGCAGACTGAAGTTTTATCATTTGCTGATAAAACACAGTCTCATCAACACTT
>CAZOGU010000034.1:0-34364 GCA_964579625.1 uncultured Pseudobdellovibrionaceae bacterium
AAAGGCCTTTGTTCAGAAATACATCTAAACGTCTTTATCAGAGAGCGTGGAGTTGACCACTTCTTGCAACGAGATCACTCCTTCGCGGAGTTTGGCGAGGGCCTGCATGCGGAGAGTGATGAAGCCTGTTTCGATGGCGCGAGCCTTGATGTCGTGGGCGGAGACGCTCTTGAGGATGGCGTCGCGGATTTCGGAATTCATCTCGAGGAGTTCGTGGATTGCGGCGCGGCCTTTGTAGCCGGTGTTGTTACAGGCACTGCAACCGCGCTCTTCGTAGATTTTCTCGTACTGTTCGAGTTCGTTTTCGGGCACCCCCAAATCAATGAGATATTGAGGAGAAGGTGTTTTTTGGGTGCGACAGTTCATGCAGAGCTTTTTGATGAGGCGTTGAGCTGTAACCAGCGTTGTAGATTCGGCCACCAAGTATTTAGGCACGCCCATGTCAATCAAGCGGCTCACGGCTGAGATCGCATCATTGGTGTGGAGTGTGCTCAAAACCAAGTGACCGGTTGAGGCGGCTTTATAAGAAATGGTTGCGGTCTCGAGATCACGAATCTCGCCCACCATGATCACGTCGGGATCTTGTCGTAAAAACGCGCGCAAAGCTTCTGCAAAAGTAAAACCGATTTCACTGTTCACTTGCACTTGGTTGATGCCATCTAAATTAAATTCAACCGGATCTTCGGCCGTGGAAATATTTTTAGCAACCGCATTGAGCTCGAGTAATCCTGAATACAAAGTTGTTGTTTTTCCACTCCCCGTGGGGCCGGTGACCAACACCATTCCTTGGGATTTAGCTAAGGATTTTTTAAAAATCTTCACTTGGAGTTGTGTCATCCCTAAGGAATTCAAATTTTGCGTGAGATTTTTTTTATCCATCAAACGCATGACGACTTTTTCACCAAAGAGAGTTGGCAGTACATTCACGCGCATGTCGTAGTTTTCTTCGCGCCATTTAAATTTAAGTCGACCGTCTTGTGGATGGCGCTTTTCGGAGACATCCATCTGTGCCATCACTTTAATGCGACTCACCACTTCTGTGGCATTGAGGCCTGGCAAGTTGATCATCTCGATCATCTGACCATCAATTCGAAAGCGCACACGAAAACGACTTTCAAACTGCTCAAAATGAATATCCGAAGCTTTATTGGCAATCGCTTCGGCAATCACTTTGTCGATAAACTGCGCTGAGTTTTCATTTCCTTGCAGAGAAATTCCGCGTGACGTAGCTGATGAGGATGCTGTTGTTCTTGTTGACGTTTGGCCACCTGGTTCCATCGCACTCTTGGTTAAACTGGTGGCGGGCTCGTAGTACTTCTCGATCGCCATTTGAATTTCTTCTTCGGTGGTGACAACAAATTCGATACGACAACCCAAAATAGATTCCATATTGGCTTTAAAGTAAATCACATTGGGATCGGCAAAAGCAAAAGTAATGCCCTTGTCGGTTTTTACTAAAGGCATGACAAAAAACTTTTCACAAAAGCCGCGTTTTACAAGCAGCGTGATTTGTTTGTTGACTTGCAGAGCGGAGAGGTCCACTCGCGGGATTCCGTAGTTTTGAGAGATCAAGGTGGCAACAATATCGCTATTCGTAAAGCCCATGCTGATCACGGTGCTTGTCAGTCGATTTCCAAACTGCGGCAGGCGTGTTTGTGCCTGACTAAGCTGTTGCGGATTGATCACCGCCGAATCAACTAATAATTGTGGAAAGCTTTTGGCTGCGCCCAATAAAGACTCCTGATATTGGCATATCGGAGTTTTTTCGTTGAGATTTGACTGGACTCGATTTTTGTCCAGTCGTTGAGGACTTACGTATTGTTTTCTTTGGTGTTCAAGCGAATACCAAGCTCAAGCAGCTGATGACGATCGACCACACTTGGAGATTCCGACATCAAGCACTGTGCCTTTGCGGTCTTTGGAAAGGCAATCACATCGCGAATGGCATCCGTGTTACACAAGATCATAATCAAGCGATCCACGCCCCACGCAATTCCACCATGCGGAGGAGTTCCGTAACTGAGGGCTTCGATAAAATAACCAAATTTGGTTTTTGCATCCTCTGGAGAAAGCCCGAGAGATATAAACATCAGGCTTTGCACTTCGGAATTGTGAATACGAATGCTTCCGCCAGCGATTTCGTAACCGTTACAAACCAAGTCGTAGGCTTTTGCCAAAGCTTTCCCAAGACCTTCCGTATCCCCGTTTTGCAAATACTGAACATGTTCATCCTTCGGCATCGTAAACGGATGGTGACACGCCACCCAGCGTTTTTCTTGAGCGTCGTAATCAAACAACGGGAAATCCACAACCCAACAGAACTTATCCACACTCGTGTCGATCAAATTGAATTGAACGCCCACAGCATTGCGAAGAGCGCCGAGAGCCGAAACAGCGTTTTTAAAATCATCCGCCACAATCAAAGCGACACCCTGCCCTTGCGGACAAAGTTTTTTGTAAAGAGATTCTAAAACTTTTTGATCCAAAAATTTATTTGCTGGAGATTGATATCCTTCCGCATCTTTCTTAATCCACACCAAACCGCGAGCATGGTTGTCTTTAGAAAGCTGAGTCCATTTGTCGATCATGGAACGGGAAACCTCTTCTTTGGTTGGAACACCGATACCGCGAACAGTGCCGCCGCGATCGAGCGTGTCGCTGAACACTTTAAACGGCACACCTTTTACGAGGTCACCACAATCTTGAATTTCAATCGGGTTACGTAAATCAGGTTTATCCGAACCAAAGCGATTCATCACATCTTGATACGTGTATGTTGGAATTTCGGCCACATCGCGACCACGAAAGGCTTTCCAAATCTCTCTCAACAGAGACTCATTCACCCGGCGCACATCGTCTTCGTCGACAAAACTCATCTCGATATCGATTTGACTGAATTCTGGCTGACGATCGGCACGCAAATCTTCGTCACGAAAACAACGAGCAATCTGAAAATAGCGATCAAAACCACTCACCATCAAAAGTTGTTTTAAAGTTTGTGGACTTTGCGGAAGAGCAAAAAAAGTGCCTTGGTTTACACGCGAGGGAACAAGATAATCGCGAGCTCCTTCGGGCGTGCTCTTGTAGAGAATGGGAGTTTCCACTTCAAAAAAACCTTGCGCACACAAACTGTCGCGCACCTTCTTCACCACTTCGTGGCGAGTGCGAATAAATTTTTGCAAAGTCTCCGAACGCAAATCCAAGTAGCGATATTTTAAACGAACGGCTTCAGACACAGCGGGATCGTTGAGGTGAAATGGCAATGGCTGTGCTTTTGATAAAATCTGACAAGCTTCGGCCACAACTTCGACGGCTCCGGTTGTGAGCTTGGCGTTCTTCATCCCATCGGGGCGAGCTCTCACTTGCCCGGAAATGGCGATCACATACTCACCGCGCACGTCTTTGGAGGAGGACATTTTTTCGTTTTGTGGATCGAGCACCACTTGCACAACGCCTTCACGATCGCGAAGGTCGACAAAGATGAGTCCCCCATGATCGCGACGAGAATCCACCCATCCCATCAATACAACATTTTGACCTGCATGAGTTTCGCGCAGCTGTCCACAGTAGTGAGATCTTTTTTTCGACTTTAAAAATTCCATAAGCTCCCCAGTTGAGGTGGGCATCTTAATGGGAGAGCGCCACTGAGTAAACAATCCGTTCTCTTTTTAGGCTGATGACACGCCCCATCCTATTGAGAAACCCCTCAATCAAGGCCCTCCAATGATGAACTGAATCATGACATTTACCCTCCCAGGGACTAACTTAGATCCATGCCAAGAGTGAATGTTGATGTTAATTCCAAATTCAGTGCCGAAGAAACTTTTGCCAAAATTAAGACAATTTTTGGAGAAAACAGCGAGATCAAAAAATTTGATTCGCAAATGAATTGCACCTTTGACGATGCAAAACTGAGTGCGCAAGCCAAAGGCGGTAAGTTTTCGGCCGATATCTCAGTCAGCGCTCAAGGGCCTGAGTCTTTGGTTAAAATTATTGTAGATGTTCCCCTCTTACTCGGCGCGTTTAAAGGGCAGATCAAATCGACGATCGAAAAAAAGCTCTCGTCCATGCTAGGTTAAGTAACTTCATGGCAAAAAAAACAAGCAAGAAAGCCAAAAAGAAAGTCGTTAAGGCCCAAAAGCCGTCACCGAAGCCAAAAACTCTCAAAACACGACCAGCGGCCGAAACAAAGTCCATCGCTTTTGTCGGCACCTCGAAAAGCTCTAAAAAATCTTCAGCAAAGCCAGCCGTCGCTGTGAAGGCCGAAATTGTCGAAGCTCCGAGCAAATCCTTACGCCAAAAAACAGAACTGGCTCCGGTCGGCGATGCGCTCAGCTCCTATCTTGCGAACGTCAATAAATATCCCCTTCTCACGCGCGAGCAAGAGCACGAAATCGCGGAACGCTATTTTAAATTGCGAAATCCCAAGGACGCCGAGATTCTTGTCACTTCGAATTTGCGATTTGTGGTCAAAGTGGCCGCTGAGTACTCAAAGTTTGGAAATAAACTCATCGACATCATTCAAGAGGGCAACGTCGGACTCATGCATGCCGTGAAGGAGTTTAATCCCTACAAAGGCGTGCGTCTGATTAGTTATGCGGTCTGGTGGATTCGCGGATATATCCAAGAATACATGATGCGCCAGCATTCGATGGTTCGTATCGGCACGACTCAAAACCAACGCAAACTTTTTTATCACCTTAAAAAAGAAAAAGACCAACTCGATCTTTTGGGACAAGAACCCACGGTCAAACTTCTCAGTACCAAATTAGGAATTCCCGAAGACGAAATTCGTATTATGGAAGAGCGCATGTCGGGCCGAGATATCAGCCTCGACGCCCCACTCTCCGATGAAGGCAGCAGCATTCGTTTGGATATGGAAGCTTCCGACGACGAATCCGTCGATGACCAACTCGCTCGCCAAGAAAACATTCACCTGCTCGAAGAAAAAATCAATCACCTGCGTCCGCAGCTCAACGAAAAAGAAATCTACATCCTCGAAAAACGCCTGCTTGCAGACACACCAGTGACCCTCCAAGACATCGGCACCGAATGGGGCGTCACCCGCGAAGCCGTCCGCCAAATGGAAGCCCGCGTGATGAAAAAAATCAAAGACCAAATGACCGGCTTGGAATAGTTAAGAACTTGATACGCAATATAAAAAACAAAAAAAGAAAAACAAAGTATTTGACGCTTCTTTTGCCCTCTTAAAATCAACACTCTTCAACAAAACAAAATGAGCAACGGTCGACCCTAGATAATCACCCAACTCCCCATGGCAAAGTCCAGACTTCTTTAAAACTAAGATTTTTCGACTCTTTAAGATTCCTTCCCATTTTTCAAACTCACACCAACTTTCCTAAATTCCCCAATTGGACCCCCGATTCATTTTCTTTAAAAAAAGTTCAACAGAGTTATTTAAAATACAGTCGTTTTAAAATTGATGGAGAAGTCTCATGAAGCAATTATCCTTGTTAAAAAAACCAAAAACGGAGTTTGGAGGATCTTTAGTTTCTAAAGGTCGAAGAAAAACAGAGCGTCCGTTAGATAGAAATAAGCCTATGCATTTTGTTTTAAAATCCAAGAAAGCGATCCTTCTTATTCGGAATCAGAGGAGTTTAAGGAAGATTCTTAGTAAACAAGCTGGGACCTTTGGAATTAAGATTTATTCCGAAACGGTTCAAAGGGATCATTGGCATATTGTTTTGAGGATTACGAATCGTCGGTTGTACCGAGGGTTTATTCGCGCGCTGACTGGGCTTGTTGCGCGGCTTCTTGGTAAAGGGGTTTGGCGACTTCGCCCCTATTCACGGTTGGTTCAATGGGGAAAGGACCTTGGACAGGCGTTTGATTACCTTTTGCTCAATGAATGCGAGGTCAATGGGATTGTGCCTTATGCGATTCGTAAGGTAAGGACTAAAAAAGCATC
Source organism: uncultured Pseudobdellovibrionaceae bacterium (assembly GCA_964579625.1). Lineage (GTDB taxonomy): Bacteria > Bdellovibrionota > Bdellovibrionia > Bdellovibrionales > JAGQZY01 > JANPLN01. The sequence continues at coordinate 5,930 of CAZOGU010000034.1, forward strand.
GTCATCCTGACCGAAGGGAAGGATCTCGGCGGGCTGATTTAGTGGATAACAGCTTCGTTGGCGTTTTCGATTTTGCGGTGGCGGGTGTGGTTGGTTTCTACGTAGTAGAGGTCATCGTCGGGGTTCGGATAGAGAGCTGTGAGGATAAAACCCTTGAGTACGTATGAGTAAAACAAACCGTAGAGGGCGATGGATGCGTTTTCCATTAGGCGCTCTGGGGTTCCGCTAAGGGCGCTCACCAAACCGACACACATTAGGAGCCAGCCTGAGATTCCAAAGATACGATCCCATTGGCTGACCAAGTGGACTTTAAAATCGTTATCTAAGGTCCAAAACTTAAAGCCTGCAAAACCAAACTTCATAAAGATCAAACTCACACTCAACGCCATCATGTAGCCAAAGTTTTCAGCGGCAACAAGAGGGTCGACTTCGATGTAGGAGAACAAAAGATAGCCCAATGTGCCTGCGGCAAGAGCAAAGCCGAAGATAAAACGAATCACTGTCATTCCCCCTGGTAAGTAATTTCTCATAGCTACCATTACGAAGCCTCCAGGTCACGGTTTTGGAAAGCGTTGTTCAGCTTGGCGCGTAAACGAACAATCGCTTGCGCATGAAGCTGGGAAACTCGGCTTTCTGTCACTCGTAAAACTCGTCCGATCTCTTTTAAGTTTAAATCTTCATAATAATAAAGTGAGAGCACTAATCTTTGGCGCTCTGGAAGTTCTTCGATGGCTTTTGTGATCACATCTTTTAAAAACTTCACATCCAGTTGGTTTTGCGGATTATTAAACTTACAACCATCCAAGATATGCAAAATGGACTTTTTATCAACACTGCTAAAAGTAGGAGCTTCATCGATCGAAACCACACTCACCGGGCGAACCTCGTTCACCAACTCGTGCAGTTCTTCGACATTGATTTTTAAATGGACGGCAATTTCTTCATCCTTAGGTGAGCGCCCAAGAGCCACTTCGAGCTCCATAATTGCACGATCGAGCATCTTGGACTTGTCACGCACCGAGCGTGGCACCCAATCCTGGGCACGAAGCTCATCTAAGATCGCTCCACGGATTCGAAATTCTGCATAGGTTTTAAATTTGTTATCACGTGTTGGATCGTACTTATCAATTGCATCCATCAAACCAATCACACCGCTCGAAATCAGATCGTCCAATTCGATATTCGAAGGGAGGCGAGCCGCGATTTTTTGCGCAACAAATTTAATCAGTGGAGCATACTCGACGATCAATTTGTCTTTTTCTTTGGGTGAAATCTTATTGACTTCTTCTTTGTACTTTTTTAACAACGGATTCGACATATTCACCTTTGGTATTCTTTTATTCTAACAAATTTTTATACTTTGCAAAGTCCCGCTCGACTCAAGCTATATCCAGGACCTGATTCCAAAAAAACTGCAACCCGCCTTGCGCCTCTTTGTTGGCCGAGGATTTCTCAATGTTCCCCGCAATTTGCTTTAAACACAGACTCGACGAAGATGTGGGAGAGAGATTTGTAATCAACTCCTGTTGATGCGTGGCCTGTCTCATTTTGAGATCAAATGGGATAAATCCACCATAATGAAGACTGATATTTAAAAATTTAGAAGTCACCGCATTGATGCGGTTGTAAAGATGCAAACCCTCTTGTTCATTGAGTACGAGGTTACTGATCATGGTAAATGTTTTTTTGCGATACTTTTGATTGAGAAGTTTCATCAATGCATACGAATCGGTCATGCTCGACGGATCAGGTTGCACAACCACATACACGTCCTGAGCAGCACTGCTCAGATACAATACATCATCCGAAATGCCAGAGGCCGTATCGATAATGAGGTAATCATAATCTTCTTCGAGTTGGCTCACGCCATCGAGAAGCATCTTCTTTTGAAAAGCATCGAGGTGGGTCATCTCAAAAATGCCACTCGTTCCTGGTAAAATATGAATGTTGCGTGAGTGCTTTACAACAACTTCGGGCAATGTTGTATCTCCTCTCAGAAAATTTTGCATCGACACCTGTGAGGTGCTCTTCAGAAAAATATCCACATTCGCGAGACTCATATCGCCATCGAGAATAAGAACTTTTTTACCCATGTTTGCCAAACAATTGGCCAAATTGACTGTGATGGTTGTCTTTCCCACTCCACCTTTTCCTGAGGTCACGCTGATCGTACGGATTGATTTTTCTTTCATGCTTCACCCTTTGTTTTTGATAATTTGAAAATGCAATCTAAAACTCTCTCTTTGGACGCCCATTCAAAATCTTCTGGAATCATGGGGCCCAACCCGAATGCAAAATAAGGAGCAGTCACTTGTTTTTGCAAATTGACAAGAATACCGTGTTTTCTCAATTGATCGATGTTGGTAATAATAAAATCGTGGAATTGCAACGAACGAAAGCGCCGTGCAAACGAAAATAATTCCTCGTCTTTTAACATCGCCGAAAGAACCAAATGAATGCGGATATTGCCAAGTTCGTAAGGAATATAATTTTTAAGCTGATCGATTTCATTCATTTGTAAAAGCGATTGGCCTTCGGTATCGATCAAAATATGATCGACTCGTTCCATCTGTCGCAAGTACACATTGATGTCTTCGCCCTTTTTCCAAACGGCAAACGGCACATTGAGAATTTGCGCATAGATTTTGAGTTGCTCAACGGCGCCCACTTTGTTGTTGTCGGCGGAAATAATACCGATGCGCTTTTTTTCTTTTAAAACCAGATGACTTGCCATTTTGACAAGCGTTGAGGTCTTACCTACACCGCGTGGTCCAACAAAGACATGATAGCGCGAAGTCAGTTTCTCTTTAACCACATCGGTCGAAGAGTAAAGCCACTTGGCGACCCACGCTTCGAGAAGGGCTTTCTTGCGCACATTCTCTTTGAGCTGCAAGTGAGCGTTCTTCATCAGTTCGGCAACCATTTTTTCTTCGATGCCTTCGTTGGTGAGTTTTTCGAACATCGCACTCGTATCTTGCGAGATCCCGTGTTTAGCACCGGGATATAGCGCTGCCGATGCTGGCGCAGAGGAGGCCGACTTTGTGTAGGCATTCATATTTTGCACCATGGACTGCAATCGTTTGATCTCGCTCTTAAGCTCGTCAATTTTACTGGTGTCCACTTTTGCCATTGGCGCTGGCGCCACAGGGGCCGGTGCTGCTGGTTTGTGTCTCATTGGTAAAAATGACTCTTTGATTTTTGGTCTCATCACCTGCTTCACGCGCTCTTCAACAAAATCCTCTTCGGGAATCGATGCGTAGTTGCGCTCTTCGAGAATACGGCGTTTTTCGACAATCTTGTCGTTGATGTGTGTGTAGGCTTTATCAATAAATTGTCTTTGCACACGGGCTGACTTTTTAGAGAGTTTATCCAGATCGCGCGACGAAAGATTTTTTTCGACCATTTGTTTTCGTGCGTAAGTGTCTTCGGCAACAGCCGCTGTGATCATGACTTTGCGTGGAGAGTGAGCCCCCATGTGCTTTTGAGTTTCTTTAGTGGATAAGATAATGGCATCCGGGCCCAGATCTTTCTTCACCATCTCAACCGCTTCTTTGATGGTTGTGGCTTCATACTTTCTAACTTGCATACGGAACCTCCACGACTCCTACAGATGACACTTTTGCTTGCGAAGAAATCTCGCCATGCGACAATACGACCAATTGTGGAATAAATTTATGAGTGATTCTAAAAACATGCCGACGAACTGTGGGGCTTGTTAATAAAATAGGCTGACTGGCCACTTCGGGATGCTCTTCGATCATATCTGCAATCTGCAGAACAATCTTTTGCATTCGCTGTGCATCCATTGCCAACTGAATCCCTTGCTCTGTCTGAATCAAAGACTGAATGATCTCTTCTTCGATGTTCGAACTTAACGTCATCACCTGAACCTGATTGCCTTCGTCGCTGTACTTGGCCGTAATCGAGCGCGCAAGACGTTTACGTACTGCCTCGGTGAGTTGATCCACATCTTTTGTTTTTGTGGCTTCGTCGGCAAGAGCTTCAAAAATTGTTAACATATCGCGAATCGAAATTTGTTCTTTGAGCAAGTTTTGCAATACACGCACAACACTTCCCAAAGTGAGTAGATCGGGAATAAGATCCTCGACCACTTTTGGATAGGCCTTTTTAAAGTTTTCGATAAGCCCGCTGGCTTCTTGGCGACCAAAGAGTTCGTAAGCATGAGCGCGCAAGATTTCGGTAATGTGAGTCGCCATAACTGTTGGAAGATCGACCACGGTGTAACCACACAGCTCGGCTTCTTCTTTTTGCGATCTTGTAATCCATAGAGCATCCAAACCAAATGCAGGCTCTTTGGTTTTAACGCCATCAATTTTACGGCTAACTCCACCTGGATCCATGGCCAAAAAGCATTCGGCTTTAAGTTCGCCCTGCGCCACTTTATTCCCTTTGATCAAGAGACGATACTCCCCAGGCTTCAACTGAAGGTTATCACGAATGTGCACAGGCGGAATAATTACGCCCAAATCCATAGCAAACTGTTTACGAATGCTGACAATTCGCTCGAGCAGATCACCACTCTCATGGGATTCGACAACATTGATTAAGCCATAACCCACTTCCACTTCCACCAGATCCAATGGCAGCAAGCTTTCGATATTTTCGGCTTTTGGTTTTTGCAAATCCTCAACGCGTTTTTGATTTTCTTTTTCTTCTTTGTTTTGATTGTTCGTTTGAATTACGTAGCCGATACCACCCAAAACGATGCCAATGGTTAAAAATGGAACCGTTGGTAAGCCCGGAACAAGACCCATCGCGCCCACAATCCCCGCCGCTGCCATCACTGCGCGTGGGTTAAAGAATAACTGCGAAGCGATGTCTTGACCAATGCTCGACTTGGAACTGTTTTTTGTAACAACTGTACCAGCTGCTGTCGAAATGATAAGTGCCGGTAACTGACTCACAAGTCCATCACCGATCGTTAACTGTGTGTAGTAGTCGGCCGCTGTCGCGAGATCCAAACCTTTTTGTAAAACACCAATGGCCAATCCACCCACGATGTTAATAAGCATAATAAATATACCGGCAATGGCATCTCCACGAACGAATTTCGAGGCACCATCCATGGCTCCATAAAAATCGGCTTCCGCTTCGATTCGTTTCCGACGAGCGCGCGCTTGCTCTTCGTTGATCAATCCGGCATTGAGATCCGCATCGATCGACATTTGTTTTCCTGGTAACGCATCCAATGTAAATCGCGCTGCAACTTCTGCGATACGACCAGAACCTTTGGTAATAACCACAAAGTTAATGACGACGAGAATAATAAACACCACAAGTCCGATGGCGTAGTTGTTACCCACGACAATACTTGCAAAGGCGTTAATCACCTGTCCGGCAGCGGCATGTCCGTTATGTCCTTCGGTTAAAATCAGTCGCGTCGAAGCCACGTTTAAAGCCAGACGGAACAACGTCGAAATTAAAAGCAGTGAAGGAAAAACGCTAAAGTCGAGAACTTGATTTGTATAAAGAGCCACAAGGAGAATCAACAAACTGAACGTGATCGACAGAGTCAACGTCATGTCGAGCAGAATTGGCGGGAGCGGGATCATCATCACAACGAGGATTCCGATCAACGCAAACGCCACCATCAAATCCATGTTTTTGGTGTATTTCTCGAATCGATTTAAAAAAGCTAATATTTGTTCCATATTATCTCAACATCTTCTTTTTCTTCATTTTAAAAACATAAGCTAAAATTTCGGCAACAGCGGCAAACAGATCACGAGGAATCACTTGTCCTACTTCCATGGTTTTAAACATCGTGCGTGCGAGTGGTTTGTTCTCGACAATCGGTATATTGTTTTGCATCGCAATTTCACGAATTCGCGTCGCCACATAATCCTGCCCCTTTGCGAGCACAATCGGCGCCGCGTACTTTTCGGGAGCATATTTAATAGCGATGGCTAAGTGAGTTGGGTTGGTGATGATCACATCCGCTTTGGGAACGTCGGCCATCATGCGCCGTTGAGCGACTTCTTTTTGTATTTTACGAATGCGCGCTTTGATGAGCGGGTCCCCTTCTCGGGTTTTCATCTCATCGCGGATTTCTTGCTTGGTCATCTTCATTTGCTCTTCAAGCTGATACCGCTGAATAAAATAATCAGAAGCTGCAATAATAATCAGAATAATTCCCACTCCGATTAGAAGATCAAAAATTCTTTGCCCCAAATAAGCCAAAATTTCGTTGGGAGCTAAGTAGACGAGCTTTGGAATGGTTTCGATCTTGTCAGACAAAACGTAGTACACCGCAAAGGCGATCACCATCATCTTTAAAAGCGACTTTGCCCCCTCGATGAGTGAGCGCCATGAAAATAATTTTTTAAAGCCTTCAATCGGATTGATTTTTTCGAAGTTAGGGCTGATGGCGTCTTCGCTCACCAAAAAGCCAACTTGCAACACACTCGAACCAACCGAAAAGAGGAAGGCGAGGACAAAGACAGGTCCTAAAACTAAAAGTGTCGAAAGACCCAATTGACCCATCATCGAAAACATCGAATCTTTGGAAAGCTCCGCCGGAGTGATGTAATCGTAAACCATTGTGTAGGAGCCCATGATCTGCTGAAGAAAAAACGTGCCCATGAGCGAAAAAACGGCGCCCAAACCAAGAAGCAATAATACCGAGGAGAGCTCGCGCGTTTGCGCAACTTGGCCCCGACGACGGAAATCTTCGCGTCGCTGCTGGGTGGCTTCCTCTGTTCGTTCCTGATCACTATAATCTGCCATACGTCCTTATATGGTTTTTAAAAAACTAAAAAACTGTTCTACAAAAAATCCTAAGTTGGTTCCCATTTGATCGAGCAAAAACGGCATCGAAAAAACCAGAACCGCAATACCAGCCAAAGTGTTGATCGGCATGCTCGTCACCAAGACGTTGATCTGTGGCACAGCTCGACCGACAATAGCCAATGATACATTGATGAGCAAAATTGAGACCAACACGGGCGCAGAGAGCTGAAGACCTAAAATAATCACGTCTCTGCCAATTAAACTGATTTGAGCCAAAGACTTTAATTCAAAAGACCAGCGAAAGATCGGCGCAACGTCATAACTCTGCACCAGTCCTGTCAAAAACATATGATGGCCATTGACGAGAAGAAAAAATAAAACAGCGAGCGCGTAATAAAGATTGTCAACCGGCGTAGCAGATGATTGAAAAGTGGGATTAAAAAGTTGCGCCGACGAAATCCCAAGCGATGTCGACACCAAATCCGCTGTCATTTGCACCATGTAAAAAAAGAAGTAAGAAATCTGCGCAAGAACTAAACCAATAAACACTTCTTTGCTGACATAAAAAATCAACTGCGCATAAGAGCTAAAAACATGATTAAAATCTGCTTTTAAAACCGGATAGAGAGTGAAAGAAAGCAATAATGAGAGAAGAATTTTGAGAATCGCCGGAACATTCATTCCGCCAAATACGGGCCATGTCACTAAGAATGAACTCATTCTTGTAAAGATCAGGAGAAAGGCAAAGGCTTCAATTTCAAACATATTAAGAACATTCAAGAGAAACCCCGTTATTCTGTGCGAACAATCTCCCCAACGCTTTCAAAAACCTCTGTCGTGTAACCCTTCAGCGTGGTTAACATCCATGAGCCCAAGAACACGATAATCAGCGCGACGACGATCATCTTTGGAATAAACGTAAGGGTGGCTTCGTTGATTTGCGTTACAGCTTGGAAGATACTCACCAAGAGACCAATCACAAGAGCGCCTATCAACATGGGAGAGGCCACTAAGGCAATGGTTTTTAGGCTGTTCGTGCTCAAGCTCAAAATTGCGTCTTCATTCATAGATCACCCAAAACTCTTCACCATGGACCCAACAATCAAACTCCACCCATCAACGAGAACAAAAATCATAATTTTAAACGGCAGTGAGATCACCACTGGCGGTAACATCATCATCCCGAGCGCCATCAGTACACTCGCAACGATCATGTCGATCACCAAAAATGGGAGATAGATTATAAACCCAATCTGAAATGCCGTTTTTAGCTCCGAGATCACAAACGCCGGAATCAACACGATCGTTGGCACATCGGCGCGCGTTTTAGGATCACTCACTTTTGAGAGTTTTAAAAAAAGCTCTAAGTCCGCCGAACGAGTTTGCGAAAACATAAATTTTCGCAGCGGCACAAGGGCTTTTTCCATGGCCACCTCTTGCGCCATCTCGCCATTCACATAAGGCTGCAGGGCCTCGGAGTTGATCTTCTCAAACACCGGCTGCATGATAAAAAATGTTAAAAATAAAGACATCCCAACTAACAATTGGTTGGGCGGCATTTGCTGTGTGCCTAGAGCTTGGCGTAAAAACGAAAAGACAATAATTAAACGAGTAAAACTCGTCATTAAAATCAAAATCGCGGGTGCCAAAGTTAAAACTGTGAGCAGTATTAAAATCTGCAACGAAGATACGATCTCTTTTGGGTTGCTCGTCGATTTCATCGAAAAATTAACAGTTGGCACGGTCACGGTGGACTGTGCCAAAGCAAAAGACGAAGCCCCGAAAATAAGAGCCGCTAGCGCCAGCTTAAACATCATTTTCATCGATGTACTTTCTTTTATGAAATATTTTGCGAACATCGTTTAAAGAAGAAACCGAAAACGAATCCTCAACATCCATGGCCTGAGTGTCGAGCTCTTCCTCGCGGTCACGGTTTTCGACTTTTTTAACTGCTGTTTTAAAATCCTGTGGAACAAGATCTGGAATCTCGTCATCCACCACAGAAAGCTGTTTAATGAGCGATATATTATGATCTGTCACTCCTAAGAGTAAATACTCCCCGGACACTCGTACCAGTGTGAGTTGGCGCTTGGGACCTAAATACTTTTGTGAAACCACTTTGATGGAATCATGATTAAACACCGCACCTGATTTTTTTTGATTGAGCTTACGGCCCACAAAATACACAGACGCTAAAAGCATACACACCGCCATCACACCGACAACCATGCGGCTGAGAGACGAGGACGCTGTGACAGCAGCCTTGGGTGTGCTCGTGGCCAGTGGAATCTCTTTTTCGTCTTTCCCCTCAATCAGCAACTCCTCGTTTTCCGAAGGCGCAGCAACTGCGGACGACCCGGTCGCCGACATCACTGTTGGCGTTTGAGTCTCTTCCACCTTGAGAACACTTTGCTTAGCAATATGCTCTTCCATGGCGGTGATGGATTCTGATTTGATATCGTACATTCGGCTGAGCTCTTTGATATTGTGATTGAGCACGGCCACAGTTCCATCCAAAATCATGGTGACTTTGGTTTTATTTTTTATAAAACGAATCTGCTCGTGGTAATTGGAAGCTGTTTTTTCGTTATTTAAATTCACACGGATGCGAACACCTTTAGAATCATGGGTCGCAGCGTAGACATTATTGATCTCAGATCCACTCACGTCGATAAACATTTTATCTTTTTTAAGTTGCACAGAGGTTAAATCCCACTCGATCGTGCGTCTCAGGAAGCGAACTTCCAATTGCTCAAGATTCACATCTTTGGAGAGATCAAAGTGAATCATTGTAGCAGTTCCGCTCGGTTCCACATGGATTTGCTTTAAAAAAGCATCATCCGCTGCAAAAGAAAAAAGAAAAGAGGTGAGAAGATTGAGTAAGATCATTTGAGTTGCTCCACGCGTTCTTTTGGTGAAATCACATCTGTTAATCGCACGCCAAATTTATCATTGACCACAACGGCTTCGCCCTTGGCGATCAGCTTGTCGTTGACAAAGATCTCCATGGGTTCACCGGCCAATTTATTGAGCTCGATCACACTTCCTTGTCCGAGGTTTAATAAATCGCTCACGACGATTTTTGTGCGCCCGAGTTCGGCCGTCAGCTTGAGCGGAATGTCCAAGATCATATTGATATTGGGTTCGCTTCCACTGTTCACTTCGTGCAAATGACTTTCTTCTTTTTTCGCTGCATCTGTCATAAGTCTCTCCCTTATTTCTTATACAATTTGTCAGTTATTTTCATGGCCACTGATCCATGACTGGATCCATAGAAACCTTTAAATTTTTTAACACCTTCAACCAAAACATCGATCTCTTTACTGGCGTCTTGATTGAGGGACACCACATCGCCCACGCGCATGTTCATCAAATCTTGAATGGAGACATTGCTTTCGCCAAGATTCACTTTAATGTCCACGCTCACGTCCTTGAGCTGCTCGGAAATAATCTTCGACCAAATGCGCTTGTCCGTTTGATCGGCTTCGACCTGGAAGCCTGAGGATAATTTTTGTTTTATGGGCTCGATGGCTGAATACGGAATCACTAACGTGATCGTACCGCTCGCCTTTTCGAGTTCCACATCAAACGTGGATGCAATCACCACATCAGTTGGCGGAACAATCCCAACGAATTGCGGATTCACTTCTGTTCGCACAAAACTGCAATCGATCACTTCGACCGATTCCCATGCGACTTCGAGATCTTTGATTGCGAGTTCGACCACTTTTTTAACAATAGATAATTCGATCGGTGTAAAGTCTTTGCCTTCCACCTTGGAGTACGGACGATCGTCGCCGCCAAAAAAGCTATCGATCAATGCGTAAGCCAGTTTTGTTTCGATCACAAAGAGTGCCGAACCGCGAAGATTTCCCATCCTTAACACGCTCATGCACGTTGGCGCAGGAAGCGTATTGATAAACTCCCCAAACTTTAAAAAATCTGTGCTCGAGTGATTGAGCGCAGCGATTTTGCGAATCGCCGAAGAGAGCGTCACGCGAAACGAACGCATGAATTTTTCGTAGATCACATCCAGTTGTGGAAGACGACCTCGAATGATTCGATCTTGGCTGGTAAGATCGTAGACCACGACCACGCGATCATCGGGTTTCCCCTGACTATCGAGTTTGATCTCGTTATCGGACACCGCCGATAACAGTGCATCCACTTCACTTTGCGATAACACCTGATTCATAAAACCTCTACTGGAATAAGAACTCTGTAAATAAAATCTTCTTAATCTTGCCTTTAGTTAAAATCGAATTCACCGTATCGATAATTTCGGCTTTTAACTTGTCTTGAGCGTTTTCACCCGAAACTTCGCCGTATCTTTTGCTCGTGAGAAGGATAATAATCATGTCGCGCACCTGAGCCTGACGTTTTAAGATTTCGTCCTGCGCCGGCACGGTGTCTACTTCGAGACTCATTGTGACTTTTAAAAGTTTATAGCCTTCGCTGCCATCGAGATTGACGTAAAAGGTTTCGAGCGCAACGAGTTTGAGTTCCTGCTCGGTCTTTTTTGTCTCTTTGGATGGTTCGTCTTTCACATCATTGATCTCGGTTGCCGACTTGACCACTTCGCGTGTGGCTTTTGAATATTGATAAAGCCCAAAGCCAACGCCGCCAAACGCGAGCGAGTTAATCACCACCAAGATCATTAAGATCGTGGACCTGCGATCCTTTGCTTGACTTGAGTCCTGGGCGCCGTCCGCTGCGTCTTCTGCTTTTACTTTTTTTGCTGCATTTGAATCTGCCACACTTCCCCCATACACTTGTTCAAACACCTTCGAAGCAACTCAGATGCCATACAGACTTTAGGACGGATTCCGCCGTCATTCTTCGTTTTAAGCCTTTTGAAGTTAACGCGCGATCGATGTTCTGACTCTTCGGAGCCGGTATATTGACAGGACTGAGGAAAGTTGTGCTATAGCTAAAGTCAGGGGGACACACAAAATAGAGAGTCTGTATCCTGGGTCCAGAGCATTGACCCGCAACAAGAAAGTCTTGTAACCTATGACTTGAGGCCGACTTGCCTCATTCGGCGCGCGTAAGACGCATAAAGGATGGATTATGAAAAAGAATGAGCCTTCTAAAAAAGACAATCGCTTGGAAAAAGTTGTCGTTTTTCTTCTTGTTGTTTTAATTTCACTTCTCTCGTTCAGTGTTGGTGTGATTTCTGGAAAAGGTTTGAGCGATAAAGAGTATGCACTCAAGTCGATCGATCAAAAGTATTCGCACGCACTCAATGATGAATCGGCCGAAGAAGCAACAGACTCTGATCTTTCTGAAGAAGAAATCCAACAGCTTGCCAATGCGGCTATTCAGGCTGCCGAAAAAAATGGGGGCACAGAAGGCGAAGTGGATGATGCCAATGAAGCCGCGGAGATCGCCGCTCTTGAGCAAAAGGCCGGAGGCAAAGCCACAACAACTCCTGCAGCTAAAACCGAAAAAACTGTCGCTTCTGTCGAAAAAACAGCAGCTCCTGCTAAAACTCAAAAAGATGAAGAACGCTTTCCAACAAGCGTCAAAAAAGGCTCTCTCGAAGCTGAGTACACTGTGCAAGTGGCGGCTTATCCAAATCCTAAAGATGCAGAGGCCATGTCTGCGACATTGATTAAAAAAGGCTTTCCCGCATTCCCTATTAAAGTGATGGTGAATGGTGCTGAGTGGTACAAAGTGAGTGTTGGCAGCTTTAAAAATCGCAAAGAAGCCATGGATTACCAAGCCGACCTTAAAAAACAAGGCGTTGTTAAAGACGCGTTTGTTCAAAAAATCACCAAGTAATTCCCTCTTTATTGACATAGACCCCAGAATGATTGAGTTTAGCGGTCTATGTCTTCTGTTAACCTCAATCCTGCCCAACAAAAAGCGGTCGAACATTCGGGATCTCCGCTATTAATTCTCGCTGGGGCGGGTTCCGGTAAAACTCGTGTTCTCACACAAAAAATCTGTCACCTGATCGAAACCAAACAGTTTGAGCCGCGCCAAATTTTAGCCGTCACGTTTACCAACAAAGCCGCCCGCGAAATGAAGCATCGCATGTCCCAGATGCTTCCCCCTCATCTCGCTTATGATGTGTGGATCAGCACGTTTCACTCCATGGGGGTGCAGATTTTGCGACGGTATTCGGAAGTGTTGGGGTTTAAAAAAGGTTTTTCCATCTTTGACGACAGCGACCAAACCACGGTAATTAAAAAAGTTTTAAAGCGCCTCAACATTAACGATAAAATTATCACTCCTAAGTTTTGCCAATCCCGCATCAATATGGCCAAGGCCTCGGCTCTTTCGCAAGCGCAGATTGATTCGCAAAAAGCGCTTTTTAGTAAGGAATTCTCGGCTATCTACTCTGCTTACGAGCAGGAACTCAAAGCCAATAACGCTTTTGATTTTGGCGATTTGATTTCAAAAAGCCTCTACTTGGTGGAACATTTTCCGCATGTCCAGCAGGAACTCCAAGACACCTTCCGCTTTATTATGGTGGACGAGTATCAAGACACCAACGTGAGTCAGTATCGCCTGATGAAGGCTTTGTGCTCTGACAAAAGCAATATCTGCGTTGTTGGTGACGAAGATCAGTCCATTTATGCGTGGCGTGGCGCGGATATTACAAACATCCTCAACTTCGAAAAAGATTTCCCTGGCACAGAGGTGATCAAGCTTGAGCAAAACTACCGCTCGACAAAAAACATTATCACCGCTGCGCATGGAGTGATTAAAAACAACTCTCAACGCCACGATAAAAAACTTTTCACCGAAAACCCAGAAGGCGAAAAAGTCAAAGTCGTTCAACTCGAGAACGAATACGAAGAGAGTCAGTTTGTGGCGGAACGGATTTCCTCACTTATGCTCTCCGGAGTTTCTCTGAACGACATCGCCGTCTTCTATCGCACCAACGCGCAATCACGAGTCATCGAAGAACAACTGCGCAACAAACAGCTTTCCTACCGTTTGTACGGCGGCATTCGCTTCTATGATCGCAAAGAGATTAAAGATATCGCGTCCTACCTTAACCTCTTGCTCAACCCGACGGATGATGTCTCTTTTAAACGAATCGTTAATGTACCGGCGCGGAGTCTTGGCAAAACTTCCATCGAGCAGCTTGAACAAGTCAGCATTGATAACAACTGCAGCATGATCGAAGCGTCGATTCGTGCAGTCCAAGGAAAAATGCTCACCTCGCGCGCCAACAACAAGCTGGGAGAGTTTTTAGATTTGGTTGTTAAACTTCGCGAAAAAAGCGCCACGTTTGATCTCTACGCTCTTTACAACGAAGTGTTGCAAGATACGGGCTATCTTCGCGAGCTGGAACAAGACGACACCATCGAAAGCAAATCCCGCATTGAAAACTTACAGGAATTTGGCAACGCGATTTTAAGATTTACAGAAACTCATCAAGAAGACGCCTCGCTTGAAAAATTCCTAAGTGACATGGCGCTTGTTTCCGACGTGGATAACGAAGATACAGAAAATAAACCGGCAGTGACGTTGATGACTCTGCATATTTCGAAGGGCCTTGAGTTCCCGTATGTGTTTATGCTCGGCATGGAAGAGGGACTTTTTCCGGGACACCAAAGTATCGAAGAGGCCGGCGATCGTTTGGAAGAAGAACGACGATTATGTTACGTAGGAATGACCCGCGCCGAAAAAGTTTTGTTTATGAGCCACGCTCGCAGTCGCAGACACTGGGGCGAACATACCTTTAATCCCCCGAGCCGTTTTTTAGATGAAATCCCGGGAGAACTTATCGAACCGTTGAGCCTTGTGCAAAAACGCCCACAATTTATGAAGAGCAGCGGCAATGGATTTTCGCGCCAGGGAGCTCCATCATGGAAGCAACCTAAAGAAACCTTCGACGCCTTTCCCGATTACGAAAACATGAGCGACACGCAAGAAGGCCCGTATAAAAAAGGCGCTCGCGTACGCCATCCTGTTTTTGGTGCGGGTTCTATTTTTATGGTGGAAGGCTCCGGGGATTCAACAAAAGTTTCCATTCTGTTCAGCGACCAATCGGTTAAAAAGTTTATTGCCAAACACGCCAATCTTACTTTTATTTAGCGCTTCTTAATAATATTGTCCGGCCCGGTTCTCTTTAATTCGCATATTGGAACTTAACGCGTAGCTCATCTTTAAATTGTTTTTAGCAATTGCATACATCGTGCATTGGTTTTGTCGATCGTCTAAAAAGGAGAGAGAGAGAGACATGACTGACGAAAAGGTGCCGGTGAGTTTAAAACTGCTAGAACATAAATCTAAAGAAATTCGAAGCGAAATTACCACCCATCGCGTAGAAACCAAATCCGATTTTGCCGAAGTTAAAGCCGAAATAGCTGCCTTGCGAACTCAATCTGATGCCCGCTTCGAAAAAATGCTAAGAGACGCAGAGGCCAATCGGGCCGCCTCTGATGCCAAATTTAAGGCAATGTTTGAAGACATGCGTGCCCAATCAAAAGTTGAGTTCGAAGAAATGCGAGCCGAATTAAACATCCGATTTGATAAGCAGCTCTATGACTTCAAGATAATATCCTCAGTGACACAGGAAAAAATTGATAAAACCTATGCCATTGTTGAGGAACAAAATACGAGGAACCGTTATGCAATGGACGGTTACACGATCGTTTATGAAAAGTTGCAGGAAACCGATGCCCGGCTGGGACGGATCGAAAAGCACTTATTCGGTTCTTGATTCAATCAAACTCGCCTTGAAAATCTCGATTCAACTTGTTAGCATTCACTTATGGACATAAATATCCTTATTCAAAGAACGATGGCTCTTCCGTATGTACCAAGCTTTATCAGCTGGGTGTTTTTTGGTTTGGTCGCGGGAGTGACTGCTAAAATTCTTTTACCTGGTCAGGAAAACCTGGGCTGGATTCGCACTGTGCTTGTTGGCATCCTTGGCGCTTTTCTGGGCGGCTTTGGCGCCACGTCCATGGGTTATCATGTAAATGTGGGTTGGAATCTTTTTGGTTTTGCAGCCGCCGTTGCAGGCTCCGTTGTTCTACTGCTCATCCATCGTGTTGTGACTAAGACATAGATCAGAATTATCTTTTTTCCCTCAATATTTGATCGTCAAATTCATCGTACTTATAAAAATCATCATTCTCTTTTTTTAAATCTTTAAAATACCAACCATAAAATAGAAAACCCACAAGCGCCCCACCTATATGACTAATGTGAGAAACATTCGTTCCCTTTAATATTTGCAAGTAAAGTCCTAAGAATTCCTTTGTCACAAAAAAGAGTCCCATCACCCATGCCGGAAATGCGACAGGGTAGTAAAGGATCGATATAGCAAAGCGACTGTGTGAAAAACGAAGCATATAAAATGCGATAATTCCCGAAATTCCACCACTGGCACCAACCAAAACACTTTTAGGTTCAGAAAAAAACATGGCGTAGGAAAGAGTTCCTACCACGGTCGACCAAAAAATCAGGCGAAGATAATTTTTAATGCCTAATTCGTTTTCAACATTGTCGCCGAACAGATACAAAAAATACATATTCCCAAACAAATGCCAAATATTAGCATGCACGAAGAAGACACTAAAGCTGCTAAAAACTTTTTTTAGAAAACCATCTGAATCGTGATAAGCAAAAAGATGCATGAGGGCTTCATTTCGAAAAGCAATGATACTTATCACAACTGTCAAAACCAAAAGAACCCACGTTAATTCTGGCGCTCTTTTTAAATGGCCTTTATCGATTTCATAAGGAAACCCTAAAAACATTAAAATATATCGCATCGGTGTTAATTCTTTACGCCACTCATTTCCAAAAGCTCGATATTCGTCCAATTGTTTAAGAGATTCTTTGTACTCATCCGACTCTGTGAGCATATTTGTCGTACGCGGCGGAAGTTGCTCTCTTTCGCTGGCATCCAGCCACAGCACGTGACAACGACGGCAGACGTCCACTTCGACGCCGGACTCTAGATGCGTAAGCACCTTCATTGGTTTTAAGCAGTGACTGCACAAGTGAGATGAAACTTGCGTTGATTTTGCCGAATCCATCCAAATTTTTGTTAGCGTGGGGACGTCGATGACTTTTTTGAGTTGGTAGTGCGAAAACACTTCGCCCAAACACGAAAAGCACTTGTACCCATTGAGCAAAGTGGGATGTTTGACCGCCGTCAAAGGGATTAAACAATGGGGGCACTGTGGCTTATGAACCATAACAATACCTACCACGCGTTGCGTTTTTCACAAGCACTTTTTCTGTTCAGTACCACAAGGCTGCAAGTGACGGCTTTGTGATTGTTTTGAACGAGATCTTTCGCTTTGCTCAAGATGACGATTTGGCATAGGCTTAAAGAAACTTTGAAACGAGGTTATTATGAAAACGATTTTGTTTGTTCTTGCCCTAGCGTTTATCACAGCGTGTTCAAGCCATCCAATTAAACCCGAAGCTAAAAACATCGAAGTCAGCCGCAACGACGCCGACAAAGATTGCAAAGAGATCGGCCGCGTTGAAGGCCGTGTGAAAAACGTAAAGGGCACGTTTGAAGAAGCCCTCGAAGACATGAAGCTCGATGCCGCTCGCAAAGGCGCAAACTACGTCAAGATGGAACAAACCGGCCCCATGGGTCAGTCGGTGGCCGGCCTCGCCTACTTCTGCGATTGATTTAAATACTTCGCAAAAATAAAATCGGTCTGTGTCTCTTGTCCCATCACAAAAGGATGGGACGCGATTTTTTTAAAGCCGCATTTTTCGTAAAACCGCAGCGCTTTAAAATTCTTTTCCCACACGCCTAACCAAAAGGCCGATTGTCCTTGCTCGCGCGCGACGTGTTCGCAAAACGACATCATCTCTTGCGCAAGACCGCGCCCATGATGCGAAGACTGCAAATAAAAACGCTTCAGCTCAAAAGAAATCCCATCATAAACCTCTTTGGAATTAAACAGCATCTGGATGTAACCAACCAACTCACTCTGCCAATAAACACCGTACGTAAAATAATCAGGATCTTGCACATCGCGCGCAAAAGCCTCTGCCGTTAAGAAACGATCGGCGTAATCAATCACGTCGGAGGGGTTATTTAACGGTAAAAACGTCTCGAGAAAGATTTTATGCGCCACTGGGGCGAGAAGATGGGTCTCTTGGAATAAAAGTTTTTTAATCTGTAGCATATGGTATTTAGAGGTAAGATATGCTAAGTCTACGCAAATGGTAATTGCAAATCAGTCCGGTGAAAAAATTATCTATCCCGATCAAAAACTCCTGCCCGTTCACTTTTCGAAAAGGCTCAAAAAGACGCTCATCACGTTTGCCAAATCAGCGGGGCTGACATTTGTGTTTTCTTTTATCCCTATTTTTCACTTTGTCTTGGTTCCCGTTGGAATTTTAGCCACGTTTTGGTCTACACTTTCCGCGTGGAGACGTTTTTACGTTTTTGAGCAGTTGGAACTCCACTGCCCCACCTGTGATCAAAAATCATCGCTCCCGGTGAGTGGCCAAGATCTTCCGCTACGCACGTTCTGCATTCATTGCCGCAATATGATTTATATCAATAATTAGTTGTCTTCATTTAATTCTCAGTTAATCTAAATAAAGTCTAAAAAAGGAGTTTTTATGATCATCGAATGTCGCAAACTTGTTGTGCTCACTTTAACAATTCTTTCCACTTTCTTTTTCTCGATGCGCCAGAGTGAAGCGGGATTGATTTCGTCGTCAGAAGTTTTTCGCAGTCACGCGCTTGAGCAAAAACGCGCACAAGTTCTTGGCTTTTTGGGTCGCACGGATGTGGAAGCTCAACTTGTAAAACTTGGCGTTTCGCCCGAGGAAGCCCGCTTTCGCGCACAGTCGCTCACCGATGACGAAGTTTTAAAAATCTCTTCGCGCTTGGATCAACTCCCTGCCGGCCAAGACGGCTTTGGCTCGGTGCTTGGATTTATTTTAATTATTTTCGTGATTCTCCTTATCACCGACATCCTTCACCTGACTAAAGTTTTCCCGTTCACTCGATAGACGAATGAAGAACTGGGTTTTAAAACTCTTCGTTTTATTTTCTCTTGGAGGATGCGCCACATCCTCCTTTAAAGAATTTAAAGAGTCTCATGCCCACCTTCCACCCCAAGCGCAAATTGCAAATGTTCCCCTCATTTCACAAACGGAAAACTTTTGTGGCCCCGCATCTCTTGCAATGGCTTTAAAATGGACTGGCGACAACACCACTATGGATGATCTCGCAAAGCAGGTGTACACGCCCGAGTTACAGGGAAGTTTACAAACAGATATGCTGACGGCGGCGCGAAGGCACGGCCGAATGGCTCTTGTGATTCCGCGCGCGCAAGACACCTTCGAAGAAGTGGCCAATGGCCATCCCATAGTTGTTCTTCAAAACTTAGGCCTCAGTTGGTACCCACGTTGGCATTACGCTGTGATGGTAGGTTACGATCTTGCCAAAGAAGAAGTTTATTTGCACTCCGGAGAAAACAAAGTCACCACACTGCCGCTCGACACATTTTATAACACCTGGGCGCGCTCGCAGAACTGGTCTTTGCTTGTGCTACCAACAGACCAATTGCCAACGACCCAACGTGAGCTCGACATCACCGCTGCGGCTGTGGCTCTGGAAGACACTGCGGGTGCCGCGAAGGCCGAGCCCGCCTATCGTGCGATACTCAAAAAATGGCCGAAGAGTTTAGGCGCCCGCTTTGGTTTATCAAACACGCTCTACGCCGCTCAAAAAAAGTCTGCCGCGATAAGCGAACTGCAGCAGCTGGTTAAAGACTACCCACAGATGGCTCCCGCTTGGCACAATTTGTCTTTGATTCTTAAGGAAGAAAAAAAACTCAAGGCCGCCCAATCAGCGGCCCTCAAGGCGCAAGAAACCGCTTCCCCCACGGAAAAAGAAAAATACCGCGAACAGTTTTTAACTCATTAGAGTGCAAAAAATTAAGAACGTCGATAGCGACAGTGCAAAGTCATATCAAAGCGCTTGCCATCGGCGGATACAAAACGTCCCTGAGCATCTTCTAAAATATAAATCATTTGAAACAGTTCGCATTGATTTGTTGAGGGTTCATCGGATTTTAAATAAAAACTCAATTGCGGGCCCCCATAACTGTAATCATGCAAAGACTCTTTGACGGAATCGTTCAGTTCATTCAAATAAATTGTACCTTGCTCTTTGTAACCTCTTAAAAAAAATTGCGGACGATTGGCCTGCAAAAGAAGATTTGGATTGATCAGGTCAATCGCAGCGTCTACACCGCTGGCTTCGGAAAACCAGCCCACAAAAGATCTCTGCTGTTCATGCGAAACAAACGGCGTTGGCCCTTCGATGTCGACCCAGTTGTTTAAATATTCTTGCGAGTGATAAAGAATAAGTCGCGCATCCGAAAGATACTCTTCCGCGGTTTGATAAAGCGTTTGTGGTCCACGCGCCAAAAGATGTCCATGAAATAAATCTTTTTTACTTAAATTAAAATAATATTTTTTATCAAAAGCACTTTGTATATGACCGACAATTTTTTGCGCCATTTCAAGTGGAAGATAAATCACATCCAAGCGCTCTTCGCCATATTGCATTCCACAGTCGGGGCCATACGTGCCACTTCCGGTGCTAATGCGACAATACTCCGCGCGAATCTCGCCCACTGTTTGTAATTTTTTAATTAAAATGTTTTCGGCATGGACTTGCACCAGAGACAGCGCAAAAACCAATAACCCCACGAACCCCATTCAAACCCCTTTGAATAACCCAATGAAAAATTAGCACAACCAAGAGGAAAAAATGGACTCACTTGTTTACAATGTAAATAAAACTAAGACTGAAGGATTTACAAAGGAAGAAGCTTGGGTAAAATTAAGCGATTTTTAGAATGAAAAGCTTAGGAGACGTGCGAAGTTCAAATAGAGCGCGCATCTTACGAATGCGATAGGTATTATAGTCAGGAAGAGCTGCGACATCTTGCGCCAAAGGTGTTTCAACCTGAGAGGCTGGAATGGCTGGGACTGCTAACAAGATCGACAAAACAAGTAACTTCATACTGAACCTATCGGCACATTTTAACTGGACTTGAGTCTAAAACGTTTCATTCTGAGAAGACTCACAAAAGATTCGACATTTTTTTCCAGATAATCCTCGTTGTGAGCCCAATTCCAATAGAACCCGGTTTACCGCTTCACCACCGAAACCTCATTGTCATCGCCTTACCCAACGACGAACTTGAGCTGCTTGATAAAGATACAATCAAGGTGAAGATGAGTATAAGCGTGTTCAACTTGCTCGAGATGTGAAATAAATAAAAGACGTGAAACAAAAAAAGTCGTTATTTTATCCTCGCAGCCATTTTCCTTTTTGGCTGCACGACGCTCTTTAAGTCCACACCCTATCAGCTTAAAAAAGATATCGTTTTTAAAACAACAACAACTCAATCACTGACGGCCGATTTTTTTTACACCGCAAAAAGGGAACCTCCATCCTGCGG
This sequence comes from uncultured Pseudobdellovibrionaceae bacterium, assembly GCA_964579625.1. GTDB lineage: Bacteria > Bdellovibrionota > Bdellovibrionia > Bdellovibrionales > JAGQZY01 > JANPLN01. The sequence goes on from CAZOGU010000034.1 coordinate 27,112, forward strand.
TGATTGTGATTCACGGGGGCTCGTAAACCAAAAAATAGGAAACATGGAAGATCTGTGTGAAGACCTAGCGGGAGAGGGCTTTGTCGCGATCAACATCTCCTATCATTTCGCTCCACAGAATTTATTCCCAAAAGCTCTTGAAGACGTGCGCGATGCTGTCAGCTGGATAAAACAAAATGCGAGCTTCTATAACATCGACCCCACTCGCATTGCGGTGTGGGGGTATTCCGCAAAAAAAGATTCGTGAGGTCAAAACCTATCGTGCCTCCTATTTGGGCCATATCGAGGTTTATTTGCTCAGCTGCTCGTCAATTCAACAGGGAATCGCTTTTCTTAAAGAAAAGCTTGCGATTTAAAATCGAAACTAAGCATTTACGTCATAATCAAATCAAATCGGCTCATTTTTGTATGAAACTGTGAGTACAGTTTTTGGACAACTTGGCTATATTGGTTTTGAAGCACAATAAAGTGCTGACCGATTAAAGGAGTTCGTATGAGAAAACATTTTTTAGCCATGCAATTTATAGCTATGTCTTTTGCGGTTAATGCCGCAGCAGGAGGAGTTGATAACACCAATACATGTACGTTTGTGAATACGGTTATGGCTTCGACCCCCATGGAAGTCTACCTACCCGATGGGTGGACAACGCAGACTGTTGGAAAAGCGTCCATTGTCAGCCGAAAAGCCAGTTGCCAATCTGGTGAGTACGAAATGCTCGATGTGCAATTGAATTTGGATGATGAAATTAAACCTTACGGACTTAAAATCAAAGACACTGTTACCATGTTTGAAAACGAATCGTCCTTTCAGTTTCGCCTGAAAGAGCTTGTGAACTCAACAGACTATTTTAATGCCAATCTGAATGGAAAAATAAAAATCAATCACTTTGGGTCTTTGGGAACTCTCAACGTGGAATTAAAAGCACCAGACATCCTGTTCTGGACAAAAACACAATCTTCGATCGATAGTGTAATGACAGCACAAACAAGCACGGACGCTGAGGATCGCCCACTTGCCTGCTCTCTAGAAACGGCTTTTGTGCGTATCACCAAAAAAGCCAATGGCACAAACGGGCTCGAAAAAGATCTCATATTGACGGCTATTTTCCCTCAACAAATGCAGCTTTGCCCGTAATCCTTTCCCTCCAACAACCCTCGAAAGGTGGCATTTTAAAATGCCACCTTTTTTTTGCTTCTTTCTCCCCGACTGTGTTACATTACGGACGGACTTACAGACACTGTGGGGGCGTACTGGCTTCGACGTGGGTTGTGAAGCTTAAGGAGCATACCGGGGACGCATGAGGACCTCGATAAAAACGTGCAATTGTTATTTGGCGATTCATTCGCTTTTGCAGCTTAATTAAAAGCTGTTGCTGACCATGTTGCCTGCTAGCGGCGATGTGCGAAGTATAACTTAATGCTAGCTCGATGAATGAGTGGAGTTCCGAGCTCATTTGTTTAAATCTTTCGATTCAAGGATCGCAGAAGTTTGTCGATGGAAACCTGCGGTCGTCATCAAACACCGACTAAGTATGTAGCGCCTTAATGTGAATCACTTGCGGACCCGGGTTCAACTCCCGGCGCCTCCACCATTTTCCCCTACGTACAATCAACAACTTAACGTGACTTCCCATGAGTTCACGTTATTTCCTATTATGTTAATATATTCAATCACTTAATGACTATTTCGCCAAGCCGCTATCCCGAAATACCACTTAATTTCCTCGATATGGTTGGACACCATAATTGGACACCCACTTGGACACACTACATACTTAGTAAGTATGTAGTAATTTGCTTAGTATTATAATATAACCCAATAGAATGGAGGTCAAATGGACGAATCCTATTTCGAGGGTACGCTTATTCTAGAAAAGCTCGCCGAGGTTGGAAAGATCGAGGCTTTCTACGAGGCCATCGATACTGATAATACTAGAGAGGCCAAACGTTTAATGATGGTAGTTGGAATCGACCATGAGACGATTGTTCATGTTTTAAAACTTATTGAGGGATCTCATGGGAACCACCAAGACTCGATCAGGTCGCACATCAAAAGTCATTCTTTCGGCTGAGGCAGAAGTTCTAAAAAAACTCAGATTGAAGCATGGCTTATCAATGAGGGCCGCAGGCAAGAAGCTGGGATATTCTGACAGCTACATCAGTCAGATTGAGAATGGACGGGAAAAAATCCCAGAAGGAGAGCGTCTAGCGAAGTTTCTTTACCTCTACGGCGACATTACAGAGAAGTACTTTAAGCAGCTAACGAAGCAATGGACAAATGAAGAGACAGATCAAGACCGACTCATAAAACTTGTACGCAAACTGGCTGACTCTAAAGTGAAGATACTGCTCGCCCTCGCCGAAAAAATGGCTAAGGGTGAGATTTGATACTCTTCAGTCACAAAGAGCATCAGTCGCACCGTCAAGATCTGCTGCCACCAGCCTAACGTATCTTTGTGTAGTTTTTAGGTCTGAGTGTCCAACTAGCTGCTGAACCTTGGTGACGTGCTCTCCAGCGAGCAAAAGATGAGTGATAAAGCTTGCGCGCAGACTATGAAAGTTAGTTTGCCTGATTCCTAAGTCTTTTTGATATGAACGCAATACCTCGGCAGCATCACCTCGTAGCCACTCTTTTAACGTAGGTAAAACTGTTTCTCTTTCAGGCGACATGGCCTTAAGTTCCTTGAGAAATTCCAATAGATGAGGGTTGATGGGGACAGTTCTAGCCTTCTTATTTTTTGTGGGGCCAAGTACCTTAGATTTTGAGCAGTATGATTTTGAAATAGAGACTCGATTATTGATGAAATCGACATCGGTCCATCGAAGAGCGATTCCCTCGCCGCTTCTCAGCCCAAGGTGATACATGACAAACCATATCGGGTACCACTCGTGCTGATCCTGATTTGCATTTTCTAACAGGAGTTTGATCTCTGTTTGGGTCATCGCTATGAGCTCCTTTTCGGGAGCTTTACCAAAAGAAAGTCCGGCGCACGGGTTAGATGTCAACTTACCAAGCTGAATCTGTCGATTGAATACATCCCGTATAAACCGAAGGAGTTTTCCTTTGGATTCAATTGAATCCACCGGATATGCTTCATCAACAAGTGTTTCAATCTCGGCAGCAATAAAGCTTTTGGTATCTCGATCCAACCACGTCTTTGTATGTTTAGTGAGGATATCTTCCATCGATTGAAACGTTGAGAAGGCAACTTTTTTCTGCTTCCAAGGGAAAAAATCTTCTAAAGCTTGTGCCCAGCTTGTCCTGTTGTTTTTTGACTTCTCAGTGGATAGTGTTAACTCAGCAAGAAGAAGCGCTTCTATACGTCGCGCTTCTCCTTTTGACTCGATCCCACGTTGGCGAGACTCTCGGAGTACGCCACATACAGATTTTGTGACGCGGACATCATACTTACCATCGGGGCGCACTTTGATCGCCATATTATGCCCCCTTCCTTTTTGTGATGAACAAGGCATCCAGATCTGTTCTCAAGAATCTCAAGGCGCCGCCTTTTGCTCCGCCCAGGCTGTAGGCTTTAAGTCTGCCCTGGCATTTCAGGTTGTAGATCGTCTTGATGCTGACGCTGAGGTAGGTAGCGGCTTGAACTGCAGTCATCCATGGAGATTCTACCTTCGAGTTTAGCCCGACCGCTTGTCCTTCTGTGGGGCCAACGCTGGCCTCCGTTGTAGTTAATGCTGAGTCTTTCATTTTTCCTCCGTTAGCCCTTGTTTTAGAGTCCGAAACCCACCCCAGTGGCGAACGTGAGCTAAACGTTCCTGGAGGTTTACGAAACCACCTTAATTGATGGTTTACGTAATTAGAATACATTAAATTTGACTAATTTTGTAATAATAATTGACTTTAGTTCACAATAATGTAATATTGAGACATGGCAGCCGGAAGACCTCCTGGGATCGAAATAAAGCCCGATTTGATCGACCAAATGTTTGTAAGTTTGGGACGCTCTTACCAAGACATCGCTGATCTCTGTGGTAACGGGCTTACAAGGCAGGCTGTTTACACTTGGCGCTCTAAAAGAAAGGTGCCAGCAGAGTACCTCTATAAATTGATCCAGATTTTGAAATCAGAAAACTCAGGCAATGATTCATCTCGGACGGAGTTAGTTACAAACCTGGAGCAGGAGCTTGGAGATTTTATCGAGCTTTCTGACTTTAAGGCCGACAGGGAATCGACTAGTCATGCCCACCCACTATCTGGTGGTGGCAAACTTAGAACATTATCGGATCAAGAACTCGTAGAAGAATTGGAAAGAAGAGGCTGGCAAGTTACACTTCAACTTCGTCGCTGAACAATTCACTATTCTTCCCAAAGATTCATTTGATTTCATGGATACGCAGATCTGGCAGCCGTTTCATCTTTTTGATTTTATTCGGTGATAAAATGTCTTTGAGAGCCACAAACTCTTGAAAGGCTGGTTAGCTAATATGACATCCATGCGTTTTTTAGAAAAAAATTCCCCTGTTCAAGTTCCGACCGACCGTAAGGGCGGTCGTAGTTCTGCCATCGAGCGACAGCGAGATGGCTCTTCCGGCGTCACCCGTAAGGGGGACGTCGACGTTGATCTTTCCTTTGGAGTCACTGAGCCATACGTAGATAACCTTCAGTTTAAGTTTGTTGAGCACTACAATAGTGTTTTGACTTCGAAGTATAATCAATTCGATATCGTTCAGGATCTTAACTGTCCTTTTGCGGATCATAGGTTCCACTTATGGAGAACACGTGCTGGCACGAAGGCCTCATGGTTTGGTAAAGACTACGCAAGCACGAACGGAAGTAATTTGTTCCGACACTTTTTTGAATACGATTGTTTAAAGGTTCGTCACAAAAAAAATTACTCTGATCTTATATCTACAGACAACCAGTTATCAGATGAACAAGTAAAAATGATTCCTTTTGTTGTCTCTCATTACACCGCAGGCTGTTCTGTTAGACTGTTCACCGATACTTTTTTGCATTCGTATTTGAAGCACATAGAACAATCAATTATTCAAACTCTGGGACCCTCTGCAGTCTCGAAAGGTCATGTTAACGTAGTAGAAGTTTGTAGAGAGATATATGGGTATAATGTTTCTGATGATCTGATGCTGGAGCTTATTACTAGTGTTTGCAAGAAAGTTTTTGGCAAAGGATCAACCGAGATAATTGGCGCTGATGCAATCGGGACCAAACTTTATTACAAGATTCGTCCACATCATCTTGATGACCAGGAGTTTCCTCAGAACAAGAACTCAAGGGTCACCTCATATATTGAGCTGAAGGTTTATAAAAAGGGTGACCGCATCAGGGTCGAGTTCAGAGCAGTGAGGGTTAAATTATCTGGCACCAAGTCAACCAACCTAACCAGTATCGATGAGCTACACGCACAAATAAAAGCCACATGCCTTGTTTTAGCCTCTAAGCTTGCTCGCCTAGATCTACAAATAAAGGGCGCTTGGCGTGATCACAAAGCAATCAACGAAAAGGCTTATAAGCTAGAGAAGCTAAAGATAGCTGTTCAAAAAATTTGCCCAAATTCTACAAATAATGAGTTGTACAAAAAACTAGTAAATCTTCTGGTCAATGACCAAACGGTAAATGTTAAGGACCTCAGGAAAGAGAACAAAAAATACGATTCCCCCATCAAACAACTAATTAGGGAGAAAATCATCGTAAGTTCCTATCGAAACCGGAGCCTGAGATCCGTGGATTGGGACCGTGTCGCAGAGATTTTGGATCCCCATTGGAGCAAGGCTGTGCATCAGAAGCACAATAAGCTTTCAAAACTACAAGAAATTCTGATTTATAGAGCTATGGGCTCATCATTAGGCGAAGATCATTTTAATCAGTTTTTGAAAAAATTCTCCTCTTAATGACATTAGGAGATCCCCCGGTGATTTTCTTGTCCTCAAAGGGGTTCACCTCATAAATACAAACAGCTAGTTTGTTTTTGGTCCATTTTCACCAATATTAGGACGCGACAATCTTTAGTTTATGAAAATCAAAAATATGAATCTAGAAAAAGAGCCCAAAAACCTTAAGACTGTTTCCGTTTATTTAGCTAGTTCCGGCACCTGTAGGTGGCAAGGGCCTTTTATATTCGTTTTAGATACCGGAGCTTCCAGGTCAAGCATTACACAAGATCTTGCAGATCAAATAGGCTTTGAGCCCCTCCCTGATGAGGCGGTAATTCTGGGTGCGGATAACAAAAGAATTAAGGTCACATTGGCAGCCTTTGATATTTTACCGATTATTGGGCCTCGTCCTCAATGCACAGCTTTTACCAACTCTGTAATGTGCGTAAAACAAAGCGGAGAGAATATGCTGGGCCTAGATATTCTTGATTCTTTAGACTTCTCAATACTTAAAGGAAAAGTGAGGTTTGCTCTATGAATAAAAAATCCTTTTGGAATAGCGAAGATGAGAAAATAATCAATAAACGTGTTTCTCCAAAAACACTCACCAAGAAAAACTACCCTGAATTAAGAAACTCAGCTCTAGAATATGCAATGGGACACCCCTCTGGGTTTACAAAGAAGGATTTGCTACTCTTTTTGAGATGTCGAAGTATTCTAGCGCGAAAAATCTTCTCGGACCTGCTAAATAGTAACGTCTTAGTTAGAACTGGCGATGGGAAAACATCACGTCCTTACATTTATTTCTATAGGACACCCCATTTGGGCGTAGTAAAGTACTCTTCTAAGGCGCCTAAGCTTTTCATCGGACACGAATCTTAATACTGAAAAGAGGTGCCATGTTACAATAGAGTCAGCATGGCGGGCCATTTGACCATCTTCTAACGAGGGTGTGTTGATTATTTCCTTATGGTGATCGTCAGGCACGATCAGTTGGCAAGACCATAGGGTATTCTTTTAAACAGCCAATACCATAGATCCGGCATTCATTTGTCTGATTGTAAGAAATCAAGGGACACAGACGGGACATACCTTTTCTACCCCTTGCAAACAGCGACAAGGCAATTTTTTTTTGATTTTTGTCGACAAGGCCGATGTGTGTCCGGTGTTTACAGCACTACAGTATTTGGAACGACTAAACGATAGGGGCTGCATTAAGTAATTATAGCCATTTGGAGACACGCCATTTTGGGGGTTTGTGAAACAGATTATTTTAAAGCACGAATTACCGAAGCTGGAGAGACCCCTGTTCTTTTGGCAATATCTCGAACAGTGTATCCTTTTTCTCTTAATTGGAAGGGGCGGTCAGGAAGTATACCACTCTCGACGGTTTGGCGGTGACC
>CAZOGU010000035.1:0-33936 GCA_964579625.1 uncultured Pseudobdellovibrionaceae bacterium
TCATTTTAACAGAGTGCTGTAAGTTTAAACAAAATTGACTAGCGAGGCGTCGACGACGAAGGACTGGCCCCAAGCCAATTCGAGGAGGAGCAACGAAGCTAGGCATTTTTGTTTAAACTTACAGCACTCTGTTAAAATGAGGACACGCCCTAAACCAGTTCACATTCGTGAGTTCCTCAATTAACATACGGCCACAACCTAAGGAGTTTTATTATGAAAAACATTTTGTTTATTTTGACGACGTTGGTGGCTTCGGTTTCTTTTGCTAAATACGCTGGGGATTCTCGTGCTCCGCAAGCTTTGTTTGATGGATCTGGTTCTGGTGCCAATCATCTTTACATTCAGTTCATCCCATACGCTGAAGATTTTGGATTTGGGATCGCTTACGAAAAAGACATGGGTGGTTCTTTGGGGCTTGGTGCTGCAATTACGTATTTACCAGATGATGATACTCTTCCGAATATCGTTCCAGGTTTGATTTCTTTTGCTGGGCAAGTTCGTTTGCATCATGTTGTGCAATCTTTTGATTTTTATGTCGCTCCTGGCTTGAATTTAATGATGATGGAATCGGGATCAGAGGACGATACGGCTCTTGGAGCATCATTTGCTTTTGGGTCTTTGGTTCAATTGGGAACTCAGTTTGCCATCGGTCTAGAGCTTGCAGCCATTCAGCCTTGGTTTAACGAGGATTTTTATGGCGAATCACGAGGTTACTATTTTAACTCGTCTTTGACAGCGCGCCTTACTTTTTAATTCTTTATATTTTGATTTCTTAATATCTCCCGTCTTTGGCGGGAGATATCCGCTCTTTTGAATCCGGGCACTAATAAGACGTATTTCATTTTTCTCTATTCATCATTGAGTCATTAACTTCAGAAAGCAAAGCAATATCAGTTGATTGCTGAGACTGATTCTTTTTTTTAATCTCAGGTCATTCAAAATAATAAATCATTTTACTGAGGATCGAACGTCTTTTCCATTGTCTTCACTTTGCTCAGGTATAGGAATGAAGGGGAGGCAAATAGCTGTCTCACAAAAAATGCTTCCAGATGGGAGCTCACAAAGGGGAGAAAATGAAAAATCTAACAGCAAAATTATTTTTCGTGATGGTGGCGATAGCAGCTGTGTTTGCAGCGGCACAAGCGAACGAAGGAAATCAAAACGTGATCAAAGAAATCGCAGTTAGTGTGAACGGCGTTTACATTCCATCCGGCTTTACCAGCCAGACTGACGCGTACGTTGTTGTGAACGGACTTTTTCCCAATGGCTGTTACGCCCTTTCCCGGCCCAAAGTAAAACATGTCACAGCTTTTGAGCATGAAGTGTTAACGATCGCCAAAGTCCGACAAGGCATCTGCTTACGAGTGCTTGTTCCTTTTAACCAAGAGATTTCGGTTGGAAGACTTAGCGAAGGCAAACACACATTCCGCTTTATCGCTGATGATGGCACTTCGATCGAAAAACAACTCGATATTTAAGAGGCGTTTATGATGAGACTTCTGGGGTTCTTTATTTTAGTTTGTCCGAGCTTGGTCTCCGCCAAATCCAGTTTGCCGCAAGATTTGATCGGCAAATGGCAAGCGATTGGTTATTTTTACCAAGGAACATTTATCGAACCCACAGAGGCTCGCCTCCTTCTCACATTTGAGTTTTTAACCGACGGCACCGACACTTTGTATTGGAAAAACAAAGACGAAAAATCGTTTTGCGAGCGCAAAGGAAAATGGCTTGTGCAAGATGAAACTCTTGTGGATGAGGTGGTGTGGACCAATCCCGAAAACGGAATGGATTGCGGTGGTGATCCCGATATGCAAATTGGCAAAATAAATATTTCCCACTTTTGGGTCGAGAACGGCCAGCTTTTTGTTGAAATTCCGCTGGCCGATGAATTTTTAATTTACGTTTGGAATCCTGTCACTGCGCGGGTTCCTTAAATGAGCGCGATCAACAAGCGAATGGCATCTGTGGTTGTAAAAACGCCCCAGGCTTTGTCCTTCGTACCACGAACTAAAACACTGCTGTAACCTTTTTTAAGCATGGTTTGTAAAACTTCTTTGATGGGCGTATTTCTTTCGACAAAGAGCGGTTCGTCGTTCATCACTTCTTGTACGGAGGTGTCTTCGTCCTTTCTTAAAGACTCTGCAACTCGCAAATCGCGCTCGGTAATAACACCAACCACCTGTCCGCCATTGAGAACAGGAAGATGATGATAGGAAAACTCCACCATCAACTCGCGCGCCTTACGGATGGACGCATCTTTGCCAATGGTGTGGGGGAGTTCTGTCATGTAGTGAGAGATGTCTTGGATCATACGGCCTCCTTTGCGGTGAGATTTTTTTGGTATTTTTCGTAAACAAAGATTTTACAATCCACGCCTTCAAAATGTTTGAGAAGGAGTGGTTTTACTGTTTCCCAGTTAAGGCCACCCACGCCGGTGGCGAGTCGAGAGATGGCAAGACTGCGAATTCCCTGGCTCTGAATTTCTTTGGTTAAATTCTTAAGACACGCATTCACGTAGGACTCGGAGGATTTGCCGGGATTTCCATCCTGGGTCTCGGGCCTTTTTTGCGTGAAGAGGTTAAAGATCACTGGGCCGCCAGCGCCTTTCCAGGCCCATAGTTCTCCCTCTTCGGCATTCTGGGAGCGACAGTAGTGGCGAAAGTCTTTGTAGAGGCTCGGCCACTGCTCACGAAGAGAGAGAGCCAGCCCTTGGTTGAAGTGATCATTCGGGGCCACACCATGCGCAACGGCTTCGGCCTTGGACTTTAGAATATCACCAGTGACAAATTCGATCATAAAACCTCCTCTTTGTTGCCTAGAATATGAGACTTGTTATGATTTCGTAAAGCTGGTCTTTTTTAAGCGTATTTTAAAAATCAACATTTTGTCTTTTGTTTTGACCTCAAGAGTGCGAGTTATATAATGATTGTCGTGGTGAGTATTCTTTTTAATAAGAGGTCTAAATGAAGAAGATTTATGGGATATGCGTTTTTTTAATACTGTGTTCTTGTCAAAACACAAATTCAACGGGCTCCTCACAGTCCTGGAATGCAGAGATGCAAAACTTGGCAAAATCCTTCGAAGATTTAATTCCTCTTGTTTACAGTGAGAATAAATTTCAAAACCCCATTCATAAACAAGAAGTCGAGAGCAAAATTGAAAATTTTCGCGAAAGCATCCACCATATTTCGCCCGAAAAAGCGCAACAGATGTATGGTAGCGATCCGCTGATGCTCAAGGGGCTTGAGAATTTAAAAGAGATTTCTTCACGCTCTTTGGCCTACTTTCAACTCGGAAAAACTCACTATGCACAAAATCTCCTCAAGCAATCGGCAAAATATTGCTTTCAGTGCCACACGCGCATTCCTACAGGACCGCAACATCTCTTTTGGAATAAATTCAACATCGATAAGTACGAGCTCGAGCCACACGAAAAGGCGCAAATCTACGTGGCCATGCGCCAGTACGATCAAGCTAAAAAAACTCTAACTACATTTGTTCGAAGTACGACTCCTCATGACAATCTTACGCTGCTGAGAGAGCAAGACATTAAATACTACTTGCTGATCGTCATTCGCGGACAATCGCAGTTCGAAGAAGCCAATTTATTTATTTCGCAACAAAGTAAAAACGATAAACTTTCGCAGTATTTTCGCGAAAGCCTCAATTCTTGGAAAAAAGATCTCACGAGTTGGTCTAAAAAGTTTCCAACAGTGCCACACAATTTAGCCGAGGCCAAAAAAGCCTTAGGCGTAAAAAAACAGAAGTTTGAGATCAGCGAGGCCCAGTTTATCAAAGCGATTGTGGCGGCTTTGATGATTCACGAAGGCCTCGCTGGGGAAAAAGATGCAGCTGTGATTGCCGAAAGTTACTATTATTTGGGACGCATTTATGAGTATTTTACAGTGGGTGGTTTTTGGGATCTTTCCGACTTTTATTACGAAATGTGTATCGATACCCAGCCTCATACAGAGGTAGCGACTCGATGCGTGAATCGTCTTAATGAGAGTTTGGTCATTAAAAACTCTGGAACTCGCGGTTTTATCCTACCCGAAGTAGAAATGAACCGCTTAAAAGAGCTTGAAAAGCGAGCACTGCCTGCTAAAAAGTAGGGGTGGAAGACATAAAAAACAGCTATAGCCCAGAAGATGTTCAAAAATGCATTCAACTTCTGGAGCACCTCAGTACTAACAGCGTGGAGCTTTCGAATTTACATTCGGACGCTCATATTGCCCTGATGCGTGCGGCGGGGCGCCTGTCTCGCCCATCAAAAACCGAAATGAAAAGACGCAATAAGGAACTCGATCGCGAATTGCGCCGAAAAGAATCCAAAAAAAATCGCATAGCGCGTGCAGAAACTGGAATTCGTAAAGCACGTCTGAACAAAGTTTTCGTGGCGCCTGATGAAGTTAAATATCTTCCTGGTGATTTTGCCACTTCGACGACACGACCCCAAAATTGTTATGTTTGCAAAGAAGAGTATACACAGCTTCATCACTTTTACGATTCCATGTGTCCTTCCTGCGGTGATTTTAATTACAAAAAACGATTTCAGTCAGCTTCGCTCGATGGGCAAGTGGCACTGATGACAGGATCTCGTCTTAAGATTGGGTATCACGTCACGTTGATGATGTTGCGGGCGGGAGCCCGCGTGATTGCGACGACACGCTTTCCTCGGGATTCGGCGTTTCGATTTTCGCAGGAAAAAGATTTTTCTGATTGGTCACATCGCTTGCAAATTCATGGGTTGGACCTACGCCACACCCCCAGTGTGGAGATTTTTTCCCGCTATATCGAGCAATCCACAGACCGTTTGGATCTGTTGATCAACAATGCCGCGCAAACTGTGCGCCGCCCCCCGGGGTTTTATGCTCACATGATGGAGCGAGAATTACTCTCACAAAGCGATTTACCAAAAGACGTGCAAAAACTTTTAGAAGCCCACGAAGAGTGTAAAGTTCAGTTGAGTAAGCTGAGCGGGATTGAACCTGATTCCAAGTTGCCTGTGCAGTGGCACGGACAAGGGGCGGGGATTGGTCTGCGCGCTTCGGCTCAGCTTTCGCAAATTCCTTATTCTTACGACAACTCTCTTGCCGTGGAAGAAGTTTTTCCAAAAGGCGAGTTGGATGCCGATCTTCAGCAGGTGGATCTGCGCGAAACCAATAGCTGGCGCTACCGAATTGCCGATGTGCCAACTCCAGAAATGCTTGAAGTGCAGCTGGTGAATGCTGTGGCTCCGTTTGTATTATGCAGTCGTCTTGTTCCTTTGATGAGACGAGATAACACTGGTAAAAAACACATCGTCAATGTGACGGCCATGGAAGGAAAGTTTTATCGCTTTCACAAAGAAGATCGTCATCCGCACACCAATATGGCAAAGGCAGCGCTCAACATGCTCACCCACACGTCAGCGAGCGAGCTGGCTAAAGATGGCATTTATATGAATGCAGTGGACACAGGCTGGGTGACCGACGAGGACCCTGCGACGCTGGCCGCGCGCAAAACCGAAGTGCACGACTTTCAACCGCCACTCGATATCGTCGATGGTGCGGCCCGCGTTTGTGATCCCTTTTTTGATGGAATTCTCACAGGCCAACACTGGTGTGGTAAATTTTTAAAAGATTATTTCCCGATCGATTGGTAGAGAGCGCTCTCTACCAACCACACTTCTGAGCCATGTTTTTTTCGCGCAGCCATTTTTCAAGTGGTGCAAAATACTCACGAATAGCCGTGGCATCCATTTGTTTTTGTCCAGTAACAGCTTCGAGAGCCACGGGCCAAGGTTGGCTGAGCCCAAGTTCCATCATCTTCCAAAGTTTAGTTCCAGCTTCTTTATTGCCGTAAATCGAGCACTCATGAAGAGGTCCTTTGTATCCGGCCGTTTGGCAAAGGGAACGATGAAATTGAAATTGTAGGATATGAGCCAAGAAATAACGTGAGTAAGGAACAAAACTTGGCACATGGTATTTGGCGCCAGGATCAAAAGCATCAGGCGGACGAGAGCCAGGAGCAGCAACGCCTTGGTATTGGCGAACCATATCCCACCACGCTTGGTTGTATTGCTCAGGTTTTACGGTTCCATCAAAAACTTTCCAGCGCCATTTGTCGATTAACAAACCAAATGGAAGAAACGCGATTTTTTCAAGAGCCATGGCTAAAAGATAATCGACGTTTTCGTTATTGGTCGGAGGAAGTTTTTTAAGAAGACCAATATCATAAAGATATTTATTGGTGATCGAAAGCTGAATGGTGTCGCCCAAAGCTTCATGAAAACCATCATTGGCGCTGCCATTATATAAAATCGGCTGATGTTTGTAGGCGAGGTAATAGTAAATGTGACCAAGTTCGTGGTGAATGGTGCGGAAGCTATCGTCATCCGGAAGAATACACATCTTAATGCGCACATCATCTTTAAGGTCGATATCCCAAGCGCTGGCGTGGCAGACAACTTCGCGATCGCGTGGTTTATCAAACAAAGAGCGCTCGTAAAAACTTTTCGGTAGGACAGGCATGCCTAAAGAAACAAAAAAGTTTTCGGCGGTGGTGACCATTTTTTTAGAGTCATACTTCGCAGCTGCAAGAAGTTTTGTGATGTCGGTGGTTTTGTTTTCGTCCACACCAACGATGTCACGAATGTTTCCCCACGACTGCGCCCACATATTACCAAGAAGGTGAGCAGGAATCGGTCCTTCGCTAGGGGCGACCGCGTTGCCATATTTTTTATTCAACTGACCACGAACATAACAGTGAAGTTGTTCATAAAAAGGCTTCACCTCGTCCCAGAGGCGATCCAAATCTTTTTCAAAAGCCGCTTCGGGCATATCATATTTTGATTTCCAAAAGTCAGCGAGGTTTTTAAAACCCAATTCACGTGAGCCTTGATTGGAAAGTTCGACCACTTTTTGGTACTTGGCTTTCATTGGCACAGAAACCGTGCGCCAGCCTTCCCACGCCTCGAGAAGTTCCACAGGTTTGCGAGATTTAGCAATAACATCTTCTAACTCCTGGAGGTTTTTACAAACACCTTTTTTGTTGCAGTACTTGCCACTTCCGTAGGTGCTTTCCATTTCGGATTTAAGGCGCGTCATCTCCTTATTTTTAGCGAGGTCTTTAGGCGCTGGCATATTGAGAAAAGCAAGCAGTAGATTGAGCTGGCGTTTTTCGTCTTTGGTGGAGGCTTTGTACTTTTTGGATTGCAAAGCAAACTCAGTCCCAACCTGTGTGTAACGAGCGTTGGCATCCGAGGCGAGAACTGTCGTGTCATCAGTGATAAAGTTGGTTTGCACCCATTCGGCCCGCTGAGCCGAAATCTGTTCAGCCAACAAAGACTCATTGGCCTTTTTTAAAAACTCTTTTGTCGATTTGGCCTGCACTGCGAAGGTTACAAAAAGCAACCCTAAAAGAAGACTCAATTTCACCGAAAACCTCCCAAATTTGTTTGCATAAATTTAGAGCGCCCAAGGGACGGAGTAAACAATTAAATGACGAAACAGAGCCAGACAGGCCTTTTCGATCTAGGGCGTCAGAGGGGCTTCGTATTTTTTCTGAAGCCATTCGATAAAGACTTCTTTGGCTCGTGTTCCTGAGCTGTCTTTACCTAGGATACGTGATGTAAAGGCATAATTTTTTTGCAAGGCGCAACCTTGTTATCTATGTACCCGGTCTGAACCGGTGTTTGACTATCTTTTACTCAACGAATGTGAGGCGGATGGAATCGTGCTCTATGCTCTTCGTCGGCGAGAACTTAAATTCGTATTTACACTAGACCTCCCTCTAGTCCTGGCCTGAATACCTGTGTAAAAATGGTCTCTCTGCGCGTTCTTACATCAATAAAAACATCTTAAAAACCGATAACTTTTCATATGAAAAACAAGTTTTACAGCTTCCTTGTTGGCTTTTTAACGACTCTTGCTGTGACTCTATTGTGTCGCAACTACTTGGTGACGCAAAAAACCCATCGTGATGGGGATAAACCCAGTGCGTGGATGCCATTTTTTGAAACGATGGATCGTCGTTACAATGATTTTCAATTTAAACTCATGAACGCAAAAACAACTCAAGCTCCCGTTGTTCTCGTCGCCGTTGATGAAAACTCTTTGCGTGAGATTGGTCGCTGGCCTTGGGGACGTGATGTGATGGCTCAACTCACAGAGAAAATGTTTTCTCTGGGAGTTAAAACTGTGGGTATGGATGTTGTGCAAGCGGAGCCCGATCTTAAATTTCCTGAGCATGATCAAAAAATGGGTCAAGTGGTTGCAAGCTACAAAGATCGATTGGTGTTAGGTGCCTATAGCGAAGACCGTCTCGAAATCGATGCGTATAAAGACTATTGCATCAACGAAGCTTTTTTGCTCAACGGTGGCGAGCACATCGTTAAAATGAATCCCACTATGATCGTCGATGATATGACTGAAAATTTTGATGATCTCGCATGGAATCAAATTTTTACAGGAATTTTTAAAGCTGTGCAAAGGAAGTCAGAGAATGACTACTTGGCGCAACTTAATAAATCAAAAACTGATCAACTGACTCAATTTCAGAAGAATTACTTAAAGGCAAAAAAAATACGCGATGTCTTCGAGTATTGTGATACGTGGTTAACGGCGAATGATTCTGTCTACTATGGGAACATGGCAGTATTGAAGGCTCAATACGATGATTTGTTTTCAAAAAAAGAATCTTTTACATCCCTTTCAACGGAAGAAAAAATTGAAAAATTTAAAAAATCCGTACCCAAGTTTCCAACGCCTCAGTATGGGGAATGGCAGGGAAATATTCCAGTCATCCAAGAAGCCTCAGCTTACACGGCGAGCTTTGTAGCTCAACTGGATTTAGATGGCTATATTCGTCGATATCCTCTTTTTTACCGTTCTGGAAATAAACTCGGAACAAGTTTTATCCCATCGTTGGCTCTACAAACCTATTTAGCTGGAACCGGCTATCGCGCCGATGTAAAAGTTGAAATGGTTGATGGTGAGAAGAGAATTACATCTTTTCAAATTATTGACCCCTCTGTTGATCCTGAAGTTTTAGTTCGCGAATTGCCGGTTGATTCGTTGGGACGACTTATTATCAACTATTACGGTCCTTCTTTTACGATTCCAATGGTTTCTGCCAAAGATCTTTTTTCGGATGACGAAAGAATTTCTGTGATGACTCAAGAAAAAAGCCTCGGCAAGGATCAAATTCAATTCAATGTCGAAATCCATAACAAAACAGAGTACTTTCGCGATAAGATGGCAATCTTAGGTGTAACGGCCGTGGGTCTTTACGATTTACGAAACACGCCAGTATCCGCCAATTACCCTGGGCCTGAGATTCACTTAACAATGATGGCCAATCTTTACGAAGGGTCGTTTTTAAAAAACCTGAGAGGTGAGGAATCGTTTTTGCCGCTAGCAATTTTGATAGTGGGCGTTTTGCTGAGCGGTATTCTAACTTGGTTTGGCGCCTTGGGTTCCATTGTCAGTTTCATGGCAAGTTTGGGTATTAGTTTTTATCTTGATCGCTATTTGTTTTCTAATCATCAGATTCTCTTTTCAAGCTTTTTTGTGATTCTCGAAATTGGTAGTTTGCATTTTGTTGTTTTTATGTACAAGTATTTTTCTGAAGAGCGAAAAAGAAATGAGCTCAAAAAGACCTTTGCGAAATATGTTTCGCCTGCAGTTGTTGATGAGCTATTAAAAAACGAAGAAAATCTAAAATTGGGCGGGCGTAAGCAAGAACTCAGCGTCTTCTTTTCGGATGTCAGAGGTTTTACCGAATTTTCAGAAAAAATGGATCCGGAAGAACTAGCTAATTTCTTAAACGAGTATCTAACTCCTATGACCGAGATGGTTTTTAATAACAAAGGCACACTTGATAAATATATGGGTGACGGATTGATGGCTTTTTTTGGCGCGCCTGTGCCGTTTGAAGATCATGCCTACTACGCCTGTCGATGTGCTTTGCAAAGCATCGAAGAGCTTAAAAAACTTCAAGTCGAATTTGCAAAACGAGGGTGGCCGCACATTGATATCGGGATTGGAATTAACACGGGAATGATGAGCGTCGGCAACATGGGATCCAAAATTGTCCAAAGCTATACAGTCATCGGTGATGCTGTGAATTTAGGATCGCGTCTTGAAGGGACAACCAAAGAGTATGGCGCCCGAATCTTGGTGAGTGAATACACCTACGAACAAGTCAAAGGAAAATTTGTGTTTCGTGAGGTGGATCACATTCGAGTCAAAGGAAAAAAAGAACCAGTGCGCGCCTTTGAGCTGATTTCTGAAAAGTCAGCCGTCGATTCGGTGATTTGGCTAGATCGGTACCGCGAAGCCTATCAAGTTTATCACGCTAAAGATTTTAGCAAAGCCTACAAAATGTTTTCTGATTTAGAGACATTATATCCTCAAGATAAGCTGATCAACGTCTACAAAGAACGGTGCGAGTTTTATTTAAAAACACCACCTGATCCAAACTGGGACGGAGTTTATGAACGCAAAACAAAGTAGACTTTCTTTTCATATTCGACTGTCTCATTTTGAGAAACTCCTTTATTTTTCAGGACTTTTGTCGATAAGTAAATGGGTGGTACGTCGATGAAAACAATAAAAGTGGCTCTTCTATTTTTAATGTTATTTTCAATCTCTTGTTCTCGGAAAGCCGAGGATACAGCGACGGTTTTGATTCAAATTCCTTCAGCGCAAAAACTATCGTCGGCAAATTACACAACACTGTCTGATGATAATCCTGATGATGATGATTTGAATTGGTCATCAGATATTCCAGATGGTCTGATTACAGATTCAACGGCAAGCAAACCCATTAATTGTTACGCGGTGATGGTAGAGGGGCCCGAACCACTCATGAGAGCAAATACCTGCGGGCGAAGAAATAGTACCACTCGAGTGATCGATACCACTCTATTTTATTTTAAAGTGGGATTATGGATGGGCGCCATTCCCGGAAGTTCGAGCAGTGCGCCTGCTGCGATTCCTTTTGAAGTGCCAGCGGGCTTGGCAAGAACATTTCGTTTGATTGGTTTTCATGTGCAGGATTCAGTGGACTGTGTGCTTTTGCAGGGTGATCCTGACATGTCCAAGATGTCTCGCCCGTATGTCATTGCTCAGTCGGCTCCAATTGATTTAGTGCCTGGAGAAAAAGATGTTGCCTTGCAAATGGTTTTTGATTCCGAAAAGTGGTTTGATAGTTGCGACTTTGGCGGACAGAATAATTCTTCACCAGTCATCGCAACAAAAATCCAACTTCGCAAAGAATCATTTCCTCCTTATAAGTGGATTCAAAATTCCGCCGCGGATCGCTGTCAGGCTTTGGAAGTCCAGCTGACTGACGACAGTGGTCGACCTGCAATTCTTCCTCCAGGTTTAACCAAAGTCACTTATCGTCTCGCCGGAGCAGTCGGTGGCTCCGCGCAGGTGTTAAATTCTTTTGGCGATAAAGCAACATGTAAATCCAATACATCGCCAGTGGCATTTTTTGATGTGCTTGCAAACTCTTCTGCAGCGGTCCGACGTTGGGTGCGCATTCCATTGGGAACCACAGCTGTGGCTTACAATATTGCAGCGCTCGAAGTCTCACGAAGTCCGATTGGAACCATGGGAACGATTGCATCTGAAGCTATGACTCTTGTTACTCAGAATGATAACGCCGCTTTTATGCAACTTTTGGCGCCTCAATTGGCTTTAAAAGATGAAGTGTATTCCGTGGAGCTCATTCAGCGTAGATATGATGGCGACACCTTTGTGGCCTGGACTGCAGCAAGTTACACTCTCACCAATGCGACCTATTTTTCTTTTTATAATTACGATGCCAACCAGTGTTTGACAACATCACTGACTTCTTCGGCCGGAAACTTTGTCAATGGCGCCACCGATGTGACCGAAAAGTTTTGTTTATCTTTTACGGACATTGCAGAACAATATTCGAGCATCAACATCGCCGGACAATCAGCTGGATATTTTGGTTCAAGAGGCGGCGGAGAAGAGCCGCAAAGACTGCGAGTGTTAGGATCGAATCAGATCTCTCGTCCTGTGGGAGCCGAACGTTGTTTTGGTCCATTTATGTTAGTCCTAGAAAACGAATACGGTGCCGCCGTCAAAAATAAAGATGCCAGTGCTGTACAAGTTAGTTATTCGTATCGTTCGGACAGTCCCGTTATCGATACAACAGCGACAGTGCCAATCGAACTCCATACAACTGTCACACAATCAGGAACAGCTCCCAACTTCGCAAAAGTATGTCCTGCAGCCGCATCTCGCTGGACGCCCGGTTCAGCTGAGCCGATAGTCACCTCAGATTATTATATCCCTTTTTATATCAAGGTCCCACAGACAGCCACTCTCGGTTGGCGTTACCTTTCCCTCACGGGAACCATAAATGGCCGCATATTCAAGGGCTCATTCCGTTTCTCCATCGACGTCGAAGACTAAAGCGTACGCCGTACCTTTTCCTTAAGCACAGAAAATGACTCTGTGCTTAAGGAAAAGGTACGGCGTACGCTTTAGAAGAAGGAGCTGTTGAAGCTCCAGGTGGTTGTGACTGCGATTTTGTCATAGGAGAAGTAGGACACAGATGATGTGTTGTCCATGTAAAGTAATGACAGGGAAAGCGTGTTCTTCTCGGAGAGGGAGTAGTAGGCTCCTAAGACTGCAGAAATATTTTTATCCTCACGCGCTGTGCTCGAATCGGTGAAGTCTTGGAGAAAGTACTCCAGTTTTCCAAAGAGAATCCATGAGTCTGAGAGCGGTTGGCTGTAACCAAGGTTGGCTAAGGTTTTTACGTAGATGTTATTATCGCCATCGGCGCTGTTCATGACATAATAAAGATCATTAAAGATCGTCTGTGTGCCTCTGCGATCGAGCATGTAGGTGTTTGTGAGACCTACTGTTACTTTTTGTGCGCTCTGTTCGTCAGCCGGTGTTATAACCGTGAGGTGAGAGGTGTCGCTGGAATAATTTAATTTATAATCCGTGTAGAGATTATTAAAGTGGGACGTGGAGAGCTGGGAAAAAAGATAGGCAGAGCTAAAGGTGAGCTCGCGACTGCTGTTTCCTAAACTCATGTACAGATTAAAGTACCCAGGTGTTAAAGACACAGTAAAATTGTTTGAAAGCCACTGAAACGAATATTTAAAAGGCGCAGAGAAATCAATCTGTAAAGGATCTGTTCCCTGAATGGTCGCATCCGATTCAAAATCTTTATTAAAGCTATAAATATCGGAAACAGAGAGAGTTGGAATTAAACTTTTGTTTTGCAAATACAATACTTTGTAGGAAAGTGTACCGCCATAAAGCAAGCGATAGGCCTCAACACCGGTTGAGATATTGTTGGCCGCAACGTTAAGGACGTTTTCATCGTAGCTTGTGCCGGCAAAGAGGGAGTAGGACCATTTTTTTTCGGCTTCTTTTAAAAAGCTTTCATAACGTTCAATACTTTCGATATAGGCTTCAGCTTGTCGATCCAATTCCGCATCTTGTGAGGTGTCTAACACTGTTTGAAAGGACGTTTTGGCTTCTGAAAACTGTTCCAATTGAGAGTAGGAGAGGCCCGTATACATAGCAGCAAGCGGTGAGAGAGTAGGGTCGCCCATTTCTTGAATGGTTTTAAATTTTTTAAGAGCATAATCCATTTGTTTCATCTTAAAATAGTTTAAGCCAGAGTAATACTGCAATTCCACTTCACTCACGTCACCGCCGTCGAGATTTGCGAGAATGGCAATCGATCGTCTGTAGTTGCCGTTTTTGTAAAGTGTTATGGCGTACTCGTGATAATACTGATCGACAGAGGCGTCTAAGCTGATAGCTTTGGCAAAATACTTTTGAGTGTTTATAAAATCAGACGACTTAAAAATCTCACGCCCTTTTTCGTAATAGAGACGAGCTTTTTTTTGATTTTCGGCTTTGGTTTTTGCATCCAATTTGTTTTGTTTTTGTAGCAATAGATCTCGTTTGCCTTGCTCTTCGATTTGATCTTGGAGAAACGTATCTGGCAAATCGCGCACCTGAGGATCATTTTTGAGAGAGACAACCACGGTCGCTTCGACATGATTCGAAACTAAAAAAAAGCAAACAATGATAAAAGCAAGTAGAACCCTTAGATGTCGTATCACAAGTACTTATCTCCCGGAGGTGCTCTGTGGAATAATTTTTACTTTGGTTTTTTCATTTTGCTGTCGAATGGCATCGCCAGGAAGATTATTAATGGGCGGTGGCGGTGGTTGGAACGTTGGTGGCGCGGTGGTGGGCGGAGCGTTCTGAATCACCGGTACTTTGTCAAAAGTGGTCGACGATTGATCTTGCTTGTCTTCGACACGAACTTCCTTTGGGGCCGTTTGTTTTTTCTCTTTAGCGGCAGCAGTAGTCCCACTGTCTTGTGCGGCCTCTTTTTTATTGTCCTTGGCGCTGACATTGGTTTCTTTATCGATTTCTTTCATCTGTTCCTCGGGAACCGCTTGTGGAGGAGCTGGTGGGCGTTCCGATGAGGCACTTGAAGTTTCGCCTTTATTTACAACGACGGTTGTTTGCTGCACACCAGGCTTGGTTGGAATATTTGTAAGTTCAACACGCCCGGTAAGTGTTGTGATCTGCGTTTGATTGCTCCCTTTGTCAAAAGACGTAATAAACTGGGTCCCGCGGACTCCGGCAACAGCTGTTGGCGTTTTGATGATAAACTTGTTTTTGTCGCCATCGTAAGTCTGTTCTACATTGTTACGAACTTTACCTTCTTTGAGGTTCAGCTCGACGCTTTTTTGAGTGCCATTATTAACGTAGGTTTCGATTTTGAGTTCGGTCTTCGGAGAAATGTGGATAACGTTTTTATCCTCCATCACAATTTTCGCTCGAGAATCAGCCCCTGAGACAATTGTATCTCCGGCTGTGACGCTTAAGTTGACTTTGGCTTTAAGCGATTCTTTGTTCGCTTTGAGAACTTTAACATCGCCTTTCACCACCATAAAAACACCGGAGACAGATTTGGCCAGCGCAAGGTGAGAGGATGTGATAACAAAAAACAGGATAAAAACAAAATTTAAACTCTTCATTGAGTCTCCTACCTTTAAACAAATATCTCTAAGCCTATCATAGACAATTTCGAATGATGAGGAGCAAGTTGTGATCAAAACTAAAAGCCGGACTGTTCTTTTGTCCAGTCCTACTTGCTGTGTGCTATTTAACGATCAGTGGTGCAAATAATTCGTCAAACTTCTCTTGTGGGTGTCATTCATTTCTGTAAAACGAATTCCAATTCCTTGTGGGTAACTACCTCGAGGTTCTACAACACGGACAACCACCGCTTCGCATTTGATTTTTCGCAGACTATCGATATGAAGACTGAGCTTAAGACGCTCTCCCACTTTGGGAATTTCGCTCAATAGCTTCCCTTCGAATGGGATAAAAGCGCCGGTCTCCGAGAGATCAAAAGTGTGCGCCTGAAGAGTCTGACCAA
The DNA here is from genome assembly GCA_964579625.1 of uncultured Pseudobdellovibrionaceae bacterium. Classification (GTDB taxonomy): domain Bacteria; phylum Bdellovibrionota; class Bdellovibrionia; order Bdellovibrionales; family JAGQZY01; genus JANPLN01. The sequence goes on from CAZOGU010000035.1 coordinate 15,448, forward strand.
CGTAGGGATTTAAAATCACATCGAGTTGTTTTTGATAGCGAGGAGACCGTCTCCACCAGCGGCGTTGAGGTTCACTGAGGATTTGTCGCAAATCGCCGCGAAAAAGGGGAATGAAAATTCCCGAGACCAGTCCTGTCCCTAAAAGAGTTTGTGACATCTGGAAGTCTTGCCCGTAACTGCCCACAAGATAGTTGTTCCAGGCCAAGGTCAAAATAGTGAGTGGGGCAAAAACTTTAAGATATGGAGAAATTTGTAACAAAAGAACACCAGTGATTCCCATCATTGTCATAGACATAAAATTGAGGAGTGAAATTTTTTGAAAAATGGAACCTAACTCGCTCAGTGTGTGCTGGTAGAGTAGAGCTACTTGCACAGGCATGGAAATCATTGTGACAAAAAGAGCAAGACTCATCCAATAGACAATCTTCGGTTTAACCATCATCGGACACCGACCTTTCCGAGAAATGATAACAATAACTAAAAACTCGATTGATATACTTAAAAGCCTCTTTCATGTCAGATTTTTTGATCCACTGTTCGCTATCTGAGATGATAGCGCTTTTGACTCGTGAAGGACCAGAGTTGTAGCTCGCTAGTATCACTTGGCTTAGTACAATATTTGGATCACCTGGGAGTTTTTTAAGCCAAAGTTGATTTTCCTCAAGAGTCCAATACTTATGCAGATAAGCGATGTACTCCGCTCCACCTTGTAATGATTTGTGGGGGCTCAGCCGCCACTCATTCTCTTCGTTGAGTTCTCCCGTTGAAATTTTTTGCTTAAGCTGAATGTAGTTGAGAGAGCTGATCTCACGTGTTTGCGGCCACTCTTTTTTCTCGACGTGAATTTGCTCTTCGGCGAGACTTGTCATTTGGGTGAGGCCAATCGCCTTCGCCCAGCTGATCGCCTTGGGATCAAAACTCGATTCTTGTGCCACAATGCCAGTAAGAAGGTTGGGGTTGAATTTATGTTTGTGAGCAATATCATTCATCCACAAGATATACTCATTCGGCGGACGGAAGCCCTGAATATTGTTAATGGGTTTGATATCAAAAAAATCACAGGTCGGGGAGTTAAAATGAGAGATGTAAAGAGATTCGTCTTTTTGGTAACCAATCTTAATTTGGTTATCGTCCAAGAGTTTAAGGCGCACATCTTTAAATTCGATTTCTAAAATTTGCTCTTTGATACGATTTTTCACATCCACATTGGATAAGAACGTATCGGTGACATCGACCGAATTGAAAAAGACTTTCACGTTCGTCAATGCAGGAATTTTTTCACGATCGTGAACTTCGACCACCAGATCACTTTTTCCGTGGAGCACTTGTCGTTTTGGTAGAAAGCGGATCTGAATAGGGGACTTTTTAGTGATATCTTCTGTTTTGGGAGTTGTTTTTGAAATCAGAGTCAGGGAGTTGAGTGCACCGAAGGGTGTGGTGGGCCCCACGCAGCCAGTTGAGGCAAGCGTCAAGCAATGGCAAATACTTAGAATGAGACTAGAACGTCTTGTTCTTGGCAGCTCCGACTCCTCCAGAGATCTTTCTCTTATTGTACATAAGATTGGCAATCTCTCCTAAAAAAACAAAGTTTCTTTTCACAAAGAAACAATGATTTAAAAAATATGTCTTGAATTGATTCACTTGGGGCAAACTTGTCTCCTTCGGTTTATTTACAATCTGTTTTATAGGTGAGCTCTTTTGGACCGTAGCAGGTGGTGCCATCAGCCTCTTGCAAGCTCTTTATCTTGAGAGTTCCATCGACGACTTCAATATTTTCCTTGGGATCTGCGATCCATGGGTTCATTTCTTTTGCCATAAGATCATCAATTTGCTTTTGGTGAGTTTTCTCAGAAAGTCCGTTCGTTTTAGCCAGTTCTTCACGAATTTCTTTTGTCCCAGGAGAGACGCGGTCTAGATGCGATTTTTGGTAACCACAAAAAGTCATTGCTTGGAGCGAGGACTTCGGCTTTCCATTGCATTTGTGAGATACTTCAAGTTGGATACGCCCATCCTCCAGTGTTTTTGAAGTCACGAAAACTTTGCCAACAACTTTTTTTCCATTTTTGAGATCAATTTCCAAAGGAGTTTTAGTGTCGATAGCTATATCGCTAGCTTGGATGCAATGTTCATTGACCCGGTTCTTGATTTTTGCTGATGGATTGCATTCAAACACTTCGCTCTCAGCTTCAGAAGATTTGACTTCGCTAAAAACGAATGGTGAGGCGAGTAGAATAAAAATATAAATTACAAATTTCATAAAATCTCCTAGATTGAAGAATAACCTGCTAAGCGAGGACAATAGGGTAAAGACAAATGAATACTCTGTTGGTGATATCGATCTTCGCTACCAATATGACCATCCATCCAACCGCACGAACTTTTTTGCGCAGCCATTTTCTTTTTCATAAAGCTGGACCAACACTTGTTAAAACTTGTATAGAACGGATTTTTTTTACTTTTAATTGTCATCGGCGTTTTTAGGCTGGATCCATCGTTAAAGATGACATCAATTTGGTAAATATCAAAGGCTCGACCTGTAGAGTGAAGACTCCATTTGCCATTCGATTTGGTTTTCTTTTCGTTGAAAGCCCCAGCGTTATAGATATTTGTTTTTTGTATAGGCATATTTTTTCCGCTTGCTTTAGCACCTTCTTGAATGCAGATGGGCAGTTGACTCATCAAGGTGGGTACAAAAGAAGCGGCAATTTTCACTTCACCACAAGATCCTTCTTTTCCTGAACGAGGTTTTTCGCCTGTAATCATTTTTATTTGGTCACAGCTTTTCAAGTTGACAAGTTTTTCGCCTTTGTGGCCTTTTGTGCCGGTAGAGGGCATTTTATAAGAAGGATTAAAAAACGAACCACCTTTGGCAGGCGCCGCAGCCGGTGTCTCTGGTTCTGTTTTGGCGGTAAGTTTCGCTTTCGCAGAGGATGTCGATGCCGTTTGTAGCACCGGCTCCTCAGAGCGTTTGACCTCCGACGGTGTGTCATCAGCCACATAAGGTTCCGAAGAAGACTCCGGTGACGAAGACGAAGAGCTTTCGTACATCCCCTGCGGAATTTCAAAATAGCCCCAAGATAAGGCAGGGTTCCAAATCAACAACAGTAAGAGCAAATAGATTGTGTTTTTCATAGGGAATTGATCGGTTTTTCGCTCTTAAGATGTGAGCAATGCGCCTTGAAAGTTGTCCTTTTAAGAGGCAAAGTCTTCAATTCTAGACGTACAGCAAGGGGGCCCCATGAATCAAATTAAAACAGCTCAGGACTATGAGCGAGTTCTTCGTCAATCTGTGGAAACTCCTGATCTTTTTTGGCAAGACCTGGTGCAAAAATACAATTGGTTTCAATCCCCACAAAAAACTCTGACGGGTTCTTTTCGCGAAGGCAATGTGGAATGGTTTAGCGACGGAAAACTCAACATCACCGTCAATGCACTCGATCGCCATGTCCAAAAGTCGCCAAACAAAATTGCATTTCACTTTGAACCCAACGATCCCAGGGAGATTACTAAAAAGTTTACCTATAAAGAGACTCTCGATCGTGTTTGTCAGTTTGCCAATTTGCTCAAAGGCCGAGGAGTCAAAAAGGGCGATGTGGTTTGCTTTTACATGTCTATGGTTCCAGAACTTGTGTTTGGAGTTTTGGCGTGCGCTCGCATTGGCGCAGTCCATAGCGTGGTGTTTGGAGGGTTTTCTGCAAGCGCGCTTGCAAGTCGGCTTCAAGATAGTTCCGCAAAAGTTCTCGTGACCAATGACGAAGGTCTTCGCGGGGATAAAAAAATTCCACTCAAAAAAATGGCCGACGAAGCTCTTCAAACCTGTCCCAGAGTGAAAACTCTTTTGGTTTTACAAAGAACAAAAGCCGCCATCGAAATGAAATCCGGGCGAGATGAATTCCTCACCGAAAATTTAGACAAACAACTCAAAGAATGTACGCCAGAAGTGATGAATGCCGAAGATCCTCTTTTTATTCTTTACACTTCTGGCTCCACAGGGAAACCAAAAGGTTTGCTGCACACCACTGCGGGATATATGTTGTGGACGTCTTATACTTTTCAGAATGTCTTTCAATACAATGAGGGAGATTTGTTCTGGTGCACGGCGGATTTGGGGTGGATCACCGGGCATTCCTACTTGGCGTATGGACCTTTTTTGTGTGGAGCGACTCAGGTTATTTTTGAAGGTGTTCCGCAGTGGCCCGATGTCGGTCGCTTTTGGCAAGTCATCGATAAATACAAGGTCACACACTTTTACACCGCGCCTACAGCGATTCGTGCACTTCAGGCTTATGATCTTTCTTTTGTTAAAAAACAAAGCTTACAAAGTCTAAAAGTTTTGGGCTCGGTGGGCGAACCCATCAATGATGAAGCCTGGCAATGGTATTTTGAAAACATCGGCCATAAAAAATGTCCCATCGTTGATACCTGGTGGCAGACAGAGACAGGTGGGATTATGATCTCCGCTCTCGCGGGCGTCACGCCCGCCATTTCCACCTTCGCCACGAAACCACTTCCTGGCGTGCAGCCCGTCTTGATGGATGAAGCGGGAAAAGAATTTCCAAGCCCAAAAGAAAAAGAAGGTCCCTTGTGCATTCGCCAGCCGTGGCCAGGAATGGCACGCACGATTTTTGGCGATCACAATCGCTATATGGAAACTTATTTTAAAATGTATCCCGGTTATTATTTTACCGGCGATGGAGCAAAAGCCGACGCCGCAGGAAATTTCCGAATCATCGGTCGCATCGACGATGTGGTGAACGTCTCAGGCCATCGTATTGGAACAGCAGAGGTGGAAGACGCCGTCAATCTCCACGACGGCATTGTGGAGTCGGCCGTGATCGGTGTGCCTCATGATATCAAAGGACAAGGGATTGTGGCCTTTGCCATTGCGACAGAAAAAAATCTTCAGCGCGAAAAAGTTTTAAGTGAAGTGAATGCCCTTATTCAAAAACAGATCGGCGCGATCGCCAAACTTGAGACCATTTACTTGGTGAGTGGTCTTCCAAAAACTCGCTCTGGCAAAATCATGCGCCGAATTTTACGAAAAGCCTTCGAGCAAGATCGCCAAACTCTTGGAGATGTTTCAACTCTTATGAATCCCGAGGTTGTTGAGGAAATTTTTACAGTCTGCGCGACCAAAACAAATTAAACAGGGGCTTATTGTCGGAAGTGAAGGTCGCCGCGTTGCCACATAAGCAATGCTTATAGAACCAATAAAAAGATGTGTTTTGAATTATACAACTGAGTGGGCTAGTTTGCATCTTCGTTGGGGAAATTGAGGGTTTGGGGAGATCATCAGTTGGAGATCGGGTTCGGGAGATCATTCTAGAGGTTCGATAGGACTTCAATAAATCAAAAGTAACAAATGTCTTGGGGATGCAGCCCAGCTGAAAAGCTGGTGCTGCTGGTTTTTCTAATATCTATTATTTAGTATTTAGTGGTGTTCGCAGCAGGTCTCTGGAATCTTACAGAGTTTGTAGTTGGTATAGTGAGCCAGGGTCATCAAGAAGCTTCCAGTAATGCTAATAAAAATCTGCAGCCCATCATGTTCAAAAAATAAACTGCTGACTAATAATACAAAACCAATAGCTCCTAAAATCATGGAGCGGCGTTCTTTATGCTCGCGGTATCCTTTATAGATAGTGAGTGTTGAGAGCATGATCAGGACGATAAAAACACTTTCGACCAACCAATGATTGTGCATGGTTAAAAGTGGCAGCAAAGGTGTAATAAACGGCAGAGCCAAGCAATGAATCAAACATAAAAACGAGACAGAAAGACCTACATAATGAGACCAGGCGTGCTTGAGATGCATCCGAGTAAATTAAGCCTTTGATGAGTTTAATGCAATAGAATTGCATTAAACTGTCAGGAAAAAAGTCACCTAGGAAAAAGTGCAAATTCTTAAAATGAGATTTTTTGCTTTTAAAAGATCACAAAATTCAGGGGGTTATAAAAAAAGTATAAAAATGGGAAAAATTTTCCTCATCTTCTTGAGACACTCCACCGATAGATGGGAGGTAGTCATTGAACAGAATGATTCGCTGAAATGTATTATGGAGGTTTTCATGTCTTATTCGAAAATAATTATAGTGAGTGACGACCCGGTCGTTGTCCACAGAGGCCAAGAATTTGCACAAACTCTTGGAGTGCAATGTGAAGTTCAGGCTCCTGGTTATGCCTCTCAAGGTATGCCGTCGCTGTCATCTGGATCAAGTCCGCTTGCGGGCTCCAATGTATTACAGTTTCCTGGTATACAAAACTCTGTTCAAGGCTCCCAAGTTGCTACAATCAATGATTTAGAAGCACAAGCCATCGAAAAAGCGATTCAAAGCTTCCGTGGCAATTTAACCGAAGCCGCAAAAGCTTTGGGAATTGGTCGCGCGACTCTTTATCGCAAGGTAAAACTTTATAATATCGATCCTTCGCAAGCTCGTAGACGTAGAGCTGCTTAGTTAAAACTTCCATATTCATTTTAAAAAAAACCAGCCTTGAGCTGGTTTTTTATTTCTCCGAAGAACAAACTGTATGAAAGTTTTTGTTCTGCCTCTATTTAGCTTTGTTTTTATTTCCTGCTCTACGGCACCTAAGTCGAATCCCGTTCGTATGTCTGACCTGATACTTTCTCCCACGCCTTGGTTTTCTTCCATTGAGAGTCTTAAAGTCGACCGCTGTCACACTCAACTGAGCGACCTCCAAGAAATGGTTGCAAGTGATCTATCGACATTGCCAAATTCGCCGGTATTTAAAAAAGACATCGAAGCGTTGTCTTTAAAGAGATTGGCTTTGCAGCAGAAAGTTTCGGACTGGTTTATGGAAGATAAGACATTAAGCCCCGAATGTGCGCTTTTTAGCTACCAGATCCAGCAAATCCTTCGCAATAAAGAAGTGGAGCTTGCTACAAACCTCTATAAAAAGAAAAGCAAAACTTCGCTCGGCCAAAACGTCTTTATGAATTCGAATGAACAGCTTCTCTCAAATATTTATCTCAATCAGGGTATTCTCGCAACTTCACTGAGTGATTTAAAAAATGGAGATGTGGTCATCACTGTTTCACAGTCCAGTGATTCAGCTTCGGGTGTTCGAAGGTTTTCGTTGATTCATAAAAACGAAAACGGATACCTCGTAGAGCTTCTACCTCTGGCGTCGTCTCAATGGGTGCGAATTCCCCTCGACCATCCTCAGTCGTGGCTGAAGCAGCCGCAGGAGCAGGTTTTTGTTTTGCGCTCCCGGGACGAAGCGCGTGCTGAAGCGCTGGTGCAAAAAGCTTTACAAAAGTTATCAGGACTTTCATTTTTAGAAAAACGTCAGCCGGCGACCGAAGCGCCAATTCCGTGGAGCGCCGTGAGCGGGTCCAGTTGGGAAGATCCTGAAGCCGATCCACAATTTCAAACTCTCTTTGAGTGGAAAAACTATCAAGTCCTCTCGCACAAGTAAGCTCTAAATCCACAACTTGGGTGTGGCTAACCATAAAAGTTCAAAGCTTAGAGGTTCGAACTCTTTGAAAGAGAGACAAGCAACGCCCCCTTTTTTAAAATAAAAAGGAGTTGGCGTCGCGACTCCGGTTAAAAGGTAACACAAAAATTGCGACAGATGGTCTTCGTGACCAACGATGGCGATGGTCTTTTTTTTGAAAGCGCTGAGGTTATGTAAGAGGTCACTGTGGCTAGAACCCGGTACAAGTGAAGAGATGGTTTGCACTTTCGCCATTTTATAATCTTCCTTTAGCACATCGACAGTCTGTTGAGAGCGGAGAAGGGGACTCTGGCAAAAGATATCGATTGTTGGTTCCAGCGAATAAAGTTTTTTTGATATTTTTTTCATCTTTTTTCGACCCGCCTCCGTTAGAGGGAGTTTTTTATCAGGCAGGCCGGTCTCACGAAAAGTGATTCGATCTTCGGCAATGGCATGGCGGATGAGAAAAAGTTTTGGCATCGTTAAAATGTATGTTAAGTCAAAGCCATGAATTTGTCATCATCTCCTTGGAACATTCGAACGGCCACCGAATCGGATGTGGAAAAAATTGTAAAGCTAGTGGAGTCCGTCTACCGTGGGACTTCATCCAAAGAAGGATGGACCACCGAGGCCGATTTACTCGATGGCCAACGGACTGACCAACCAATGATTTTGGAAATGATGAAGACACCAGAGAGTTTTTTTTACGTGATCGACTCGCCAAGTGGCAAATCTTTAGCGGCATCTGTATTTTTCCAGAAGACTGCGTCTGGGGGATACCTGGGCATGTTGGCTGTGAGCACCGATTTTCAAAATCAAAAACTCGGCAAGCTTCTTATGCTTTATTGTGAGCAGATATTGCGTGAGTGGAAACTCGAAAAAATAAGAATCACAGTGATTGATCGCAGAACCGAATTGATTGCCTGGTACGAAAGATTTGGTTTTGTTAAAACAGGACGAATCGAAAAATTCCCCGACGACCTACGCTATGGAATTCCAAAAGTAAAAGATTTAAAAATGCTGGAGCTGGCGAAAGTGATAACATCAACCGCTTCGTCATCTTAAATAAAAGATCAATGGCTTCTAAAAATAAAGTACACAGCGCCGACGAGACAAAAGCTGGCCCACAAATAATCCCAGCGCAAAGACTCTTTCATATAAAAAATAGCAAAACCACTAAAAACGATCATTGTAATCACTTCTTGAACAATCTTTAATTGCGCCAAAGTGTAGTGCTGAGAACCCCAGCGGTTGGCGGGGACTTGCAGGGTGTATTCAAAAAAAGCAATGCCCCAACTGATGAGTATCACCATCCAAAGTGGTGAAGTTTTAAAATCTTTCAGATGGCCGTACCACGCAAAAGTCATAAAAATATTAGATAAAAACAAAAGTGCAAGAGGTGTGACCATGGAATCAAACTAGCAGTGCTCTGAACTTCCGGCAATGTCGAACCCGACGAGAGTCTGGGTTTAAAAGAGTGTCTCATTTTGAGAAAATGCCGAGGGTTCGCCCTCATGATGATGTCAAAATCGAGTACGAATTGATGGAGAATGATTCATTTTTTACCGATAACAAAATAGACAGTGTTAAAGAGTGAGACATTTTATCCAACTTGCCTGGCACTAGCTTTTATCTGAGTTGGTATCAAATTCGCATACTTAATGTATTGGGCACCGGAGGATTTATGAGCGAAAAAAGAGAAGGTAAGGTCATTCCGTTTAAGGCGAAGGGTATACAGCCTACATACAAGAGCCGAGAGGCCCTTGCGACAGATTTAAAAACGACAGCGGCAGGTACAATGGCCTTTATTCTATTGTTGGTCGTTAGTTTTAATTTTTCTTTCTTTCAAAAAGAATCCGAAGTCGAAAAACAGATGAAAATCAATCGTGGTTTAGCGAGTTTAAAAACGTCGACACTACAGATGGATTTGCAAAAAAACTTGGCAACTCTTCATAAAGAAATGATCGTACAGCAGGCAAAAAAGCCAACAGCTGCGGATAGCCTTATTTTTGGTCCCCTTGCAGGGAAGTACTCCATCATTACAGATCATGGACTTGTTAAAAAGATCTCTCTTAACGACACCACAGGCGAAGCGACTTTGGTGCGTGATCGTTTAGAATTTATAGAAACTAATTCAGCAGCCTTGGCTCCAGGTTTGAATTCGATTCGCAAGGTGTCTGTGCATAAAAATCCAGATGGCAAAAAAGAGATTTATCAAGTTCAAACAGTGAACGGTGAGTCCCGTTTTGAATTTACTATTGGAGAGCAAAACCAATTGATTTCTTTGACAGTTGAATAGCAACAGACCCTATAGAGTCCGTGAGATAGCTTCTAATAACTCACGACACGATCATAGAAAATGGTTCCGGCAATTTGCCGGGCCAGTCCAGAGCTGTAGGCGGAAATTGTTTTCTGCATGCGATCATTCGAAATCAGACGATAAGTCACTTCGATTCTTAAATCATTACCTGTATCCACGATCCAAATAAATGTTCCTCTGTTGATAGGTAGAATTGTTTGATTTTTTTGTTCGTCGATACATGGCTTATTTTTATTTTTTGACAGTTTCCTGCAGATCGTAAGTCCATCAGATTTAATGACGACAATTGCGGTGCCGCTTACAGTAAAAGACTCATCTTTAGACTCAAAGTTAAAGTTCCATACATTGTCTTCAATACGTGCGAAGGATTCGACTTGATGATTCCTTGACGAATCCGCACGAGTCCATACTCCCTCAAAATTCGAAAAAACATCATCGATCGATTGTGCGAAAACAGCGGTTGTAAAAAGAAGAAGATGTAACATGATTTGTCTCCATTCAATTTTACATTTGTATCGCTTTTTTTAAAAAAAGTCATTCGATAGCATTTTAGCGCACTGATAAAACCTAGAAAAATATTAATGAATTCAATTTGTGAAGAGATATTCACATAATCAGCACAATCAAGTAAGGATTATTTTATGCAAGCGTTTAAAGTGTTTTTAAAAAAACGATAAGATCTTGTTTTTCTTGCGAAGAAAGAAGTTCTTTTCCATTTTCTAAAAAAATACCCTCATCGTGTCCAGAATTAGACAAACCTTTAATCTGAGTGTCGAATCTCAACTCCTCATCATAAGTCCATGGCTTGGGTGTTCTGACCCCAGTGGGATAGCCTGCGCAGTCTTGATCATAGTCTTTTTTGGTATCGATAGGAGGACCTGCAAAATAGATTTTGGGGCGGTCTTGAGCGCGAGTGAGTAATGCACAGAGGTTAGGGATGGCGTTATTATGGAAGTAGGGCCATCGCGCCCAAATGCTTACAAGCGGTGGCGGAACATAGCCATCCTGGGCTTGCACAACAATGTTTTGGTTTTTTGAAATCTGTAATGAGTTTAGTTTTTCTAAACTTTTCATGGAAGTGCGGCGATACAAATCAGTTCCCACGTCATAAATCCGGGTGGGTTGCGGATACACAACACGAAGATTTTTGATTTGATCGCGCCAAGGCATGGAATTATCAGCTAGGGACCAATTTTTTTCATAGCGACCATGGCAGCGCATGCATGTGCGATTAAAAACCTGTTCGCCGCGAAGGGCGGACTGGCGATCAATCAATTCTGCGGGGAAAAAATCTTCAAAGCGTGGCGCGGGTGTCGAGAACACCATGGTGGTGAGTTCTTGGACGACATGCGGATTATTTTCGAACCACTGATCGAGTTCGTGGAGGTCGCTGCCGCGGCCAATCTCGTTCCACAAGAGATTTGTGTAAATCGGATTGCCCGAAATCACCGAGCCATCGGAGAGCCAGCGAGTTTTGTATTTTGCATTCCACCAGACCGCCGGTTTCGAATCGCCAGGCTCGCGATCAAGAACATCGGGACGAGGATCGAATTGCGCCTCTTCATCTTTCTCCGCCCAAGGGGTTGGCGCACGCTTGTTGAGAGAGAGAGCCACTTGTGCAAGAGAAGTGTCTAACCCAAGAACGAGAGGTTGCTTTAATCCCACGGACAAAAGATTCTCAAAAGATTGATCGAGGAGAGCCATTTCGGTGTCCGTGGCGCCGGTGTAAAGTTGCACGAGAAAAGAATCATAAATAGAGCTTGCGCGCTGGGCACGAAGAAAAAATTCGTTGGCTCGCGGAAAACGTTTGCTCATGCCGAGCACGGTCTGACCAAAAAGTTGATCGGAGTGGCAGGCCGCACAACTCATGGTAAACGCCGAAACGCCATTTTTTTCGATGCGCGAGTAACCGTATAAATCACCGTCATTAAAGTTGTCTGGCAATGCCACTTGAAACATTTCGGGAGAGTCTTTGGCGGGTGGTGGAACTAAACCTGCCCAAACAAATAAATCGTCAAAACTATCAACTCCCGCGACGCCCTTAAAAATTTCATTGAGAAGAGCAGTGAGTGGGTTCCAGGTGGTGTTGTCGAGAAATTCGCGCATGGGTTTTTCGGGAATCAAAATACCTGTGGTTTCGATCGGGTACAGATGTGCGTGAATTTGTCCTTGCTCGCGATTTTTTAAAAATTCGGTTTCAGAAAGCTCGTAGGGATTTGATCGTCCATCCACAGGTAGAAGCGCTGTCGCCGACCAATCTGACTCTAGCGCCCATAGTCTGGCCGCAAAGAATAAAATCCCCCACATGATATCCCCCCTAAAATGTAGCAGCGTACCTGTTTAGTCTGGTGCGAAGCCGCGGCGGAGAGTGTTCTCTGTCGTGACTTTCGGATCCATAAACTGAATCAAATAATCGGGGCCTCCGGTTTTGCTGCCGGCGCCTGATAATTTAAATCCCCCAAACGGATGGCGATCGACCATGGCTCCCGTGGAGCCGCGATTGATGTACAGATTGCCGACATTAAAATCTTTTTTTACTTTTTCGATATTGCCCGGACTGCGCGAGAAAAAAGCGCCGGTTAAAGCGTAATCAGTGCCATTGGCAATTTGCAAAGCTTCGTCGAGAGACTTGGCTTTTAACACAGCGAGAACTGGGCCAAAGATTTCTTCCTGCGCAATGCGAGCTTGTGGCGACACATCAGCAAATACAGTCGGCGGCACAAAAAAGCCGCGAGTTTCATTGACCGCGCCTTGGAAAAGAAGTTTTCCTTCTTTTTTGCCAATCTCGATAAAGTTTTTAATGCGCTGGCAAGCTTCGCCGTCGATCACCGGGCCCATCCACGAGGCTGGGTTTTCTGCGGGGCCCATTTCGATGGAGCGGGCGGATTCCACCAAACGTTCCACAAAGCGCTCGTAAATATCTTCAAGAACGATCACACGGCTGCAGGCGGAGCACTTTTGCCCTTGGAAGCCAAACGCGGAATAAAGAACTCCCGCCACTGCCTCGTCGAGATCGGCGTCTGAATCGATGATAATCGCATTTTTTCCACCGAGCTCAGTGAGAGTGCGCTTGAGGTGTTTTTGTCCCGCTTGAAGCACGGAGGCTTTTTGCAAAATGCGCATTCCAACGTCTTTTGAGCCGGTAAAACAAATCATCACCGTGTTGGGGTGATTGACGAGATACTCGCCCACAACTTCGCCCCGACCGGTGATCATATTGATCACACCTTTTGGAGCACCTGCTTCGATAAAGGCTTTCATCAAGTAAGTGGCGATGATGGAGGTTTGTTCGGCAGGCTTCATCACAACCGTGTTACCGGTGACAGCAGAAGCTCCAACCATTCCTGTGAGAATAGCTAGCGGAAAGTTCCATGGAGCAATCACGACATTCACGCCGCGACCTTGATAGCTATAAAGACTGACTTCGCCGGGCACGCCACCAACGCGTTTGGGGTGATCGAGCTTTCGCATATCGCGCGCGTAGTAGCGAAGAAAGTCGATGGCTTCTGTCACATCGCCATCAGCCTCTTTCCAGGTTTTCCCAGCTTCAAGGACTTGGCTTGCGCAAATTTCGAAACGATCGCGCAAAAAGAGATCAGCCACTTTATCGAGAAGAGCCGCGCGTGTTTCGACAGGCGTCGTGGACCAAACGGGAAAAGCTTTTTGAGCCGCCTGCATGGCCTTTTCGGCCTGATCAGTTGTTGCTGCTGCAATCTTTCCGATCACGTCTCCCGTCGAAGGATCATGGCTTTCGATCCACTCATTGGAGGTGAGCCATTCGTGGCTGACACAGGAGAGCCATGATTTACCATACTGATTCTTTTTAAACGACTCAATCGCACGAATCATTTTTTGACGTTCACTCTCCACCGCAAAATCCACGGGTGCTTCGTTGATAAAGCTCGGTTTTGCAAAATCCAAATCTTTAAGACCTGTGAGTTTGACCTTGGGGTCGGCGAGCAATGCCTGATCGGAGGCGTTGTCGGCAAACTTCGAGCGGAGGAAGGAATCATTTGACGTGTTTTCGAGAAGTCGACGAACCAGGTACGACATTCCCGGGAGCATTTCTCCCACCGGGCAATACTCGCGCAAACGGTAGCCTTGCGTGACGATGGATTTTTTAAATGGATCAGCCATGCCAAAAAGCATTTGGATTTCGAAAACATTTTTAGGAAGACCGAGTTGTTCGGCATAGCTCATTGCAAAGGCGATGGAGCGAATGTTGTGCGAGGCCACAGCCACGCGCACGAAGCGGTGGTTGTCGAGAAGATATTTAGTGCAATCTTCGTAGTTGGCATCGGACTGAGCTTTGACTGTGTAAACCGGAATCGGCCAATTTTTTTGGCGAGCACCGACGGTTTCGTAATCCCAATAGGCTCCCTTCACTAGACGAATGGAAAATGGCGTTCCTCGTTTTTTAGCAAACTCAGTGAGAGCTTGCACATCTTTGAGGGAGTCGCGCAAATAAGCTTGGATCACAATTCCTAGATGGGGATACGTTTTAAACTCGTCTTCCATCAACAGCTGTTTAAACACTTCGATGGTTAAATCTTTGATAGCGTATTTTTCCATATCGACATTGATAAAAACAAAATCCTCTTTGGCTTTACGAAAAATCGGTCTGAGGCGCTCTTTGACCATGTCGATGGAGTGTTGCCACGCTTCGGGATGTATCTGCGAATAGAGGGCGGTGATTTTGACAGAGATATTGACTTTGGGAATCGGCCCCGCATGATCGGTGTCGACGAGAGGTTCGTAGTCCCAACTTTTGCTATCTTTCGAGAGCCAGTCCATCAATTCCATATAGCGGTTTTGATAATCCTGCGCTTCGCTTTCGCTCAAGCAAGCTTCGCCCAAAATATCGAGCGTGAAGGTCATTTTATTTTTGCGTGATTTTTTAAGTACAACAATGGCTTCTTGCGGATTTTCGCCAGTGATAAACATCTTTGCCATTTGCACGACATTTTTTTTAATCGTACCGGCCATCAAACCTGGAGCGAGAGATCCCAGACCCAAACCAAAGTTAAAAACCGATGGCAAACTTTCTCCGCCTTCGGCAAAATATTCTTTAAGGTGACGTGCAACTTCGGAGCTCGACGAGAGAGTGGGTAGAACATCCACGAAGCGAAACATCTGCGTTTTAAAGGCAGGGTTCTGCATGCTCCATTCCATGATCTTTCCGTACCACCAATCTTTGTTAAAAATCGATTGGCCATTGTCGCCCAATGATTGAAAGATTTCTCGACCCTTGTTTTCAATACGAGTTTGTAAGTCCATAGATTCTCCTTGTGCCGCCAATGGCGCGGAGTATGGCTTGCTCTGCGGAAAATCGCAATAGGATCTCGTCGTGGCGCTGAAACGCACCGCTTATAAAACAGTCCACTCCGCAGTGAGTTTGCCCGGAATTTGGGCTTTGAGTTGGTCGCCAGAGCGAAGAGGGCCCACGCCGGCGGGAGTTCCTGTGAGAATCCAGTCCCCGGGCTGCACGGGGAAGTGTTTTTGTAGATACAAAAGCAGCTCGGTGAGGGGGAAGATCATGTCTTCCACGGCTCCTTTTTGCGCGAGCTGAGAATTTTTATAAAACTCAAAATGTAAACTCGTAAAATCAGAGGGGAACGGGATGGTAGTGCCCATCGGGCAAGCCCCAGTAAAGCTTTTAGCCAGAGTCCAAGGTTCGCCCTTTTTTTTAAGCTCATCTTGCAGTGAGCGAGCCGTGAGATCGAGAGCCAAGGCTAAATATTTTGGTTGAAGGTCGCTTCCCAGTTGCACAGCAAGTTCACATTCGTGATGAATGTCACCGGCCCAGGTGGGGAGAGAGATTTGCTTTTGCGAAGATAAAGTGGAGCCGGCTTTTATAAAAATCAGCGGTTTTTGCGGCACGGGATTGTTTAATTCTTTGGCGTGCTCTCGGTAATTGCGCCCCACACACCACAGGGTCATGCAAGGTCCCAGGTTTTGTCTTGGTAGAGGAGAGTCCGATAATCGCCACAGCTAAAAAAGCTCTGGGCCACGGCTTTTTCGAGGGGGAGCGGGAGATTCATAATGGCCATTTGCAACCAATCCGAATGGGAGCAGAGTAGGATATTTTTGCCTTCGTAAGTGCTCGTGCAGTCGTCCAAGAAAGTCATGACTCTTCGAATAAATTCGTTTTCTGTTTCGATGGATTTACGTTGATCGAGTTCGCCCACGATTTGCACGGGAATCTGCAGCTGTTCGGCCAATGGCTGCACCGTCTGCTGCGTGCGAATTTTGGGGGAGCAGAGAATCACTTCGACATCACGAAGATTGGGGTTTTGGGCTAACTGTTGGGCCCTCTGATTCCCTTCGTGAGACAGGGGGACGTCGCCGTATCCCGCACTTCTTTCTTCATGTCTTAAAATATAGATCTTCATATTTTGGTAGGCTGACATAGTTTTGAGTGTTAAACTACTTCTTAAGCAATGAGTAAAGCCCATTTGTATAAATTTATGAATTCGGCAGGGACCATCAGGGCCTCTGCTCTTGTCTGCACGGATCTTTTAAACCATTTACGGACCGTTCAGCAAACCTCACCCACTTCGACATTGGCGCTGGGCCGAACTTTGTTGGGAACCACACTTCTTGCCACACAGCTTAAAGACGAGCAGGCCATTTCCGTGCAAATGCATTGTGATGGCGCCATGCGAATGGTTTTTGCGCAAGCGTCCTATGAGGGAAGTGTGAGAGCGTATATTGCTGAACCGCAACTTCCGATGTCCGTTGAGCGTGGGAAATTGATTTTGTCTCCGCATGTGGGGCAGGGAACTTTAACAGTGTCCACGTACATTAAAGGAAACGCTCGTCCGCAGATCAGCCAAGTGCTGGTGGAGAGCGGCGAGATCACCGAGGATCTTGCCAATTACATTCGGGTGTCACAGCAAATTCCGTGCATGCTCAACACGGGGATCGTGTTAGGTAGCGAGGGTGTAGTGACTTCCGCCGGTGGAATTCTAGTCGAGATGATGCCAGGGCACTCTTCCGAAGAGGTTGAAAGTGTGGAAAGCAGTTTGCGTGCGCTCGGTGCGCTTTCGCAAAGTTTAACTCCCGAAGTTACGGGCGAAAATATTTTACGTTTATTTTTCGTCGGTCACCAAGGAAACTACTGGCAGCACCCACACACGGTGGAGATTTCTTGCTCTTGCGGTGTCGAAAAAGTGCTCAACTCATTTCAATTGTTGGGCGAAGAAGAACTACAAAAAATGATCTCCGGCGAAGAAGTCGTCAACGTCCAATGCGAAATGTGCGGCAAAAAATATCGTGTGGACCACACGCAGATCAAAGCGATCTATCGCGACATGAAGAAGTTCCATTGATGACCAGCAAAACTTTTCCAATTAATCTGTATGTATGAACTTTGAAAGTATTATTGCCCTCGAAAAGAAACTTCTGAAAAATTCTGTTCGAAAAAACGAAACTGAATTGAAAGTTCTATTAAACGACGATTTTATTGAGTTTGGCGTATCGGGGCACATTTACACTAAGCAAATTGTCATTCAAAGATTACGCGATGAGGATCCTGTCGACGCTGAAGCTTTTGATTTTGAAGGTACGCATCTTAAATGCATTGCTGGATATTTAAAAAATGTTATCAACTGATCCCAGTTTTTTACGAGGCAATCGATAGACTTTGGATACTTTTCTGAAAAAAGTTTTTCAAAACTCTTCCTCGCATTTAAAGCAACTTCTTCTTTGTTTGCCTTCATCATCTCGTGCAGCAGGTTTTTTGCATCTGCTTGCAGCCGCTTCGGGAGCTTGTCGAGCACGTTTGCGATCTTGTGCACCCAGCAGCGCTGCTCCTCCGTTTTTTCAAAACCCTCACAACTTCGCACAGCTTTCCAAAACCCAAGCGCACCATCACCTATAGCCAACATCGGAGCCGTCATCCCACGGCCAATTAATGAGCGTAAAACCACAAGCCACGACTCCGACGACTCCCGATAACCAGGATGCGCTGCAAGTAATTCCTTGTCGCCATCTTCCGTCGATAGTCCCTTTAAATACAACAGCGGTAAAAGTGATTCAATTTTTGGCGACTTTCGTAAATACGGCGGAAGAATCGACGATAAAAATCTCTCACCATCACGACGGTCATCCACGCGCGACACCTGTAATCCAAAACTCCCGCTGCCGACAGTGATCGTGAGAGTTTTGCCAACACCATTTTTAACAACAACCCTGTGGCCATTCTCGTCCACAAGATCGCTGTACCTTGCAATGTACTCTTCAACTTCCAATTGCAACGCTGACGTCAGCATCTGACGTGCTCCTTCACGCACAATGGCATCAGGACTTGATTCAATTTCTTTGGCTGTTTCTTTTTTTGTTGGTACAACTTTTAATATAGCGGCATTGCCTCTTTTCTTGTCATTTCGACGGCTTGGTTTACTCACCAGCGAGGTTATGCCGCCATGCTTTCTTTTTCAACAATCCACAACTTTCGAAAATTTCTCTTTCTTAAAATTAATTACTCTTTATATCTGGACAACTTTTTTTATAAGCCTCTGATTTTTCATCTTTATAAAAGCCATCTAAAATTGCCGAAAAACAAGGAAATGTTTTTTGACTAATTTCTCCATGACCTGCATTAGGATCAATATAGATACGACTGTTTGAAAGCTGATTCTTTAATTCTATCGCTAATTCTTTATAAAGATATTCGTCCCAATAACCCTGATAAATAAAAAATGGATTTTTTAAAT
>CAZOGU010000036.1:0-33322 GCA_964579625.1 uncultured Pseudobdellovibrionaceae bacterium
TTAAACCTGTTGCAGTTGTTCCACCGCTGTTTGTAATCGTAAATGATTTAATATTCGAACTTCCCGTGGCCACGAGAGCGAAGTCATAACTAGGTCCATCACTAATAGCCAACGAGGCCGGAGTCAGCGCCGAACCTTGAATATTTCTTGAAGCTGTTTGAACAACAACGCCATCGTTGTAGGAAATATCAATTGTGTCGCTTTGTGTTCCCACAGCACTTGGCGTGTAAGTCACAACAATCGTACATGTTGTTCCGCCGCCGGCAAGAGTGGCTCCGCAAGTTCCGGCCGTACCAGGATACGATCCACCTTTGAACGCAAACGGTGCAGCTAAGCCTCCACCAGAGACACCACTGGCTGTTGTGGCTCCGCCGTTAGTGAGTGTGAATGTTTTATCGACGGCGTTACCGATCGTCACGGTTCCATAATCAAAAGCAGGTCCATCAGAAAGCGTGATCGAAGCAGGGCTCAAACCAGTTCCTTGAATATCACGTGTCACATTTTGTGCGACCACACCATCAAAGTAACTTAAATCGATGGTGTCACTAAATGCACCACCCGCGATCGGTGCAAATACCACGCGAATTGTACAGCTTGCACCGGCGGCAAGAGTCCCACCGCAAGTTCCAGCTGTTCCCGGATAAGCTCCTCCGATGTAAGCAAATGGAGCCGCAAGCCCGCCAGCATCTGCAAGCGATGCCGCTGCAACGCCACCAGAGTTAGTCACTGTAAACGATTTGTTCGATGTTCCACCAGCGGTTACGTTTCCATAGTCAAAAATAGGACCATCTGAGATTGATAACGATGCTGGGTTCGCGCCTGTTCCGGTGATGTCACGAGTGGCATTCGTATTCACAGCACCATTGTTATAATCCAAATTGAGTGTGTCATTGCTGACAACAAGGGCCGAAGGCGCATACTCAACCACGACAGTACAACTTGCTGCAGCAGCAAGAGTCGCTCCGCACGTTCCGCCAGTTCCTGGATATCCACCACCAAGGAAAGAGTAGGGAGCTGCCAAACCATTTCCGACCATCGCCGTGGCCACAACAGCACCGCCGTTGGTGATAGTAAATGTTTTATTGTGTAAACTTCCGATCGCTTGTGTTCCGTAATCGTAAGTAGGACCATCCGAAATTGTTAATGAAGCCGGCGCTCCGCCAGTTCCCTGAACACCTCTAGTTGCATTGGCAATAATCACACCGTTATTATATTGAAGGTTGATAGTGTCACTAAAAGCACCTAAACCGGTTGGCGCAAACTCAATCGCAATGGTACAAGTGGTTCCACCACCAGCCAATGTCACTCCGCACGTTCCACCAGTTCCCGGATACACACCACCTAAGAACGCAAATGGTGCAGCCAATCCCACTTCGCTGATGGCGCTGGCGCTCACAGTTCCGCTATTTGTAATTGTGAATACTTTGGACGATGTTCCACCATTCGCAATCAACCCGTAGTCATATGTTGGACCGTCACTGATCGTTAGCAATGCCGGAACTGCACCAGTTCCAGTGACATCGCGACTGCTTGATTGTGCCACAACACCGTCATTGTAGGTGATTGTCATCGTATCGCTGTGTGCACCGCTTGCAATTGGAGCAAAAGTAACAACAACCGTACAGCTTGCTGCTGCAGCCAGAGACGCTCCGCATGTTCCACCTGTTCCAGGGAATGAAGCACCTTTAAAAGTGAAAGGCGCAGCAAGTCCCGAACCCGCGAGGACCGTCGCAGGAACACCACCCGTGTTGGTTAAGGTGAATGTGTAATCGGCACTCGAGCCATTAGCGATCACACCAAAATCATACGGATCAAAATCACTAATAATAATCAATGCAGGAGCGGCTCCCGTTCCTTGAATATCGCGAGTCGAGTTTACGTTCGCGGCACCATCATTATAATTAAACTGAATCGTGTCGGCTTGAATTCCTGTGGCCACCGGTGCGTATTGCACAACGATAGTACACGAAGCACCCTGTAAAAGCGTGACTCCGCAAGTTCCCGCTGTGCCTGGATAAGAGCCACCAAAATAAGTAAACGGAGCTGCAATTCCACCTTCGCTTATGCCTGTTGCCGGAACACCACCGATGTTCGAAACTGTAAATGCATAAGTGGTTGTCGCTCCTGTCGCAAAGGTCCCGAAATCGTAAGTCGGTCCATCGCTGATAGAAAGCAATGCAGGGTTCGCTCCCATACCAATCACATCACGTGTCACCGAGGCAACTGCAAATCCATTGTTGTAATCAAGTTGAATGGTGTCAGAGGCAACACCCACAACTGTTGGACTAAAGCGCACAACGATCGTACATGTGGCAGCGACTGCAAGATTCGCAGCACAGGTTCCACCAGCACCAGGATAACTTCCACCCGAGAATTCAAAAGGTGCAGCCAGTCCTGCCCCTGACATTAGCGAAGCAATAAATCCACCGGTGTTTGTCACAGTGAATGCATAGTCTGTGTTACTTCCGGTCGCGCGAATTCCAAAATCATAGCTTGGCCCATCACTGATTGTAAGAATCGCCGGCGGCACGCCAGTTCCTTGTACATCACGAGTGGCCGTTTGCGCATTCGTTCCATCATTATAATCAACGAGAATTGTGTCTGTTGCTAAACCCGACGTGAGTGGAGAGTAGTTGACAACAATTGTACACGTAGCACCAGAAGCCAATGTAGCCACACAAGTTCCACCTGTACCTGGATAAGCTCCGCCCAAGAATGTGAATGGAGATGCTAAGCCAGAGCCTGTCATGGCGATGGCTGTAAATCCGCCCGTGTTATTAATTGTGAATGTGTAATTGTTGGAAGATCCGTTAGGAAGTGTTCCGTAATTATAAGTAGGTCCATCGCTAATCACAAGAATCGCAGGCGTAACACCTGTTCCTTGAATATCACGTAGGGCAGATTGAGCGAGCGCGCCGTCGCTGTAATCAATGCTGATCGTATCTGTTTGTAAACCGGTGGCCGTTGGCGAAAACGAAATGACAATGCTGCAGCTCGCACCGTTTGTGATAATGGCGCCGCAGGTTCCACCTGTTCCAGGATAACTTCCACCTGTAAAACTAAATGGAGCCGCAAGACCAGAACCGGTGACGCTGTTCGCAGGGGCTCCACCTGAATTTGTGACAGTGAGCGTGTAGTTAGTTGTTGAACCGACAGATTTTCCACCAAAATCATAAAATGGTGCATCACTCACAGTGAGGATCGCCGGAGTCACACCTTCACCCCGCACATCACGAGTCGAGTTTTGTGCAGCGGCACCATCATTGTAATTAATTTCGATTGTATCTGTGGAAACAACCATCGCGGTTGGTGCAAATGTCACAATCACTGTACAAGAAGATGTTGTTGCCAGTGTGGCTCCGCATGTTCCACCAACTCCAGGATATGAGCCACCAAAGTATTCAAATGGCGCCGCAAGTCCAACACCATTCATCAGTGAAGCGGAAACACCGCCACTGTTGGTGACGGTGAATGGATGCTGTGTCGTTGATCCCACCGCTTGGGTTGAATAATCATAAGTGGGCCCATCACTGATAGTGAGAAGCGCTGGAAGTGCACCATTTCCAGTCAACGCGCGCGCTGAGCTTGTAACAACTGTTCCATTATTATAATCAACAACAACAGAATCATTAAAAGTTCCCGCGGCGAGAGGGTTAAAAGCAACAACAATTGTACATGTGGCCGCCGGAGCTAAAGTTCCCGCACAAGTTCCCGCAGTTCCCGGATAAACCGCTCCTGCAAAATCATATGGAGCCGTTAAGCCACTTCCACTCATCGCCGTCGCAGGAACACCACCGGCATTCGTGACGGTAAGTACAACAGTTGTTGTCGAAGCAATGGCTTGGTTTCCAAAACTATAAGTTGGTCCATTACTTATTGTTAATAACGCTGGAGCAGCACCTGTTCCTTGAATCAAGCGAGTCGCTGATTGAGCATTGGCTCCATCATTGTAATTAACCGAAAGTGTGTCAGACAAAGCTCCAGACGTTGTTGGAATAAAATCAACTTGAACAGTACAAGTGGCAGCTGCAGCGAGAGTGGCCGCACAGGTTCCCGCTGTTCCAGGGAAAGAACCACCGGTGAAACTAAAGTTCACGCCAAAAGCACCACCAGTCATCGCCGTCGCCGTGATTCCGCCTGTGTTTGTCACAGTGAATGTGTAGCTTGTTGTCGAACCTACTGCTTGAATTCCATAATCGTAAGAAGGCGCATCACTAATCGCAAGGACTGCTGGTGTTGCACCTGTACCTTGAATATCACGAGTCGAACTTTGATTGGCCGATCCGTCGTAGAAATCGATGACAATCGTATCCGCTTGCAATCCCGTGGCGATCGGAGAAAAATTCACAACAATTGTACACGAGGCGGCTGCCGCCAACGTCGCACCGCAAGTTCCAGCCGTGCCAGGGTAACTTCCACCTACAAAAGCGAATGGAGCTGCCAAACCACTTCCTGTCATTGTCGTTGCGGAAACTCCGCCGGTGTTAGTCAAAGTGAAAGTGTAGTTGTTAGAGCTTCCAACAGCCACAGCACCAAAATCGTAGGTTGGACCATCGCTGATCGCAATGGCAGCAGGAATGGCTCCTGTTCCTTGAACATCGTGGGTGACTGTTTGGGCATTGACGCCGTCGTTGTAATTAAGATCAATCGTATCGGTTTGAAGACCATTCACCAGAGGAGAAAAAGCCACAACGATATCGCAAGAGGCGCCAGCGGCTAAAGTCACAACACATGTTCCACCAGTTCCTGGGAATGATCCACCGGCAAACGCATACGGTGCTGCCAATCCCACCTCAGCAATTGCAGAGGCTAAGAATCCACCGGCGTTAGTCACCGTGAATGTATGGTTGGTCACAGACCCTGTCGCTAGAATACCATAATCATAAGGATTAGGGCCCGCAATAGTTAAGAGAGCCGGGTTGACACCTGTTCCTTGAATATCACGTGTTGCCACTTGCGCCACAGACCCATCATTATAATTGATATTGATCGTGTCGGTGAGGAGACCTGTGGCTACGGGTTGATAGCTGACAACAATTGTACAGGTTGCGGCTGCGGCCAAACTGGCGCCGCATGTTCCACCAGCTCCGGGATAAACTCCACCATTAAAATCAAACGGAGCCGCAAGACCAGCACCCACCATTGCCGACGATGCAAATCCACCGGTGTTTGTCAGCGTAAATGTTTGAGTGACGTTAATGCCGATAGGTTGTGATCCGAAATCATAAGTCGGGCCGTTACTGATTGTAATTGTCGCTGGGCTTGCACCAGTTCCTTGAATCAAACGAGAAACGGTTTGATTGTTCGCGCCGTCATTGTAAGAAAGTTGAATTGTACCATTCACTAAGCCTGTGGCCGTTGGCATAAAATCGACGACGATACTACAACTTGAGCCGTTCGTAATAGTCGTTGTACAAGTTCCAGCCGTTCCAGGAAAAGCTCCACCGGCAAATTGAAATGGTGCTGCTAAACTGATTTCGGAAATCGCTGTCGCAGGAAATCCACCTGTATTTGTAACTGTAAAGACATGACTATTGGTCGAACCAACTGCAAAAGTTCCGTAATCATAGGGATCCACTTCGGAAAGTGTTAATGTGGCAGGCGCAACACCTTCCCCTTGTAAATCTCGCGTCGAAGATACATTGGCCACACCATTACTATAGTCTAACTGGATCGTGTCCGTAACGATCCCCACAGCACTCGGAGTAAAGGTCACTTCAATGTTACAAGTGAGAGTTGGAACAAGAGCCGCTCCGCAAGTCCCATTGGTTCCAGGGTAAGCGCCTCCAGTGTAAGTGAACGGAGCCGCAAGACCAATCCCACTCATTCCAGCAGCGTTAACACCACCATTGTTAATCACGGTAAAAATTCGCGATATGGATGAACCAACCGCTCTTTGTCCAAAATCATAAAGAGGTGCATCACTAATCACCAGCAAGGCCGGATCAGCGCCCGATCCTTGAATATCGCGAAGTGCTGACTGCGCAGCCACTCCATCAAAATAGTCAATTTGAATGGTATCGAGGTAAGCACCATTAACAACAGGAGCAAACTCAACAACGATCGTACAACTTGAAACTGTTGCGAGTGCAAGTCCGCAAGTTCCACCAGTTCCAGGATAAGAGCCACCAAAGTAACTAAACGGAGCCGCAAGGCCTAAACCGGCCATGGTTGTAGCCGTAGTGCCACCACTGTTTGTAATTGTAAACATGTAATTAACAGTTGCACCAGTCGCTATTGTTCCATAATTATAAATGAGTCCATCCGAAATCGTTAAAACAGCAGGCGGGAAGCCTTGTCCAGTGATATCTCTCTGTGCCTGCTGCGTGTTAGCTCCATCATAGTAATCGAGCTGAATGGTATCGCTGTCAGTGCCGCCAACTGTAGGACTATAAGTGACAATGATCGAACAACTCGCTGTCGCAGCAAGTGTATTGGTACACGTTCCACCAGTTCCAGGGTATGATCCACCTTTGAAGGCAAACGGAGCCGCCAATCCTGTTCCAGAAATAGTGATTGCATCGATTCCACCAACGTTCGTCACTGTAAATATACGTTCAGCGACTCCACCGACGACGACTTGTCCGTAATCGTAAATGGGAGCATCACTAATGGATAAATTCGCGGGGAGAACACCATTTCCCTGAACATCGCGACTGACCGCTTGAAATGCAGCTCCATCAAAATGATCAACATCAATAGTATCTACGAACAATCCTGTAGCGATCGGCGTAAAAGAGACGTTGATTGTGCAACTTGTACCAGCAATAATGGTTCCTGCGCAGGTGCCACCAGTTCCCGGATAAGCACCACCGACAAAAGCAAAAGGCGCTGCAAGACTGGAAATATTCACAAGTGTCGCAGCCACGCCACCAGAGTTAGAAATTGTAAACAAGTGTGTATTACTAGCTCCAACAGCAATTGTTCCAAAATCAAAGGTGGGGCCATCGGTAATAGTGAGTGATGCCGGAGGCGCTGCGGTACCCTGGATATCACGAGTCGATTGAACCAATCCAAGACCATTATTATAGTCGATGAGCAAGGTATCCATAAATAAGCCAACACCAACGGGCTGAAAATTAACAACCACATCACAGGTTGCTCCCGGCAGTAGATTTCCGGTACAAGTTCCGCCTGCACCAGGGAATGCGCCGCCCAGAAAATTGTACGGAGCCGCAAGCCCAGAACCTGCAACCAAGGTGGCGGTCACACCACCATTATTGGTTAACGTGAAAGCGTAATTACTTGTAGAACCGACAGCGACTGTTCCAAAATTGTAAAGAGCTGAATCAGAAATATCAATCAAAGCCGGAGCCACCGCAACACCAATAATATCTCGATCGGTGGAAGCGAGAGCAGCTCCGCTGTTATAAATCACATTGAGAGTATCAGAATAGGTTCCAGGAACCACGGGCGTAAACTGAATAACAATCGTACAGTTTGTAGCGACACCAAGACTGATACCGCAAGTTCCACCAACTCCAGGATAAGTTCCGCCCAAGAATGAGTACGGCGTCGATAGACCACCAATAAACATGGCGGTGGCTGTTTGTCCACCGGTGTTCGTAATCGTAAACGTGTAGGTTGGAGTTTGTCCGATGAGAACGCTTCCAAAACTGTAAATCGGTGCATCCGATATTTCGAGAACCGCCGGGAACACACCAGTTCCTTGCACATCGCGTGTGGCGTTTTGGAAATTGGCTCCATCAAAGTAAGAAAAGTTGATAGTATCCGTCAAGAGCCCCAAAAGAACAGGCGTAAAAGTGACGACGACTGTGCAGCTCGAACCACCCAAAATTTCTGTCGGGCAATTTCCACCTGTTCCTGGATAAGTCCCGCCCTTGAAAGCAAAATGCGTGGCCAACCCAACTTCGCTGATCGAAACTGCGCGCGCTTCTCCAGAATTTGAGACGGTGAATGTATATTCAGCAAAACCACCAATCGCTACTGTTCCGAAATCGTAAAGGGGAGCATCGGAAATTGCTAAGAGACCTGGAGTGCCACCGCGTCCCGTGACAGTCAACGACGATGTTTTGGGGCCGGCAATTTTATCTTCGTAACCAACGATCATCGCACCTTCGGCATCGCTCGTATCGGTTGGCGAAAAACGCAGAGTGATAATACACGATTGACCTACGGCTAACTCAGTCCCGCAAGTTCCACCTGTTCCTGGATAAACGCCCCCAACGTAATTAAATTTCTGCGCAGAGCTACTGGCATCCGCAACATTTTTAGCAGGACTTTTTCCAGCATTAAAAACAAAAACCGAAAGGTCGTAGTAACCACCCACCGCAGCCACACCAAAATCCAAAGTGATAACGGGAGAACTCCCATCGGACGTTGTCGAAAAAATTAAATTGGATTCAAAAGCTTCGCCAGGTTCTTGCACATCTGCAACGCACGATAAAAGAAAAACACTCAATGAAGATAGAAAAATCCATCGAGAAAACGATAAGAAAATCGAATGACAAAAACGTTCTACATATTTCAACAAAAGTCTTTGGACCTTTCTTTTCTTAATATTAAATTAAGTTGTCGTTATCGTTAACCTTTCGCAAAAATTCCCATCAAAAGTTGTGCTAAAAAAATGACAGGACTTACCTCCTATCTATCGGCATTTTTTTGACTATTTTGAGTCTGAAGGCTTTCTTTCCCAAAGAAGAACATCTTTCGAAAGGGAGCGTCTCGAAATGACTGGGTTTTTTTGACTCAATCTGAGAATCAGTTACTACTTTTTTTAAAAAAGCCGTGACTCTCACTTCGTCGAGTCGAGTTGCGCAAAAAAAAATTAGACCTTTAACGGGGATTTTTTTATCAAAACGAATAGGTGGATTTTTATTTTTCGAGCCAAACTTAAGTCAGGTAACTCAAAAACTTTTTTTAATTTCCTCAAAAGGAAAAAAAGTAAAATCCAAAGAGTGTCGAACATGTTCAATATTTATTTTTTTACTCGAAGACAAATCGGCAATGGTTCTCGCCACTCGCAAAAAAGAAAGCTCTCGACGCTTCGACTGAAAAGATGGGACAAGGTTTCTCACATTTTCACTCTCAAAATCCTTGTAAACCTCTTCGAAAGACAATGTGTTGTTCGATGTCTGTTGACCTCTTTCATGACTTCGAAAAAAGACAGCTTTTTCAATTTGCTTCAGAATTTCCTCACTGGATTCTGTCTCTTCCTTTGCTGTCGAGGATATCCAGCGATTTGTAAAATGGAAAATTGAAAACCGATCCACAAAAGGACCACTCAATTTTTGTAAATAGCGACGCAATTGCAGACTCGAGCAACGACAATTTTTAAAACTCGAAGGCACGTACTCTCCACACGGACAAAGATTGCTCGTCGCAAGGACCAACGCCTGACAGGAAAAATCCTGCTGGCGCCCCGCTCTTGCTAAACGAATCCGCCCGGACTCCATCGGTTCTCGCAACATGGATTGCACTTCATTTGAAAACTCAAGAAGCTCGTCTAAAATTAAAATGCCATGATGGGCCCTTACAATTTCTCCTGGTAAAAGCCCACTGCCTCCCCCCACCAATGAAAGCGGCGTGGATGAGTGGTGGGGCTTGATGACCGGACGCCAATTGATTTTTTCTCGATAGTAAATTGCCGACTTTTTTAACTCGTGAAGTTGCGCCAATGATGGGGGATTTAAAAAACTGATCACACTTTCGACGAATGTCGTTTTTCCAGTGCCGGGCGGGCCTACCAAAACCAGTGAGTGTTCCCCTGCCGCAACAATTTTTAAAAGGCGAGCTGCTGCCACTGGATATTCCGAATACAAAAAAGACGGTCGAAGGGTCTTTGCCTCTTTTGTTTTTCTTTTTTGAGTCGAAGCTGTATCTTTTAATTCTTTTAACACTTCGACATCAAAATCGTAACTCTGATCGCCCTCTCCAGTTAATATTTTTTGCTCTTTTCCCTCGAAAAGATGAAGATCCTCGGGAGCTCGAACAAAACCATTCATATCCAGTTCTCCGTAAACGACTTGCTCTGTTTCTGAAAATACTTTTTGCCCGGATTCATGCAGAATTCCGATGGCAATAGCCAAATCCAAGCCCAAACTGCTTTTTTTATGATCCCGCGGCCAAAGATTTACAATCACCTGCCGCGCTTTCGGAAGCTGAAAGCCCTGATTTAAAAGGGCGGTCTGAATTCGTTTTGTACTCTCTTGAATAATCTTATCTGGCAAACCCAAAATAGATATCGTTGGGAGACCGGGAGTTAAAACAATTTCAACATCGATCGGCTTGAGTTCCATGTGTTGGCGAATGAGGGATTTTACAATCATTCCCTAAGGAAATGCAAAATGGCCAGAGCCTCAGTTTTAAAAAAACGAGGTATTCAGTCGCAAAAAATCAAATTTCGGTTTCCGGCGGCGAATTTTTGTTGAGCCCAGAAAGAGGATGGTGGTCGTCGATGGTCTCTTTCATTTTGTTTGTGGAGACCGATGTATAAATCTGAGTGGTTTGAATACTTGAATGACCTAAAAGTTTTTGAATGGAGCGCAAATCCGCTCCAGCATCCAAAAGTGCGGTGGCGCAGCCATGCCTAAACTTGTGCGGATTGACAGTGTTTTCGAAACCCGCTTTTTTCGACCAGCTATCGAGCCAGCGCCAAATATCCACACGACTTGGGCGATGACCACGGTCGTTCACCAAAATAGAATCCTCGTCTTCCTTACAAAGATGCGGGCGCACATGCTCGATATAAAGAGTGAGTTCTTTGTGCAATTGTTCGGTGAGGGGAATCAAGCGCTCTTTATTGCCTTTGCCCAAAACTTTAAGCCATCCGTCGCTCGGATAAAAATCACGCAAATCAAGATCGATAAGTTCTGTCACGCGGCAACCCAAACCAAACAGTAAAAGCAGGGTGATTTGATTGCGCGCCGACTTAAGAGGATCTTCCGTCTGGCAGGCTTGGTAGAGTTTTTGAAAATCCTCGTAGCTCAACACTTCGGGAAGAGCTGCCGTCACTCGGGGCGGACGAAACTGATTGAGGTCGGGAATTTTTTCTCCACGAGTTGCTAAAAACCGATAGTAGGTTCGGATGCTACTGATCACGCGAGCTTGTGAACGAGTGGATAACTTCTTTTTATTTAAAAAATGATAAATATCTTTGAGATCTTTGTGTTTTTGCAAAAATTCGTCATAAACCTCAAGATCACGACGGTAAGCTTGCACCGTGTTTAAGGACCGTCCACGGATGTGCTCAAGCTCATCAAAAAAATCGACCCAAAGTGCCAACGCCATGAAGTGATTCTGACACAGCAGCAATGATTTTCAACACCGCCCTATGGCGCTTAGCAACACATAACCGGCCCAAGTATCTGGAAGACTGCCGGTAAGTATTAGAGAGAAATATTTTTACGTTAACGTGAGTTTGCGCTCACTTTGATTGAAGAATCAACATCGATGCCCTTAAGGGTGGCTTGCGGGTAGTAGTGTGTGAGGATTTGGCGGTAGTTCATTCCCATTTTGGCCATAGCGCGAGCGCCGTGTTGGCACATGCCGACGCCGTGGCCGAAGCCGCGGCCTTCAAAGACCCATTCGTTTTTGCCCTGTTTGGCAACTTCAAATCGCGTGCTGCGGATTTTGTCGTAGCCAAGCAGACGACGAAAGTCTTCGCCTCGGACTCGCTTAAAAACTCCGTTCGTAAATAAAAAATCCACTGAATCAACCCGCTGGGAGTCTTGGTTCTGGCGAACCATCACGTCTTTTAACTTCATTCCTGCCGGTAAAAATAAATCTTTCATCAACCGTTGCTGTATTTTTTCTTCCGACCAGGGGCTGCGCCACTGGCTTTCGCGAGCTTGGCAGTAAGGATCCTTCACCGACACGGAAAGGGTGCTTGCTTCGCCCCAGGCTTGTTTGGGCGTAATGGTTTCACCACCGCAGTCCGAATGAAAATAAGCTTTAAGAATCTTCTTCTGCTCTTCCAACAACACTTGCCCTTCGGTGGAGCCAATCGCTTGCTCCACATTTACCGGAAGCGTGGACGACTCCCCCCAGCGCGACAGTTCAAACACCTGGTCCATCACGGAGGGACGAAGATCATAGACTTTATTTTTACTCGTTTTGATTTTCCAATAGGCATAACTGCGCGAAGCCACGACCTGCGCCTTGAGCGCTTCTTTGGGCCACGACGAAGGCATCTCGCGACTCACAACCCCCGAGAGATACCTTTCCATGGACATCTTCCCCACCAAAAAATATTTTTCAGGTTGAGCACTCAAAAGAATCGGAAAATCAATCACCCGCTGCTTCCACTGAATCGCCGCCAACGACGAAATCGATAAAGAGGCACCCGCCAGCTGATACTTATCTTTGCGCTGACCATTCTGAATATGCAAAACCCAACGATTGGATTTATAAAAAAGCTTCACCTGATAAGTCGAATCATAAAGCGAAACCTTCTGCGTCGCTGTCGCAAACTCCGCCGGCCCCAAAAAAGAAAACGAGGGCACATCGCCGCCTTCATCCAAAAGCACCCGAACCTGATCACCCCAAGCAAACGCCCCGACCCACAAGATCAAAAAAAACAAACACCAACGCATCCATCAATGCTAACACGCGCCCCATCCCTTGAAACCCGAATCACCACAAACCCCTCGACAGAGGTCTAACCAACTCTCCCATAATGTAAGGAGAGGACGGTTGTCTGAGGATTTGTCATTTATAAAACCTTCTTTTTTGGACCTCTCGCCAACACGATGTTGTGTATTGCGAGCAGAGCCCATGGATGGGCGTGTCCAAAAAAGAAGGTTTTATAAATGACAAATCCTCAGACTGCCGTATCTCGGGTGATTTGTTTGAGCCATCCCCATGTCAGCTTCTTCAGCTCTGGGTAAAGTGTCATCTCTTGAAGAGAGTGAACATAAAGAGTCGGCGGTACATGTCCCTTGCTCCAACCGATATCTCCTTGGTGACCACCAAAAGAAATACAGGCTTTGGTCTTAGGACCAACGACGAGCTGTTCGCCACTCAAATGTACAGAGTAGTTCTCGCGGTGCAGTCCCATCGCCGCGACGATTTTTTCAAAAAGGATTTTGTAAGAAGATTCAAATTCTGCGCTTATCATATCGACAATAAAAACAAACTCCGACGACGCCATCTCCGGGATAGGTAGCGCGCTCTTCTCCGGAAGGATGATCTCTTGCACGCCGTAAACTTGCGATAAATATTCCAGGGGATTCATTTCCATGGGTATTCAGTAGCGCGATTTTGCCTCGTTCTCAAGTCTAGAATCCTTTCTGCTCCTTTAGATCTCTGCGTAAAAGCCGAAAACAAAGAAGACGACAACTTAAAGAGAGGTCCACTGTGTCAAAAAACATCCAACCTGAACAACACGAAGATCAAATCAGCGCCATGGACGAATTTATTCAGCAAGAATGTTTTTGTTGTCTTTGCGGTAACGAACTTCAGTTTGAACACGAGTTCGATTTTTTAAATCTCAAAGTCAGCGAAAAATCATCTTGTCGCCAATGTCATATCGACATCAGCAACAAGGATCACACACTCCACTAAAACTCGGTCTTGATTAAAAAGCTCGGCGTCAGGTGCCAAAGCGTTGTATCCGAAGTCACAGTTTCAGTCGGCGACGCAATCTCGGGGTGTTGTGCTTCAAAGGTTAAATACTGCATATCGATCTTACCACCCAACATCAAAGCAGGAATGATTTCTTTAAACACAGAAAAGCTAAAATTCAATCCATACGATGATTCCATATCAAACTCATTATCGACACTGACCGGATAAAGAAACAAGGCACTTCCATCAAAGTTCCACTCTTTGGCCCTCATTGTTTCGAAGGCCGCGCCCGCGCCAAGATAAATCACATCGTTTCCAAAAACACGGTAAGCTTGTGCGGCCACGCGTTTTACAAATGGAAGGTCGTGACGTTGGATACTGGCTTTAAAACCAAGGCGATAAGTCTCGCGCTCCCAAGTGAATGGAAAAAAGGTTCCATTGGCGCGAAGTTCCGACCACTCGAGCTCTGTGCTTTGCATCTGATAAGCGCCATCAGCATCGGCATCCCCTGGGCGATTCATATAAGCGATGTCGGCTTTCCAGTTGGCATTCCAACGATACTCGGCCCCCACTTCCCAGTACGGAAAGCTCATTCCACCAAAAGTGCCCAATGCATCCGGAGGCGAGGCAGACGTTGTGGTTAAAGTTTGCTCAAGCGAACTGTAAGTAAAACCAAGTCCGCCCCAGAGAATCACTTTACCGGTGACCCACGATTTCCAATCTCCGCGATCGTTAACAACCTGTCCGCGATCTTCATCGCTGTCGTATTCGGCAAGAAAGTCTTCGATTTTTACATTTTCTTCGTCTTTACGGACTTTAAAACTTTCTTCGACAAACTTAAATTCATCGGCCTCACCCGCCTCTGGCACTTCAAAGCTCAAACGATAGGGAACCCACTTGCCGCCTTTAAAAAGCTCCAATGGAATTTCCACCGGTACGGTTGGTAAATAAAGTTGAAAGGAAAAGTAGCCTGTGTCACTGGCGATGACGGGGAATTGAACGCGATGTTTTTGCGGAATGCGCGCCCAACGAACTTTTTTATTATTAAAAATCATTTTGACTTTGTTATCACGCACGCGAAGCTGCGTTCCCGCCTTGGCAGAACCAGAGAATCGTAAAACACGTCGATTGGGGCGAGCCAGCTTTTCGGGCACCACTTCGGGCTTATTCCATTGAATGGACTGAGCCTGAGCTTCGATCTGAATAAAAAGAATGGAAAAGAAGAAAAGAAAAAATACCTTAGCCATACACTCTCCCCGATTTATTAATCATTCACTGGAGAGAGTCGAGAGTCAACTCATGCACGATTTGAAGGGGTCATAACAACCCCTTCAAATCAATGCATGCCTTATCAGACGACCATATAGCCGCCACCGAATAGAATCAGTGAGCAAAAAATCACTAGTAAAACGGTTTCTGGTAAGTACAACATACGTCCTCCTCGGCTCAGACGAGCCTCACGGGGACCCATTGCAAATGCAAAACCAAACTAAGACCCACTTAAATTGATTCTTATCACTAAAAGGCGCCTGATTTTGTCACTGCCTTGCCTAAAAGGTGCTCATTTCCTGCACCCACTCACGGCCCGTGGAACTCAGAACATCTTTACTGGCTTTCCCCTCTTTGCGAAGTTGCCACTGCACCAAGATGGCTTGCCAATGCGCCTGCAAGTGAGCGCGATGGGAGTTCATGTCTGCCATTAGATAATAAAGATCTTGTAAAAAGAGAGGGTCGCTTTGCTCAAGGAGTTTTAATTTCTCAATTTGCTCTGCTAACCGACTAAAAAATTCTTTCTGTTGATTAAACAAGTCCGGATCGCGAAAAAAAAGATCGGCGTGAATCAGATCGTGAAGTAAAAACTCAAAAGCATCCCGCTTGCCATCCACCAATTCTCCGCGCGCGGCCGCAGCCAGGTCCATCGTCACCACTCTCTGCCCACGCGCTTGATAGGTGAGCATCTCAAGCGGTGTTGGCATTTTTTGCACCAAGAGCAAATCATATTCCTGCTGCCCCCAGTGCCACAAAACATCAAACACCGAATGCGGAAGATGTTTGGGCCGATACTCCACCAAAAGATCCAATAAAAAATGACTTTTAAGATTCTTCAAAAACAAAAAAGACTCTGGCAGATCACAAAGAGCCACCCCCCTCTGCGATGGCACGCTCGGAGTTTTTCCAGAACTCATCCCCCACTCATCGGGCCGACGAAGCTGCAAATAAAACAAAACAAAAAGCGCCACACTCTCCGCCGAAGAAAGTTTTTTCAGGGCTATAAATTGCTGCAACTCCTGCACAAAAACCTGCACAGCACCCGCCTCCCGAACAACTTGCTCCGGGCTCACCAAATAAAACTTAAACCGACTCTGATGATTCATCCCCCCATTTATGTCACAAACGATGTCCATTCACAACGACAGTCCAAACGTCAGAAGATCAGGATTTTAAAAAACCTGATCTTCTGATGTTTGGCGCAGTGGAGATTTTACAAGATTGTAGTCCTCTCATGTTTTTCTTTCTTGAATCTCAAAAATCGACTACCTATCAAGGCACTTCCGGGGGGGAATGATCATGGCGACAGCTCTTTTTTTCGTCTTACAATTAAGTCTTTTTTCAACTCATGCCCTGCAGTTTCAAAAGGCCTGCGATCCAGGGGACACTCTCACCATTGGTGCCGTAGGCGATGTGCTTCTCCATGGTCCTCTGCAAAAACAAGGTTTTGAAAAAGGGTTTCGCTCCCTATGGAGTGACGTCGAGCCGTGGATGCAAAGCACTGATGTTTTTTACGCAAACTTAGAAGGCCCCGCCGCCTCCGCCATCAAACCTGGAGGAAAAGAAGCAGAAAAAGATCCTGGCTACTTTAATGGTTTTATCTATTCGGGCTATCCCCAGTTTAACTATCCCTCATTTGTGATTGGAGAGCTTAAAGACTCGGGCGTGGACATTCTTTCGACGGCCAACAATCACGCTCTGGATCGTCGAGAAAAAGGTCTGCGAGTCACGCTCTCCGCTTGCGACAAATACGGCATGCCTTGCGTGGGAACTCGCGATGATAACACCAAAGACTTCTACGTGATCACGCAGCAAAAAAGATGGTCCATCGCTTGGGTCGCCTGCACCTTTAGCACCAATGGAATTTCCGATCGCGAAGATTTAGTTTTGGATTGTTTCTCCACAAACCGCGTGTCTGAACTTATTGCCCAACTCAAAAACACCGTCGACGCCGTGATTATCACGCCTCATTGGGGCGATGAATATCAACTCAAACCCAACAAACAACAAAGCACCTTTGCTCGACGCTGGCTCGAAGAAGGCGCTCTTGCCGTCATTGGAACCCATCCCCACGTGCCACAAACCTGGGAAAAGTATGTCACCGAGGCCGGCGACGAAAAACTGATCCTCTATTCCTCGGGAAATTTTGTCAGCAATCAAACCCCCTACACCAAACAAACAGGGCTGATGTTGTTTTTGGGACTGAGTAAAAATCAGGGAAAAGTTTGGATCAATGGTGTTCGCTACCTACCGCTTTTTATGAATCGAAAGCCTTACTCCGTCGTCGCCAGTAACGGCATTCAAAAACCAACAGATGAACAGACGTCGTCCCTTCAACTGATCGAAAAAATGTATGGATTGGATCGGATGTTAGCGCCCGGAGAGAGCGCCGTTACAAATGAATCGTGTTCTATCAACCGCAGCCATCGACATGACTGAGATCGAGCTGAAGTTCTAACTTTTCGCGTAAAATGATTTCAACAGCCTCATGCGATTTTAATTCGCCCTTAAGAACCTGTTCGTAAAGTTTTTGTTCTAACTCTTGACGCGTTTTTTTAACCAGAACGTGCTCTGGCCAAAGGTTTTCAAAGGCATTGTTTCCGCCGACAGCCAGTGGAACAAGATGATCGACTGTATATCTATGGCGACACTGTTCAGGAATGTTATAGAGTTTGTAAATTTTTGTTTTTTGCCACTGATCCACATTGCGGATGCAGTATTCCATCTTTTCTGCGTAACGATACTCCAAAAAATCTTTGTCTTTTTTTGTACAAAAATCTCCGGGAGTTTTTTCGATGTCTGGATTGACTGGAATATTATTGCGACCCATTGGGGCCGCCATCACCGATTGTTGAACTAGAAAGAGCAGAAAGAAAATAACTACGTGCCGACTCATATCCCCCCCTTGAACACTGATAAACGATACCAAAACATGAACTTTTTACACAATCTGGGAATTGTTAGGATTTTGTTAGGGACTGTTTAGATATTAAATACTGCCCAATTGATAAGCATTTCTAGCTATTTACGCCCAAATATGAGGCGCAATTTCCAGCGAGTGAAAAATATAGCTCAGTCAGTCATAAACGCTCATCGACCCATCTTGACGTTATTTAATGCATGTTAATATTAACAGCAAACGACCCAGCACGGAGGTTTTATGTTTGGTTTATTTTCTCTCCTTGTCCCCCTCTTCTCTCTTTCTGTCAGCGCACAAGCACCAGCGACCGACGGCGAAAAATCGTGGCTCTTGCAGGACGAAAAAAACACCATCGAAATTTTTAATAAAGAAGCCGACGCTGTGGTGTTCGTCAACACGACGGCGCGCGTGCGAGATTTTTTTTCAAGAGATGTTTTTGAAGTTCCCGCCGGTGCCGGAACTGGTTTTGTCTGGGATCAAAAAGGTCATATCATTACAAACTACCACGTCATCGAGGCCGCGGCGTCGAACACTGTTAAAGTGACTCTCAAAGATGGACGAACTCTGGAGGCAAAAATCATCGGCAAAGAACCGCGCCGTGATATCGCGGTCTTAAAAATTAAAGATACCAAAAATATCCCAACGGGTTTTATAGATCGCTTGGCCGATTCCTCAAAACTTCAGGTGGGACAAAAAACCATCGCCATCGGAAATCCGTTTGAGCTTTCACACACTCTCACCACCGGTGTGGTTTCCGCTCTCGGACGAAGTGTTCCCTCTCCGCTCGAAGGAATTATGAATCGCGATATGATTCAAACCGATGCCGCCATCAATCCCGGAAATTCCGGCGGGCCGCTGATGGACAGCCGTGGTTATCTCATTGGAATGAACACATCCATCTACTCTCAATCGGGAAGTTCCGCAGGTGTTGGATTTGCGGTCCCCGTCAACACCATCAAACGCGTGGTGGAACAGATTATTAAGTATGGCAAAGTCAAACAACCTGGTTTAGGAATTGTTCCCCTTCCCGAGCAGTACTATCCATACCTCGGACTTTGTGGAGACTCCCCGTTTCGCCGAGGAAGCACAAAGTGTGATTCAAAAGGACTTGTGATTCGCGACATTATCCCTCGTGCTGGCGCGGACAAAGCGGGTCTTCGCGGAATTAAACTTCACGAAGACACTGTGGAAATGGGAGACATTATCACCTCTGTCGATGGAAAGCCTGTCAAAGACCTCGACGATCTCCTTAGCATTCTCGAAACCAAAAACGCCGGCGAATCCGTCAAGGTGGACTACCTTCGAAAGAAATCTAAACAGTCCACCACGGTCACTCTCGAAAATCTTCAGGAGTAGTTTTTATTTTTTATAATAATAAGAGCTATAAGCACCATTTACACAATAAGGTACAGACATGTGCATGTGACGCTGATGGTTTTCATTTTCCCAACCAATGGATCCAGTTAAAAGGGAACTCTCTTTATAATAAGGACATCCATTAAAATCGTGGACCACTTTCCCCCAGCATTTACGAAAGGCTGTATAGAAGTTGCGATTTGTCGTGCCTTCATAAACAAAGTTTTTCACTTGACCAGACGTCAGTTTTACTTCCATCGACTTAATATCAATCGCGCGATTCTCCGCATGCATACTTTTGGGCGAATGATTGGGGTCTCCAGAAATCCCAACATGCACAATGTGTAAATCTGCAACCTGTCCTCCCCCCTGAGCGGTAAGAGCTTCATTCACGCATTTGTAACTATAATCATCTAAAAAATCTTTTAGAATCACAGCCATGACGCGCTTGTTTGTACAATTGAATCCGTAATAATTACCGGTAAAATAATCATCGCACTCCAACCATTTGGTTTGCGCAAATTTAAAAGCGCGAGCTTTACTTGTTCCCGGGATATGAGTTTTCAAAAACTCTTCTTCTTGCTCGGGAGTAAAGACACCTTCATCTGTATCTACTTCATCCGAACCGGTATCTTGAGTGATTTGATCGGCGTACTTCATCGACTCTGCACTGTTTTGACCGCAAGACACTGTGAGCAGTACAAGACTTAGGGCTAAAATTCGTTTCATGTGTTCCCTCCTGAATGATGAGAGAACTATCGTCAGAATTCTAACGACGATTGAGAGTACGATCGATATTTATTTGGGAAAAAAGTGTACGACGCATACATTGCATCTCACAAAGAGGTGTTCAAGAGATCGTCAAAAAAAACAGATGGAGACGTGAGACCTACGTCAGGAGCGGATCTGCGGAAAGTCGAGGGATTTTTCTCGACTAGGGCATTTCCTCATTTTGACATAGTGCTAAATCTATTTATTTTGAGTTGAATCGAGGCGCGACGACGAAGCGCTAGCAAAGCGCTATCGAGAGGAGGAGCAACGAAGAGTCAGCTTAAAATAAATAGATTTAGCACTATGTCAAAATGAGGAAATGCCCTAAAAGACTTTAAAATCGACAACGAAAAACAGGCTTTTGATTGGCACCCCGAAACAAAAACTGCCAGCCGGCATCGCTTTTGTTTTCTTGCCACACATCCAGCTCAACGCCGGGAACAGATTTGATAAAATCGGCGCCCTTTTTGGCAAAACAACCTTCGTAATTTTTAGTTTCGATCGCCACTTCTTGGCCATCCAAGCAGGTAAAGCGTAGATTTTCACCGTCGTCTTCAAAAAAGACCTTCTCGCCAGTTTGGCTGACCGTGACCTCAAAGGCCGTGCGAGTTCCAGAAACTCGGAAGCATTCTTTTTTGCTGTCTGAGAGCACGCGAAACTGAATGGCACTGTTAGATAAATCATATGGGCTTTCGAACATCGCAGCGGGATTTGCAAAATCAATCAGCATGGACTGCTCGTTGGTGCAAAACTTTCTATCAAAACTAAAAATTCCGTCTCGTTGCGGACCCAGGCACGACATCACTTTTTGAATAGTATCCGACCAGCAGGTTTTGGTAAAATCCACTTTACATGTGGTGCTTTTTTGAGGCGGCGTGGGTTTAAGCGGAGCCTTGTCCATTTGATAAGATGTATCACAACCCAATAGCGCTAAAATAAAAACGAGACCTAAAACTTTTTTCATTTCTTATCCTTCATCATCAAGTTCATCGTCAGAGATGGAACCCAAATTGTATTTTTCGACACGATAGCGCATCGAGCGAAACGTAATTCCTAAAAGCTTGGCCGCTTTTTTCTTTATACCGTCGGCTGTGTGAATGGCTTTGATAATCAATTCTTTTTCGATCTGACCAATGATCTTATCCAGATCCACACCTTCCGATGTGATCTCGATGCCGTCGCTTGAGACCATCTGTTTTGACCCTGCCACTGTTTTTACAAACGGTGGCAAGCTCTCCGGAAGAATCGAAGCGCCCGCTTCGAGAGCAACGGTTCTTTCAATAATATTTTCCAGCTCTCGCACATTCCCTGGATAGTCGTAGGATTTCAAAACCCCGATGGCATCTTGGCTGATGCCAGAAATATTTTTATTGAGTCGCTCGTTGTATTTTTTTAAAAAATGCTTCGCTAAAATTGGAATATCATCGCGGCGTTCGCGAAGCGACGGTGTACGAATTTGAATCACGTTCAAGCGGTAATAAAGATCTTGGCGAAAAGTGCCTTCTTTGACCATTTGCTCAAGATCGCGGTTGGTCGCAGCGATCAAGCGCACACTCACTTGTGTGTCCTCGGTCGATCCCACGCGACGAATGATTCGCTCCTGAATCGCACGGAGCATTTTAACCTGAATCGTTAAAGGCAATTCGCCCACTTCATCCAAAAACAGAGTTCCGCCATCCGCGGCTTCAAAAAGTCCTGTTTTATCAACCACCGCTCCGGTAAAAGAGCCTTTTTTGTGACCAAACATTTCGGATTCCATCAAAGGCTCAGGGATCGCTCCACAGTTGACGGACATAAACGCTTTGTCTTTTAACAAACCATTATAGTGAATGGCTTTGGCAACCATTTCTTTTCCCGTTCCACTTTCGCCCGTGATCAGCACGTTGGTTGGTGTGTCGGAGACGCGTTTGATCAAATCGTAGATCGCGTGCATGGCTTGAGAGTTTCCGACTAAATTCTGAAAGCTGTATTCTTTGGTTAACTCTTTTTTTAGAGTGCGGTTTTCCGTCTCGAGAGTTTTACTGCGAAGGGCGTTAGAAATATTGATTCGCACTTCATCCAGCTTAAAGGGCTTCGTGATATAATCATAAGCACCTAGCTTCATCGCCTCAACAGCCGTTTCTGTGGTGCCAAACGCCGTAATGAGCATAAAAAGAATTTCGGGATAATTTTCTCTGACAAATTTTAATAATTCGATTCCAGTCACCTGAGGCATCTGTAAATCAGAAATAATCATTTCGAATGATTTTTTCTTTAAAATGTCGATGGCTTTTTGGCCGTCCTCTACACAAGTGACGTCATAGCCTTCTTTGCGAAGCATGATATTAAGAAATTCTCTTATGGACTCTTCATCATCGACGACTAAAATACGAGCCTTCATGAAATACCCCTAACTATTTGAATTCAACAGTCATTATTGTCTCTAGCCTCGACTTTTTCTGCAAGCATTTCTGGGGGCGTCAGGACCTGCTAAAGGTCAAGGAAAACTCTGTCCCCTCATTCACGCGACTTGAGACTTCAATAGGCACTGCATGGGACTCCAAAATCGAATGCACAATCGCTAAGCCAAGCCCTGTGCCCTTGGATTTGGTCGTATGAAAAGGTTCAAAAATTCTTTTCAGTTGGGAATCCGAAATCCCAACTCCCGTATCGCGAATGAATAAAATAGCGCTGTCGTTTTTGGATTTTAATTCGACAGTGAGCTTTTTGTTGGGACGTGTTTCCATCGCTTGTAAGGCGTTAATAAGAATATTTAGTAAGGCCTGCTTTAATTTATCGGCTTGTCC
Source organism: uncultured Pseudobdellovibrionaceae bacterium (assembly GCA_964579625.1). Taxonomy (GTDB): domain Bacteria; phylum Bdellovibrionota; class Bdellovibrionia; order Bdellovibrionales; family JAGQZY01; genus JANPLN01. The sequence continues at coordinate 22,630 of CAZOGU010000036.1, forward strand.
CAAAATGAAAACACCGGATTCAATCTTAACATCCGTATTCACTCCCTGAAACACAGGATCTAAGCGCACAGAGTCCACCACGTCTTGCAAAAGTTCTGATAAATTTAAGGGCGATTTTTCAATTTCCGCCGGACGTGCATAATCTAAAAATTCTGTGATTAATAAATTTAAGCGGTCAATTTCACGCATGGCAATCTTCATTAACTTTTGACTGTCTTCGCTCTGTATGGAGTCCCCTTGCATCAATTGCACACTGCCACTGATACTGGCTAACGGGTTGCGAATTTCGTGAGCAATTCCTGCCGCAAGTTGTCCGATGGCGGCTAGCTTTTCGCTTTGCAGAACGCGTGATTCTAGTTTTTTTAATTTTGTCACGTCATCAAAAAGAACAATCGAACCCAGTCGTTTTCCTTTTTCGTCATTCAGCGCCGAAAACGAGATTCTTAAAATTCGGTGATCATCAATTTGCGTTTCAAGCGATGGCGCCCCAGCAATTCGCGATAAAAGATCGCGAAACGGTGGAATGTAGGTTTGAATGTTTTTTTGCAGAAGCGAATGACCGGGAGCCAAAATTTGCTCCGCCTGTCGGTTGTACTGCAATATCAATCCTTGATTGTCGATGGTTAATAAGCCCGAAGGCATTCCATCGATGATCAGAGAATTTAAATTCTTAAGTGCGCGAATATCACGGCCTCTTTCTAAAAGCTCCATGCCCATAAAATTGAGCTGCTCGCTGAGATAGCCCGAAAGATAGGCCACAGCAAAAAATGCGAGATTATTAATCCCTACAGCAAGGTAAAGCGTGTTGCCGGAGATTTGTGGATCTCGTGCAAGGAGTAAACTAAAACAGATCGAAGTAAATAAGGCGAGGTACACACCACCTCGTCGCTGAAAGACCACACCGCACAGAATGATATTGATCAAATAGAGAAAAATAAGCAGAGATTGATTCACGCCAATCGAATAAATCAGCAGTGTAATGTAAACGACTTCCCAAATAAATAAAAAGGCCGTCAGCAGACCCACAATTCGACTGGTTTTTTCGATCGCGAGAACATAAATAAGATTGAACAAAAAAGACGCGGCTAAAAGACCATAGACCGAAAAAAAGATATCGAAAGAAATAAAATGAATATTGAGAAGTTGGTAAGCTAAGATCACCAGCAAAACCAGCGTCAAAAAAAGAAGGCGCAAAGACTGCACCGTCATCAATTGACTTCGACTTTGCGAAAAGTCGAGGTTTTGCGCTGAACTCACTGGACTCCGCCCGCCATTTGGAAAATCGGCATATACATCGCTAATACGAGGAAGGCCACAATGCCCCCAAGAACCACAATCATCACAGGCTCAATCAAACTGGTAATGCTCGCAACAACGGCTTCCACTTCATCTTCAAAAAAGTCGGCAATCTTAGACAACATCTGATCCAATGCTCCCGTGGCTTCTCCCACAGACATCATTTGCACAACAATCGATGGGAACATTTTTTCTTGCGCAAACGGAGTGGCAATGGATTTACCACCGGCAATGGCCTCTTTGGCCTTTAAAATAGATTGTTCGATTTTAAAATTCCCCGAAACCTGTGCGCCAATTTCCATCGCATCCATGATCGAAACACCGGCATTTAACAGAGTGGATAACGTGCGAGTGAACTTAGCCAGTCCACCTTTGATAATCAAATCCCCAAACAGTGGCGTGCGAATTAAAATCTGATCAATCACTTCACGGCCCGAAGAAGAGGCATAATATCTTTTAAGGCCCTGCACTCCAACAAAGATCCCAATTCCAAACATCCACCAGGTTCTTTGTGCAAAATCACTCATATCCAACATAAGCTGCGTGAGAAACGGAAGCTTCATGCCACTGCCCTGAAATAACGACGCAAACTTTGGAACCACAAAAATAAGGAGACCTGTGATCACTAAAAGAGAAATCACCAAAACGGCGATGGGATAAACGAGGGCGCCTTTGATTTTTGACTGAATTTTTACGGATTTTTCGATGTAATCGGCAAGACGTTTAAGAACAGTTTCTAAAACCCCGCCCTCTTCTCCCGCAACAATCATATTCACATAAAAACGATCAAAGATATGGGACTGCTTACCAAACGACTCACCCAGTTTTTTACCACTGGAAATATCTTGGCACACTTCGAGAACGGCTTTTCGAAAGACCGGACTTTTTTGTCCCTGAGCGAGAGCCTCTAACGACGGAATGATGGCCACACCAGCACCAATGAGCACCGCCATCTGGCGCGTAAATGTTTGTAAATCTTTGGGCTTTACTTTTCCGGGACTGGATTTAAATTTAAAACCATCGGCTTTAGCTCGATTGGAGGCCGCAGAACTGCCGCCTCCTCCGCTCACCATCTCCAAACGCAACGGAATCAATCGATTGGCGCGGATCTTCACTCGCGCTTCGTTTTCATTGACTGCTTCGACTTGGCCCTGCACAGCAGTGCCATTCATTGCTTTTGCTTGATAATTAAAAACGGCCATCAGGCTCCTCGTTGCAGCAACTTAAATAGATCATCCGGGTTGTTTGTCGCCAAGTAAGCTTCTTTCTCTTTGATTCGATTCGCATGAAGCAAATCACAAAGTGCCTGATTGAGAGTGACCATTCCCGATTTTTCCTGGCCCACTTCCATCATATTTTGCACTTGGTGAAGTTTTCCTTCTCTGACTAAATTACGAATTCCCGCATTGAGCAATAAAAATTCGCAAGCCATGATTCGCTTTCCTGAGGTACTAGGAATCAGTCTTTGGCTCACAACCGCCTGAAGGGTAAAACTGAGCACCACGCGAATTCTTTCCTGCTGATCTGATGGAAAAATACTCACAACGCGATTGATTGTTTGAACTGCGGAATTCGTGTGCAAAGTAGCAAAGACCAAATGCCCTGTTTCCGCCAATTTGAGCGCCGTCTCTACCGTTTCTTCATCACGAATCTCACCAATTAAACAATAATCGGGATCTTGTCGCATCAAACGACGTAAACCTTCGTTGTACGTCAGCGAGTCCACGCCAATTTCACGCTGATTCACAATGCAGTTTTTATGGGGATGCATAAATTCGATTGGGTCTTCCAAGGTGACAATATGCCCTTCTTTTTCCTGATTGATTTTATCAATCAGGGAGGCAATCGTTGTCGACTTTCCGGAACCCGTAGGCCCGGTGACAAGCACCAAGCCGTTATTTAAAGTGGTGAGTTTTGGAATCGCTGGTGGAAGATTTAAATCTGTATAACTTGGGATATGATTGGGCACTCGACGGAAGACGCCCGATAAAGAATTTCTCTGAAAGAACAAGTTCCCCCGAAAGCGACATAACCCTTTCACGTCAAAACTAAAATCCAATTCTTTGTCTTGCTCGAAACGACTCTTTTGCGCGTCACTTAAGACGGAATAACAAAGTCGTCGCGTATCCTCTGGCGAAAGTGAAGACGACTTCACTCTGATGATTCGCCCTTCAACACGCAGACAAGGGGGACTTCCTGCAACAATGTGCAAATCCGAAGCGCCTTGTTCCGAAGTCAGTTTAAGAAGTTGAAGCAGTGTAATCATAATTCTGGATCCTGCATTGTGCCGTTAATCACTTCGAGCAAAGAAATATGGCCCTGTTTTGCTTTATCAAAAGCAGACATTCTCAGTGACTTCATTCCACCGCGAATGGCGGCTCGCTTGAGCTCAAGTGGGCTTGCCCCATTCATAATGGCATCTTTGATTGCATCGGAGATTGGTAAAAATTCATAAATAGCGACGCGACCTTTAATGCCAGTTCCCGAACAGACTTCGCAGCCTTGTCCTTTGTAAAATTTAATATCTTTAACGTCTTTACTGACTAAATTGAGTCGCGTCAGAAGTGCCGCATCGACCTTGTCGTCCACTTTGCAGGCCGAACAGATTTTTCCGACAAGTCGTTGCGCGAGAATCAACTCCACTGTGGAAGTGATCAGATACCCTGGGATTCCCATCTCGATCAAACGAGAAACCGTACCGGGAGCATCGTTGGTGTGAAGTGTGCTCAAAACCAAGTGGCCAGTGGAGGCAGCTTTAAAAGAAATCTCTGCTGTCTCGAGATCTCGAATCTCCCCCACCAGAATCACATCGGGATCCTGACGTAAAAAGGCTCTTAAAGCTTCGGCAAAGGTGTAACCGATTTCGGGCTGAACTTGTGTTTGATTGATCCCAGTCAATTTAAATTCAACCGGATCTTCTGCCGTACTGATGTTGATTGTTGTGTCGTGAATTTCCTGAAGAGATGCGTACAGGGTTGTGGTTTTACCACTTCCTGTGGGCCCAGTTACGAGAATAAGTCCCTGTGGTTTTTGAATCGCTGCTTGTAAGACCAAAAACTGCGCCTGCGTAAAACCCAATTCCGTAAGTTTAATATTTGTGATTTTTGATTTATCCATAATCCGCATCACCACTTTTTCGCCGTCAACCACGGGTAAAACGTTGACCCGAAAATCCACATCGCCTTTGTCTTTAAATTTGAGTTTAATGCGTCCATCCTGGGGCTTTCTTCGCTCCGCCAGATCGAGTTTGGCTAAAACTTTTAGGCGCGAAGAAATGGCCGAAGCAATATTGATTGGTGGACGGTATTTTTCAAAAAGCTGACCATCTTTACGAAAACGCACGCGAATGCTTTTTTCGTACGGCTCAACGTGGATATCCGATGCGTTTTCCTTGACCGCTTCCATCAACATCATGTTTACAAACTTAACAACCGGAGCATCGCTATCATCCATTTGGACGTTGGTGCTCTTGGTTTCTTCCTTCATCCCATCATCACCCATCTCGCTGAGTAAATCTCCAGCTTCTGAGCCCGCGGCATCGGGATAGTATCTTTCGATGGCACGACGAATGCCTTTTTCCGTGGCAACAACGGGTTCGATTTTGCATTTTGTAAGATAGGAAATATCATCACGCATAAATAAATTGGTGGGATCTGCAAATGCCACAACCAGTGTGGTTCCGGCTTTTGAAATCGGCATCACACAATACTTTTTGCATTGCTCGGCACTTAAAATATTAAGCGCTGTTTGATCCACTTCGAAATCACTGAGTTCGATAAACGGCATTTGATAAAATTCACCAAGTTCTTCACCCAATTCTTGAGCACTCACGCCCAATCTTTCTGCGGCCGTATTTAACGACTCGTTGGTGCGACGGTTGGCCTGAACATGGGCCAACTTGCCACTTGCCTTTTTAACTTCTGCGAGTCCGGTTTTAGCCACGGAATCCCCTTTGGTAAATTGTAAGTGATTAGATTCCCTTAAAAGAAAATCCAAACCCTCTTTTCAATTTAGCGTCTTTCGGTTGGGGGAGCATGTTGAATTTTGGCCACTCAATCTTTGATCCAGTCGAGCTGTGACTTTTAAATTAAATCCTGGACCTTGGTCAGAGGGTTCGAGCGCTCGCAACGTCTTTTTCGATCTGTACGCGCAGCTCTTCTTTGGAGCCAAAGCGCTTTTCGTCTCTGAGTTTTTGCAAAAACTCAAAGCGCAGGGTTTGGCCGTAGAGGTCGCCATTAAAATCCAAAAGATAAAATTCGATTTTAAGGTTGTGATTATTACTCACTGTGGGATTAAAACCAATATTTCCCACAGCTTTATAGGTTTTGCCATTAATCTGCGTCTGACAGTAATAAACGCCAGTGCCCGGAAAAATTTCGTTGTTACATCTTAAATTCGCCGTCGGAAATCCCAAGGTTCGCCCGAGCTTACGCCCTTCGACGACGAAACCTTCGATGTAGTAAGGGCGATCCAAAAGCACCTGCACACGCTCAATTTGTCCTTGAGTTAAAATTCGCCGGATGAGTGTGCTCGACACAATGTCTTGTCCGTTATAAAACGGCGGCTCTTGCAAAATTTGAGTCCCAAGAGGCGAGAGCTCCTTGTGCAAAAGAGCTGCATCGCCTTTTCGATCTTTTCCAAAAGTAAAATCATGCCCAACCACCATCTTCTGCGGCTGAAAAAGCGGCCATATCAATTGCTCAATAAAATCTTTGGCGTCGATGCTTGCCACCTGTTGGTTAAACGGGAGAAAAAACAGAGCATCCACGCCCAGGCTTGCAAAGACATCAATTTGATCTTGCGAGGAGAACAACAACGGTGGTGGCTGTTGGGAGAGCACTTTGGCCGGATGGGGATCAAAGGTCATAACGACTTTGAGTGCGCTTGAGGAAAGCCCCTTCATCTTGGTGATCAGTTGTCGATGCCCCAAATGAACACCGTCAAAACTTCCGATCGTTAAGATGGTGTCTTTAAAGTTTTTTTGTTTCACCTGATCGATGGATTTTAAAACGAACACCAAACACCTCGTTGACCCTGAGAGCATCCTAAAACTGGATATCCTTCTAAGCAATTGGATTTTAAACTGAGTTGGGCTATTATGTCCAAAATAGGAAAAAAATGAAGATTTTGAGTGGTTTTTTAAATCGGTACGTCATTTGTTCCATCGCAGGAATCGCTCTAGCGCTGATTTTGGATATCAAAAATTTTGACCTTCACTTCACCCTCCGCGGGGCGCAAACCGTGAGCTCCGACATCCTGATCGTGCATCTTCCTCCCGAGCCCACAGACATCCAAATTGCCATGAATGAGATCAGCAAACACTCCCCGCTTTTGATTGTCGCCCCGGTCAATCGAAGAACCTCCGCCATGCTCAGCGGCTATCGCCAGGCCCTCCTGATCCCACGAAAAAGTTTAAAACCCGATGACGATGGAATCATTCGCTCCCTCAACATCCCTCACTCTTTACTCAGAAAAGTCTCTGCCAGCGGACTCAGCGAAGAAATCCAAAATCCCTCATTTATTAACTTTCGTGGCCCGCAAAATAGTTTTTCTTCGATTTACTTTTACGAAATCAAGAGCCAAAAAGTTCTCCCCACCACGATCGAAAAAAAGATCATCATCCTCGATATTCAAGATCCCGAAGATGAATCTTTATCCACTCCCGTGGGCGACCTTTCTCCAGCTGAATTGATTGCCAATATGATCGACAACCTCTTGCTCCACCGCTGGATCACGCCGCTGCGGTTATGGATTTCGGTGGTTGTGATCTTGATCATCTCTTTTTTGGTTTCGACATTGATTCTTTTTTTATCGGCCAATCTCGCCTTTTTAGGACTTTTTATTATACTGATTCTGATCAGCTCGCTGAGTTTTTTACTCTTTGATCAGTTTTATATTTGGCTTCCGCTCACGGCCTATATTATTCATATTTTTATTTCTTACTTTGTCTTTATTAACTACAAACTCAATAAAAAAGAACAGCTTGCTTGGACTCTTGAGAAAGATAAAATCTATAAAGACGAAATGGATGAGATGAAGAAGAACTTCCTCAATCTGTTTAGCCATGATTTAAAGACGCCCATTGCTAAAATTTTAGGACAGATCGAAATTCTCGAAGGGTCCTCTAAAGATTCCGAGCAGGTCAAAGAAGGTCTCGGGAAAATTCGCAAGTACAGCTACGAGCTCAATCAGTATGTAAAAAATATACTGAAAATTTCTCAAATTGAAGCCAACCGCTTTCATCTCAAACTGGAGCCTTGTGATATCAATTCCCTCCTCTACAATGCCATTCAGATGATTAAGCCTCTGGCTGAGGAGAAAAAGTTAACGATCAATGCTTCACTCGAACCACTTTTTTCTATCAACTGTGACAAAGAACTCATTCAACAAATCATTTTGAATATCCTCGAAAATGCAGTAAAGTATTCTCCCGAAAACACTCTGATCCAAGTGACGTCAGAAGAGCAAGATGATTTGATTGTGGTTTCGATCCACGATCAAGGAAAAGGCATCCGCCACGAGGATCAGGAGATGATTTGGAAAAAGTTTTCCCGGTTTGACGAAACAACAGAAGGCACAGGATTGGGTCTTTATCTCGTCAAATACTTTGTCGAAGCTCACAGCGGAAGTGTTTTTATTCAGAGTGAAGAAGGGAAAGGTTCGACAATTGGCTTCAAACTTCCCGTCAAATCGACGTGAAAGGAATAAGGATACTCTATGGAAAAACCCGCGCGAGTTCTCATTGTTGATGACGAGTCCGATTTACGCACATCGATTTGTTCTATACTGACCCAAGAAATTCCAAACATCGAATGCGATCAAGCTGCAAATGGTGTTGAAGCCATTCAAAAAGTAGAAGCCCACTTTTATGATTTGATTATCATGGATGTGAAGATGCCACAGATGGATGGCTTAACGGCATTGCAAAAAATTAAAACTCTCGATCCACGAATGTTTGTTGTTGTGCTTACGGCCCACACCAACGTGCGCGACGCTATCGAAGCGATTAAAGAAGGCGCCTACGATTATCTCGAAAAGCCAATCAACCGCAATAAGCTGATCGAAATTTACAAAAAATCACAAGAAGCCAAAGATCTTGTCAAAGACCTCGTGGCTTCTCTGCCGATCTTTGATGACGACATCAATACAGACTTTGTCGTTGAATCGCAAAAAATGCGCGAAGTCTTTAACCTGGTTTATAAAGTATGTAAGGTGGATACGACCGTGATGATTCGCGGAGAAAATGGCACCGGAAAAGAACTCGTGGCCCGCGCGATTCATTACAATTCCCATCGCAAGTTTTCCCCATTTATTGCCATCAACTGCGGCGCCTTGACCGAAGGCCTTATCGAGAGCGAACTCTTTGGTCATGAAAAAGGGGCTTTTACTGGCGCTGATGAGCGAAAGATTGGAAAATTTCAGCTTGCAAACGAGGGCACACTGTTCCTTGATGAAATCGCCGAACTCAAACCAGAGACGCAAGTCAAACTCCTTCGCGTCCTTCAGGAGAAAAAGTTTAACCCTGTTGGATCGAACCGTGAGCTTGAGACCTCTGCCCGGATCATTGCGGCCACCAATCAGAACCTCGAAAAGTTTATTCTCGATGGTCGCTTTCGCGAAGATTTATTTTATCGCCTCAACATCATGCCGATCTTCTTACCACCACTTCGTGAGAGAACAGAGGACGTTGAAAATTTAACCAATTATTTTTTAAATAAATTCTGCGAAAAATATCAAAAACCAGTCCCCGCCATCGAGCCCGCTGTGTTTACACTTTTAAAGAAACACGCTTGGCCGGGAAATATTCGCGAGCTTGAGAACATGATCGAGCGCTTAGTGATTATGGGAATCGAAACAACGATTCTCTCAACACACTTACCCGCTGAAATTCAAAAGCTGCAACACCAATCAGGCGCCACCGGCACAGAACCACTCGATTTTGAAAAATTTAAGGAAGACGCCGAAAAAGACTTCATCATCAACGCCCTCAAAGCCAACAACGGTCGTATCAACCAAACAGTGGCTAACGCCAACATTCCCAAGAACACACTTCTAAGGAAGATTAAGAAGTTCAACCTGGTGCCGAAGGATTATAGCAAGAAGTAAAAAAGGATGGGTTTAGTCAAATCAAATAAGAAAAACTTTGTTTTATATCCATCGAATCCTCATTGCGTGAATGCTTTCGATCATGTCTTATAATAATCGCAAGAACAAATTCTCCAATCAGTCCAACCAGACTGGCACGACGACAAATGAACTATTAAAGTTGTAGTCTTTGGTTGCATCGATAGTCGTCGGTCTATTTAATAGAGAACTTCCATCGCCGGTTGCACTGTCTCCAAACTGAAGCACTGAACCTGATTTAGAGAAAATGTCGTACTTTCTTAACTCGGTCGACGGAAAAGTAATTGAACTACGAATGCCATCGGCTGCAAAATCGCAAAATATTCCGTCCACATTATAGTCAATTCCTGTGTTCCAATTAGTCCTACCACACATAGCGAGATTGTTAAAAGAGGTCACAAGGGCGGGGTCATTAATATTGACCAAAAAGTTTTGGAAGCTTGTTGTTATGCTTTTGGGATAAGTCGCCTCATCCCCAATTGTTGTTGGACCGTTCATTTCAATATACATCCTTAGGCCCGTGCAGGCTCCAGTTGAATAGTATTCAACTGTATCCACCTCCCCGTTTCCATAATATCCGACCCAGTGTTTTATACCAGCTGCACAAGGCTCTTCCCAAATTCCTTTAATTTCCGTGTGCAAATACCCGCTAGGATCCATGCCTTCCGAAGTGCAAGCACCTCTATCCAACTCATAATTGAGTACAAAGGAAATCGAATTGTTACTGGTATCGAGTGTTCCACTTTGTATCGTCTCGATCGTGCGAAAATTATTTTCACAGTGGGTAAGTATGCGAGGAGTCACTGTATTGCCAATGATTTCAAAGTCAAAAATTGTATCATCGAATGCACCGACCTGAAGACTAAACGTGATGGTGGTATCTACTTTAGTAATGTACCGCTTAGGTAAGATATCAACATATCCACCGCCGATGCTAGGACACGTTGAATTCGTAATGGTGCCGGTGCCCGACGTATTTTGTGCTATAAAATCAGAATTGGCGCTGACACCAAGTGAATACGTCACTTCCATGCTAAAGTTGCAGTGATCATCAGTGTCTTCTTCCGGCTCTTCTTCGGCGCAGGAAAGCGTGATTAAAATCAGAAACAAAGGTGCCAACTTTATAAGACTTATCATATTATCTCTTAGGCTTTCTCCGCTCAGGTTTCTCCTTGCTTGGTGGCACTGGCTGCCATCCTCCCACAAGCAATCCCAGCGTGGAAGGGGCGGTCAGGAAGTATACCACTCTCGACGGTTTGGCGGTGACCGGTGT
>CAZOGU010000037.1:0-5318 GCA_964579625.1 uncultured Pseudobdellovibrionaceae bacterium
GGCCGTACAAAATACCGTGGCGAAGATTGTGCGAAACATTTTGCACAAGGCTCGGAAGTGTGGACATTCTCATCACCGCAAAGTCTTCGCTGATGGGGTTTTTAACCGCAATCTCTTCCACTCCGGCGAGACCGAGAGCTGTGCGCTCCTGTGACGAACCGAGAACTGTTTGTTGAAGTGATTTGTTTACAAACGCGTAATTCACCGCTTGTGAAAAGCCTTGCTGAGATAAAAACTGTCCAAGGCGACGAGAGTTTAAATAATCGGCATTGTGTTTGGTGGGTTCTTCCACGATTTGTGGCAAACGCTCCACGAGATGATCGTAGCCGTACACACGCGCGTACTCTTCGAGTAAGTCTTCGGGGATTGAAAGATCCCAACGGTGCATCGGCGGAGTGACCTTTTGTCCATCCACTTGGCAGCCCAGGCGTTTCATCACGGCAAAAAAATCAGCATCCTTCACGGCGTAACCCAAGCGCGCTTCGATCTTTCGAACGTCAACTGTGATCGCAGGTTTGGTTAAACGCTGAGGGTACACATCATGCGCATCGGAAGCTACTTCGCCGCCCGCCACTTGTTGAATAAGCTCACACGCACGATCCAGAGCCAGCGCCGTTTGTTCCGGGTTCACTCCACGCGAAAATCGATAGCACGAATCTGTATCGATGCCAAAACGGCGAGATGTTCGGCGCACAGCTTGCGAGTTAAAAAAGGCAGACTCAACAAAAAGATCTTTGGTGTTTTCGTTCACTCCCGAATTCAAACCACCAACAACTCCCGCAAGAGCGACGGCTCGCTTTTGATCGGCAATTACGAGCTCTTCGCCGGTTAATGTGAGCTCTGTTCCGTCGAGGGTTTGAAAGGCTTCGGCTTTTTGTGACGGACGAATGATAATTTCGCCACCTTGAATTTGCGACCAATCAAAAGCGTGTAAAGGCTGACCGTAATCAAACATCACGTAATTGGTCACATCGACAACGTTGTTCACGGAGCGCAAGCCAACACTTTCGAGACGTTTTTTTAACCAGGCGGGAGATTCGCCAATCTTCACACCGCGAATCATGCGTCCAGCGTAACGAGGGCACTTTTGTGCGTCTACCAATTTGATCTTTGAAAGTTCTGTGGATTTAAATGCACCCGTTTTAAATTCGGGCTTTTTGATTTTAAGTGGACGATCCAAAAGAGCAGACACTTCAAACGCTAAACCCAAATGGCTTAAGCAGTCAGCGCGGTTAGGAGTGACGTTGATTTCAATGATCACATCGTCAAAACCATACAGTTCAGCAAAAGGTTGACCCGGCTTTCCCAATGTCATCGTGATAATGCCTTCGCCCTCGGCGCTCAAACCGAGTTCTTTTGGCGAGCAAAGCATGCCCAAAGATTCCACGCCTCTGATTTTTGATTTTTTAATCGCGAAGTCTCCGGGGAGAACGGCACCTGGAAGTGCTGCGATCACATAATCACCCGCTTTGTGATTTTTAGCACCGCACACAATTTGTCGAGGAGCACTTTCTCCCGTGTCCACTTGGCATTGTGTAAGTTTGTCGGCGTCTGGGTGCTTATCCACAGAAAGCAATTTTCCCACGACGATGTGATTGAATTGGGCTTTTTGATCCGTAACACCCTCAACCTCAAGGCCCGCTTGAGTTAACAGGCGACAGAGGTCGTCGATTTTTGTTCGATAGTCCGCAAGATCAATGTAATCGTTGAGCCAATTGTAAGAAATCTTCATCGGAACTGCTCCAAAAAGCGCACATCATTTTCCATAAACAAGCGAATGTCATTCACGCCATACTTAATAATCGCCATGCGCTCGATTCCGAAACCAAAGGCAAAACCCTGCCACTGTTCGGGATCAATGCCCACCGCTTTAAACACATTGGGATGAACAAGACCACTTCCGCCAATTTCAATCCAACCCGTTTGTTTGCACATCTTGCAGCCTTTGCCTTCGCAAAGCGGGCACGAGCAATCCACTTCCGCCGAAGGTTCCGTAAACGGAAAAAAACTGGGGCGAAAACGTGTTTTGATATTTTTGCCAAAAAACTCTTTGATAAAATAAGAAATGGTTCCCTTAAGATCGGCCATCGACACATGTTTGTCGACGAGCAAGGCTTCGATCTGATGAAAGTGCGGCGAATGAGACGCATCGTAATCGTGACGAAACACTCCACCTGGCGCGAGAATTCGAATCGGCGGCTTTTCTGTTTCCATGGTGCGAATTTGAATGGGACTCGTGTGAGTTCTTAGCACATGAGTTTCGTCGATGTAAAACGTGTCCTGCATATCACGCGAGGGATGATCGGCCGGAATATTGAGCGCTGAAAAATTATGAAAATCGTCTTCAACAAAAGGACCCGTGCGAACCGAAAAACCAACTCGCGCTAAAATATCCACGATCTCATCAATCACCGAAGGAATCAGATGCTTGGAACCGATTGGGAGTTGTGGCCCTGGGAGCGTAAGATCGAGGGAGTCTTTCGCAAGCTTCGCGAGCATTTCTTTTTGCGAAAGCTCAGTTTGTCGGGCATCGTGAATTTGCGTTAAAGCATCGCGAACGATGTTAACCTCTTTGCCAAAGGTGGGACGCTCTTCTTTAGGGAGATCGCCCATGTCCTTCATAACAAGTGTGAGCTCCCCCTGTTTGCCAAAATATTTGACCTTGAGTTGGTAAAGTTCTTCTACGGTTTTGGCGCTTTGGAACTCGTTTTCTGCGTTCTTTTTAATATCTTGGAGCTTTTTCGTCGACATCCACAAAATATGATTGCCTCGGGCCCTTTTATCAATCATATTGGCGCCTAACATGGCGCACAAAAATCGAACGAATATCAGCCCCATGGGTCACCACAAAGGCGCCCATCTCCGGCAGGGAAATCACAAAAAACCCACCAAGATTTTAAGTCTTAACGAGGCGGAAGATCGTCTTTTTGATATTTTTCGCAATCACGACTTTGGCGATGTTCCTCACGAAGTGCGCACTCAACTTATTAAATTTTACCTCCTTCTGATGGAACAACAAAATCAAGAAAACTTCACCCGCCTGCTCAACTTTCGCGACGTGGCCATTAAGCACTTTATCGATTGTTTAATCGTTCCACGTTTGGTGGACCTGACCTTCCCTCTGATCGATGTAGGAACCGGGCCGGGCTTTCCGGGAATTCCTCTGCGTATGGTCATCGACAAAAAACATCGCATCCTTTTGGCCGAAGGTGTGCAAAAGCGAGTGGAGTTTTTAAAAAAAGCACGCGAGCGCCTAGGGCTTGAAAACTTAGATATTCTTGGAAAAAATATTAACAGCGAATTTATGTACCCGGTCGGCGGCGTGATCACTCGCGCCGTTGAAGACTGCCGAAACACTCTTGGCAATGTGATTCACTGTTTGCAGATGCACGGCAAAGTTTTTCTAATGAAGGGACCTAACGTGGGCCCCGAAATCGATGCGGCGCTTGAAACTTGGGGCCATTACTACGAACTCGAAAAAAACATTCCCTACACACTTCCCCACACCACTCACGAACGTCGCTTGATTGTGTTTCGCAAAATCAGAAGCAAAGAACTTGAGCCCGTGAAGGACGAGGACTTCGATGAAGATCAAGAAGATTGAGAGCACGAGCAATCCTCTTTTTAAAAAGCTTTTGTCCCTCACAAAAAGCAAGGGCGTGAAAGAAGAACAGCTCTGTTTGGTCTCTGGCGAAAAAATCATTGCCGAACAAATCTCTATCTCTGCTCCTCAAGAGGCTTTTTGGATTTTTACTTCCGAAGATCATTCGTTATTTGCAATGCAACCTGAATTGCAATTGGTCTTGTTGACAAAAGACATGTTCCGCGAGCTCGACATCGTGGGAAGTGGAAATCCTTTGGTATGCTTACCTGTCCCCGAGGTGCACAAGTGGGAGTCGTCTGGCCCGCCAACGAACACTGAACTTCTGTGTGCACTCGGAGATCCGAACAATTTAGGAGCGCTCTTACGGAGTGCGAAAGCCTTTGGCATCGAAGACGTCATACTCCTCGAAGAAAGCTGTCACCCCTTTCACCCAAAGGCCATCAAAGCTTCCTCAGGCGCTTGCTTTGGACTGAATTACTTTAAAGGTCCTTCGATCAAACATCTTTCGGATGTGCAGCGGCTTTTGGCTCTTGATATGAGTGGCCAGAGTGTGCGTGCTTTTAAATTTGAAGGCGCCTGGAGACTTCTTTTGGGCGAAGAGGGACAAGGTCTACCTGGCTCTCTTCAATGCACGAAGGTCTCCATTCCGTACTCGGGCGCCATAGAATCGCTCAATGCCACCGTGGCAGCCAGTATTCTGTTTTACGAAATGAACTCGCGAGCAAAATAATAAGGTCTTTTGCCGGGGCCATATTTTTTAGTGGCTTTTCCCCACGAAATCGATTTGTAGATAAACGCGATTTAAAACCTAAGGGGTGGCTTTGCAAAAAGCCTGAGATGTGCCTTCCGAATCTTGATTCACCAGACATGAACCCTTGAAACTGATCCAGATCATACTGGTGTAGGAATAGGAGAAACCATGTTTTTTCTTTTTTCCATTTTTATCAATTGTGTACGCGCACAAGATCTCACTGTTCCACTTCCACCTCTTCGAATTGAAGAATCTCGATCAAAGATGCATTTATTAACAATGTAGATGGTAGCAAAACTCCCGACTGGTCACCTCGATCATATTCGATAGGCCGGCATCCATTGGGGAACATGAGCGAATCACAAATGGTCTACGCATACTTCCAGCAACACACCGTATGCTCACTGTTGATCATTAAAGGAATCTTTTGGAGCGCCTTGGCGGCTAGTAATGTATTGAAAACCTGTCAGACCCAAAAATGCTAACTTTCCAACGCGCGGTGACGGCGGCGATGTACCTTTTTGGCAGAAAGCAGGATACACCATCTGGCATGTATCAATTGATCAGTTTGGTGGGGATTGGGGCTTTTGTTGGGGTGGCGTTTTTGTTTTCGCAAAATCGCAAAAAAATCAATTGGCTCTTTGTTCTTAAAGCTTTTGCATTGCAACTTTGTTTAGCACTTCTTGTTCTTGGCGTTCCTTTTTTGGGGATCGATGGACCATTGGCTTTTATTTTTGCTGGCGCAAATGGCGTGATACTGAAAATTCTTAATTTTTCCGATGAAGGCAGTCGCTTTTTGTTTGGCTCTCTCATGGATACGCAAAAACATGGCTTTATTGTCGCCTTCTCTGTGCTTCCCACCATCGTGTTTATGTCCTCACTTATGTCGGTGCTTTATCATATTGGGCTGATGCAATGGGTGGTGCAGTTTTTTGCGTGGCTGATGCATAAAACTCTCAAAGT
>CAZOGU010000037.1:5418-32877 GCA_964579625.1 uncultured Pseudobdellovibrionaceae bacterium
ACTCTTGGTCGCATTCCCTCTCATACAAAAAGCCCGCACACCAATCTGGTCGAGGCCGCAGCCAATGGCGCCAGTGAGGGCGTGTCCCTCGCTATCAACGTCGGGGGAATGCTGTTAGCTTTTATTGCTCTGATTTCTCTCTTTGACTACATGCTTGTGTCGCTCGGGCATCTTATTTCCTTCGAAACCTGGGCGCCCGCACTGAGTTCAGCCAACACGCAGCTTTCTTTGTCGTGGTTGATGAGCTGGCTCTTTTCACCAGTCACCTTTTTAATGGGCATCCCGGTCGAAGATGTGGGAGCCATCTCTGCCATTCTTGGTAAAAAAACCGTGTTTAACGAATTTGTCGCCTATTTGGATTTGGCACAAAATGGCGCTCTTTATCAGCCACGCAGCCTGTTGATTGCGTCCTATGCTCTCTGTGGATTTGCAAATTTCTCTTCCATCGCCATTCAAATTGGTGGTATTGGTAGCCTTGTCCCAGAGCGCAAGTCCGAGTTGGCGCGTTTTGGACTGCTTGCTGTCTTAGGTGGCTCACTCTCGTCATTTATCACCGCCTGCTTTGCTGGAATCTTAACTTCGTAGGAAACTCATGTCGTCATGCTGTTCGTGTCTCAAAGCCAAAGCGCCCCTTGAGTGCATCTATTGTAAGTCCTCTCTTTGTAAAGACTGTGTTCAGTTTGTCGACGAAAACTCGTATCCGTTTTATGCACTCTTCGAAAAAAAAATAAATCTCGGCAATCAATGCCCCACGTGTTTCGAAAAAGAATCACGCGATTGGGTCAACGAGTACAACGAGATCTATGAAAAGGCGAAAAATATAGACGTTTTCTATCGACGCATTAGTGGTAAGGAAACGCGTTTAATGAAGCGCATGGAGCCTGTCCTGCAAGTCGATAACTGTGCTGACGAAAAAGAAGTTCTATTGAAATTGGCTTTTTGTGCCGTTCAAAAAGGGGCTGCCGCTGTTGTTGATATCGAAGCGTTTTCAAAAAAAATCAAAGACGGCTCGTACACCACCGTCTTGTGGCATGGCGTGGGTGTCGCCGCCAATCCGCATCGGTAAACACCCACCCTTCAATTTGATTCTACTCTAAAATAATGTGCCAAACTCCGCCCAAGCCATCACCATTAATTTCGCCTTCAACAGCATCGCCGGCAAAAAAGTAGATCGGAGCACCAAGATATGTGAGTTGCTGGCTTCCATCTTTGCGAGTCGTTAAACCGATCTCTTCTCCCAAAACATCCCCTTCTTGAGCCAAAATTGGTGGCCAGGCATTGGCACAAGCATCGTAGCACGAAGAAACAGACCCCTGATCGTTATCAAAAGTATAAGCCGTTAAACCGTCTTTGGATAAAATCTTACGCCCATCTTTCAATACTGTAACCTTGAGTGGAGCTTCGTCTTCGATCTGATTATTCCCGTAGCTCGCATTTGCAAAGACAGAGATGGCGATCATTGTGATAAAAAGCATTGTTTTCATAATATTCCTTTCGTGTGTGATCTCATGATTGAGACAAGACAATCATGACATAAGCCTTCTCCAATGAACCACTCATCGTTACTCTCATCTTTGATTCGAATTGATTTAATTTCGGTTGGAGCACTTGGAGAAATAACGCGGAAAGTCCTTATTACCCACATCATCGACTGAATGATGAAAATGAATTGAATTCTTAGTGCAAAGATTAATTTTTTTGTGGACCTCGCCCCACACTCGTTTAGAATCGAAGCATGCATCATTTGTCTCGTTGGTTTTTTATTCTGGTCTTGTGGATGCCCTTGTCTGCCATTGCCATTTCGTTAGAAACATTTTTGCAGTCTGTGCAAAACGAGTCGGAAAACCTCCAAGCCATTGACAAAAAAATCCTAGCCGCTCAAACCGAAATAGAAGCCCGCGATATTGTCTTGGGATCCACGCTAGATCTAAACGCAGAAAATTTTAACAACAATCAAGCGGCTGTGACTTTTGCTCGACGTTCACGCACTCGCTTCGTCGATCTCACATTCAAGCAACCGTTTTCCACAGGCACACTGCTTTCTGTCAGTGGTGGGCACGAAAGGTCTGTCATCGATAATTTCGGCTTACGACAAATTGCAGACTGGGAAGTCCGACTCAATCAGTCCCTGTGGCGCGATAGCTTTGGCCATGCAACCTCTTTGCGACATCGTGGTGAAAAAGAAGAGTTGTTCAGCCGTCGAGCCGCACTCATGAATGAAAAACAAAAGATCTTGATCGAGCTCGAGGGCTTTTATTGGGATTACACCACTCTTTTGCAAGAAGAACAGATTCGTCTCAAGAATTTGGAAGTCAGTCGCGAACTGTTAAAGTGGACTCAAAGCAGAATTAAAAGAATTGCTGCTGAGAAAGCGGATCTATTACAAGTGCAAGCCCTCGTCAGCGGTAGAGAACTCGATCTCATCACAGTCCAAAATAAGCTCGCCACTCTCAGAACTCAGTTGCAAAGCGCTTTACCCAACTTTCAAGTCGATCGCCTTCAACCAGACATCGACTCTTTGACCAAAGAACGTTCTTTGTATCAACTCGTTGATGTTGTGGAAAAAAATTCCGCATCGCCCATGCGCTGGGATGCTCTCTCCTCAGAAGCTGAGGCCCTTAAAGCTGCACTCGAAACAAAAAAGACACGCGAAGAGCTTAAACCTCTGTTTGATGTCTATATGAGCTACGGACAAAACGGTATTTCTGATACATTTGATACAGCTTGGTCGCAGGCTGGAAACAATCGTTATTCCGGAACTCGAGTGGGTGTTAACATTTCGGTTCCTCTTCATCGTGGTCTCACAAGTAAAAAAGAAAAAGCCGCACGATTGGAAGCTGAAGCTCTTCAACTTGAGGCTCGAAATAAAAAGCGCAGCTCACAGGTCGGCTGGGTGGATTTGGAACGTCGACAAAAAGTGGTCCATGCGCAAAGCCAAGAGGCCAGTAAACTCGCCGACTTTCAAAACCAAAAAGTGATCGAAGAACGACGTCGCTACAAAATTGGTCGCTCCACACTCTTTCAACTTGTCACCTTTGAAGTTGAAGCGGCCGATGCCGCCGTCCGAAAATTTACATTTTTGTCAGAACTTCGCAAAACAGAAAGCCAGGCGCGGCTGTTCACCACATCGAGGGGCTTGCAATGAAATCATTGATTGCACTTTCCATTCAACGCCCCGTCTTTGCGTGGATCTTAATGTCGGCATTGATAATTTTTGGTGGCATTAGCTTTGCGCGTTTGGGCATCAGTCAAATGCCCGATGTGGATTTTCCGGTTTTGAGCATCAACGTGGACTACGAGGGTGCGGCCCCCGAGGTGGTCGAAACAGAGCTGATTGATCCGATGGAGCAAAATCTGCTTTCGGTCGAAGGAATTCAAGAGATGCGTTCTTCCGTGCAAACCGGAAAAGGCTCTATCAGTTTAACGTTCGACATTTCTCGCGATATCAACACCGCCCTTCAAGAAGTGCAAACCGCTCTCAGCTCGGTTCGTCTGCCGCAAGATGTAGATCCTCCCACGATTCGCAAAAACAATCCTGAGGAATCTCCGATCATGTTTATAGGAGTTTCTTCCGATCGACCTCTGCGCGAGACCCTCGAGTGGGTGGATGCTTATCTTCTCGATCAGTTTCGCTTTCTTCCAGGCATTGGCGAAGTCTCTATTGCTGGCTATAGCATGCGCAATTTGCGGATTTGGCCCAACCTCAGCAAACTTCGACAGTATGAACTGACGATCTCCGATATCGCCGATGCGCTTGAAACCCAGCACTTGGAATCAGCGGCTGGTCAGTTTTCGGATGGCAAAAATGAATTTCGCGTACGCTGGCTCGGAGAAGCCGCCACTGCAGAACAAGTGGCTAACTTACGCATCCTCCGCCGTGGCGGTCAAATCATCCAAGATCGCAATCTTAAGATTGGCGATGTCGCACGCGTGGAAGATGGCTTGAGTGACCTGCGACGGACAGCTCGCGTTGATGGTCGTGAAGCGGTTTCCATTTCTATTCGTAAACAACGTGGCGGCAACGAAGTTTCTCTCGCCAAAACTGTTCGCGAGCGTGTCGAAAAACTACAAAACTCTATTCCTCCAGAATACAAACTGCAAATCAACGTGGACTTTACAAAAGCCACCAAAGCTGTTGTCTCTACCACGCAGGAAAAATTGATTTTTGCTTCGATTGTGACAATTTTGGTTTGCTTTTTATTCCTAGGAAGTTTTGGCGCCGCCATTAATATTCTTTTCTCGATTCCGACGTCGATCATCGGGACGTTTCTTGTTGTGTATTTTGCAGGATTTACTCTGAATCTCTTTACACTTCTCGCTTTAACGCTAGCGATTTCGATCGTCGTTGATGACGCCATTATGCTTCTGGAAAATATTGTCCGTCACCATCGCATGGGAAAAACCGCCACCCAAGCGGCCTATGACGGCTCGGTAGAAATTCTTCCTGCCGCCATCGCTGCCACACTCGCCGTTGTCGCCGTGTTCCTGCCCGTTGTCTTCATGTCGGGCGTCATTGGAAAATTCTTTTTTCAATTTGGTGTGACCATGTCCGTCGCAGTGCTTTTGTCGCTATTAGAAGCAGTGACAATCACACCGATGCGCGCGGCCGCCTTTTTAGGTGCATCATCCAAGACCTCCAAATTTGAAAAAAAGCTGGATCATTACTTTGAGCATATCAATGCTTTCTATCAAAGACTCCTCACTCGCTCTCTCCAACACTCAAAAAAAATTGTCTTCGGATCATTTCTTCTTTTTTTAATTTCCCTCTTCCTTATTCAAAAGATTCGTCAGGAATTTGTGCCGTCGCAGGATCAAAACGTAGTGATGCTCAATTCTCAACTCAAACCAGGATCGTCCCTGGAAGCCACTTTTGAAAAAGCTCTCGAAATCGAAAAGGTATTAAAAGCAAACCCTTATGTTCAAAGCTTTTTTCTGTCGATAGGTGGCGGCCCCGGCGCCAATAACGTCAATCAAATTTTTACGCCGATCAACTTAACGTCGCGCGAAGAACGAAACGTAACACATCAAGAAATCATGGATCAGCTGCGTGAATCTCTAAAAGCGGTGGAGGGTGTTCGCTTTTCGTTCCGCGATATTTCGGCTCGTGGCCTTACGTCAGGACGTCTCAATCCTTTGTCTTTCAATATCACCGGCCCAGACTTAAACGTGCTCAATCAAAAATCAGAAGAAATTATGAATAAGCTTGAGGCCGAAAAACTTGCCGTCGACCTCGATACTGATTTTAAATTAGGACTCCCAGAGCTTTTAATTAAACCTTTACGTAATAAAATGGCCGACTCTGGCGTCACCATCTCCAGTGTGGCTACGGCCCTGAATGCGGCTGTTGCTGGCTCCCGGCAGAGCCAAATCACGTCTGGTGGCCGTCGTTTTGATATTCGCATCAAGCTGGATGACGAAAACCTCAAATCAATGAAAGATATTTCGCAAGTCCTTGTCAGAAATAACTTTGGCTTGTCTATCCCCATTGATCGCTTTGTTGATTTTGAAAATCAAAAGACATTTCAATCGATCAATCGCCTCAACCGTCAACGCACGATTGGCGTTTTTGGCAACCTGGCGCCGGGCATAGGACAAGCTCGCGCGTTGGATCGCGCTGGTCAAATCGCTCGTGAAGTGCTGCCAAAAGGTTACGGCTTTTCTCTTGAGGGAACCGCAGCGGGACTCAACGAAAGCTTTAAGAATCTCGCTTACGCTTTGATCATTGGTATTGTCGTCGCGTACATGGTTCTCGCTGTGCAGTTTAACTCCTTTATTCTTCCGATCTCCGTTCTTACAGCGCTCCCTTTTAGTATCACTGGGGCACTTTTGATCTTGTGGACCTTTGATGTTTCACTCAACCTGTTTAGTTTTATCGGCATCATCGTCCTGATGGGTATCGCAAAAAAGAACTCAATACTTTTAGTGGAGTTTACAAACCACACTCGCGATGAAAAAAATATGAACGCAAGAGAAGCTCTTATCGAAGCTTGCCCAGTGCGTTTGCGCCCGATCCTGATGACGTCAGTGGCAACAATCGCCGCCGCCGTCCCACTGATCATCGGCAACAGCATTGGGCAAGAAACTCGCACGCCGATGGGCTTAACAATTATTGGCGGCAGTTTTGTGTCAACCGTCTTTAGCTTGCTCGTCGTCCCTTCGATCTATTTGTTACTCTCGCGTTGGGAAAAACGAGATCCAATTCTCATCGAAACAAAAATAAGTCGTTAAATACCAACTGATGATCATACTGTTTTTTTAAACTCTGGAAGCAGGCTCTCCTTGGGTTGATCGCTTCGTTTGCGCCAGTAGCCACCCCACGATTGCGAGCCAGGTAGCACAAAGTAGAGTAGACGATTGAGTAAAATTGAGGGTATCAGTATCCGTAGGAATCCGTAGAGAATCATATCAGGAGTTGCAAAGATTCGCAGCCGGGACGGGCGTTGATGAATCACTTTTAAAATATTTTTTGCGACCCTTTTGGGAGTCGAAACTGAAATTCCCATGAGCTTTTCGATAAATGGAGTCATAGAACGATAATATTCGGAGTGCGGCCCTTTAATGGCGGCACTCACCTTGGCCTTCTTAGATAAAATCACATTGTTAAAAGAAAGTGATTTAATAAAACCCAGCTCCACCAAATTAACACGGATACCGAAGGGCCTCGCTTCATACCAAAGCGCTTCTGTCGCCCCTTCCAAGGCGTGCTTAGAGGCGCTGTAGGATCCCATTGTTGGCATGGCTAAAACTCCAGAAGCGGATGAGATGTTAATGATCTGCCCCGACCTTTGCTCTCGCATGATCGGCAGTGCCGCTCTCACAAGAGACATTGGGCCCAAGTAGTTTGTCTTTAACTGAATCATTTCCTCTTCCGAGTCCATGTGCTCAATGACACCGCGAAAACAAACGGCGGCATTGTTCACTATCACATCCAACTGCCCCCACATGCTACAAACTTGATTGACGAGTTCGTAGATATTCTCTTCGTTGGTGACATCTAAACAACGTATTTTAAATCGTGAAGACTCTCCAAAATGATTGCGAAGAAACGTCAAGTGACGCTCCCGTGCCGTAACCACTGCGCGCAAAGATTCATCTTTGTGGAGCAAAGTGGCAAGCTCCAAGCCAATTCCAGAGGCCGCTCCTGTTAAGAGGACCACCGGTCTTGTTTTATTAATAAGCTGCAATTGTGTTTTCATAGCTCCCCCCAATTAAGACATTTTTGAACAACCGTTTCACACTCAGCCACATTTAAGGGCTTCACAATCACTTTGGTCTTTGGAAGCATTTTTTTACATTCTGCCACCAAACTTTTTTGCTCGGCCAAAGAGACGAGAATTGTCTTGGATTTCGATTTTTGAACAGCCTCCGACTGGAGCAAATCAATCCCGGTATTGGATCCTGCCAAAAATAAGTCTGCTATAATAAGATCAAAAAAATCTCCGTCATTTTGCTTTTCGATGACATTTCTTTCCGCCTCCTCAGAACTCACGGCCCAGCCCACCTGTGCCTTTTTAAACAGTTTCTGAATCACGGCCCCCCAAAAGGGCTTCAACGAGAGATCGTCTTCAACAATTAGAATCTTGCATATTTTAGCTCTCATAATGACCTCCACCTGCTTCAATTATTTTCGAATTCATATGATGAGAAACTGTTAGATAGGCTTGAAGATATCTCAATAACTGCTATAACTAGTCCAATGGCGAGAATTTTATGCATTGAAGACAGTCAAGAGTTTCAGATTTATCTCAGTTCTGTACTTCCAGAACACACTTTGATTCATGTCTCGTCTCTCTCTGAAGCATTGAATACAATCACTTCCGGATTTAATCATTTTGACCTCATTCTCCTAGATATTTCGTTGCCTGATGGAAATGGGATGAAGTTTTTGCCAACAATTAAAGAGGCTCTCACTGATCAGTTTATTCCATTTATTGTGATTAGCTCAGACACAGATTTACTGACAAAAGTGGCCGCTTTTGGAATCGGCGCGGATGACTATATAAGTAAGCCACCAGAAACCAGTGAATTAAAAGCACGAATCGAAGCAAAACTTCGATGGGTGCGATCTTTATCCTCGAAACAAAAAGTCTTTACATTTGAGGATCTTTGTATCGATCTCGAAAAAATGAGTGTTGAAATCGTTCAAAAAAACAGCCAGCGGATTCTGCTTGATTTAACACCCTTCGAATTCAAAATCCTTAAGCTCCTTGTCAATCGTCCCGGCCAAGTGTTTTCACGCGACCACATCATCGATCGCGTCTGGGGCGGGAAAAGCATGACTTCCCGTACCATCGATACGCACGTCAGTCATTTACGGTCGAAAATGATGTCCTCAGTTGTACAAATTGAGACGGTGCTAGGGGCTGGTTACAAAGTATCTAAACGCGATACTTGATAAGTACTTTACAACTCTTTTCAATATCTTCACTCAAGCTTTTAGCGTAATTGATAAAATCTTTGATCGCATTCATATGCCGCCGGATATTAGGATCTTTTTTCACATTTTGACTCAGCTCGCGCGATGCTTTTCCAAAGGAAATAAGCCCCAAAAGCTCCGACGTACCCGCAACTTTATGTGCCAACTTCCAAACTTCGTCGGGATTGTCCGTTTTAACTGCGTCGTCGACGGAGAGTGCGCCCTTTAAAAGAGTGTCATTAAAAATCGCCAAAATTTTTAAAACCGTCTCTTCATCCGTATCATTGAGCAAATTTAAAAACTTCTGACTATCAAAGTCTTCTCTTCGCTCGAAAATATTCCAAAATTCTTGCAGGCCGAGTTTTAATGCTTCCATATCATAGTTCCATTATAAGAAAATCTAAATCATTCGACAACTTTTTTATCCCTACTATCTCATTTTAGAAAGGTATTTTATACTTTTCCCATCTCTTTTAAGAAATCTTAATATCGGCTTTTTTTCTATCAAATTTTAAACAAGTGGCCGATAATAATACGTGATAACAGATAGGGGACAATGCCGTTTAGATTATTAAGTAGCTCTAAAAAACAGCGGATCATGATGTCACGAAATGGTGTCCCATTATTTATCGGTGTGCTCGGCCTCTGTTTGACGATCTATGTAGCCATCATTACCCAGAAAAGCAAACATCGAGAAGATCGACTCCTCACTTACACCTCAGCCAACGACTATCTACGTGACTTCGAAAACACGCTGATTACGAGCACTCTCCGTATTCAATGGATGCTTGAAAAATTTGATATTCGGTCAACCAATGTGCGTTCACAACGTAGCATCATTGAGGAAATTATTCCGCGAACCATTTTTCAACGAATGACATTTTTTAAACTCCAATCATCAAAAAAAGAGGGGTTGAGATACCAAATAATTTTTTATAGCAGTGCTGCTGGGGACAAACTCCCATTGCCCACGCAACCAGATCTCTCTTCGCAACAAATAAAAACAAAATTGTCTCTAATGAAAAAGAGAAAGCAGCTCACCGCCTTTGCCTTAAGCACTCACAATGACAAAAAATATATCCATTTCATTATTTTTCTGACTGAACGTGAAGGCGAATTTCTTATCTTTACGAGCCCCCTGGAAACGCTTCTTTCAATCACTCCTAAAAATCTAGATCTTCTGGTCCTTCTCCAAGATTATGACACCCAATCGAATTTTATTTTAGATTGGCAGAAGCATGAAGTTTTTTCGGTCAAAAGTCCGACGGAACTTCTCAGCAGCCATAAGGAGAAGTCTTATTTTAAAATGACCGAAAAGGACGATTTACTTTCATCGCTTCAATTTTCAATTTACAATCACAAAACCACGCAGCTTTCGAATTACACTCTCATGATCCTCGTGATTGGTATTTTAGTGACCACTCTCATCATTCTTTTTCTGCGCTTTATTCTCGACCAAAACAGACAGGTCGCAGAACTGATTATCAATCGTACGCTGGATTTAGAAGATGCATTAAATAAGGCCACCGAAGCCACTCTTGCTAAGAACCGATTTTTAGCGAATATAAGTCACGAACTTCGAACACCGCTCAATCTGATATTAGGGATGCTTGAACTCATTGAGGAAAAAAATAGTTCCCCAGAAGTCTCTCACTATATCCAATCTGTTCGCACATCGGGAGATCACCTATTGGGATTGATCTCAGATCTTCTCGAGATCACTCGAAAAAATGATGAGAGCACCTCCGACATCAAGAGAGTTCCGTTTAAGTGTCCCGTTTATTTTGAAGAAATTGTTCAATTGATGGCACCAGAATGCCACAAGAAAGGACTCGAATTTAAATTCGAAATCTCGGATCAAATTCCTTATTTTTTAAAAGGAGATCCTGCCAAACTAAGACAAATTTTAATCAATTTACTGCGCAACGCGATTAAATATACAACTCGAGGTTTTATTGAATTTAAAGTTGTCGAATTCAAAGTCAACCCTCTAGCAACCGGAGAAAAAGTCACTCTTCGCATTTCAATCAAAGATTCGGGAGTTGGTATACCATCAGAAAAGCAACACCAAATTTTTGAACGTTTTTTGCAGCTCGAAAGCACCAAAGTCTTAGGCCAGGGAGGCGTTGGTCTTGGATTGTCTATTGTTAAAGATTTGGTCAGTAAGCTTTCTGGCAATATCACGGTCTCGTCAGAACCCCATGTTGGATCTCAGTTTACGGTGGACTTAGACTTTGAAGCTACCGATTCCATCACATGGAAAGATTATTTTATGCGCGAGCAAACAAAATCCCTTCAAGTGGCTCTGATTTCTAATGATGTGAATCTTGCGAAAAATATTAAATATTTTTTAGAATGTAATAAAATTAAACTCAGTCTCTATTCCCCTGAGGAGATTGCATCAAATGCGCCATCTTACGCCCCTTTTAGCCATGTGATTATCGATTCTACCATTGCCCAGTCAAATCTTCTGCTTCAGTTTGTGTCTTTTAAAAAACAGCTTATTATTTTGGGAAACAAGCGAGAACTGGAATATATCAATATGTTCTCTGCCTTTAAGTTGGTCGACAGCATGCCTCTTCTTCCCTCCCAACTCTGGGAAGCCCTTGGTCTCGTCAAAAACTCCTCAGCAGGTCTCAATGCTTTACCAAAAACGCCTTCCAATCAAAATAATGTCATCGCTCGTAATACAAATATGCATGTTTTGATTGCGGATGATGATGCAGGAAATCGCAGTCTGATGCGAGCCTATTTTTCTGGATTCGACTGGACTTTGTCTTTTGCTGAAAACGGCGAGGAAGCCATCCGCATGTATCACGAAAAAAAACCCGATATTATCATTGCGGACTTACGAATGCCTCTTGTGGATGGTTTTGAGATGACAGACCATATTCGCAGTCATGAAAAAGAAAATAAATTAAGCACAACCCCTATTGTTCTTGTGACCGCCGATGCGTTACCAGAAACTGAATTGGAATCTAAAAAGCATGATGTTAATTTTTTTATTACTAAACCCGTGCGCAAATCAAAAATGATAGAAACGATTTTACAGTCACAACAATCGTCTAAAAATACCTAACATTCCAAAAGTTCAAATGGAGCTTGTGTTGGGTCTTGATCCCAGAGGGAGAGCACAAAACCACCATCGCCACTGCCTGTGGGTTTTGTGGCTAGGGCTCCCATTTTGTGAAGAGCGTTCATGTGTTCGCTGAGTTCCGAACTCACGAGACCCCAGCGCTCAAAGCAGGAGCGTGAGAGTAAAATCGCTTGCTGGAGCTGCGCGACGGATTCTGGCTTTAATAAAGCGTCCTGTGCGAGATCAAAGCTGCGCTTCATATCGATATCGATCAGTTGCGCTAAGCTTTCATTGCTTTGCCAAAGCGCTTTCACACGACGAATGCAATCGGCCGTGACGCCTCTTTTCCCACAGTGGGACAAATACAGTTTGGGTTTCCAAACCGGCTTAAAATCCATAAATTCACCAGGCGTTTTATAGACCAAGGGTTTGGCCTTTAATGCAATCGCTATGTCCACTCCACTGCTCTCTCCATGAAAGAGATCTTCTAAATCTTTTGCAAAAGAAAACAGCTGAGGCTCTTGAATCAAGCCTAAATGGACTAATAATTTTCCGAGAGACACACAAATCGCAGCGCTGGCTCCCATTCCGCCAACCAATGGAATTCGATTGATGAGAAAAATTTCGCCTTTCAATTGATCGCGCTCTTTTCCAAGATCGGCCAACGCTTTTTCGAGAAGGCCCATAAAAACCATTTTCATCTGTTCGCTTTGATCCGAATCGCAGTCGATCGAAAGCTTTTGCGAGCCGGGTTTGTAATCCACCTGAAAATAACAAGAGCTCACCGGAAAAACGAGGGCAGGATGCCCACGCAAAACCGCATGCTCTCCTGCCAAAATCCATTTACCAAAGACACGTGTTGAAAACACGTCGCTCGCGCCAGCTTGTGGATTAATCATTGTCACTCTCAATCCACTGCCATTGAGACAATTTTTTCGAAAACGCTCTTGCCACATCTTTTTGTTCTGCACGCCAGAGAAGATGAACATTGGGACCCGCATCCATCGTCACGATGGGCCCATCGGCTGTTTCTTCCCAGACTTGTCTTGCTTTTGAAAGCACTTCTAGAGAGAGCGGCTTCATGTAACCAAAGGAAGGCGAACTTGTTTCGAAAAGCGCATGCATATCCCAAAACTCGGACCACGATTCTTCGTAGAGCAAATTCCAATTGGGTTTGTTCTTTTTTAATTCAGCACAAACGAGATCAAAGCGTTTCTGCGCTCGCACTTCACGATCGGACATCAGCAGACTGCTTTGCACACGCTGGTGAGCTGTTGACGAAGAAACTGATTTTCGTTCCCCACTCACAATCACTGTTTGATGGTATATTTTAGAAATCGAAGAATCGATCGCTTGAACACCTCGGTCGGTCCAAGATACAAAACCCGGAAAGAAAGACCGGCACGAAGAGCCCGAACCTTGTCGACTGAGATCTGCGAGTGTGGCTGTTAAAGGCATGGGTTTTTCGGCCAATTCAGAGAGTGCCTGTGAGGCGGCTAATGTGAGTGCTGCAAAACTGGATGCCGAGCTCGCGATTCCACAATCCGCTGGAAAATTATTGCCTGAGCGAACAGTAAAAAAGAGGTGCTCTGCAGAAAAATATTCTTTGAGTCGCAAAAGGTGACCCAAATACTTGTCTAGCCCTGTTTCACTCATGACCAACCCCGGCCATGCTGGATGGACTTCCCACGAATCTTTCTCCGCCACTTCGAGCTGTACAAATGTGCGCAAGTGATCCAGCGTCCAAGACAAAGAGGGATTGACAGCGATATTACCGCCAGGGCGCTTCCCCATGTATTTGATCAAGGCGATATTTGAAGGTGCCGACGCTTCCCACATGGTTTTCATGACCATCTCCAAACAGGTCCCGAGCTGATTTGCTCTGGCAAGGTTGAAACTTTTAATAAGTCAAAATCCGAAAGATCCAAATCCACACGCGGAGACGTATAGACGGCCATCACATCGGCCCCCAACGCCCCACACCCGCGAACGCTGAGGACATCTGGATGCTGCGATATTTTTTCCATCAGTTGGAGCGCCTGCGGATCTTGCAAACCGGATTCTTTTAAAATTTCCGTATAAAGTATGCTTTGACGTAAAAACTGGCTGGAGTTTTTTTCTTGCACGGCCTGAATGGACGTTTTTAAAACTTCTCCTAAGCGTTCGCTCGGTATTTTTTGTAAATCGAGTTGTTGCAAATGCTCGTGAGTCTTTACCTTTTGATTGGTTTTAAAAAGATGAAGTCGTAAATCTGCAAACGGCCAATCAAAACGCAAAACCTCGCGCGTTTTTGCGTTCCAAGCTGTTAATCCACCACTGATTTGATTGATCAAATCGGCGCCGCTTGGCTTCGTTCCCTCAGAAAATAAATCTTGATACTCATCCCAGCACTCGGCTGCAATTTTTGCGTCAATATCGGTGGCTGATTTTTTCTTTAAAGCGCGAGCATACAACCATAAAGCCAAAAACTGAGCCGTGGACGCACCAAATCCCCCTCGCCCACGATAAGGGTCGTGCATTTCCATCCGCAAGGAGCCAATGTCTGTTTTTATTTTTTGCAGATACAATCCCGCAGGACTTTGTGCATGAAGAAGATCCTCCGAATGACCCACGTAAAAATCAAAACGAAAGGCTGGAAGCCCCGCAACCACCAAGGACGGGCCCGAGGAAAGAGCCAAATACTCTCCCATCAGAAACGTTTTACCCGGAATACTAAGATTGAGTTGGGACTTGAGCATTGTCTTTTACGGATCTTATTTTTTTGAGCATCTGAATCGCATCGGAAAGTGAAATTCTCTTTTTCGCGGCGAGAACCTGCTCGAGCAGTTTATGCAAAATGGGGCTTTCTTGTTCACTGGCTCCAGCACCCATGGCTAAATTTTTAATATGCAACTTCATGTGGCCTTCGATAATACCTTCGGAGGTCAGCGCACGAAGTGCCCCTAGGTTTTGCACAAGGCCAACAGAGGCACAAATGCGCGAGAGCTGATTGGCATTGGTGATTTTCATCATCTTCATCGCCATTTTTGCTGCCGGATGAAGGGATGTTACTCCACCTACAGTTCCGACAATCAAAGGAGCCAAGAAGACGCCACTTAAAGTTCCATCCTGATAACGCCAACGAGTGATCGATCGATACTGACCATCGCGAGCCGCATAAGCATGAATTCCCGCTTCCACGGCACGCCAGTCATTCCCAGTGGCAATCAAAATAGGATCAATGCCATTGAGCACACCTTTGTTATTGGTGGCGGCTCGATACGAATCCAATTCCGCAAAAAGTGAAGCCTCTTGAATGGCTTCGCCAATTTTTGCATCGATATTCTTCATGACCACGCGAGCTTCTGTGAGCTTTGTGTCGACCAAGTTAGAAAGAATGCGCATCGTGACTGTTTCGCCAGTGGCTTCTTCGAGAGGACCTGTGATGTATTCGCAAACCTGATTAATAATATTGGCACCCATGGCGTCGCATGGATTGAGATAAATATGAAGAACGGCCATCGTCTCACCATCAGGACGAATCAGTTGGCGCACCAACATATCGCGCACTCCACCGCCGCGTAAAAACATTCCTTGCGCGACAACACTGTTGAGCTCTGTGATCCATTGGGCTTTGCACTGCTCGACGGTTTTTATCAGACGAGCCATGTCTTTGACTTTGGCGATTTGAACTTGGCCGATGATATTTTCGCCAATCACCTGGGTGGTGATTTCCCCATGCTCACGAATCCAGCGGGCGGTTTTGCTCGCAGCTGCTATGATCGATGTCTCTTCGACGGCCATGGGGATAATGTAGTCTTGACCATCAATGCAAAAATTTGTGGCTACACCCAAGGGAAGTTGAAAATAGCCAATTGAATTCTCGATAAAATTATCGGCGAACTCGAGATCTTTGAGTCCACCTGATTTGAGAAAAGAAATATCTTCGTTATCCAGCGCTCCCATTTCGAAAAGGCGTTGAAAACGCTCAGACCGTTTTAATTTTGAAAAGCCTTTAAAGAGCGCTTGAATCACTTCTTTTGCCACAGCTCACCTCTCTGAAGATCTGCCACTGTTCCAACACCCGTACAAAACATTGCGACTTTTAACTCATAATGAAGTTGTTCTACAAACTTGGTCAACTCCCCTTTTCCTAAGAGAGCGGCGGCCAACATGGGTTGCGCCATCCCTACCATCTGTGCACCAAGAGCCAAGAGCTTTGCGACATCCAATCCAGTGCGCACTCCACCTGAGGCCCAAATCTCGGACTTCATCGGGATTTCTCTAGCTGCAAGAACGGAATCGACGGTGGTAATTCCCCAATCGCGAAACGTGCGACCTGCAGCGTACTGAATATTTTCTTGTGATAATCTTTGCGCTTCAACACGTCCCCAGTGGGTTCCACCACGACCGCTGACGTCGATGGCGGCAAGTCCGATATCTTTAAGTCTGAGCAACGTGCCCGAAGAAAATCCACACCCTGTTTCTTTTAAAATCACGGGAACAGAAAGATCTTTGCAAACTGTTTCAAGCGCCTGCCAACTGCCGCGGAATTGCGGTGTGCCTTCGGGCTGAATACACTCTTGCAAAGGGTTTGTATGAATAATCATGGCTTTTGCCTGAAGAGATTCGACCAAGGCTTGAATCTTCGAAACCGGTGTTTCGATCAATTGCGAAAGTCCTAAATTCCCCATCACTTTTAGTTTTGGAAAAAGTTGACGGAGCTTAAGGCATTCATTTTTTGCTTCGCTGTCGTCGAGTTGACGTCTTTGCGACCCCACACCCATCAACATGTTTTGCTCCACACACACTTCGGCGAGAATT
This sequence comes from uncultured Pseudobdellovibrionaceae bacterium, assembly GCA_964579625.1. Taxonomy (GTDB): domain Bacteria; phylum Bdellovibrionota; class Bdellovibrionia; order Bdellovibrionales; family JAGQZY01; genus JANPLN01. The sequence goes on from CAZOGU010000037.1 coordinate 21,714, forward strand.
TCGTTTACCGATGAGGATTGAGCATGACCTAATGTCATCGAAGAAATAAAAATGGGCGAAGAAACATCCAAGCCCAATGTTTTAGTTTTAAGATCAATTTCGGAAAAGTTAAGATCCGGAACAGCTTCATGAATGAGCTCGATGTTCTCGAGCCCTTCGTGGCTTAAAGACTGGCTTTGTGAAGAAAGAGATATCTCAATATGATCTCTCTTTCTTTCTTCAAAGCTCAACATAGATTACTCCCAGGGAGTGTTCTTATTTCGGCATCAGTTTCTGAACGAGATCAGAAAATCCTTTGGGATCAAAAATGGCCATATCTGCCAAAAGTTTACGATCCATTTCGATTTCTGATTTAATAAGAGCACCCATAAATTTAGAATAACTCACACCATTCAGCTTCGCGGCTGCAGAAATACGAGTGATCCAGAGTTTTCTGAAATGTCTCTTTTTCTGTTTGCGATCGCGATAGGCGTAAGCCAACGCGCGGTCGTTTCTCTCTTTTGCGTAAAGGAACAAACGACTTCCTGAAGAATAATAACCACTGGCTCTTTTTAAAACTTTATTTCTGCGTCTGCGTGCGACGACTCCACCTTTTACTCTCATCTCATACCGCCTTTAAATATTAAAACATCTGCGAGTGTTTGGAAGATTCGCAGAGTCCACGTAAATCACATCACCTAAATGTCTCTTGCGCTTCGAACTTTTGTTCTTGAGCAAGTGACGAGTGCGTGCTTGTTTTCGTTTAATTTTGTCTCGGCTGAGTACGCGCAGGCGTTTCTTAGCCCCGGAATGGGTTTTTGCTTTCATATGTTTTCCTTCCTCGTAGGCGAAGCCAATGCTTACTTTATGAGCCTATGATAGATAAAGCGTTGTTCTTTCTAGCGAATAAGACGCTTGTTGGCAAATAAAAGTTCAGCGCCTCGATTCAATTCAAATATGGTTGAATTAAAGCTAGATAAAACGTCAACAGACTCTATAAAAGCTTCACTTTAACTTTGGTGGCTATTATGGCGTGGTTAAAGCTCTTTATAGGCATCTAATATTCCGTAGCCATAAACGGCATTAGGGATTTTTTGACCTGGAAACCCAGGGCAGCTTGTCTTTGCCGTTAGAGGACGCGCTGATTTTTGTAGAATATCCAGCGTGACCTCCGTTTGCCCGATAAGTTCGGGCCGATAGGACCATAAAAGTGCTGCCACTCCAGCAACTTGTGGAAATGCCATGATCTTTATCGTCACAAAGGCTCCACTTCATCGGCCCCGTGCACGTGGGTCGTACCGTTTTTGTTCCATGAATGGCATCGTGCCAATTGTAATCGTGAGAAACTCCAATGGATTGATAGCCTCCGTATTTTGTTTTTAGCGCATTGTGTCGTCAGAAAAATACCGAATCCTGACCAGCAATCACAATCCCTGAGCTTTGGCATTGAGTTGATTCCACGCCTTATCGACCTGAATGAGTGGGAGATGCCCTGCGAGCTTTTTGGGGCCAGGCGCTGCCTCTGATGTTGGAATCTCTTTCATTCGGATCATTGTATTGAGCCCAACGTCACGAACCCCTTTCCACTGGGAGATTTCCTGAATGGTCTCCTGATCTGCATTGTTAACGAGGATGGCATTTTCGATATTAAAACTGCGAAACATCTTCTTTTTTTGCAACAAATACGCTTGTAAACTTTTTTGCGAGGCCTTGACCTGCTGAACTAAACCTTGAAAAACATATTGCACGCGTTGCTGACGCTCCATGATCGCCGGAGCCTGAGAGGATTCCCAACTGCTCTCAAAATAGACAATGACTTCTATCGAGGAAACTCCTTGATCTAGTTTTTGCTACAATTGTGAAGACAGTAAATTTTCGGCATTGGCCAAGATAAGAAATAGAAAAGTTTGCAACATGCGAGGTCCTCCTTGAGCCTAGGCTCGTTGTCCATTCTCATTAGACAAGCTCGATATCTGGGCTTGCAAGAAAACTTTTTTTGTTTTGTAATAGAGGTATAGGCCTAGAGTTTCTAAGGCATTCGTTGGGGGAAACAAGAATGTTCAGAGTTTTGGTATTTACATTGTCATTGCTGACCACTATTTCTTTGTCGGCGGCGCCAAAACGCAAAGTTCAAGTGAATGTTGAAGTTTGGAAAAATGGAAAACTGGATTCTTCTCCGCAGTTTATTGTCACCGAAGGCGAAGAAGCCAGCGTGGCTCAGTCTTCGGATGCTCTCAGTTTTAAAATGAACGTTTCACCACAAAATTCTCCCTTTTCTGACAAAGCTTTTAAAATTGCACTTCAGTTTGTCGAAGTGAAAGACGGCGAAGATCAAGAACCTCTCACCGCCAATGTGGAAACCACATCCTATGCGGCTTCCACAGTAAAGTTTTTACCGCCCACACAAGAAGCCTCACCGGTAGAACTGAAAATCACCGCGAAGCCACTTTAATCATACTGACGCTCAAATCGAGTGACTTTTGAAAAAACCTGCGTGGTTCCAAAAAGTCGTGTATTTTTTATCTCATTCCAATAGATGATTGCTCCGTGGCGTTAATTTTTGTAGTCGTTAAGCCACAGTTAAATCATTGCGGAGGGTTTATGAAACTGGTTTTGGGTCTTATTTTTATGTTGAGCAATTTGGGAATCGCGCAGGCTAAGATGGTTGAGTATATTTGTGCGTCTGATGACTCTATGGATTTTCGTTTAAAAGTTTCGGGCGCTCATGGGCGCATCTTTACAATCACAGATCTTGACGAAACAGCGGCCAACACCGCCGTGGTCGATGAAACTTTCATCACTCCCGTCACTTATTACAAACGATTAAAATCATTGGGCGGAAATTTTTCACTGATTGGTGATGGTTCTACGGAGCTGCTTGTGGATAAAGCCATTATTCAAGGCGCTGATGTTGGGAAAGCCAAATATCAGATTCGCAAACGAATCAGCTATGACTCTGTGATTTACAAATGCAATCGCATTGCAAAAATCTAAAAAAAGTTTCAGTTAAAGATTAAACTTTTGGAAGCGGAATAAATTCCGTTTCGTTGGGCACCATGGGAAAGGTGCCAGAGGCCCATTGTTTTTTTGCGATTTCAATTCGTTCTTTGGAGCTTGAGACGAGGTTCCACCAAATATGTCTTTCCGTCTTAAAGGGCTCACCGCCAAGTAAAATAAATTGTGCACCACTTGAAACATCGAGGTCTATGGGTTCTCCCGGCTTGTAAATAGCAATGTGCGAACTTTCGATGAGCTGATCACCTCGCTTAACTGTTCCCTTGAGTGGAACAATCGCGAGCTCAAAATTTTCTGACGTGTACTGAAACTGATGGTCTTGCTTCACTTCGATATCGCACAAAAGCGTCGGGCAAAACGTCACCGTCGGCGCCACGTGTTTTAAAAACTCACCGGCCAACACTTTTACTTTGCAATCTTGATTTTCGATCACAGGCAGTTGTTTTTTATCATAGTGATTAAATTGCGGATCGATTTCTTCTTTTCCGTCAGGAAGAGCCAACCAAAATTGCAAAAGGTACAAACGTCTTTCCTGCGCTCGATCCTCCTCGAAAGATCTTTCGGAGTGAGCAATCCCTTTTCCGGCAGTCATTAAGTTGATGTCACCGGGATAAATTTCAACCACGCATCCCAAACTATCGCGATGTATTTGTCGACCTTCAAGTAGATACGTGAGAGTGGAAAGTCCGATATGTGGGTGCGGACGCACATCCATATTTTGATGCGGAACAATCTCTACGGGGCCCGCGTGATCTAAAAAACAGAACGGGCCCACCATTCTTTGAAAACGACTCGGTAAAAGGCGTCGAACGACGAACCCGGGACTGAGCTCACTCATTTTCCCTTCGATGATATGCATGAGGGTCTACTCTTCGCCCTCTTCAGCGGCAGGGTCTTCATCTTTTTCGTCTTTTTTAGCAACAGCTTTAAGATCTGGATTTTTAGTGCGGTAGTCTTTAATTTTGACGGCATCCGGTGCTAAAATCATGAATAGCTGTTTTCCTTCGCTCTTCGGCTCAAGTTCGACCATGGCCAAATCGAGAAGGGCTTTTGCCACTCGATCCATCGTCGCACGACCCATTTCGTGGTACGCCATTTCGCGACCTTGAAAACGCATATTGATTTTCACTTTGTCACCTTCGAGTAAAAAGCGGCGCGCGTGGCGCATTTTAACTTCGAGATCGTGCTCGTCTGTGCGTGGACGAATTTGCAGTTCTTTGACAGAAACAATGATCTGCTTCTTTTTGTTGGCCTGTGTTTTCTTTTTGTTTTCGTACTTCCACTTGCCGTAATCCATGATTTTACAAGTTGGTGGAGAAGCTTCTGGAGAAACTTCGATAAGGTCTAAACCAAAATCGCGAGCGAGTCCCAAAGCCTGTTGAGTGGGATAAACACCGAGCATTTTTCCATCCGGTCCAACGACACGAACTTCGCGAGCGCGAATCGCTTCGTTGACATTGAATGCATCTTTTTCGCCTTTGCGATCGCGAAAGTTACCGCCTCCGCCTGGTCCATCTTTGCGAAATTTGTTGGGACCAGGTCCAGCGCCTGGAGGGCGTGGGGCTCCACCGAATGGTTTATTGAAGGGCTTAATGGCTTATCTCCTTTGTGGGGTTTTTCGATTCGAGAACCGAAGTTAGTTTTTTGCTTCGGTACTCTTCTGTTATTTTATTTATAAATTCATCAACCGGAAGAAAGTTGATCATCTCTCCGGTGCGCAAACGCACAGACACACAACCTTGATCCATCTCTTTATCGCCGACGATCAACATGTACGGCATTTGCTGCAACTGGGCTTCGCGAATTTTATAGCCGAGTTTTTCGTTGCGATCATCGTAACTCACTCGCAAACCTTGTGCTTCGAGCTTTTTCTTAAGTTCTAAGCAGTACTCTGTTTGTCGATCAGTGACGTTCATAATCATCGCTTGCACGGGCGAGAGCCAGAGTGGAAATTTACCGGCGCATTGTTCGATGTATATTCCGATAAAACGCTCCAGAGTTCCTAGAATCGCTCGGTGTAGCATGACAGGTTGATGTTCGGTGTTGTCGTCGCCCACATAAGTGAGTTCGAAGTTTTTAGGAAGATTGTAATCTACCTGAACGGTGCCAAGCTGCCAGGTTCTCTTCATCGCATCGACAAAGTGAATCTCCACTTTGGGGCCATAAAAAGCGCCATCGCCGGCATTGATTTGATAAGGAATGTTGAGTTTTTCCATAGCGCCCGTGAGCGCACCCTCGGCGCGATCCCATACATCGTCGCTTCCCATACGCCCTTCTGGACGAGTGGCAATGTAGACTTTGTATTCGTTCATTCCCAAAGTGGAATAAACTTCGGTCAGAAAGGTCATAAAACTTTCGATCTCGCCTTGCATTTGATTTTCCATACAAAAAATATGGGCATCATCTTGCGACATCGAGCGCACGCGAGTGAGACCGGCAAGCGCTCCACTGGCCTCGTATCTGTGGAGGCGACCAAAATCAGCCACACGGTACGGAAGTTCACGGTACGAGTGTTTTTCGGAAGCATAAAGCAAACAGTGGCCCGGGCAGTTCATGGGCTTCACACCCACTTCGGATTTGTTCTCGCCCATTTGGCTAAAGTACATGTTGTCTTTGTAGTGAGCGTAGTGCCCTGAGGTGATGAACAAATTGGAGTCGTAAATTTGTGGAGTGATCACTTCTTGATAGCCGTACTTTTTATAAAGCTCGCGAATGTAATTGGCGAGCTCGTTGTAAATCACGGTGCCTTTGGGAGTAAAGAATGGCATCCCTGGCGCCCAGTCGTGGAACATAAAGAGACCTTGCTCTTTGCCGATTTTACGATGATCGCGTTTTTTGGCTTCTTCGATGTTGTTGAGATGCTCTTTAAGTTCTTTTTTATCGTAAAAAGCGGTCGCATAAACGCGCTGGAGCTGTTTGTTTTTTTGATCGCCACGCCAGTAAGCTCCAGCAATGGAAAGAACTTTGACGGCTTTCACTTGCCCTGTGCTTTGCACGTGCGGTCCACGACAGAGATCAAACCAAGTGCCTTGCTTGTAGATGGACACTTCGGGCGTTTTTAAGTCGCTAATAATTTCGGCTTTAAATGTTTCGCCCATGTCGTTAAAAACTTTGATGGCTTTGTCAGAAGGCCACACTTCGCGCACGAGAGGGAGATTGCGCCCGATGATATCGTACATGCGATCTTCGATGGCTTGAAGATCGTTGAGTGAAAGCGGCGTCTCGGGATCGAAATCATAATAAAAACCGTCGTCAATCACGGGGCCAATAGTCACTTTGACGTTTTTAAATAACTCTTGCACGGCTTGCGCCATGATGTGCGCGCCGGAATGACGAAGGACTTCGCGGCCTTTTTCGGAATTGGCTGTGACAATCTCTAAACGATCGCCGTCTTTTAAAACCGTGCGCAGATCGAGGATGTCTTTTTGACCATTGATGCAGCCACCGACACAGTTTTTAGCAAGCCCTGGCCCAATACTTTCAGCCACCTGCAAAATAGTTGGTGATTGATCGAAGCTCTTCACAGAATTATCAGGGAGAGTGATACGAATCGATGCCATTACAATGTGATAAAGGTAAGAATGGATAAAGAAAACGGGATGTTTTTCACTAAGAGGAAGTCTAATAAATATGACGCCAAAGATCAAACACAAAAGGCCCTCGGAGCCTTTTCCATAAGCATTGAGTCAATTTTTAGGCTCCCTCTTAAAAATTGACTCAATGTCTATGGAAAAGAGACGACGGGGCTGTTTGTTGGGACTTGGGGGATTTATAGGACTTCCTCTTGTTGCTGAGTGGGGGGAGGGGTTTTGTCGGAGTTGAAGCCAAGAGTGAACAAAAAGCTGGAGTCTCATGCACAACATCTTCCGCGTCGTTTGTGAGATAGAGATATTCATTTTTAACATCCCACAAAGCAGCGCTAGATAAAAACAGGGTGTCTACCTGCGAGCCCGGAACAAAAAAGGTGGGAAGAATCAGCGCGTAGGACCATCCCCAACCGTTGATATAACGATCGACTTGTGCGGCCCCAGTCACCACCAATAGGGCATCCGCCTGGTGTTTTGCTGCAGCCATTCTGAGTGATTTTAAATCTTCATTTCCATCCACAATCATATTCGAAATAAAAAACACATCAGATGCCATTTTTTCTGGAAGGTCTTGTGAACTAGAGGGTCTCTTTGTGGTCTTTTTTCGACTTTTCGAGTTGTGCGTTTAATGCTTCCTGAGTGAGTGCTTCCTCAGGTGTCTCGATGTCTTGAACTTCCTCTTCGGCGGCGATCAGTGGATCCATCTCAGCATCGTCACAAGAGTTTTGTGCTGTGGCGAATTTATAGTTTTCAGAAACTTTTGCATTGGGCTCCCCGCCCCCTGTCGCTGTGAGATGCACCAAGCGAGCTCCTGCTCCTTGGCATTTTAAAAACATTTCGTCTGCAAATTTGCTTGAGAGTTTTGTCACCTGTGGAGAAGAGAGCTGGGCTGAATCACCCTTATCACCTTTTACACAATATGCAGTACAGTTTGGTTCCGCCTGTATAGATAACGTAAAGAAGCTTGTTAAAATCAAAAGAAACAATTTTTTTGTCATAAAATCCCCCATACAGAGAAGGTACTGCATAGAGAGTGCCAAATTTTTGAAAAAAATGTCGCCGCAACCTTGCTGAATTTCCTCAGGTATTGAGAGGTTCCAATCGAGGCTCTCCTCCGAGGTGATGAAGGATCTAGCTCCTGATTACTAGTTCGACGAGCGTCTCATTTTGAGACGCCGCTCGAATCACGCATCCGATAACTGGATACCTCTCCTTCGTAACTATCAATTTCATTCATAACTATGGCACTCAAAATGCGAATGAAGTGTTTTCTCCGACCAAAAGGATAGTTTATGAAAATGATATCTTTCAAATACCACTTTAAGATGGTATTATTAAATTTCGTCAGGAGTCGCACATGCCCATGAGCGGTTCTGACATGAAGAAGCTTTATGAAAAGCATGGCTGATGGGAGCTCAGACAAAAAGGCAGTCATGTCATCATGGGCAAAGGTTCGCAAAGGGAAACGATTCCGATGCACAAAGAGCTTAAAAAGGGACTCGAAAAAGCTCTTCTTAAAAGATTAGGAGTTCACAAATGAAGTATCATTTTAAAATTTTTAAAAACAAAAATAAAGGCTACTGGGCACAATGTGTTGAGTTGGAAGGATGTCACACACAAGCTGATACGAAACAACAACTTCAAAAAAATATGTCTGAAGCACTCAATATCTATCTTTCTGAGCCACCAAACTCAAAACACATCTTTCCCTCCCCTCGGAAATCTTTAACCCGAAAAGATCTTGTAAAGATTGAGGTCTCTCCGTCAGTAGCCATTGCTTATCGGATTCGTGAGTTGCGGTTAAAAAATAATCTGACCCAAATCGCTATGAAGGATCGATTGGGAATAAAAAATCTGTCAAACTATCAAAGACTCGAAGATCCCAGTCGAGCCAATCCAGAATGGCAAACACTTCATTTGATTAAAAAAGCATTTCCCAATTTTCTGGTCGATGATTTGATGGAGTAAACGTTATTGATCAGCGAGCAAACTTATAGGATCTTCGCTGGTCTCAAGTGAAAAGGTGTCTAAATAGAAAATGGGAATTGAAAGCTTCTTGCACAATTCGATCTCTGCCTTAACACCATATGATTGCTCCCAGCCTTCGATCTTAAGAACAATCATTCCCTTGGAGGATTTCAGCAAACTAAAATCAAAATCTAAAATTTTTGTTCTTCGCTCTTCCAAGGTAAATTGATCAAAGGTTTTCATCATCGCATGATTGTGAACAATCGGACTCCATGCGTGGATTCCTTTTTTTAACAAAAGGCCGCAGACGCGGGCTGCGATCTGAGCCCGCTCTTCCTTCTGTTCATCCGTGCCATTGTACGGATTAGAAATATAGTAAAAATGCATCCTTAGTAAGTCACGTGGTGGTGAGTGGATTCTGACTTGCGTGGGTCTTTGATTGGCAACAAGTTGTACTTGGCCATAAAGTGAGTCATCACGAGGCCGAAACCGCCAAGGAAGCCGACGAAGGCGCCGATTTCCATCCACGAGAAGGCCACGAAATCACTGCTGTAGTTTGGATAAACCAACCAGTACAGATCTACGTATTGCATGACCAAAATCAAAATGCACACGCTTGCCAAGTGGCCTGGGGTGCGTTTTGCCCAGCGCGGGAGTAGCGCCAAAAATGGAACGATGAAACGAAAGACCAGTAAGCTGATTGAGATAAACAGCCAACCGCCGTGTGAACGATGAAGATAAAAAATGGTTTCTTCGGGAAGATTCGCGTACCAGATCAACATAAATTGGCTAAATGCAATGTACGCCCAAAAGACCGTAAAGCCTTTGGTGTATTTTGCCAAATCATGGACATGCTCCATGGTCACAAGACCGCGGGCCCAACCTTTATGAATCACATACAAACTCATAAGACAAAGGAGAGCCAACGTGGATTGAAACATTCCCGCGAAGCAATAGATCCCAAAGATCGTGCTGAACCAATGAGGCTCAAGGCTCATCAAAAAATCCACACTGAAAAGCGAAAAGCTTAAAGCAAAAACCAAAATAAAACCGACCGACCACTTGAGCGCAATCGTCGTCCACTCGTCCTTGCCGTCTTTGTCTTGCTCTAAAGAAAATCCGACGATTTTTTTTGCAAAAAAGGCCCAGAGTCCGGCAAACAAAACAAAACGAATCGCAAAGAAAGCTTTATTCAGATACGGAGCCTTGCCCATCAAAATCGGATCGAGGGCGACCTTCTCGGCATCCAACCAAAGATAGAGATCTTTGTTGGCAAAAAAGACGATCGGTAATCCAAGAACCAAAATGTACGGAATAAATGCTGTTAGTGCTTCGGCAAACCGACGGATATTCACGCTCCAACCCGCAGAGGCCAAATGTTGAATCGCTGTAAAAAACAATCCACCCATTGCAAGACATGTAAAATAAAAAAAGCTCACCAGGTAAGCATGCCAAGCACGTTCTTTATCGACGATAAAACCGAGTGCTAGTAAAACTCCACCGATACAAGCCAAAGCGGCCATGGCTGTTTTTACTTTTGGATCTAACTGAAATTTTTGTGGGCTGACATTATCTAAATCTAAACCTGACATCTTCGACTCCACTATTTATTTTCGCTCTGAAGTTTACGAACATAGGCCACAACAGCCCAACGATCTTTATTAAATGGCATCTGATTAATATACGCACCCATCACACCTTGTCCGTCCGTGATGATATGAAAGATTCCGCCGTCTTTCATCGCGCGAACTTTATCGCTCATCAAAGAAGGAGGTTTGACTCCTTGAAACTTGGCGGCCACAGGGCCATCGCCCATGCCTTTTTCGCCGTGACAAACATAGCAGTAATTTTTGAAATGCTTTTCGCCGAGCTTTAGCATGTCCGCTGACACTTCGGGGCTCTTCAGATTATTAGCGGCGGCTTCTGGGTTTGCTTTGTAAAGATAAACTTCGCGATTCATCGCAGCTGTACCTTCTGGCGGAACAAGCTGGGCGCTTTTTTCGCGATTTTTTGGATCAAAATCCTGCGCTTTGATCGCGGGCTGCTCCATCATATCCTGAATAATTTCGACATTTGGTTGCCCATCACTCGGTCCGCAACCTGTGAGTCCTAAAACAAACACAGAAGCAAAGAGTGTGATACAAAAAACAATGGCCCAATTCAACGTACGATCACTCATCATATTAAAACTCCGCCACACGGCGCACATCTTCGGCGCCCAATTGTTTTAAAAACGCTTCGACTTTTTCGGGACTGTAACCTGGCTCCGTCTCTGGGACCCACAATGCAAACTTGTGTGAAGTGAGATCTGGATCAATGATCGGCGGATTGAGTTGTGGTAATTTGTTCACCGCAAACATCGTAATGACCGACGCCAAAGCTGCAAAAAGAATTGTCAGCTCAAATGTCACCGGAATAAATGCCGGCGCCGAAAAGAACGGCTTTCCACCGATATTGAGGGGCCAGCTGACAGCGGCCACCCAGTATTGAAAAAACAAACCTAAAGTTCCACCGACCAGAGCTGCACCAAAAGTGACGTAAGGAATAAAGCTGCGTTTGATTCCAATCGCTTCCTCCATCCCATGCACTGGAAAAGGAGTGATGGCATCAAAATG
>CAZOGU010000038.1:0-30480 GCA_964579625.1 uncultured Pseudobdellovibrionaceae bacterium
TTCCAATCGCTTCCTCCATCCCATGCACTGGAAAAGGAGTGATGGCATCAAAATGTTTGTAACCAGCTTCGCGCATTTTGTGAGCTGCAGCGAGAATGTCATGATCATCGCTCCAAATTCCCACAACACCTGATAAACGTTTTTTAGTGGCCACCGTGACCCCCTTTGGATTTTTTCCCAACATTGAGAACTGGTTTTACTTCTGCGATCGAAATCGCCGGGAAGAATCTGAGATAGAGTAAGAAAATCGTTAAGAACATTCCAAAGCTTCCAAAGAGAACGGCCGCATCCCAACGAGACCACGCATACATTCCCCAGTTGGACGGAAGATAATCTCTGTGCAGCGAGGTCACAGTAATCACAAAGCGTTCAAACCACATTCCGATGTTTACAAAAATCGAAACCACAAACATCACTGGAATGCTTCTGCGAGCCCACTTTGACCAGAAGATCTGCGGGATCACCACGTTACAAGTGACCATGATCCAATAAGCCCACCAGTAAGGACCAAAAGCTCTATTCACAAAAGCGTACTTTTCGTAAGGAACACCAGAGTACCAAGCGATAAAAAACTCGGAGCCGTAGGCGTAACCCACCATCATCCCTGTGGCCATGATGATTTTGTTCATCGCTTCCATGTGCTCGATGGTGATGTAGTCTTTAAATTTAGGAAATCCAATACGAACAAGTGTCAGAAGAGTAACAACCATCCCGAAACCGGAAAAGATCGCGCCCGCAACGAAGTACGGAGGGAAAATGGTTGTATGCCAACCAGGAAGTGACGAAACCGCGAAGTCGAACGATACGATCGTGTGCACCGATAAAACGAGCGGCGTTGATAAACCCGCAAGCAACATATACACCATCTCGTAATGACTCCAGTGGCGAGTCGTTCCGCGCCAACCCAAAGAGAGAGCGCCATAAATAGTTTTGCGCAATTTTGTTTTTGCACGATCGCGAATTGTTGCAAAATCAGGAACCAGTCCCACATACCAAAAGACAATCGAAACTGTTGCGTAAGTCGAAACCGCAAAAACGTCCCATAATAATGGAGAGCGGAAGTTCACCCACAATGGACCACGTTGGTTTGGATAAGGAATCAACCAAAAATCAAGCCATGGACGACCTGTGTGGATTAACGGAAAAATCCCCGCGGTCATCACCGCAAACACTGTCATGGCCTCTGCGGATCGAGCCACCGAGGTTCGCCACTTTTGTCGGAAGAGAAACAAGATCGCAGAAATCAATGTCCCGGCGTGACCAATACCGATCCAGAAAACGAAAGTCACAATCATCGTTCCCCAACCGACTGGGTGGTTCACACCCAAAAGGCCCATCCCTGTGCAAACGATAATTCCGATGCTCACCAAATAAAACAGCAAAAGCATCTTCGCACTAAAGAAAAGAACAATCCAACCGCTTCCTGGCTTGGATTCCACCGGCTCACAAATATCGTCGGTAATCTCTTTGTAGGTTTTATTTCCGAGTATGAGTTGTTTACGCTCGATCATGTGTGTGTTTCCTTGTGTGAATCTTTAGAATCATGAGAAGGCGCATGTTTTTCTGTATCGTGATGACCACCCATCGCGCGATCGGTGTTACGGATCTTGGCCATGTAACGAACTCGTGGAGCCGCGTTCACTTCTTCGAGCAATGTGTACTGGCGTTGAGACGCAAACATTTTGCTCACTTCGCTGTCTTTATCATTGAGATCACCAAAGACGATGGCGTTGGTTGGGCACACCTCTTGGCAAGCTGTTTTGATATCGCCATCTTTGAGCGGACGATTTTCATCCTTCGCCGTATTCTTACCTTCTTTGATTCTCTGAACGCAGAAGGTGCACTTTTCCATCACCCCGCGGGTACGAACAGTGACTTCGGGGTTGAGAGCCATATGAAGATTTTCTTTGCGATGATGTCCATCATAATAGAACCAGTTAAAACGACGAACTTTATAAGGGCAGTTGTTCGAACAGTAACGAGTTCCCACGCAACGGTTGTAAACCATGTCGTTGAGGCCTTCATCACTGTGAACCGTGGCAACAACTGGGCAAACCGTTTCGCAAGGTGCATTTTCGCACTGTTGGCACATCACAGGCTGGAAAACAGCATCTGGAGCTGCTTCGTCGCCACTGTAGTAACGATCGATGCGAATCCAATGCATTTCACGACCTTGAAGAACATATTTTTTCCCGACAACAGGAATGTTGTTCTCTGACTGACAGGCCATCATACAAGCTGAGCAGCCGGTGCAGGAGTTAAGATCAATCGACATTCCCCACTTGTGACCATCATATTTATGTTGGCCCCAAATGCTGAAAACCTGATGACGGTGAATCCCCGTCTTTCCTTCTTTGTAATTTTTAAATGTGGATTCGGCCACAATCTGACGGCCTTCCATCGAGTTGTGTCCTTGCGTGATCGCAAGTTCGATTTTTTGTGATGTTTTTTGAACTTTCACAGGGATTGCCGAGAAAAGAAGTTTGCCGTTTGCGGCCACTGCCAATTGCGCAGCATTCACGCCCACAGATTTGGCAAGCTCCACGCCCGCTTCGCGACCGTAGCCCAAAGCAAGTCCTGCAACTTTGTCAGCCTGACCAGGTTGAATGTACGCAGGAACCTTTAACTGAGTTCCGTTGACATCCACTTGGACAACCGTGCCGTCTTTGATTCCCATTTCTTTAGCCGTCTTTGGAGAAAGTGTGAGGCAGTTGTCCCAAACGATCTTACTCACAGGATCTGGAAGTTCTTGAAGCCACGAAACGTTGGCCAAAGAACCATCAGTCATATGCACAGTTGGAAAAATAACAAGTTCCAAACCTTCGGCATCACTTGCCACTGGCTTGATTTGGTTTGCTGCCGTGGAGCTCAGAGTGCGCGCTGAACCGGAATGATCTTCTTGTCCGCGATAACCGGCTTGTAAGTAATCAAACCATGCAGATTCTCCGCCCACGCGAGCAGAGACTTTTGTTTTGATTAGATCATAAAAAGATTTTTCGCCAGAAACTTCGGAACCCGCTGCGCGCGACCACGCCATTAAGCTGTCTTCGAAGCTACGAGTGTCTCCAAGAGGACGAACTGTCGGTTGTTGAATGGTGTAAAGTCCGTTCATAAACTCGAACTCGTTCCAATTTTCCATGGGATGCCCACACGGCGCCACCACATTGGCAAGAACGGCCGTTTCATCCATCCAGTTGCTGGTCGAAATCACCATTTCAACGGTGTTGAGTTTTTCTTCGATCTTGAGCGAAGCCGGTAAATTATAGAGGGGATTGAGATTATGAATGATTAAAGTTTTTACTTTTCCGTCATCGATACTTTTCAACAGAGCAAAAAGATCTACAGAAGATCCCTCAAGTCCTTGGAAGGCCCCTTGTACTGTGACAGTTTTACCCTCGTTACCAAGAGCCGAGTTGAGCCAATTGACGACGAGTTGAAGATTGATTCCATTTTCGGATTCGCACTGCACGCCACCGGCGATCACTAAACTCTCTCCAGAGTTCTCGAGCATTTGTTTTGCAATCTGCGTAAGAGTTCCACTTGCAAAACCCAACTGCTCGTCTGTTGCCGCAAACTTTTTAAGTTCGGCCGTAAGACCGCTGCCCTTGCCGGCAAGAACGCGCTGAAGAAGCGCCAAAGCCAATCCCAGCTGCTGGCTTGCCGCAACCGGGTACCCATCATCCGCATTGAGACTTGTCAACGACGGTACCGAATGAAAAGAGATGAGCTTTGCCATCTTTTTTCCCTCAGGATCATGAGCTTTTTTAAAGTTTGTTGTAAAATGAACAGGTGAAAGATACGTGCCTAGGAAGTCGGCGTCCAAAGAGATGGTGAGAAGTGATTTTTCGAAATGATAATGAGGAACTGTTGCTGTTCCGTAAGAAATCTTTTGTGCTTCTCGCAAACTCTCCGTGGTCATTGGATCCCAAACATATTTTTTACCTGAGAATTTACTTAAAAATGAAGACGTCAGACTTTGTGTGTGCTCCGAAGGATAGCTCGAAGTTAAAAGAGCCACATCTCCCTTTTTTAACTGAGCAGACACTTTGGCATCAATCTGCTCCCATGTGGCGTTGGCAGAAAGAGTGTTGCGACGTTTTTTCGGGTTCACCGAATTGTACATCGGACCCTTGAGGCGATCTGGATCATAAAGACTTAAAATATGAGCGCTGGCACGAGCACTGAGTCCTTTGCCATTTAAAGGATGATCTGCATTTCCTGAGACAAAAAGAGGACGACCCTCGCGTGTTTTAACGATGAGGCCTAAACCTTGTGTGCCATCAAACCAAGACGATGCGTAGTAGTTTGGAAGATCTGGAATGATCTCAGCTGGACGCTTATTATAAGGAATGATTTTTTGCACAGGCCGACGAACACAGGCGGCGGCAGAAAGTGCAACACTGGCGCCCATCAACTTCATAAACTGACGTCGTGCCAACCCGTCTTTTCCATCTTCCGATTTCAGCGGAGAGGTTTGGAATTCGTTTTCCAATGTTTTTAAAAACTCGGGAGTTTGATATTTCTCGTCGAGACTTTTCCAATACAAATTCGAAGATTCAACCGGTGTATTTTCCATCATCAACTCCCTTTAGTGGTGACACGTCGAACAGTTCAGAGGACCTTGAGGTTCCGAGTTTCGGTGACAATCTACGCACCATCCCATCGACAAGCTTGAGATCTGCTCAATCACATCCATCTTGGCGACGTCACCGTGACACTTTTGACAAGCCACATAGCGATCTTCTGGCTGACTAAAACGATGCACGTGTCTTTTGTGATTAAATTTAACGTGGTCAGGGAGCATATGAACTTTGACCCAGTTGATGGTTTCGCCCGCAAAGTACTTTTGCTGAAGTTGCTTAATGGGTTCCTTGTCGGTGGCGACAAGCAAATGGCAGTTCATGCAAATATTGAGGCTTGGAACCGCGGAGTGTTTCGCGTATTCCACGTTTGTATGACAATAAAGACACGGAATTTTGTTATCTCCGGCATGCAGCTTGTGTGAAAATGGGAGAGGCTGTTTGGGTGCATAACCAGTGTTATATCCAATATTTCCCCAGGTGAATTGCTTCCAGTTACAACTTGTCGTTCCAAAAAACATGGCCACAGTCAGTGCTACGAGCAAACACCACTTGGCTTGGCGCTGAGTCGACATTCGTTCTCCTCTCTCATGATGAGCATCCTCAAGATCCGTGATAAGTCATCGAGTCGAAATTCATAATATTTAACTAAATATGATTGTTAGCATTCTTATCTAAATTATTGATAAATGAAAATATTTTTTTGAAAACGAGTTGAAAATTGGCGGAGTCAAACACGGCGCGGTAAAATGATTCGTGCGTAATTTTAAGGCAACTGTTCAAGCTTTGCATCGGTTGACTGCAGTCATTTTTCAAAGTCGACTTGCGTAGCACCGTCTCTGAAGACCCCTTAAGGCCTTAAAACCAAACGTCATCCCCTCGAACATGATCAATCCACGTACAAACCTGTTGTTTTTACAGGGGGCATAGGAAAGCAAGCCTTCCTCAGCTAAAATACAGGCGTTGAATGATTCACGAAGTTGAAGGAGCACTTGTGGTTTTTAAATGGAAAATTTGCGTCGCTCTAGCTCTAGTACTTTGCTCTTTAGTGGCTGTACCACTTCACGCTCAGTCTTCCGAAAACACGAGCCTCGATTCGACCATCTATCAATTTGATAAAGCCTGGATCGAAATCATGAGCACTCCAACATTGCCAAGCCAGTCGACGACAGATCAAATTTTTGATTCGGCCACTCTTTTTATTCGTCACATTCACAAAAGCAACCGCGTTGAGAGATTGATTTACATCCCGGTTTCGCTCCACGTTCATCGTAATCACCCCAAAACCTCTCTGAGGATTGGGGCCTATAAGCTGGTCGATCTTAAAGGACAGTCACTATCAACCCTGTTCGGTCCCGTTCTGTCCTTGGCCGGCACTGGCTTTCATCGCTCTGTCATGAGTGTCACTATGGAGCCTGGTTTTATAGATCCCGACGACAAGGGTTTCGCTTACATAATCTACTCTGACCGACAACAGGTCGATGCTGTTCCTCTTGGAAGTCTCTTAGAACTTCGACTTTAAAGCATGGACCTTGGTCACATTTTTCCGTGTACAATCGCTATTCCTGCGGGGCTGTGATAAATCAAAAGATGGAGGTGCAGAATCACTCTGTTTATCCTGCTTCTTATAAATCTTTGTGCTGCACGCGATGTCGTAACAGAACCGTTGCCTGCAGAAACGCAAGAATATCTTGAATCTGCAGATGTCGAAACCTATTACCCTCAAAAACCAATCGACAGTCTACCCAAACAAACAGAATTCATGTTTACGAAGATGCTCGATATTTTGATACAACCCAATGCAAAATACACAAAAATGTATAGTCTAATGAATGTCTCCTGCGAAATTTTTAGTGAAGACAAAAACTCTCAACAACTACGGGTGGCTCTTCCAAAGAAAGTGAAATCCATCTCAGTCATCCCCTTCGACGAAAATCGAATCTGCATCAAAGAAAAAATTCCTGTGCCTGTGGCACTGGATGCAAACTCACTCGGGGGTGCTTGCCAACTTGAAGGGAACAAAATTATCAATATGACCTCAAAGTGCTACCAAGCGGTGCTTAAAAACGATGAAGGCAATGGACTGTGGACAACGAAAGTAACTAAAGCATCTCACAATCCAAGACTCTACGCAGTTCCGGGATTGGCCAATCGTATGGACGCTGCATGTAAAAAAGACGCTCAGATGATCAAAGTGGATTTCGAGGGCGAATTAGCAATGACCTGTTATGATTCCTATGGCCTCACAAAAATGTCCGAGTTTGTAATGAAACTCGAAGATATTTTCAAAATTAAAGTCAAAACTCCACTTCCCGAAAACCTCAAAGACGTAAAACTCCGCGAAAAGGAAAGTACGGACTCCAATATCTCTATCTAAACGAAATTGAAATTAAGAAGCTTAAAAATATTTGGGTGTTGACGCATTATCTGTAAAAAAATCAGCACTTTTTCCGCGGACCATGCACGTAGTTTCCGTGTATCTCTGAGCTGATATCGACAATTGAATAAAATTAAAACGTTTATAAAACTCTGGATGAATATCTGAATAAATAAAAATAATGGCCTCGGGTGATTTCTGTTCTATGTCTTGAATAACATCTGAAATGAGTTTCGTAGCGTGACCTTGATTTCTCAGTTCCTTAGGAGTCGCTATTGAACCTATTCCGTAGGTGTTTGTATCAATTTTGTAAACAATCAACGAACTGACGAGTACGCCCTCCCCGGCATCGAGCACATACCAACACCCCTGTTTGTATTTTTGAGAAGTGTAGCAAGTCGTGAGGTATTCATCGACGGTGCCTGACGACCATGCATCAATGCCCATCATAAAAATTGCGTCGAATTCTTCTCTCTCCGCTTTTCTAGTGCGCCTATCCTTTATTGAATAATTCAGATTGGATTGACGAATGAAATGTTGGGCTTCGAGCATTCCTACTTCTTGAGCCCATCGTTGCGAATCATCAGGCCGGCGTACACAACGTACAAAAACTGCAAGCCGACGAAGGCGGCGACGTATTCGATGCCACCAGCGCCGAAACCGTAGGTGTGGAGGCCTGCTCCTAGTACGAAGTTCACGCCGTACCAGGCCATGACCACCAAATTAAACGCGATGATGGAGCCTGCGAGCATTCCAAAGTTTTTAACGAGACCTGCGAGTCGTCCGTGAAGGAGCGCAAGGTAACCTAGCAGCGCAATCAACGCCCAGGTTTCTTTTGGGTCCCAGCCCCAAAAACGACCCCACGAATAATCGGCCCACACACCACCAAGAATCGTTCCTGCGGCGAGGAGTACGACACCCGCTTGCAAACTCTTGTAGCACGTGTCGACGTAATCATTGATCTCTGCCGACTGAACCTTTGCACCACGGATGATGTAAAACAGAGCGACGTTACCGATACCCAGCGCTAAAAAGAAAGCGGCGTAGCTTAAAGTGATCGTCATCACGTGAATAATCAACCACAAGTTGCTTCTTAAAACAGGCTCCAAAGGCTGAAGAGTGGCATCGAGAATCGCAGGCGCGCTGTTAGCGACAATCATCGCCAGTGTGGCGACGAGAGTTCCTGATAATAAAATATAATTTTTCTTTTTCTTCACTAAGCTCAACCAGCTTGTGAAAATGATCGTGCCCCAAGCCACCCAAATCACAGTCTCAAACATGTTAGAGACCGGCGGACGCTCCGTGAGATACACGCGCAAGCCAAATCCGTAGGTGTGAAGTAGGAATGCAATTCCTGTTGACGCCCACGCGGCGTAAACCAAAGCTTGTTTTGAAAAAAGCATTCCCAAAAACATGAGAAGCACGGCGATTCCGTAAAAAATTGCCGACTTTAAAAATGGAGCAAATTGATTGTAATGAACTTCCGAATTCATCTTGAGTGGCACTGGATACATCTGCGGATTGTTTTGCGCAACACTCTCGATAAACGCGGCCACGGAGGCATTGGATGCGGCAATGGCATGAGAGCTTGGTTCTTCGGACGTAAAGGTGGCGGCGTAGTCCTTGAGAACATTAAAGAACAGTGTCTTTTGAGTTTCATCCAGCTCGGCCACGCTCAACCATGTTGTGGTTTGCGGATCTTTGCTCGGTGCCACTCGCAGCGCGCCCATGCGCAGCTCGTGAAAAACACCCATCTGGCTTTCTAGTTTTTGCACGGATTGATCAAAGGGATTTAACTTTTCTTTGAGCTGTCGTTTGGAGTTGAGTTCACTCAAAAGCACACCAAAGCGAGTGCTTTTTAAAATTTGCTCTGGACTAAAAAACTTTTTATCTTCGGGAAAACCCAAAGCTTTTTTCAGACCCAGATGATCCACACGCACAAACTCTTTGGCCATCCATGCCTCGGGCACGAGCATCCATGTCGATACAATTTTGCTGGCATCTTGCGCGGGTTTTTCATCAGACGGTTTTAAGCGGCTTCGACCATGAAGTAGAGTGAGTGTTTCGCGAGCGTAGCTGTCGAAGGGTTTTAAGCGACCGCCGTTTTGCACGGGCAGTGTTTCCATCGTAAAGTCGCTCGCAGCGACTGCTGATAAGCAAAAAAATAAAATCGCAAAACTTGAAGAAAAACATTTAAGCATGGGCACTCCTCGCCTTTTGCCATCGTCGGTAAAAAAGATGGATGGCACCAAATACAATCAGTAACGAACCTAAATACTTGATCCAACGTCCCGGATCAAAATTGACAGATAAAACTGAGGCTATGGGCCGCCCCATTGGATCTTCCTGAAAACTGGCTTGATAAAAAGTAAAGCCTTTGTGTTTCAGCGGCTCATTCATGGAGATCATCACTTCGCGACTCTCATCAGACAGGTAAACCAAACTCTGATAGCTCGCCGCACGCATGGTTCCTTGGTAACGACCCACCTCAAAATTTTTGAGATACATTTCGAAATCCAAAGGAAGCCGACGATTGCCATAAGTTAAAATGTACATTTCCGATTGGCCAAAAAGTCGGATCATCGAATTAAGACCGAGCCATTGCTCCTTGCCGTTGTAAGTAAAACGCACGGCAGAGACAGCTTCGGGAGAGGATTGTTCACGCTTGACGTATTTGATTTCTTGCTTGGCATTTTCGAGATATTTAAGAAGACGGAATTCCAAATTCATCCAGCCCAGATTAAAACGCTCGCCCGCCTTGACTTCACCCGTGTTGATTTGCTTGCGAAGTTTGTCGCTATACACTTGATAACGAATTTTATTGCCATCCACAGGACGCAAAACCAAAACGTTGCCAGAAATATAACTGTAGTCTTTTTCGGTGAGCACAATCGTCGCTGGCCCCAACGCGATTTCGCTCTGTTGATTTTTTTTACCCAGTAGCCATTGAGTTTGATTGACGCGATCATTGCTGATCTGAAAACGAATTCCAGCGGGATCGGTTTTTTCTTCCGAAGGAATGATTTTACTATCAACGAGCGCATAATGGTAAAAATCATTAAACACGATATCACCTGACGCGAGCGGGATTTTAAGTGGATTCTGAGCGCTGGGAGGATTGCTAAAAAAGTTAACAGGCTGCTCATGAAACTTTTGAAAATTTTCGCCTGTGAATGACGTGTACAAAACAAGATCTGTCTCGCCCACCGTCACGTAATTGTTTTTCCCGCCGATATCAAGAGTCATACTCCCATCAATTCCCCAATAACGAGTAACAAGCGACCCCAGCAGTAAAATCAAGATCCCAATATGGGCAGAAATAAATCCGATGTGGTGTTTTTTCCAGGGATAGCGATCAATAATCACCGCCGTGAGGTTGATCGCGAATAAAGCAAAGATGAGGTAAGAAAGACGACTGTGATAAACCATTTCTTGCGCCATTTTTGCGTCCATATATTGGGCTTCGACAATCGTGCCCCATGCGACGAGAGTGGCGATGGATAAAATAATAACAACGGCAAACTTTAAAGATGAAAGGAAACGAATCGCTTTTCGAAATGTCATATGCCCAAATTTAATGCCAAATGTCACAGAATGCATCTCATTTGCAGTGCAGTATTCTGTGAGCGGGGCGTGTCCTCATCACAAAGACGCAATTTGTTCATGAATTTGAGTCAAGGCACGGGCAAGCTTTGTCTGCATGGCAGAAAACTCTGCTAATTTTTCTTTTGTCTCTTCGTCCATATAAAGAGCTCGATTGAGTTCGATCTGCACGGTGTGATGTCCTTGATCTGGTTGGCCATACATTTGCGTAATTCCGCCGCCAAAATAAGGCCAATTGTAAGACACCTCAAAACCTTCTGTTTGATACGCATCGATGATTAAATCGACAAAATCTTTGCGCGCACTTTTTCCATGAAAATCACTCACCACAACGTCGGCTCTTTTCCCGCCGGGGTCATTGTGCATGGCTGTTCCTTTGGAGGGCATGCTGTGCAAATCCAAATGAAAAACCTCTGGCGTCTTAAAACTGTGAGCCATTTTTTTAAGCTGACTATGAAAAACATCGTAGTGATTTTTAACCAACACATCGTGGACTTGCTTTGTCATCGGTTGGCTGATGAGCTTTTCGCCCCAAGTGGTCACCGACCAATGAAGTCCTTTGGGGTGCGTGCCTGGACCTAAGGTGGCACCATGCACAGAATCTTGATCAAACTCTTCCGGCTTGCGGTTTAAATCGATCACATAGCGATGACAATCTGCAATCAAATGCGGAATTTTTAATTTCTCCAGCGTGGGTTTGTAAAGCTGGTCCACAAATCGATCCACATCTCGCAGGAGCACTGGCAGAGGAAGAGCCTTGAGCCATGACGCTTCGGCCGGGATGATTTCGCCGGAATGTGGAATAGTGGCAAAAAAAGGGGCCATTTTAAGCTTCCTCCGAACAAGGTTTTCATTCATAATAGAGTGACTGTTTGCGTTGTTGCAAGAGGAGATCCCTTGAACTCACCCAAAATCTATACCAAAACAGGCGACCAAGGAACAACCAGCCTCGTCAACGGAGAGCGGGTTCCAAAAAGTCATTTGCGTCTCGATTGTTATGGCACTGTCGACGAACTCAATTCGGTGCTTGGAGTCCTATTAAGTCATCTCCAGAGCCATGGTTTTGATGGCGTGTCGCGCTTTTTAACGCTGACACAAAATCATTTATTCAATTTAGGAAGCCAGCTCGCCTGCCCCGATGAAAAATTATCAAATCAACTGCCTGGGATTACCAAAGATCATATTCTCAACATCGAAAAAGAAATCGATGCGCTCACACAAACGCTCCCGCCACTCAAAGAATTTATTTTACCCGGCGGTCATCTTCTCTCGAGCCAAACACATGTGGCTCGCACCGTTTGTCGTCGCGCCGAACGAATTTGTTGCACTTTGGCCGAAACCGAAACAATTCCCGAAAGCTTGATCCCTTATCTCAACCGTCTTAACGACTACTTCTTTGTTCTCGCTCGTTATTTTAATCATCAACTGGGCGTGGCTGAAGTCACCTGGAAAAAAACATAACTTATGGTCAGACTGGTCGAAGCGGAAGAAAAACACTCACCGATTCTGCGAG
This sequence comes from uncultured Pseudobdellovibrionaceae bacterium, assembly GCA_964579625.1. GTDB lineage: Bacteria > Bdellovibrionota > Bdellovibrionia > Bdellovibrionales > JAGQZY01 > JANPLN01. The sequence goes on from CAZOGU010000038.1 coordinate 12,074, forward strand.
CTTTTTTTGAAGAGCAAGTGGTTCATGGTCATGTGGATTACTCCATTCGCCGTCCGGGAAGTTTTTTTAATCATTACCGACTTTTTGGTGACGACTTTTCCACTGTCCTCCTGATGGAAGACGATGGCACTCTCCTCGGCGCCGCGACCATTTGTTATCAACGAGCTTATTTCAATCGCCAAGAACAGACGGTGGGCTTTCTTTGCGACTTGCGAATTGCGCCGCAAAGATTGGCCATTCAGCAATGGGCTCATCACTTTATTCCTTATCTCTATCAAAAGTTGGCCGAAAAAAACTGCCGCTATGTTTTTACGGCGATTGAGCAGTACGAAAATCAGGCCTACAACGCTCTTCTCAGACCGCGAAAAATTCGCCGTCAACTTCCCCACTATTATCTGTATCGAAAAGTGAATCTTATTTTTTTTCTTGGACGCTGGCCCTGGTCGCCGGTGGCCATGCCAACAATCAAAGTGAGTCATGCTCGCCCTAAAGATCTGGATGAGTTGTGCGACTACATGATGCAAAAAAAGATTGGAAGTCGACTTTATTTTAATGCGACATCAGAGGTACTCGAACAAAAGTTTAAAACCTGGCCCGACTTTACACTGAATGATTTTTTAATCGCACGAAATTTTAAAGGAAACATTGTCGGCTGTGTGGCCCCTTGGAACAATCGCAAAACTCAACAAGTGATTGCCAAAAACTACCATGGCAGCGGTCTTTTGCTTTATCAATCGAGCAAGATGTCGTCTTTTTTAAGACTGTCGCAACCCATGCCACAGGTTGGAGAACCCTTTGAACTCAAATTTCTCACTCATTGCTCCGCGGATAATCACGAAGTTTTTTACTCTTTATTATGCCAAGCTTATTTGGAAAGTCAGCGTGGAGAACTTTTGGTCCACACCAACTACTTTGGTGACTTTATCACCCGGGCACCACAGACTTTCATTGCCACCAAAGTTCCCTATGGATTTTATTCGGTCTTGGCGCCGGAAGAAGACTTGCCTGGATTTTTAAAGCCCAATCCGTTTTCCACGGCACCGGACTTTAATTTTGTACATTTATAAAAATCAAACAGCGGCCGCTGCGGCTGTGGAACTGACCACGCTGAATGTTCTTTTGAGGTGTGGCACGATCCAACTTAAAAGTGGATCCACCACCACCGATTCTACAACACCCAAATCTTGGTTGAAGGACGTCGTCGACGTGGTTCCCAGCGTGATGACCTGATCCACGAGGTGGTCTTTGCAAATGCCCTCAAGCAGACTCCAAGTTTCTTTTCCCTCGGAGGTAACAACATAGCCTTCATCACTCAGTTCGTAAACTTTGGCGGTTTCCAGGCGATGTCCAACGAGAAATTCAGAGGATTGCTCTTCGACGGATCGCTTTTCGAGCTGATTGATAAAATTGTCGACAAGCTCTCCCAGAGTCATCTGCCCCAAACACACAGCCGTTGCTGAGCATTCACCGGCATCACCAATAATAAACTGAGGACGGTAAGAAAGTTTTTGATAACGTTTAAAGAGACCAATCTGAATCAATTGAGCAGAAAACTCGCGCCACAAACCCCCAGATAAATACTCATTGGAATCGCTTTGGATAAAGGACACTAGATCTTTTGATATCATCCCCCTTTGTTCTAGCGACATCTGCGCCGACTTTAAGACCGTCGACACCTCTGGCACACGCAGCAATTGCTGCCTAAAGTCTTCAGAATCCACCCCACTACGCCCTGTAAAAACAAGAACCGTATTCATTCTTAATCCCCCTTTAAAAACTCTGTTTCCCGACAGAGCTTGAGCTCTCGCTCAATTTGTTCCCTATGACCCGAACACATAGATATAGGAGGTGGTACCAATTTGGAATCCAGATAATTTACAAAATGATAGGTAATATTTTTAGAGCGGAGGCGCAGCATGCTTAAGCAATGGGCGAAATCCGTCATTCTGCCTGACCGGAGGAAATTCGTCTTTTTATGGGTCAAACCTACTAAATGCTACTTTACCTTGGTTTCAGGTTTGATAGGCTAACTCCTCATGATCAAAACAGAACTTCAAACAGACTCCATGGAAGAAACCCTCTTTAACCACTTTCATATGACGTCGTTTCGTAATGGACAAAAAGAGATCATCCTCTCTGTCCTCAATGGTAAGGACACCATTGCTGTTTTGCCAACGGGCGGCGGAAAGTCGCTCTGCTATCAGTATCCCGCCGTTTCTAAAAACCAACTTGTGATTGTGGTGTCGCCGCTGATTGCATTGATGAATGATCAAGTCGAGGGACTCACCCGCATGGGAATTCCTGCGGGGTGTATCCATTCAGATCAAAGTGAAGCGCAAAAGCGAGATGTCTTTCAGCGTTTGCATCGCGGGGGCGCTTTTGTTCTTTATCTTTCTCCCGAGCGCGTTCAGAAGGACACTTTTTTGCGTTGGGTGCAAAAAACACCTGTGGCCCTTTTCGCGATTGATGAAGCCCACTGTGTTTCGGTTTGGGGACATGACTTTCGCGAAGAGTATGCTCTTTTGCATAAACTCAAGGAGCTTCGCCCTGATGTTCCGATGCTGGCATTGACAGCGTCGGCCACGCCGTTTGTGATCAAGGACATTGCGAAGCAACTCCATCTGCAATCACCCTCGCGTCACGTTCACGGATTTTATCGCTCCAATCTTTATTACCAAGTGGAAAACTGCGCGGACGATGGAGAGAAGTTGGCTCTCCTCAAGAAGGCGTTGGAACAGAATTCTGAAGGGCGTGTGCTGGTTTATTGTGGAACACGCAATAAAACCGAAGAGCTTGCGGACTATCTCTCTCACACTTTTTCGGGAGTGGATTTTTATCACGCCGGCATGAGTGGCGACGTTCGCCAAAAAAAGCAAGAAGCTTACTCCAAAGGCGTGACGCGAATTTTACTCGCGACCAATGCTTTTGGAATGGGAATTGATCACCCTGATGTACGTTTGGTGGTTCACTTTCAAATGCCTGCAAATATCGACTCCCTCTATCAAGAGATGGGCCGCGCTGGACGTGACGGAAAAATGTCTACGTGTTTGTTGCTTTACGCAAAAAAAGACAAAGGTCTTCAATCGTTTTTTATTCAAAGCTCAAAGGCTCCTGCTTCTGTACAAAGCTCGCGATGGCGCGCATTGGATAATCTTGTCAACTATGCGGAAAGCAGCGAGTGTCGACATGCAGAAATTTTAACCTATTACCAAGATGCACAACGTATCGAACGTTGCGGTCATTGTGATGTCTGTGATTCGCGCTCTTCTTTGCGGATCCAAAAGCCGCACAAGCCAACAGTCGTGGCGGCTTTGCAGTCTTTGGTGAAACCGAAGAGTCGAACAAAAAAACCAGTGCAAGATATGATCGAATTGAATCAAGATCAGCAGCGCGTTTTCGAAATCCTCAAGCTCTGGCGCAAAGACAAAGCCAAAGAGCTTGATACACCGGCCTTTATTATCTTTAGCGATAAAACCCTGCGCGACCTTTCACGAAGACATCCAACCACGATGGATGAACTGTCACAAGTTTACGGCATGGGAGAATTTAAGATCGAGAAGTTTGGCAAGGAATTGCTGAATGGGCCGCTTTCGACTTGATGGCAATCTCAGTGATTAGCAGCAGTCGCTGTATCAGATCCCGTTTCAGTTCAGTTTTTTGAGATGTTTTTCTGCTTAGTGTGAATAAGATTGCTCCTATTTGATCTTCTGATTGCATAAGTCGATCCAATACAAACTACAAACCGAACTAAAACTGTATCTGATGCTGATTCTGATGCTGCTACTACTACCGTCCGTCAGAGTGAAATTCCGCTCTCAAGAAATAGATCCAGCTGTAACTCTACTCTACATCGTAATTGAGTGGAATATTTCGACCGCCGCGGTCGATGTCGAGATTGATTTTATTGGAGCTGCGGAGCTCCTGGTAAAGCTGCATGGCTTTTTGTGGGCTGTTGACGAGCTCGCCGTTCACGCCGCGAATGCAGTCCCCGATGCGCAAGCCGAGCTTTTCATAGAGACTTCCTGGTTGCATTTCGACCATGCAGTAGCCCTTCACCTGACCATCAGGGCCTGTCTCGGGAACGACTCGGGCTTGTTGTAATAACTCTGGCAGGCGCTCTAACTGCTTGTTGATTTCTTCGCGCTTGAGTTTGAACTCTGTTTTTTCTTGTTGCGGGATCGCTGCGGTTGGCCCTTTTTCTGTGGAGAGAACGATTTTTTCCTCATGTGGGATTTCGATATACTCAAGGCCCTGGGTTTGTAAATTGCGGAAAATCACTTTCTCGCGAAGGATCTCTTTAACTTCTGCTAAATTTCCTATCGTCTGTCCAACGGCAAAAGGCTCCACTTTGTTTTGCCCGCGCATATTAATAGTGGCCAAAGAACGTGCGGGATTAGCGTGTACGATCGTTCCGATCAGATCTAACGGCAGTTGGCTCAAACGAGGGGCTCCATCTGGAGTCATTCCCCCCTCGAGTTCGGCGATCGATGGTGGAATTTTTCCATCGGAGTTAAAAATATTATTATTGATAATATCGGCGTAATTATAGGCTCGTGGTGTGCGATTGCGCAGGCCTGTCATCTTTTTTGGTGGCACTGTGGTTGGCAAAAGGTATTGACGAACATACAGAGTTCCCAAATCGCCAACGAGGTACGCGCAAAATAAAATAAATAGCAAAATATAAAACTTTTCAAAGGGAGGACGATCACCGGAGCGCCATTTTGCGATTAAATTTGAAACCAACGGTATTTTCATGGACTCCTTAAAGAGATCAATTGTTAGGGCCTATTGACGTTTTATCTAGCTTTTATTCAATCCTACTTGAATTGACTCTTCGTTACTCGTCGTCGCGTTAGCGCTTTGCTAGCGTTTCCTCCTCGCGCCTCGATTCAATTCAAGTAGGATTGAATAAAAGCTAGATAAAACGTCAACAGGCCCTTGTGTTCAGACTAACAAAAGAATTGCAAAAGGGGACCACCTCTTCGTGTCATCTCGACTTTGTGCGGGAAATAGATGACTGAATGGACTTATGCCCATTAAAGATTGCAAAAAGTACGGCGACAGCGCGACGACGACTCGACCTAGGACGCGCTAAAGCTCATTCAGTCAATTCCTGCTTAAGCTCTCTATTTTTTTAGGGTTTAATGAAGATCAAGGCATACGTCCGACAGCTGTGTGCCTCAAGTCCAACAGAGAGGCCCAGCCATGATGCGAAAGTTTTTGATCGTTATTGTTTTATTTTTAACGACGTTCTCAATGCCGACATCTCAGGCACAACCTGAATTTGAAGACGATGCCGAACTTCTCGAAGAGGCTGAAGAAGTTCCTGCGCCCGTACCTCCTCCCGGCGATGAAACTCCAGAAATGGAAAACCAATTCGACAACGGTGGCGCCACTTCGCAACCGCCTTCGCGCTTCCGCCCCGGAAGCCGTTTTGGCAATGGCAATTCTGGGGCGCCAACCCGCTTTAACAGTCCCAGTAATAATTCGTCATCCGCACCTCCAACGCTCTCCGGAGGTACAAGCAATATTCCTCCGACCGGAGTCAAAGGGAAGCTTCCCTTTATGGATGCTCAGCCCGAGGATATTCACAACGAAAATTTTCCTGACACCGTCGAAAGCTTTGATTACAAAGACGCACCCATCGCAGACGTGGTAAACGCGATTGCCCGTCTCACTGGCAAACGTTTTATCTTTGAGCAAAACCTCAACGGAAAAATTACGATCATTTCCCCCGGCAAAATCACTGTGGCCGAGGCGTGGCAGACTTTTTTATCAGCCCTAGCTATGAACGGAATGACGGTCGTGCCATCTGGAAAGTTTTTAAAGATTCAAAAGATGGATGACGCTAAAACAGGCGCCTTGGAAATCTATGGTGGTGCTTACTATCCTGATGGCGACCAGTTAATTACAAAAATCATTCGTCTTAAATTTTTGAGCGCAGAAGATGCCTCAAAAACATTTGAAAAAATTATTAAGTCAAAAGCCGGACAGGTGATCCCTTACGAAAAAACCAACTCCTTGATCGTAACGGATTTAGGGTCGAACGTGAGCAAAATCACCCAAGTTCTCGAGGAACTTGATAAGCCTGGCTTTGAAGAGCGTCTGCAAGTCATTCCAATTAAAAATGCCAAAGCAAAGGACATCGCTGAACTCGTAGATAAAATCATCAACAAGGGAGAAGACAAAAAGAAGAACGCTTTCCGTCCTGCCTCGCGTTTTGGCACTCAAGAAAAAAATGAATCACTCTCTCTCGTAACACCTGACGAACGCACCAATTCGATCATCGTGGTAGGAAATAGCGAGGGGATTGCGCGCATTGTAAAACTCGTCAGTCAACTCGACTACCCGCTAGACCCTGCGGATGCCGGCGGGATCTATGTTTATTACGTGAAACATGGCGAAGCAAAAAAAATTGCTGACACTTTGAATGGAATTGCGCAAGAACAAGAGAAGAAGGCAACATCAACCCCCGCCTCTGATCCGAACAACCCTGCTTCGTTTCAAGCCCCCAAGCAAAAGCAAAATCTTTTTGGTGGTGATGTGATTATCAAAGCTGATGAGAACACCAATAGCTTGATTATCACGGCCAACAAGCAAGATTACAGCACAGTACTCACACTCCTAGAAAAGATCGACATACCCAAAGATCAAGTTTACGTCGAAGCTTATATTGTCGAAATGGACGTCCAAAAAGCGGATGCTTGGAGTGTTAACATTCTCAAATTTAAAGGGGACACAAATACAGCCAATGCTGATGCAAATACCGCTGCGCGATCAGGTTATGTCACTGGAGATATTAAAAAACTCACTGATATCGGCGCACAAGGCGGAATTTTTGGTTTTGGCAGTGGTGACAAAGTCGCCATTAAACTCGGTGGGCAACAAATTATTGTCCCCAATCTTCTCGGTTTTATTGAGGCACTCAAAACCAACTTGAATACGAATGTTCTTTCCACACCACAAATTATGGCTATGGACAATGAAGAATCTTTTATTGAAGTCGGCGACGAAGTTCCTGTTGCGGCCAGCACAACCGTCACAAATGCTGGAGGTTCACAACAGAACGTCCAATTTAAAGATGCAACAATCTTACTCAAAATAAAACCGTTTATTAGCCCTGACTCAGATGTGGTCACACTGCAAATTGAACAGAAGGCAAACGATGTTAGTAATAAAACCCCAAAAGCAGCACAATTAGCCGCCGCAGCCCAAGGGATTAAAAAGCGGACACTGAAAACAAATTTAACTTTAAAAAGTGGTGATGTGGCTGTTCTGGGTGGACTTATTCAAGATACAGACAGTCTCGATGAAAGAAAGGTTCCTTTCCTTGGAGATATTCCTGTTTTAGGATGGCTTTTTAAAGGTCGCACGATCACAAGAAATAAAACCAACTTGATGGTGTTCTTATCTCCGCGAATTATTCGTAATTCACAGGATCATCGTAAACTGACAAAAAATAAGTTTGACGATCGCATCAACTGGGTTAAAAGAACTCTCAACGGTCGCGATCCTTTTGGCGAAGCTTTAGAACCTATTGGAAAATTTGCCAACGCTGCTGACGAATTTAATCTTGAAGACAAAGGTCTCCCACCCGCCGAAACACCCGCCGCGCGCGAGGAAGATCTCTCTGTGGAAGAGCTGGAAGACGCACTTCCGCTCGAAGAGGAAAGTGAGAACTGATGGCCTCTACGGACGTCAACTACGAAAATATTCTTGGCAAAGTGACTTCCCTGAGCGAATCGCAAATTCGCTCCTTGCTCGACTCACCGGTGGAGGGAGCCATCAATCTCGAATCTTATCTCTCGCTCACCAAAGAAACCAGTGCCGAAGAGGTTCTTGCACAGTTTTGCAAAAAGCTTGGATTTCAGTTTGTGAAAGACATTCCGTTTAACGATATCCCCATGGATATGATTCGCAACATTCCAATCAATTACGCCAAGAGCAAAGAGGTTCTTCCTGCTCGTGAGGATAAAAATAATATTTTCGTTTACACCACAAATCCTCTTAACTTTGTGGCTTTTGACGATATTCGCACCATTTTTAAAAAAGATGTGATTCCTTTAATGACCACAAAAACGCGCCTGCTCGATGCCATCAACCGCATCTACGAAAAAGGCACAGCCGCTTTGGATGGTCTTGAAGAAATCGAAGGCGGCGATACCGATCTTGATGAATCCATCGTGGATCTTCTGGAGTCCGATGATGAAGCGCCTGTTATTAAGCTCGTAAACACCCTCCTCTCTCGCGCCGTTAAAGAGAAAGCTTCGGATATTCATATTGAGCCCTACGAAAAAGAAATGGTTGTGCGCTTTCGTATCGATGGAATTTTGTACGACATCTACAAACCACCTAAAAAACTCCAGAACGCCATCACCTCGCGGATCAAGGTGATGGGAAATCTTAACATCGCCGAAAAACGTTTACCGCAAGATGGTCGAATTCCGCTTCGCATCGGTGGCAAAGACATCGATGTGCGTTTGAACTCAGTACCAACATCTTTTGGCGAGCGCCTGGTCATGCGTCTTCAGGATCGCTCGAACGTCATTCTCTCTCTCGAACAGCTCGGATTTTCCGAAAGCAGCATGCGCCAACTCGAAGATCTGATTCATAGAACCTACGGAATTATTCTTGTCACGGGTCCAACCGGTAGCGGTAAGTCGACAACGCTTTATGCGTGCCTTCAACGCCTCAACTCGATTGAGTCTAACATCATCACGGTGGAAGATCCGGTGGAACAGCGAATTCCCGGCATTGGACAGATTCAGGTGAATTCGAAGATCGGCCTCACTTTTGCGAGTGGACTGCGCGCCATTCTTCGTCAAGATCCAGACATCATTATGATCGGGGAGATTCGCGATTTAGAAACGGCGGAGATTGCCATTAACTCGTCTCTCACAGGTCACTTGGTGCTCTCGACGATTCACACCAACGATGCCGCTGGTGCCTTCCCGCGGATGACAGATATTGGGTGCGAACCCTTCTTGATTGCCACCTCTCTCCTCGGCGTGATCTCACAACGTCTCGTGCGCGTTCTTTGCCCTCATTGCAAACAACCTCATGCTCCGAGCGAAGCCGATGCCGCCAATCTCGAAATGCCACTCGAAGTGGCGCGTCGTGGACGCATCCATAAAGCCGTGGGTTGTGATAAATGCAATTATAAAGGCTATCTGGGACGAACACTGATCCAAGAATTATTGATCGTCAGCGAAGAAATTCGTACAATGGTTATGCAGCGAAAAGATTCCAGCGCGATTAAAAAGAAAGCCGTCGAGCAAGGCATGAAGACCTTCCGCGATCATGGAATCGAAAAGGTGATGAATGGAATTACGACGATCGAAGAAGTTCTCTCCAACACACAAACTGATTTGTAAAACCGTGAGGTTTTTTTATGCCTGTTTATGAGTACAAAGGCGTCAACCGCGCCGGTAAAAATATCAAAGGAATTATCGACGCCGATAATCAGCGCAATGCCCGTCTTAAATTAAAAAAAGAGGGCATCTATGTGATGATCCTCAACGATAAGATGAAAGCGCAGCAAAAAAAGAAAAGCTCTAGCACCCTTTCCTCGGGCAATGTCAGCGTGGACGATGTATCCAACATGACTCGCCAGCTCTCTTCCCTGGTTAAAGCCAACATTCCACTAGTCGATTGTTTAAGCGCCGTTTCGGATCAGATGGAAAACCTCTATCTAAAAGAAGTGCTCGCCGATTGTCGCAATCAGGTCAATGAGGGAAGTACTTTGCAAAAAGCCATGATCAAGTACCCCAAGGTGTTTGATAACGTGTTTGTCTCCATGGTGGGCGCTGGAGAAATGTCGGGCTCTCTTGATGTGATTCTCTTGCGCTTGGCAGAATTCACCGAGGCTCGCTCGGAGCTTCGCGCGCGCGTGCAATCAGCTTTGATGCAACCCATGATCACCATCATTGCGATGATCGCCATTTTGATGGGGATGTTTGTTTACATTCTTCCGACCATCACCACCATTCTGATCGATCAGGGCGTGGAAATTCCGTGGTACACCGAGGCCGTTATTGATATCAGTGATTTTATGGTGAACTACTGGTACCTGATTATTATCTGCATGGTGGGCGGTACCGCTTTCTTTTTTATCTGGAAAAGCTCCGCAACCGGCCGTCCGGTTTGGGATCGCATTCTTCTTCACTTGCCCATCGTAGGTAAAATTGCACGAATGATTGCGGTCTCGCGATTCACACGCACACTCTCTACATTGCTGTCTGGCGGAGTTCCCATGCTCAATGCCCTCGACATTGTTCGCAATGTTGTCGATAATGCCGTCTTAGCACGAGCGATTGACGATGCTCGCGACAATATTCGCGAAGGGGAATCCATTGCGGGTCCACTTAAAAAGTCAGAACAGTTTCCGCCGATTGTGATTCACATGGTGAGCATTGGCGAAAAAACAGGAGAGCTAGAAAGAATGCTCAATCAAGTGGCCGAGACTTATGATTTTCAGGTGAAGAACAAAGTCGATGGCCTCACCTCTGTTCTCAACCCCATCATGACCGTTCTAATGGGGGGTGTCATTGGCTTTATCGTGATCTCCGTGCTTGTCCCGATGATGGACATGTTGAATACTGTACAGTAATTATAATTCTTGTTATATCGTTGTAATAAGCGAAGGAGAAACTGTGAAAAAACAAAGTTTTGCATTGAACAATAAAGGTTTTTCTTTGATCGAAATCCTGATTGTGTTGGCACTGGTTGGTGGAATTGTGGCCTTGATCGCAAGTCGAGTGGGTGGAGCTCAACAGAACGCCAATAAAAAACAAACCGAAATTATTATGCGTGCAGTAATGGATCAGTTGGAGCTTTTTAATAATGATTGCGGATCTTATCCAACAACAGAGCAAGGACTCACTGCACTTGTAAAAAAACCAAGTGGTGATCCCGGCTGTGAATCTTGGGGCCCAGCACCTTATGCCAAGGAAGAACCCAAAGATGCTTGGAAAAACAAATTTGGCTATGAATCCGATGGCGTTGACTTCGAAATTATCAGCTTTGGTAAAAACAAACGCCCAGGTGGCGAAGGCATCGACGCCGATATTTCTAGCAAAAACATGAAATAAGCCTTCAGTGGGGTCTTGTGCACAAAAACTCTCGCGGTTTTAGTTTGATCGAGATCCTCATTGTCCTTGCCATCGCCGGTCTGACGGTGGCTCTTCTTAGTCAAAGGATTGGTAAAGATAACCGAAAAATTCGTCGCGATGTGCGTATTTTTTCGGCGCAGATTCGCGATTTACGCAATAAAGCGCGCATGCGGAACGCCACTTACCGCTTGGTGATCAATTTACCCGAAAGCACTTCAGAAAAACAAACCTACTGGGTCGAATCCACAGGTAAAAACTATTTGGTTATTTACGATGAAGACGAATTGCGCCGCCGAAAACAAAATCTGAAAGAAGGCGAGAAAGATCCCACAGGTTTTGATGTGGATCGCGAAATCTCAAAAGAGGGACCACAGCCCCTTCCCGAAGGATTGCAGTTTAAAAGTGTCGAAATCGCCGCGCAAAAAAAAGAGTACACCACCGGACGAGTCTTTATTCACTTTTTCCCAGAAGGCCGAGTCGAAGAGGCCGTCATCCATTTAACCGATGGCAAGCAGATGAATTGGTCCCTGGCCATTCACCCGCTCACGGGGCGAGTGGATTTAATCACCAAAGAAAAAAAATTGAACGAATTGCAACAACCGCAGTAGTCATTTACAGGTCAGTGAGGATGGCGTGGACTTCCTCGTCAACCTGAGGCTATAATTTTTGTATGAAGTCTTTGTCCTCACAACGTGGATTTTCTTTGATCGAAGTACTTGTGGCCCTTTCGGTCATTGCGGGGGCTTTGCTTGTGGTCTCCATGGCCTGGTCCACGAGCCATTTGCGAATGAAAAAAATGAAAATGAACTATCAAGTGGCTTCTCTTCTTGATTTAAAAGTGGCTGAACTCGAAAGAAAATACAAAAACGAGATCACCCTGCTTCCCGAAGAGGACGAAGGGGATTTTAACGATATCAGCACAGAGTACAAAGACTACACCTGGAAAATGGTTTCGAAAAAGTTTGAACTCCCCGATCTCACCCCCATCTTGGCGCAACAGCAACAAAACGCAAACCCCATGCTCGCAATGGTCATCGAACAGATGACGGATTTTTTTAATCAATCTGTCAAAGAACTCACCGTCACTGTTGTTTACAAACAAAAGAAAAACACCGTGCAGTTTTCGGCTTCCACATTCCTTATCGATTACTCACAAACTCTACCGATGCCGAGCATGGGCGGCGGCGGGCCTGGCACGGCTGATCCATCGGGAGCTGGTGGTTCTGACGGCGCGGCAGGAGGGGACGATGGCTCAGGCACAAATTAAATCCTCCTCAGTTCAGCCGTTAAAAAATTCTCGCGGGTTTTCGCTCTTAGAAACTCTGATTGTCCTTGGAATTTTAGCTGTGATGGCATTGATCTCCTCGCGCGCCATTAAAGGGGCGCTCCTTAACAAAACCAAAATCGATGCCCGCCTTAAAACAGAAACAGTGGTGTTTGATTCTCTGAGAGTGATTGCGACCGACATTGAACGAGCCTTTCACTATCAGTACGCTCTTTATGAACTCGATCGACAGGTGATTGCGCAACAAATTCAAGATCGTCAAAAACAAGGGCAACCCGCCTCCAATGATCCCGAGGCTCCTGTTCTTCCCCCTCCTCCCGAACGACTGACCCAATTTATTGGCAAAGAAGAACAACTTCATTTTACAACGCTCAATCATCAGCGAACGGTGGCCAACGCTCAAGAGAGCAACCAGGTCGAAGTGGGCTACTACCTTGCCGACTGCAAATCCCGTGTGACAGAGAAAACAAGTCGTTGTCTGTGGCGACGCTCCTCCACCCAGATTGATAATGATGTCACGCGCGGTGGCCCCGCCACTCCTCTGGTAGAACATGTGAGTGAATTTAAATTTGAATATCTGAGCGAAGATCCTAACGACAAAGAGTGGAAAAGAGAGTGGGTGTCCGACAACAATGGCACACCCAATACAAAAAATATGTTTCCAAGTATGGTCAAAATCACCTTGCAGGTGCATGATAAAGAAAACAAAGCGATTGGAAAATTTTCGCAGACAATTATTGCTTCAGTTCGTTTTCCAAACAATATCGACCCTGCGAGACGATTTGCTCCTGCGGGGACTGCAGGTCAGCAGCCAGGCGTCGTGCCGGTTGATCCTGGGGCCGGAGGCGGTCCATGATGTTTCCATCCCTTTTACGAAATCAAAAAGGTTCAGCCATTTTATTCTCCGTCTTTTTGATGAGTCTTCTCATGTTTATTGCTCTTGAGATTTCCAAAGACACTGTGGTTGAATATCAAGGCTCCATCAATACGATCAAACGCGTTCAGGCGTATTACGCCGCCAAAGCGTGCAACGAAATCAGTTTGCTACGAATCAAAAGTTATCAACAGGCCACGCGCAGTCTCGGAAAAAATCTTCCCGACACCTCAATGCTTGATATCATTTGGCAGTTTCCGCTATCGTGGCCCCTCGTCGCACCGACTGACACTTCGATAGCCAATCAAGATGATATTAAAAAAGCCAACAACCAAAGTTCTTTTAAACATAAATTCAGCTCACAAATTTCCAGCGAAAGCGCCAAGATCGACATCAACGATCTCGCGTCCCCCTCAAAAGGCATCCGCGAAAAAACAAGACTTCAAATTTTGGATCTGTTTCAATCCAAACTTCGCGAGCAGAATGATTGGTCCAAAAAGTTCTACAACTACCGCTTCGAAGATCTTCTCAACCACATCACCGATTGGATCGATGCCGACAAAACAAGTTTGATGGGTGGTGACGAAGGCTCGTATTATACGGAAATGCGCAATATCTACATTCCGCCCAATCAGCCTCTTAAAACTGTCGACGAATTGCACATGATCAAAGGAATGGAAGACGAAATCTACGATGTCCTCGCTCCCAACCTCACCGTCTTTGGCGGCAAAGGAATCAATGTGAACTACGCCGACAAAACGTTGCTCATGGCGCTCGACCCCGCCATCACCGACAAGGTGGCTGACGAGATCATCAAACGTCGCAGTGATGTGAATTTGGGGGGGCCATTTAAAGACGATCAAGATTTCTTTTCCTTTATCGGCGGCTTTGGCGTGAATACTGCTAATTTTAATGAAGACAAAGTCCCGCTTTATTTTGATTTCGAAATCAATTTCCGTATCAGCTGCATTGGCTTGGTTGGAAATGTGACTCGCGAAATCACCTCTGTCGTTTACGACTTTCAAAAAGTCCAAGCCCGTTTAAAAAAGAACATCAACGACTCCTCCATAGACCAACGGTGCATGGGTTTAAAGGATCAAGATCTCTACGCCTGTATTTGCCAAGACAAACCCGACGCCAATGACGAAAAAAAGAAATGCATCCAAACAGAACAAACGAACGCCAAAAAAGACCCCGACCAAGGTGCAGGCGCCCCACTCCCACAAGGCCCCCCTTACGTCATCTTCCAAGATATCAAATAACCCAAAATCAACCAACGCACTCGTCTGTGGATGGACTGGCCCATCTAGTGATTAAGGTTTGAACCTGGGCTTTTGTTCCAGTAAAATCTATTGATATGAAGGCCATAGGAATAGATATCGGTTTAAATGGTGCTGCGTTGGCAGAGGTTTCTGTCGATCGTGCTGGGTACGAAGTCACTCGCGCGGAGTTTTATCCACTCAATCCCAACGACCAAGACAACTGGGAATTGGATCTTCTGCAAGGTCTTAAATTTTTTAAAGACAATTTTGATTTAGAAAACAAACCAGTGGTTGTTGGCATGGCTCAAAAACTGGTGAGTATTCGCAACCTGTCGTTTCCCTTCAGTCGTCGAACGGATATTTTAAAAAGTTTGCCGTTTGAGTTGGATGAAGAGCTTCCGTTTGGCAGTGATGAATCTTACTTTGATGCCAAATGGGTGGCACAAAACGCTAACGAAACGTCTGTGCTCGCCTTTGCAAGTCCACACAAAGAGGTCGCAAATTTGGTCGATCTCCTTGCGCGTGTAAACATTGATCCTGATCTGATCAGCGCCGAAGGCGCAGCCTTTGCAAACCTGATCGAAGATTGGCAAAATGGTTCGCTTTTACAAAGCGCTCCCGAAGCGATTCCAAATCCTCTCACCATGCGAATTTTTATTCGCCACGATCACACTTTGGTTTGTCTTTTTCAGGAAAGACAATTGGTGTGGACGCGCAGCCTCTCGTGGGGTGAAAGAAATTTGATTCTCGAGCTGATGAAGACATTTAACTATCCGTACGATCAAGCTGCGAGTCTGATCCCCGATCAGATGCGTGTGTTGATGGTGATGGCCGGTGCGTCGGCGCAAGACATTCGTTTGTCGGGCGTGATCGAAAAAACGCTCAACGATTTAGCCCAGCAGATTCGTCTCACTTTGATCGACTGCCAAGATCGTTTTCAGGCTCCGATTGGTTTTGCGCAAATTTTAGGCCCCATGGCGCGCATCGAAAACATCAATGCCCATCTGACGAAAAACATTGGCATCCCGTTCAATTCGGAAAATTTGATTGGCGATATTATTCTTTCTCGACAAGTGCAAAGCGTGAGTCACCTTTCGGAACAGTTGCCGATTGCCATCGGTTTGGCACTGGAAGGGCTCAAACGTCCAAAAAATCCGCCCATCAACCTTCGTCAGGGCGAAAGCGCTAAGAGAAATCATTTTTGGGAAAAGACCTGGAGCAAATGGGGACACGCTCTGACCCTCGTAGCGATTGGTTATGTGCTTTACACGGGATACGGTTTTGTGCGCGAACAAATCGCAGTGACGCTTGACGATTCCACGTATTTGGAATTGCAGAAGCATGCGGGAACGATTGCCGGACTGAAAGGGGCTCAGGCCACACCAGAACGCATTGAGCGCTATATTCTTCAGGAAAAAGAAAAAGTTAAAAATGCGAAGATTTTTTCTAAAGTCCAAGACATTGAACCATCGATGAAGGTCGTCAATATTCTCAGCACCACCCTGCCATCCAACAAAAAAAATACCTACGATATTCGCAAAATCAGCGTCACCAATTCGCAAGTGCAATTGGAGGGCATCGCCGAACAAAAAAACACCGTGGATATGATTCGTAAAAAACTCGAGTCGATGTCGATCAACAATAAAGTTCGCACAAGCAATCCGACCGTTACCGACGGCACCGGCGTGCCTTTTGCCTTTAGCTTTACGATGAAGGGAACTCTCTGATGTTTTCAGATCTCAAAGAAAAACTCAAAGAGTCTCTGCAGCAATTTTTATCTCGCGTTCAGGAAAGCTCACTCTATATCCAAATGATGGAGCGCTTTAATAATTTTAATCCAGCGATGCAAAAACTGATTGTCGCCGGACTTGTTTTTTTTGCGGTGTTTTTTGTATATATGATTCCCGAAGCTTTTGTAACGTCTTCGCAGACCTATGAAGACAACTTCCATGTCAATCGCCGTCTGATCCGCGATCTCTTTCGCACCGCTCGTCATCCCGTGATTCGCGCCGATGAGTTTAAAGGTCCCGACTTCGAAGAGATGAAGGCCTTGATCGAAACGCATATGACCGGTGCACAGATTATCGAATCTCAAAAAGGCCCCTTTGTCCCTGTGAATAAGCCTTTGGCGAGCAAACTTGTTCCGGGCGCAATCCAACAAGCGGGGCTTTCGTTTGAAGTGAAAAAACTCAATCTTCGACAAATTGTGAACCTTAGCCAAAAACTCTCTGCCCTTCATCCCAACACAAAACTGGCGGGAGTGGATGTGCAAGCAGACAAAGAAGATCCCCACTACTACAACGTGAAGTTCACGATGAGCTCCTTGTCTTTGCCCATGAAAGATGACTCCGCGCCACCCAAAAAGAAGAGATAACAATGCAACCGGTGATCGATTTTATAAAAACGGTTTTTCTGTTTCACAAAATGAAAATCTTTTTGTTTTTTGCATTTTGCATTTTATTTTTCGTCGTCTTTTTTCCCCTGACAGAGCTGGGCGAAAAGGTGGTCTCTGAGACCAATGCGAGTGGCCTTATATATTTGGAATTCGAAACCATGGAGTTGTCTTTTTTTCCTCGCCCCGCCGTGGTGATGGAGCAAGCGGTGATCGAAAGCCCCATGCTTGAACAGATCGAAGTGCAGCAATTTAAGGTGGCGCCTTCGATCCTGGCGATGATTCAGTTTGCTTTTACAAAGAAACTAAAACCTTTTGCAACCGTTTCGGCCGAAGGCTTGTTTGGCGGAAACTTAGAGGCCGATACAAGCTCTAGCTCCAAAATCAAAGACCCAGAGGCGTTAGAACTCGATCTCGACTACGAAGGATTTGATCTTAAACTGTTAGCAAAAAGTTTAGGTCCTCAATGGCCTGTCGCACCAGCCGGCCAAGGCAACTTGAAGGCTAATTTGGATTTGGATCCATCGATGAAAACACAGCCTGAGGGCAATCTAGAGATGCTTGTTGATCAGGTGGTGATTCCGCAGTTTGATCTGCCCACAAGTTTTGGCCCGATGTCGATCCCCGCTTTGAGCTTTCGCAAAGTGGTTTTAAAAGGCCAGCTTAAAAACGGCAAACTCTCCCTCAAAGAAACACAACTTGGCGGAAGTCAGGATGAGATTTCGCTAAAAATATCAGGCGACATCGAACTGCGTATCTTCCCGGGTGGAACACCAAATGTGAGTTTTTATAATCTCGCGATAGATCTTAATTTAAAGAAGTCCATGGAAGCCAAACTCGGCGGCGCCGCTGGCGCTATCCAATCGTATCTTGGCAAATTCGGCACATCCAACAGCGAAGGCCAACGTTACGCCTTCCGCGTCCAAGGCAATGGGTTCAACGACCCCATGCCTCAGTTTTCTCCACTTTGATTTACTCTAAAACCAATGTGCCAGAAGATTCGAATTGTAGAATCTTTGAATACAACACATCATCCGCACGATAAGCGCATTGAATTTTATCAATTTTTCCCATCGATGCATAAGTTAAAGCAATCGGATTTCCTTGCGCGTCGTTTATAACAATTAGATCACTATTGATGGCTTCTTTAGACTCAGGAATCGCGATTCGTACTTTTCCTGGCAAAGTATCAAGTATTATAGTTTGACTACCACCAAAATTTTTAGCTGGAACAGAAGTGACAGTCACCACGCTTCGTGAATCTTCATCCCACAAGAATCCATAAGCCGCATCTTTATAGATACAGGCAATGCTGACTCCTGGAAAATCCAACAGAATGCCTACTGCTGTTTGCGCTTCTACTTTGCTATTGGCACTCGCAGTGAGCGAAACAAAAGAAACAAGAATTAAAATTAACGATTTCATACTTAAACTCCAATGAAAGATTACAACGCTAAAGTTGCATCCTTCTATTAATATTTTC